>JAUNSK010000034.1 GCA_030539275.1 Oscillospiraceae bacterium | reverse complement strand
TCGGCTCAGGTGTTGTTGTTGTCGTTACCGTTGTCGTTGACTCAGGTGTTGTTGTTGTCTGATTGCTCTGATCAAGCATTGCCGCCTTCATACGGCAAACATCAAAAACATCTACCTTATTATTTTTATTAATATCATAATTCCAGTAGTTATAATTATTTTCCTGAACATATCTGTTGTATTCATTCAGCAGAAGGCATTTTTTCAAATGACTTACTGTATCATTATTACAAAACGTTGTATCAGCACTTACTGAAATTCTGGCTGCCATTACTCCGGCTACAGCCAGCAGCGGTATGATTATTTTTTTTGTATTCTTCATATTTTTGTCCCTTCTCATAATGACTTATTTTATCTCACCCTGAATATGTAGAATCTTTCATCACAAAAACTTTTCTTCGTACTGTCATGTTCTCTATAATCGTAAATTAATTCATAATTCATTTCCCCGGTATAACGTGATATATCTGAGTCGATATACTGACTTTCCAATATGATATAGAAGTCATTTTGTCTTATGTTCTCCGGAATCAGACTGCATATAAGATCAAGCTTCATGTCCATCGTTTCGGCATCGGTTTCTCCTTCTATAGACTCAAGCTGATCCTCAAACATATCAAAATTTTTCTTTCTTTCATTTGTCCATGTTGTAAATGATATTTCTTTGTTTTCAAATATACTCCAGAATTTATACGATGGAGCATAGCTCTTAACTGCAGCCGTCATTTCATCCGGAACACAGATTAATGTACTTTCCTCAGATATATTCTCACTTAAATATTGTGCCACAGACTCAGCATATGAAAATGTATATTGAATATCATAATACAACTTACTGCCGCCGACACCAATAATGTTTATTATTAATAACAGGCAATTAATTGTGTTGAAAATTTTATCTGTAGGTACTGCAGTGCTTCCTGATTTCATATTCCGTTTTTTCTTTGGCTTTTCTGTCTGGAGTATTACAGAGGTAAGTGCTGCTGCAGGAAAGATCAGCGCTGCTTTCTGTTGACTTGCCCCATATACAAAAAGCGATACAGCCACAATAAATCCTATCCCTGAGATATACACAATAAATGCTCTCGGATGCTCGATAAGCAATACAAGTATTACTACAAAAGCCAGACAGGCACTAATTATTACAATTGACGCGGCTTTATACGTATTTAAAAAGTTTACGCAAAGATTCAATAAATTCAGACTTAACACATTGTCAATTATTTCAGTCAGATCTGTCTTGGCCTTTACCTGACCATTTGCAGACATACTGTTCATCAGCAGCACAAATACAAACAATGCACCGAGTGCCGCAATAGACATGCAGATAAGCTCTTTAAAGTCTGCTTTTTTCGTCATCCTTATTCCCTTTATAATATCAATAAGTTCAAGTATTACAAGTCCGCCGCACAAACCTGCCATCAGGATATGCGTATTGAACGTCAGTGCAATAATAATACCATACAAAATAAGATGTTTTTTTCTTATCGGATACAGATACATCAGTATACATATAAACATAAAGCACAAGCTGTAGCTTCTTGATACAACAGGGAACCAGTACAGAGCAAATGGAGTCAGTACCATAAGAGTTTTGAAAAGATTATTCAGGCGCACCTTAAATATCAGAAAATAAGATCCCACGGCACATATTGCAGCACTTATAAAGTTCATAGTTGTGAAAGGAAGACCCGCCTTTGCAAATGGCATAAGTATCAGATGCCACAAAACAGGGTGTCCTTCATACTTTGCATCATTAAGGAGGCCCGCAATACTCAGATCTTTTGCCATAAGCCAGGACTGACCTTCATCTCTCCAGTTTTCATGGCAGAAAATAATCACTACCGGCACAGCAACGGATATTGCAAATAGTATGATATACAGCAGCCTGCTGTATGAGTCAGACATAAAGAAATCTGCAGCTTTTTTTAGTTTCTTATCATCTATCACACCAAACTGGACTTTATACTTTCTGTTGATAACATTGATAACAAGATATATCAGAAAAATTAAACATCCTGCTATTGTAATATATATTCCTGCAGAAAGACCCGGTGTTTCAAATGTAAACTCAACTATATTATCGCCTTTGCTTACCTTAACTGCTGTAAGTCCGTAATCAGCTGTAATAACAGAGGCTTTTTCACCGTTTACTGATGCGCTCCAGCCTTTATGATAAGGAACACTGAAAAACACCAGCTGGTCCTGATCTGACTGGATACTGGCTTTGAAACCATTTTCATCATATGTAAATTCTGAACATGACGTTTCAGCGCGTTCATCACAATCCTTATAAAACGACTGCTCATCGAGATCATCAAGCATTTCATCAGGGATCTCCGGCAATACTGTACTGTACCTGTAGGCATCATCATCACTGAGAACGAGTGCTCGCATCATAATTAACTGCTTGTATGTATACTTCTGTGCACTATCCTTAAACTCATGGCTGTCAAGGTATTCATCCAGCCTTGACTGGCTTATTGAATAATTAAACATAAAACCCATAGGTACAAAATGTTTATTCTCATATATATACATACAGTTCTGCTTATCATAAAGCTCATAACCATCCACCAGTTCTGAAGGGTAAAATTCTACATTAAGATCATCACCTGTACTGCCGTTGAAAACATATTTGACAGACAGAAGTCCGAACAGCGGATACTGTGTCTCGTCATAATTGCTTTCCATCATTCTGTGTTTACCGGTTGTCTCTTTGTAGAAATCACTTACTGAACCAGGTACTATACTGTGGAACATCTGAATACTGTTCAGATCCCAGACTAAATTATAGTTCTTTGCTGTATAATTAAGATTATTTATTCTGAAAAACGTCCCATCATCGTCAAGCTCAGGAGTATACTCTATTACATTTTGTTTGTAGTTATCAACTGTTAATCTTTGTGACGCAATTTCCAGATAGATTACTGAAACAACCATAATTGAAGCCATAACGCAGATAAATAATTTTTTTAACAGATCTTTGTTATGCTTTTTTATAATATAGTATAATATCAGAACACATAATACTCCCAGACCAACATTTCTATAGAATGTTTCGGGTACGCCGGACATAGCAGCTGCTTTTATCGTTTCAGAAGTATCACCACTTTCCGCAAACTCATTTCCTACCCAGGAATCTCCGCTTTTCAATGACCGTGGCAGAAGTCCTGTTAATGCAAGAACTACAAGCCCGGCTGCCTGTATCTTTATCCCCGGCATCAGGTCTGTCTGATCTTCAATACAGATAACGGTTGCAATAGACATAAAAAGAATCGGCATATAGAACCATCTTGCATAATAGACCGCGTTAAACATATAAAACATACTGTTAAACAGTGGTATACAGGCGGCTATAAAGCAGATCTCCAACAGTCTTGTTATCCAGCTTTTTTTATTTTTGCATATATAGGAAGCCACACCGATAATTGCAAAAAACGGAATAAACAATGATACGGATGCCCAGTTATTGCTGTTTAATTCAGACTGAAATAACTGCGCACGTGACGGAGTATCCGGAATAATAAACATACTTTGTATGATCTTGGGGATTATACTGTTGTCTGAGTAATTCACAGCATCTGTTCCATTTATTATTCCTGATACCCTCGGATTTGAAATAACCTCGAGAACTGAAGGAACAAGCAAAACAGCTGAGATCATTACTCCAGTAATAGCTTCAAATGCAATATTTAAAAAATTTTTAAAACTGAATTCAAAACTTTTTGAGACACATCTTATTATATAGTATAAAATAATGAAAACTACGATACCGTAAAAGAAGAAGTAATTAGTAATTGCCATTATTGCAGTCATTACTGCAAAAAATCCTTTTTTATTTTCCTTGACAAGCATATCAAAGGATAAAATAAGCAAAGGGAATAATGCTGTAACATCATGAAAATGGTTAAATACTATATTAAAAAGCTGGAAGCCGGAAAAAGCATACAAAAGCGCACCCATATGTGCAGCTGTATCCGTCTTTGTATATCTTCTTATATATATGTATGATGTCATAGATGCTGTACCGGTCTTGACTGCAATTATAAACGGCATCAGCGCAGCACAGAATCCGGACGGAAACAGCGACATCAGCCAGAAGAAAGGACTTCCGAGAAGATAAAAGCTGTACGAACCTATAAAGCTGCTGCCCAGATCAGTCAGCCAGTCCCATCCTATAGTATGACTTCGTACTGTTTCAACCGCATGAATGTTAAATGGTACCTGCTGATAAAGATAATCACCGCCATATATAAAATATCCGCCATTTTTAATTATATTTGGAATGAGCACTATAACCATAAGAAGCGTACCAATAATAAATGCCTTTAATGCTGCGCTTAGCTTATTTTTTGATTCCAATATGTTCATTTATTATTCTCCAATAAAAAAACTACAACAAAGTGTCATAACCTTGTTGTAGTTTTAGATAACTAATTAATTATATATAATCAGTATTTATAATCTTAGCTCCATGCACCTGTTGATGCTTTTGTAAGATCAGTATCATCAGCAGCATAAGCAACTGGTGAATCCTGTACAGGTGTTGGGTTTGGATATGCGCCAAGGTAAGCTTTCTTTTCAGCATAGATAGCAGCTACAACTGTATTGTTATCTACCTTAACTGCCCAACGGCCCTTTGCTCCTGATGGAACGTTCTTAGTTACTTCAGCTACGAAATCATAAGTAGCTCCTGCACCTGGTGTTACACCGTTAGTGAAAGTATTATTTACTACCTGGCCCTTTGTCTCTGCATCCTGAGCAGCGATCTGAGCACTTGAGAATACCTGCTTAGCATTTGAGTTAGCTGCATTGATAGAAGCTTTTCTTACCCAGCCCATCATAGCTGGTACAAGGATAGCTGCCAGAACACCGATGATAGCGATAACAACGATCAATTCGATAAGTGTAAAACCTTTAAACTTTTTCATAATATATTCCTCCTAAAATTTAATTATAAATATTAATAACGTAATTATGTAGTATCCGGATGAATACAACCACATCCGACGTCTAGATGTCGTTGTCTCCTGTACTCTATGGTCATATTATATCACCCCCATTTTGGTTTGTCAACGGAATTTTAGCATCTAAAACTAAGATTGTATGATTATTTAAAACGACTAAAACTTAAACGTTTAAGTTTGTAACAGTTACTACAATTTGCACATAAAGTGGATTTTTAAATAGTTTTTTATAAAAAAATAAGGATGCATATTTACTTATGCATCCCATGTATTTCATTTAGTTATATAATCCTTTAGCTATCTTTTCTATCACTCCACTCATCATTTCCAAGAGCGCAGTTGATGTATGTCTGAATCTGTCCCTTATCCAGAACATAACCTTTTTCTGACGGACATTGAACAGGATATCCTCCTACATGAGTCATTGAATCATCAGAAAAAACAGATGCTCTTATTATGCTGCTTCTGATTACTGCTGACCAGCAGCTGCCTGAGATCCCGGCTATATCATTATTTATATTCTGAAATCTGTTTTCAATGTTTGGATCAACTGTCAGTACAGTAGTCAGATCAGTTGCATCAACGCACTTTACAGTGGCTCCGTCATAGACGATACACATATCATCTATTTTATAGCCTTCTGATTCAAGATCCCCTATAGTCATCTGTAGCTTATTGCACACTTCGCTTGAATTGTTATTGTATGCCGTAATCTTGGACTTGATCACCCATCCCATCATTGCAGGAACCAATATCGCTGCCAGTACCCCTATAATAGCTATTACTACAACTAATTCAATCAATGTAAAACCCTTTGCCCTTTTCATAATAAAACCCCTTTCTAATTATCTATATATTCAATACTTCCGGACGCCTGAAAATGCTGCAGCTACCTTTTTCTTTATTATATCACCCGAAATTTTTCATGTCAATAAATGCGAACAAAGCTAAAATAAGATTGTTAAACTGGCATTGTTTTAAATAAATAAATGTGTTTTTTTATCTGTATTAAATATATATAATTAAAATCCCTAAAAACAATTATAAATATTACCAGTATTATTTACCCCTGCTGATTTTCAGTAAATGCTTTTATGCATACCGCTCCAAGCTCCATCTCCTGTATTTCATCTGTATCATCGTTCATCCCGAAGTAAGTATATCTGCTTTTGAAATACCTGTAACTCTCCCCTGAAATTTTTCTCCACAAGCTTCCGTTATTGCTTATAAAACTTCTTTTACTCTGTAGTTCAGGCTGATTGCTTAACCTGTTTTCAATATAATAGTTTCCACTTCTTGTGTACATAACACCAGCCTCAACAGGTACTGTATATGGTGAGGTCCTGTTTACTATTTTAACTACTACGGAGAATTTTTCTCCTGCTTCGACCGGTATTTTATTTTCCAGATCTACAGTATGGTATCCCATATACTCCTGTGTTCCTGAATAATAACCAGCTGGTTTTCCGCTTACCGGATTATTCTCATCAGTAATATTTTTATATATCTTTATATCATATGCAGTGCCTGGTTCAGATGTATAAAAAGAAACAGCCGAAATATTCTCCTGCGAGTTTGCTGTAAAAATATTTGACATATAGCCTGTAAGTGAGGACTGCATAGCATCTGTACTTATTGATGCGATCCAGCCGTAGTCATCATAATAATAGTTGTTGTCATATATGTCTTTATTCTCCGCAAAATAGCATGCTGCTTCACATAGAGAAGCGTCATCATACGATATCCATATGTATCCGTCCTTACCTTTTTCGGTTCCATAACTGTCCTTGATAAGCCATGCCCCTTTTTGTGACGGCTTTGTAATGAATTTATCCATACTATAGTTATCATCCCATCCGACTATAAGAACCGCATGTGTGGGAACCGTCTTTTCAGGACAATAGTGTGCTGCTGTGTCCTCGTTATAATATTCATTATTTGCATAATAGTATACACTGACTGCGTTTTTATCATACACAAGCTTTTTTATCTCTTCCTGACTGTAATAAATATTATTACGCACATACTGATGTACGTTATATGCATTCTGAACGCAATAGTCATGGTTATGCCTTAATTGTTCATCAACGATCTTTTCACTGCCAAATGGGACTGTACTTTCATAAACCGGGCCCTGCCATTTGCTCAGTGTTGAGATCGTATTTGAACTAAATCCACCACAATTGAACTGACTTCCTTCTGAAGGATCAGATAATTGTTCTTCTGTATATGTAAAATAAGCAAGATGCCACGGAGACAATAGTACATTTCTGTTTTGTGATGCTTTATTGATCTGGGTCTCCAGTGATTCCATAGCACTTATTGCCCAGCATGTTGAGGTCTCTCCCTGATTTCTTACATCAGATACAATGCCGAAACTTCGTAAATCAAATGATTCAGGATATTCTTCAGTCTGAACATCCTCATATGTCTCCTCATTACCACTGTCATAACAATGCCTGTAATATTCACCAGGCATCTGATCATATGGAGTCATCACACCTCCGCACACTGATACAGCCAGTAAAGTTATTACAAAAGTAATTATATGCTTAATAATAATGCGCATATTATTCTCCCCATACTTTTTTATCTTTATAAACAATAATTGAGTCAAGTACTAAAGATTGCACCTGACTCAATTATACAGATTTTCCGGTTATTTAATTATGTAATTAATCATTTGAATTGAGATATCTGTAGAACTCAAGCTTATCCTGACATTTATCAAGAGCATCAGCTTCATGGATCACACCGCGCTTAACCATACGTGCAAGTTCCTGGTCAAGGCACATCATTCCGAACTGCTTACCGGTCTGAATAGCTGACTGAATAAGATGAACCTTATTGTCTCTTATCATAGCTGAACAAGCATCAGTAACATTAAGTATCTCCATAGCTGCAATACGACCCTTTCCGTCAGCCTTAGGAATAAGTGTCTGAGCCATGATGCCGACCAGTACATTTGCAAGCTGTGTTCTGATCTGTACCTGCTGATGTTCAGGATATACGTCTATGATACGGTTAATTGTATCTGACGCACTTGTTGTATGAAGTGTTGAAAGAACAAGATGTCCTGTTTCAGCTGCTGTTACCGCTGCTGTAACAGTTTCGAGGTCACGCATTTCTCCAACGAGAATAATATCCGGGTCTTCACGAAGTGCAGATCTGAGGGCAGCTGCAAAATCCGGAACATCAGGGCCAACCTCACGCTGATTTACCATACAGCGTTTATGTTCATGAACATACTCTATAGGATCTTCAATGGTTATGATATGTGAGCTTCTGTTCAGATTTGCGTAGTCAAGCATTGCTGCAAGTGTTGTTGACTTACCGCTTCCTGTAGGTCCTGTAACAAGTACAAGTCCTCTTGGTCTCATTGCAAAGTCTGCAAGAATCGGAGGAAGAAGAAGATCCTCAAGTGTTGGAATATCATTTCTCAACAGACGGATAGCAATAGCTGTGTTTTCTCTCTGTCTGAATACATTGACTCTGTGTCTGTATCCTCTTTTGGTTGTAAATGAAAAGTCACAGTCGAGATGAGCAAACAATCTCTTTTTCATTTCATCAGGGATCATCTTTTCTGCTACATCCATAATGGTTTCTTCATCCATTATGTCATATGAACTTAGCTTTCTCAGTGCACCGTTAAGTCTTACTACCGGTGCTATCCTGCTTGTAAAGTGAAGGTCTGAACAACCAAGTACACGAGCTTCATCCAAAATCTTATCAATATCTATAGGCGTCATTAATTTTACCCTCCGTAATCATATTTAATACTTTTCTCTTACCTGTTACAGCAAAGATCATTAAACTGAATATGTTACTCTTACCAACTCATCGATACTGGTAACACCATTCTGGACAAGTTCTGATACGTTGTCTCTGAGCAGTTTTGTGCCGTTTTTCTTAGCTGCGTTTTCAAGCTGTTCTTTTCCGGCACTTTCAGCAATAAGTGTCGAAATACCTGATGTACAGTGAATTATCTCATGGATAGCTGTTCTGCCCTTGTAGCCTGTTCCGTTGCACTCAGGACATCCGCCTGCATCATATATCTGAACTGACGCAGGAATATGCATAAGCTGATTTTCTTCGTCATTTGACATTCTTGGTTTACGGCACCTCTGACACAGAACCTTTACAAGTCTCTGTGCTACAACACCGATAAGTGATGTAGATACCATGTATGGTGCAACACCCATATCTATAAGACGGATAATTGTAGATGCAGCATCATTGGTATGCAGTGTTGAAAGAACCAGATGTCCTGTGATAGCGGCTCTGATAGCTATATCAGCTGTTTCTGAGTCACGCATCTCACCGATCATTACTATATCAGGGTCCTGACGGAGAATAGATCTCAGGGCTGCAGAGAATGTCATTCCTGCCTTTACATTAACCTGGCACTGGTTTACACCATCAATATTTTTTTCAACCGGGTCTTCAACCGTAACAACATTTACGTTTGGTTTTGCAAGTTCGCCAAGAGCAGCATAAAGTGTAGTAGATTTACCACTACCTGTAGGTCCTGTTACAAGGATAACCCCGTGAGGACATTTGATCATAGACTCAAACATTTTATAGTTATAATCATTCATACCAAGATCAGTGATCTTTCTCAAAGCGATCTGACCCGTTGAAAGAATACGGATAACTATCTTTTCACCGTTTACCATAGGAAGAGATGAAACACGGACATCAAGAGTTGTTCCGTCAACTACCTGTGAAAAACGTCCGTCCTGAGGGATACGTTTTTCAGCGATGTTCATTCCGCTTATAAGTTTTATACGTGTGGAAAGTGCATTATGTACAGCGTTAGATATACTCATAAGTTCAAGAAGGTCTCCGTTTACACGAATTCTTATCTTTGTATAGGTTTTAAAAGGTTCAATATGAATATCTGTTGCCTCAGCTCTGTAAGCATTTTCAACAATTGTTGTAGCAAGTTTAACTATAGGTGCGCTTTCAACACGTTCCTTTGATGCTTCATCATTATCTTCGCCGCCGCCAAACTGACTTATGCTTTCATTAACGCTGTCTATATTAGCCATGGTGTACTTTTCACCGATAGCTTTATTGATAGCTGAACGTGTTGCAAGTACAGGTATAGTATCCATACCGGTTATAACCTTGACATCCTCAAGAATGTTGAAGTTGATAGGATCATCTGTAGCAACTGTGAGACGCTTACCAACTATATCAATAGCGATTACTGTATGTTTTTTTGCAAGTGCTTCAGGGATCTTGCTTACAGCCTCGTCATCAATATTGAACGACTGAAGATCTACATATGGTACTTTCAGTTTGCCTGCAAGGGCCTGCGCAAACTTTATCTCAGACATAAATCCAAGTTCTACTATTACATCTCCGAATCTTTTCTGTCCCTGAGACTCTCTCTGGGCAAAAAGGACTTTCTCGAGTTGTTCGTGGGTTATCAGGTTTTGTTCCTCGAGATACTGACCTATAGGAATATTTCTCATAAACAGCCTCCAAATCATTAATTAATCTTGAATAATAACTTTTTTTATGCTAAAATAATGATACATTAAACAAAACAGGGAGGTTTTCGATGATATATTTTCAATTTCTTGATATCAGAGCCTATGTAATTGCTTATCTTATCATTTCATTTTTCGGGCTTTGTATCGGTAGTTTTCTGAATGTTTGTATTTACAGATTGCCGCGTGGGGAATCACTGGTCAAACGAGCGTCCCATTGTACAACCTGCGGCAGCAGAATCCATTTTTACGACATGGTTCCGGTATTCAGCTGGCTTTTTCTGAAAGGAAAATGCAGAAAATGCGGTGAACCGATATCCGGACGTTATCCTCTGGTTGAAAGTCTTAACTGGATTTTATACCTGCTTGTACTTACTTTTATTGATGTTCAGTTCTATCCTGCCCAGGCAGTATTAACTGCATTATTCTTTTCTGTACTTGTTGTCATCGCCTTTATTGATTATGACACAATGGAGATACATGTTAGTCAGCTTGTACTTATTCTTATTATTGCAGCAGCAAGCCAGATCCTGTCATACTTCATGGATTTCGGTATCACACTGTCACAAAGAATAATCGGTGCTTTATGTATAAGCATTCCATTCTTTATTATCGGTGAAATATCAGCAGTATATATTAAAAAGAAAACTGGTGAACGCTACAGAGGAATAGAACTCGGAGACACATTTCTTATGTTGTGTTCCGGATTGGTGATCGGTACAAAATGTATCATAGTATCAGCATTTGCAGGAATTTTTATCGCAGCCGTTATAGGTCTGATAAATAAGGCACGGGGCAAAGATTCAAAGTTTGCCTTTGGTCCGTATCTTGCAGCCGGTCTTGTTATCGGAACTCTTTGGGGAAACCAGATATCTGACTGGTACTTGTCTCTGTTCTCATACAGTCAATTCTAGAAAACAAATTAATAAACAAGGCAGTCTATGCAGTGCATGGACTGCCTTGTTTTTGTGCTTGACTTACGTAGTTGAAGTAACCGGCGCTGCTATAATTTTTTCTATTTGGGGTGCTTTAGTAAAGATAATATAAATGTCATTTGAAGAAGAACTCTCTAATGATCCAACTTCACCCGGATTTAGTGTTTCAGCGTTCGGCATTGTATTGTCATACCAGCAGAAACGTCTTACATCCTCCGAAGGTGTTAAAGGATCCTTGAAGTCGATTCTTTCTGTACTTATAGCTCCTGTTTCATTTACAAGATTTTTTAGTTTGAAAGCTATAGTTTTATTAGTATTTCCGTCCACCAGATTAGCATTATTCAGATCACCTTTTATTCTGACCTTCTTATAAAGATCGATCTTCATAACAAAGTTTGATGGCGAAACAACTCCGCTTACCAGTGACTCATTAAGGTTTACATATTGATTGGATGCTACGCCGGACAGATCAGTTACTTCTGCAAGTGTCTGGAGATTAATATTGAAAGCATAATCATCATAGTAGTCAGTATTTGCTCCCCATACTTTTTTGAAGCTCAGATCTTCTTTAGTCGCACCTCCTGTTACAATAAATTTTCTTAGAGTAACAGTACCCAATACTGCATTTTTTGCTACCGGCGCGGCTAATACCGTGGGCGAAGGATTGTTTATCTGCAGGACATAGACCTCATTTTTATCTTTAAAACCAGTGTATAAGTCTATACGTTCTTTTGTAGCATCAGGAGGGAAAGAATATTTTTGCTTAAACTTCTGAACCTGACTTAATACTGAACCCGGACTGCTGTTCTCAGCCAGTGTCATATTAGTATATACTGTAAGTCGGTCTGAATACTGAATATTATCCTGAACAAATCTTCTCATATAATCACCGATCTGCTGAACATCTGCAGCTTCAGACGAGGCCTTGTATATCCTGTCAGCCGGTTCCATAAGACCGAGTGCGATTCCCATTATAATACCGAATATAGCAACAACTACTATCAGTTCTATAAGAGTGAATCCTTTAAGCGATGCTTTCTTTTTTTTCATCTTATATTCCTCCAGTCTTAAGTCGTAGCAGCGGTTGTAACCGTAATATATTCGAAATATTTGTGATCCCCTACATCTGCACCGTTATACAGCGGAGGTCCCGATACAGGAGGTTCAGTTACATGATACTTTTCAGCATTTACTCTGCCGGTTGTAGCGTTATACTCAAGTTGAATATTCATTGTTCCGTCGGTGACTCCGTCTGTACGGTTTGCAGCATAAGCAGCCTGATTTGCTGTTTTGTCTGATACCTTATTTGCTGTTCTCATATTTATTATAGCTGATTCAACAGCACATATCAGCATTGCAGCTACTACTACTACTACACCCATAGCAACTACTACTTCCACCAGAGTCATACCTTTAAATGATTTCTGAGGACTTTTTTTCATATTTACTCACTCCCATCAATATGTTGAATATCCGTCAAGAGAAGTCCAGCTATATGTGGATCCAGCAGCAAGATCAGGTGTAGCAAACGGAGGATCATCAACGTTTATGTATCCGAAATCATTTGTTACATTTACCATATCTCCAACCTCTATTGAACCAATACAGTTTACATTCTGATAGTTAGTAACATTTATCGGATTTATCTGATCATTGCTATCGATAGTTCCGTCTTTGTTTGCATCAATGTAAGTGTAGGATTTGTAGTTTACTGTACATTTTATATCTGAGTTATCCCACTTTAATTTTGCACCAGGAGCAATAATATCTCCTGTAAACAAAACCGGTCCGCTTTGAGCAAAGTTTATATTACAATTATTACTCTCAGCAGCATATAAGTAAATATGTGGCACGCCAAGCGGGCTGCCTGCACCAGGATATTTTTCAAGGTTAAGAGTAGCGCCGACATGAACAGCAGCAAAATACTCCGCTGTTACAATTTTGCCCTTAATAAAGTTAAAGTTTCCGCTTGTTATAAAGAACTTGACACTTCCGCCCTGTGAATCATCAACAATAATATCACAGTAGTTTTTAGTTGAGAAGTTTTCAAGATTTATCCACAGCTCACTTGGTCCCGGGTTTATATAAACAGTCTTATTGTCAAGTTCCCCTGTCCATATGCAGGAAGAAGTAAACACTTTGTTGTTTTCAATTGTTGATAAATCATACTTAACTGTTCCTGTATAACCTGATGTATTAACAACATCCTTATACTTTTTAACTCCGCCTATATCATCATAAAATCTGCTTCTGAGATTGTCTATTGTCTGTATGACATTGCAGTCATTTACTGTAGTACCATCAGGTGCGGCCATTGTCTTCTTATCCGTAAAGGCTTCGTTGACTGCAGCATCCATAGAAACTGTTGAATTGTAAGCTGTATATCCTGTCAGCCCTGATATATGGTCATAAATTTTTTCTGTTGCACCATCCATACCAGCCTGTATAATATCATTCTTATTTTTTCCTCCGCCTACGGAGATTGTCTGACCTACGTATACTCCTCCGCTGACTTTCAGATCGCCAGGATTGTTGAGTGAAGTAATATCCAGATTTCCCTTTACATACAGATCACCATTGATCTCCGTATTATTTCCTATCCTCAGATTTCCCATACAATAGATATTTCCTGTACGAAGATCATTTATATCTGCACTGTCTGTTGTTACAACTGATCCTGCCCAGTCCAGAAGCTTTGTCTGCGCTCCTAATACGCTTAGACCTGTTCCCTTGCAGAACAGATTAGATTCTTTTAAGTCCAGAGTATTTGTAGACTGGATTGTATCACAGTAGAAGTTAAACGGACCTTGTACTGCCGGATTTGTCTGGAATGTTAATTTGCCAGATGTATATATATAAGGAAGATTACTGATATTTTCTGCTTCCTGCTGATCCTTGGTTGTAAGGTTGATATTTGGTATCTTATACTGTGATTCAAAGTTTGCGTTATTTTCAATTTTAAAGTCACCTAATACAACTAAACCACTATAATTATTTGTAGCCGGATCATTACGGCCAAATACAAACCTGGTTGATGAATTAACTCTTAACGGAGAGTTATAAAATGCTTCCTGCATAATCAGCGCATTATTTCCCAGTACTGACGGGCCTAATTTTGCTGCACCCGGGAGATCATATTTAGGATCAATACCTACATATGTAGATCCCATAATTTTCGGGCTTGTGCTGCTGCCTTCACCACCGGGGTTAGAACCGAGTGCGTTATATCCGCCCCCGTTTCCGTCAGTTGTGGATCCTTTTACCTCTCCTACAACATACTTTGAATATGTGGAAGTTTCTCCACCCATCTCAACTTCTGCACTTACCTTTATAATCTTCTGATTTGCCAGACTTGATGCAGATACTCCGCCCATATAGTAGTCTTTGGTATTATCCCCTACATAAGTAAAAGTAAGACTCTTTATATTGCCGTATCCCGGTATGTTTGTTGATCCGTCAGCACTGACATCAACTGATATTACCTGACCTTTAGTAGTAAGAGAAGCAACTATCTTTGCACCGAGATTATTGTTTATCGACTGATCAGTTCTGAAAGAACTGACAACACCATCTACGAATGACTGAGCTGTGTAGTTTGTCTGATTGTCATACCAGCTTGAATATGCTCTTTTACTGGCTGTTCCTGCAAGTGTTATGGTTGTCAATACTATTATTATCATTACAAACATAACAGTAAGCACAGTAAAAAGTACAGCACCTTTCAGCACCGGTTTTTTCTGAGAATCAGTTTTATCCATATTTACTCCACCTTTCTTTCATAATTAACTCAGACCTGTTACTATTACATTACAAGGGAGACCGCAATATAACACAATCTCCCTGATAATACTTTAAAATAACTATTATTTTGCGTCACTGAACACTGGTTTCTGAATCTGCTGCATTGTATAGAAATTAAACTTTATTGTTCCCTGTGAATATCCGACCTCATTTGGATCCGGATTATTCTTTCCGAAACTGTAGTCATCAATTGCAACTGATGAAATTCTTATACCTGTATCAAGTTCCTTGATTTTATCCTGGAAAGTCATAAGTGATTCCTTAGTAAAACGCATCGTTACAGTCGCTGTATGCTTTTCGATCTGCTGAGGTTCAAGCAGACACATTGCAAGTGCATTGGCAAGCTTGGTTGCAAGTGCCTTGTCAGTTTTTACAAGCATATCACCGTTTGTGTCAGCAGCCTGAAGGATTGGATATGTTACTACATTAGGTGTGTAATAATAGAATCCAAGTTCACCGGCAACGGCTTCATCTTCAATAAACTGACCATATACTTCTATATTGTTCTTTGTTCCATTGTTAAGTTCAGGCTGGTTCAGAACTTCCTGAATATATTTGTCAATTTCAAAGTTTTTTCTATGTACAGTAAATTTTTCTGAATAACCTTTGGAAGAATCATAAACCGTCATTATATTTTTTTCAATATCTGGTATCTGATCGATCAGTCTGTTATTTTCATCATATACAACCTTGATATCCTTTTGCTGCTGTTTGTGGTTTTTAGTATTTGCTTTTATTCCTTTTATCGGCCATGCAACAAATACGATAATTACCATCAACGTAACAAATACGAGTAAAATAATTTTTTCTCTGTAGCTAAGCTGTTTCATAACTCTTTATTCCTCCCCTTGTGCAGTCTGACCGTCAGCTTCTGCACCTTCTTCTTTGAGACTTCCGTAGCTCTCAAGATTGGCAGCATTAGCAGGACTCTTTACTTGTAATATAATATCTGCATTAAGTGTTCTCAGTCCCTGTTCAACTTCTGCAGGCTGACTGTTTTTCAAACTGCCTTTTGGTGACACAACGTAGCCTGCATTCTCTACACTTTCAAAATAATCTGTTTTCTGAAGGTTTTCAACAAGTGCTGCAGGGAAGTCAGGAGCAGGCTTGGTTCCTGCGAGTGTAGCATAAGTAATTTTGATTATTCCATCTTCATAGGCGAATAAATTGAAATCAAACGTCGGATTATCACCGTCCAGTACCATACCGGGAACATTAACCTGAGTGATTGTTTCTTTTATTGTATCCTCTATTTTCTTGTAAACTTCACTCTCTATGTACGGCTGAGTTTTAAGTGCATCAGAAGCAAGCATTGCGGTTTTCTGATATTGTTTTACCTGATCCTGCAGCTGCAGTCTCTTATCTCTTATCGCAAGACTTTCTATAGTAGCCGGGCTGTTATTGAAGTCCTCCATCATTTTTATGTTATTTACGATCTTTTTGTCTGCTTTCCACATAAAAAATGTGATAGAACCCATAACAGCAATTGTTAATATGAAAGTAGCTGCAAAAATTACGTTGAAGGTATCATCGGATTTTACCTTGTTTGAAATAACACTGACACCGTTGCCTGAACCAAAGTCAAGAAGATTTACTTTCTCTATAGCCTTGTTTCTTGAGAACATTGCACCGATTGCATTTGCATACAGGGAAATTTCGAGGTTCTGGTAACCTGAAATATTTTTCGGTATACTGATAACACTCGTGTTGATATCCATCTGTTCAAGATCTTTAGCTATTCTGATGTAATCCTTGGTGTCGCCGTAGAGAATTACGTTTCTGATCGGATCATTCATATTTCTGCTCTTATGGAACTGGAGCATACGGAATATGTTTTCATTTACGGCTTCATATACATAATCAGCTGAGTTATTATAGTCAGCAGGATCGATAGATGCAAATCTTGAGAATGCGAGCTGATTATTGGCGTATATATTTACACTTATAAAGTTATTATCGATCTGAACTGCAAGAAGAGGCATCTTTGATCTGTTCTTTTCATCAGAAAGAAGAACCTTGGTAATACAGTTACATCCGATCATTACAGACTTGAGAGAAATAGAAAGCATCTGGAATACTCTTCTGTAAGAATCAATAACTTCAAGAGGACAGGCAGTAGCAAGAACTGTTACCTTATCTTCATCTCCGCCTCCCGGCATCTTGTCATTTCCTTTTGCTGCGCCGGATGAGTTTTCCACTATAGTATATGATATGCTGTATGTATCATCAATTCCGACTGTCTGCTGCATTTCTGCCTTTACAAGCTTTGTGAATTCCTGATCCTTGGCAGCTCTTGAAACGCTGAGCTCCTTAAAGATCGTCATGTTTGAAGAAATACTTACAATTGCTTCTTTATCAGACATTCTGTTTTGTTTGAGTCTCTGATTTATAATTGTAGCAAGTCGCGGTATATCCTTTACATATCCGTTTACGATAATATCCTCTTCAATATTAAGCGTAGCTGCAGATGTAATTCTTATTTTATTTTTATTTTCTGTGCCCTTGATTATTCGAATATTTCTATCAGTAATATCAAATGATAGCATTAAATTTCCACCTCTCTGTTTTGTTTAACATACAGCGGCTTTTTTATGAATTTTCGAGTCCGCTGAGTGAATCGTAAATAGCAGGATAGATACCTGCGAGAATAAGTCCTATCGTGCAGCCAAGGAAGATGATCATGATTGGTTCAATAAGACCTACAAGTCTCTGAACTGCTGAGTCAGACTCTTCTTCATAGTATGCAGCTGACTTTGCAAGTATATCATCGAGTGCTCCGGCTTCTTCACCGACGTATATGATAGAACAGAACATGGATTCAAATATCTCCGTTCTTATAATAGCAGACGAAAGCGTTTCGCCCTGCTTTACCTCATCTACTACCTGCTTGAACTTTTCTGTTACATAAAGGTTGTTAAGAATTGCTGATGATCTTTCAAGACACTCAACCATCGGTATACCACTTGAATAAAGTGATGAAAGTGCTCTTGCAAATCTGGCTGTGTATATCTTAACCATCAGAGGGCCTACCTTCGGCATGGTGATTTTATACATATCCATCTTATACCTGACATCAGGAAGCGTCGATGCATACTTGATACCACCGACCAATGCCGCAGCAACTATGATAACAACGTACCATCTTGCTTTCAGGAAATCACTGAATGCCATCAAGAATTTTGCTATAGGATTAAGATTGTCCGTTCCTTCAAACAACGGCTCGAATATAGGCATAATAAAGGTAAATATTACTATAACAACAACAACTGAAAGGCACAGAAGGATAATAGGATATATCATCGCACCCTTTATTGTATTGCTCAGCTTGTTTTCCTTGTCATAATGCTGTTCCATTCGCTTCATGATTACATCAAGCGAACCGCTGCTCTCACCCGCGTTAACCATGGCCTTCATAAAAATAGGAAAAGCATCCCCCTGCATTTCCAGAGCTTTTGAAAACGATTCACCTTTCTGAACCTGCTCATAAATATCCAGCCATATTTTCTTTGCCTTTTCATTTTCCTGTTCCTTGCTCAGAATATCCAATGCCTTAACAAGTGTAAGTCCTGATGTCAGCATTGCGCTGAGCTGACGACAGTTGAACGCCAGTTCCTTTGTTTTGAACTTATACGTGTTCTTGTTTTCTTCTGAAGTACTTTCCTTATGGCCTGTCAACATCAGACCTTTATCACGCATTTTCGTGCTGAATTCACGATCATTTTCAGCAACCATAGTTCCCTTTTTGGTTGTTCCATCAGCATCTTTTGCGCTATAAGAAAATCTACTCATTTAACCACCTCCGAATTAATTAACTGCCACAAATAAGAGCACAAAAATACATACTACTCTAATAGTATTATTATATCATCATAAGGTAGAAATTGCAATTGGCTAAATTATATAAATACTCCTTATTTATTTATAAAAATGCACCAATATTTCAACATGTTAGTTATATGTATTGGAAAATTATATAATTTTAATAGCATTTATATCTAATTTTATATAATTTATGGAATTGAACCGTATTGTTTTTGTATCTTAATATGACGAAAATCATATAATGTACATGTTATTTGTCATATTATTATACAATATAACTATAAATGTATGCTTTCCAATCGTGTCAAAAACGTAAAATAGTACATTTTATTACTATTTTATTTATGGTTTATAGTAGTGATAAAATAAAGGAACTGCAATAAATACAGTTCCTTTTTTGTCAGTTTGCTATATATTCTTCATAAGGTCTATCATTTCAAGTGCAGACATTGCACAGTCATAACCCTTGTTTCCTGCCTTTGTTCCGGCTCTTTCTATGGCCTGCTCAATGTTATCGGTTGTAAGTACACCAAACATTACTGGCATACTATACTTCAGAGAAACGGATGCAATTCCCTTTGAAACTTCTGCACATACATAGTCATAATGTGACGTTGATCCTCTTATTACTGCACCAACACATATAATAGCATCATACTTTCCTGTCTGAGCCAGCTTCTGAGCTATTACCGGGATCTCAAATGCACCCGGAACCCATGCAAGATCAATATCGTCAGGATTGATGTCATGTCTTAACAGTGCATCCTCTGCACCGCCTATAAGCTTTGTAGTTATAAATTCATTGAATCTCGACGCAACAATCGCTATTTTTACTCCATTAGCCGTAAACTTTCCCTGAATGATATTCATATTATTTTTTCTCCTTATTGAATTTATTTTATTATATATAAATATACAAAATTTTTAACGGATGTCTTAATCTCCATAAGTAAGCATATGTCCCATTCTGTGCTGCTTTGTCTTCAGATAAAACTCATCCTTGTCGGTAGTCTCCATCTGAAGCGGTATTCTCTCTGATACTTCTATGCCATAGCTGGACAGATCAGTGATCTTTATCGGATTGTTTGTCATGAGTTTCAGTTTGCTTACACCAAGGAGCTTCAGCATCTGTGCGCCGCAGCTGTAATCTCGCAGATCAGGAGCAAAACCAAGTTTTATATTTGCATCCACAGTATCAAGTCCCTGTTCCTGAAGTACGTATGCCTTTATCTTGTTTACAAGACCTATTCCACGGCCCTCCTGTCTTAAATATACCAGAACGCCTCTTCCTGCTCTTGCGATCTGCTTCATTGCAGCGTCTAGCTGCTGTCCGCAGTCACAGCGTCTTGAACCGAATACATCTCCTGTCATGCATTCTGAATGAACTCTGCACAGAACCGGTTCTCCGTCAGAGACATTACCCATTGTCAGAGCTACATGTTCCTCACCCGTTATTATATTTTTAAATGCATGTATCACAAAGTCACCGTTCTTTGTAGGAAGCTGTGCTGCTGTAACATGCTTCATGAAAATATCATTTTTCTTTCTGTATGCCTGCAGGTCAGCGATGGTAATAAACACTATTCCCAGTCTCTGTGCCAACTCTTTAAGACCATCCTGACGCATCATAGTACCGTCATCTGCCATTATCTCACAGCATAATCCGACAGGTTTAAGGCCTGACAGTCTCATAAGATCAACTGTTGCTTCTGTATGTCCGTTTCTCTGAAGAACTCCTCCTGATTTTGCTTCAAGCGGAAACATATGTCCCGGTCTTCGGAAATCCTGCGGTCCGGATGCATCATCAGCACATTTCATGGCTGTCACAGAACGGTCAGCTGCAGAAATACCTGTTGAGGTATCTACATGATCTATTGAAACGGTAAATGCGGTACAGTGATTATCTGTGTTTGTCCTTACCATCTGTGATAATCCAAGTTTCTGAGTATATTCATGGCTCATCGGCATGCATATAAGACCTTTGCCGTGTGTAGCCATAAAGTTCACATTTTCCTGAGTTGCAAATTCTGCTGCACAGATAAAGTCCCCTTCATTTTCTCTGTTGTCATCATCAGTAACTAATATTATTCTGCCTTTTCTTAATTCATCAAGCGCTTCTTCAATTGTATTATATTTAAACATATCAATTATCCTTTCTGTATAATCAAATAAAACCGTGTTCCATCAGGAAACTCCTGTTAAGCGAACTCTTCGTCTTGTTCTCATCTTTACCCGGCATGAGCTTCTCAACATACTTGCCTATAATATCACACTCAAGATTTACTTCATCACCCTGTTTTTTATCAAGAAGAGTAGTCTCGGATCCTGTGTGCGGTATCACCGATACACTGAATGATGAGACCGACACATCTGCAACTGTAAGACTTATTCCGTCTATGGCCACTGAACCCTTTTCAATGATATAGCGCATCACTGTTTCATCTGCTGAAATTGTTACCCATACGGCATTTCCTTCTGTTTTCAGCTTTTTTATTACACCTGTTGAATCTATATGACCTGAAACAATATGTCCGCCGAATCTTCCTCCGCTGAGCATCGCTCTCTCGAGATTTACGCTGTCACCTGTTTTCAGTTTTCCCAGATTGCTTCTTCTCATCGTCTCAGCCATAACATCTGCTGAAAATGTGTCAGATGTAATATCACAGGCAGTCAGACAAACACCGTTTACTGCAACACTGTCGCCTGTTTTCAGATCTGAAAATATTTTATCTGCACTGATCGTTATCCTTGCACAGCTGCCTTGAGATGCAATGCTTTTTACTTTTCCCTTTTCCTCTATTATTCCTGTGAACATATCATTTCACACCCTTAACTTTATACTCAAGCAAAATATCATCACCAATGACAGAAACATCAGGCTTTTCAAGCATAAATGCCTCATCAGGAAAATCAACGCCTTTTCCTCCTACCGGAGTAAATGCCGTTTTTCCCCCGAATATTTTTGGCGCTATATATGCTTCTATTTTATTGACTATTCCGCTCTTTACTGCGCTGTAAGCCAGTTCAGAACCGCCTTCTATAAGTACACTGTCGATGCCCGATTTTCCGAGCATTTTCATGAGCTGTGTCAGGTCGACTCTTGAGTCACATGCATCAGTAAATATGATCTCTGCACCTGTGTTCTTTATCTGCTGCTCTTTTTTTTCGTCATGACAGACCGCAGCAATATAAGTCGGTACCTCATGAGCAGTTTTAAGTATATTGCAGTCAGGAGGTATTCTGAGCCTGCTGTCACAGATTATCCTTACCGGATTGCTCGGATCTTCTGTGCGGCAGGTAAGCATCGGATCATCTGCGACGACTGTGCCAAGTCCGGCCATAATAGCTGCACAGCGTTTTCTTGTCTGATGAACATGCTGTCTTGACTCATCACCTGTAATCCATTTTGACTCACCGGTTGAAGCAGCTGTTTTTCCGTCTGCTGTCATAGCGTACTTAAGTATTACATACGGTGTACCTGTCTGAATATAGTGAAAGAATATATCATTTATTCTGTCACAGCTTTCTTTCAGTACTCCTGTAACAACTTCAATACCGTTGTCTCTGAGCTGCTTTATTCCTCCGCCCGCGACCTTCGGATTAGGATCATCTGAACCAACAAAAACCCGGCGTATCTTATTTTCAATTATAGCCTGAGTGCAAGGCGGTGTTTTTCCGTAATGGCAGCACGGTTCAAGTGTAACATACATATCAGCACCCTCTGCAGATTCACTTAAGTCAGCAAAAGCATTTCGCTCAGCATGCAGCTGGCCGTACCTGCGATGCCACCCTTGTCCTATAACAGAACCATTTTTAACTATGACTGCTCCGACAAGCGGATTAGGATTTACAAATCCTGTCCCTCTTTTTGCAAGGTTTACAGCCATAGACATATACTTTTCATGTTCATCCATCTTAAAATCTTCTTTCCGGAATATACAAATTTTCGTCAATATAAAAAAATAAAAAGCTATCCCATTTAATGTGTTCAGGATAGCTTTCATTATTCAGCTTAAAATATAAAATTTCTTTCGTCCGGACTTTACCGTCGGTTCCGGAATTTCACCGGATCAGCCAGAGGCTCGCGGACTTGAAGGATTCAGCCTTTTTACCGCCGGTTATGAATTACACAATATCCTGAAACCATTAACTTGTTTCATTGTAGCACATAAAATATTGTTTGTCAATTGACATGCACAATAATATTGCGAGTATGTACTCTATTCCTTATCTTCCTTTTGTTCTTTAAGAAGATCTCTTATTTCTGTCAGAAGAACAACTTCATCTGAAGGTTTCGGAGGTTCCTTGGTTTCTTCCTTCTTTTTTGTAAACTTGTTTATTGTTCTTATAAGTATAAATACACAAAGAGCCGTGAGGAAGAAATTAATTACTGCGTCAATAAAGCTTCCTATATGTATCTGCGGTCTGCCACCCCACGGAATAGTAAGCACAAGCCTGTCAAAGTTTATTCCTGCAATAATCGTTCCTATAAGCGGTGTGATTATATCTGAAACAAGTGATGTTACTATTGCTGTAAAGGCAGAACCGATGATGATACCTACTGCCATATCAAGCACATTTCCGCGTGCTATGAACTTTTTGAATTCTGCAATAATTCCTGTGTTGTCCTTTATTACTTTTGATGCCTTTTCACTTAATTTTTTATCTGCCATTTAAACACTTCCCTTTAATTTTTTACACAAAATATATTATAAATCATTTTCCGACTTTTTTCATTATATATATTGAATAAATAATTATGAATATTTACAGCTATTTCACCAAACATACTTTTAAACCATGTGTGTATATGCTATACTTAACCGGTATACAAATAACATTTTACAAATTTTCAGGGAGAATAATATGACATTCAGACATCTTAAAATATTTATTGAAGTTGCAAGATGCGGTACTATGAGAGAGGCGGCAAGACAGCTGTACATTTCACAGCCATCTGTCAGCCAGGCGATCAGAGAACTCGAGGAACACTATAATGTCACACTGTTTGACAGACTTTCAAACAGGATCTATATAACTGAGCCCGGAAAGCTCCTTCTTTCCTATGCAAATCAGATAACTCAGCTGTGTGACAATATGGAAAGCGCCATGAAGAATTCTCTTTCCTGTCCAAAGCTCAGAGTCGGCGGAAGCGTTACCGTAGGTACTGTTACTCTGGTCGATATTATAAAAAAGATCCATACGCACAACCCTGATATTGATATCAGAGTTACTATAGACAACACTACAGCTATTGAACAAAAAGTCATCAGCAGTGAACTTGATCTTGCAATAGTCGAAGGCTCTCTCACAAATGAGGATATAGTTAGCAAAATCGTATGCAGGGATGAACTGTTAATGGCTGTCGGAAAAACTCATCCGTTTTACTCTCTTGAAAAAGTAACCCTGGACATGCTTGAATCACAACCGCTTATATCCAGAGAACAGGGCAGTGCAGACAGAAATCAGTTTGAGCAGCTTATGAATGAGAACAACATACACATGAAAAAGAAGTGGTGCTGCACAAATACCGAGGCCATTAAAAACGCAGTAATCAATGGTCTCGGTATTGCGATCATATCCAGAAAACTTATATCAGAAGAACTCAGGACAGGAGTTATTAAGGCTATAACAGTTGATAATGTTAATGTAAAGAGAGAATTTCGGCTTATTTATCATAAAAACAAACTTATTTCACCACAGATGAAGCTTTTTATGGACTTTGCTCTGGGGTCAGAGGGCTGTCAGTAAACAACTACACAAGAAGTCCTTTAACAAGATAGATTATTGTTCCCACTACGCCGCTGCCAAGAATTATTGTAATGGCATTTATCTTATATTTACGAAGCAGAAACAGGCAGACACCGAATAACGCAAATTCTATTACGTGGAAGTTTTCAAATCTTGCGCCGAAGATGTTGCTCTGGAACAGTCCGAGCATAAGAATAGACATTCCGGCAGATCCTATCAGGGCAACTGTTGCAGGTCTTAATGCTCCGAGTACTGTCTGAACGCCGCTGAAATTACGGTATTTATAATAAAAATGTGCAAGTGTGAGGCATATGATAAAGGAAGGTATAATACAGCCAAGAGTACAGATTATTGCACCAAATACTCCTGCAAGTCTTGTTCCTACAAATGTCGACGAATTTATGGATATAGGACCTGGTGTCATTTCAGCAATTGTAATAAGGTCCGAAAATTCCTCCATTGTCATCAGGCCATGAACCTCAACGATCTGGTACTGTATAAGAGGAATAGCAGCATATCCTCCACCTACACTGAACAGTCCTACCTGCAGAAAGCTCAAAAACAGTTTTAATAATATACTCATTATTCAGCATCTCCTTTCTTCTTGGCAGCAAGATCTATAAGAAGGTCTGCAATACCTATTCCAAGGCATATAAGAATTATAAGCATTGCACTTACACCAAAGAAATATGTGCAGATAAATGCTGTGATCATCATTCCAATATAAAGAACCCTGCGTGTTTTGCAGACATTTTTAGCAAGATTTATAACAACATCAAATATTACAGCCGCTACGCCGGCACGCATTACCTGAAGTGCTATAGCTATATACTTATTAGTACGGAACTGATTGTAAAACACACATATCAGTGAAATAATAATCATCGGAGGAAGTATCGCACCGAGAACCGCAGCAATTGAACCTGCTATTCCGCACATTCTGTATCCGATAATAACTGACGCATTAACAGGAAGAGGTCCCGGTGATGACTGAGTGATTGCTGTTATATCGAGCATTTCATCTTCATCAAGCCACTTGAGCTCCTCAACATATTTCTTTTTCATCAGTGAAACTATAACAAAACCACCGCCGAATGTACATGCACTCAGAATGAACATTGTTCTGAACAGAGTCCACAGTATGGTTTTTTTAGACATTTCCTTATTCATGATATCAATTCCTTTCGGTTTATTTTCTGTAACTGAGTATAGCACAGATATTATGATATGTAAAATACGTAAATTTTATTATAATGATAGGTATATACATATCATAGTATTTCTGACCTGGATTCGTAACTCTTTTTATTATCATACAGTATAATATTTAAAATAAACTAATTAATTTGTTATACATTATGTACAGGTTTTATGCTATAATAATTTACATAAAATAATGCAAAAATATAAACAGTAAGACAGCAAAAGATCCGTATCTGATTCGTACTGGACAAAATGTTTTATCTGAAAGGAGACTATAACATGAAAATCAGTCACAAATGTCCTAAGTGTGCAAGCATCGATATTCTCAGAGTTGAAGGATCTGCCCAGGCATATGGCGCAGGCAACAATATTCCTGTAGGCATTACGATTTTCTCTTATGTAAAGTGTAGCCCATTGCTCAAAATGTGAAAAACTGAATATAAAATGTAAAAATAACACGCGAACAAAGCCGAACAAAGCCGAACAAAGCCGTTTTAACATGGGATATCAATGAATTTAATGCGGGTTTAAGGTGGGTTTTTATGCTTGTTAATCGGGTATTTTTGAACCGAAAAATACAAAAAATCAGCCGTCAATGTCATGGTATTCCAGACTTTGGCGGCTTAACTTTTTATTCGGCTTTTCCCGATATTAAAACATCGTGGGGGTTCTAAGATGCACCCCCTTGATTATGTACGTGTTATTACAACTGTATAAGTTTCTGTCTGTCCTGCACTTTCAACTTCAATAGTAAGTGTATTCTCTCCAGAACTCCATGAAGCAGTATCGCCGGATTCTATTTCAGTTTCTCCATTTGTAATAGTCAGTATAGCTTCGCTGTCTGTTGCTGTTATTGTTACTGTATTGGATGCTGTTGTTGTAGATCCTGTGTAAGATGTTACAGCACTATCAAACGTTGGTGTAAGTGTTATGCTACCGATTTTCAAATCTGAAAGAGTAACAACAGGCTCTTTTGATACGACAATAGCACACGCTTTATTATTTAATACGAATGCATCAAAGTATACACGACCTTCACAAAGGCATCCACTAACGCCCTGCGGAGTGGTATGTGTTTTATACTCTGCAATCTTAACAGGTCCGATTGTAGCCATTGGATGAGTTATAATAAAGTTTGTTCCCTCTGGGAAGTACTCACTCGGTGCTAAAATAATTGGTGTACCGTCAATTTTTCCAACCTCTCCATTGATAGCAATATCATTTGCTTTATCTGCACGACCTGTAAACGCATAATCAAGCTTTAACTTTTTATAGTATGATGTTGTAACAAAAGCCTTTCGACCTACAACAGGAACTTTATTTTCTGTAAGAATTATTGAAGCATCTAAAAAACTTTCGTATGCATTACTTGATGTAATATGCTGTCTTAAAGTTGTACCCGCTCCAGCACACATTTTATTGATTCTGTACTTATCAACTAATGGAGTAATAACTTCATCAATCTGTCGCTGTAATGCTGTAGCCGCATTGTTTGCAAGTTCTGTATCTTCAAGGTTGCCTCTGTCTATTGTAAATGTAAATGACTTATCCTGTGTTAATGTCATTTCCTGTACATCATTTCCGAGTTCCGTTGGTGTACCATAACGATTTTCAGATGCTGTTCTGTTATAATCATTAATAGGGGCGGTGTCTGTGGAATATACATTTATTTTATTAACTCCATTAAAATCATACTTATCATTTACACAAGCGTCTGTAATAGCTGCTAGATGCAATCTTTCGTCAATTAATGCGGAATACTTTTCTGCATAATTTACGGATTTTGTTGCTGGTGTTTCTACTACAACCACATTTTCATTTGCCATAATATTTTATCCTCCTATTTTTGCACTTAATGCTTTTCTAAATCCGTCATGATCCTGAACTTCTATTGATCCCTTACCAACAGGATAAGAAAACATAGGTATATGATATTCACATCCAGGATACATTTTTTTAACCATTTCAACAGCCGTTGTAAAATCAGTGTTTTCATCACATAACTTATCAGCGGTTTTTATTATTTTGTCATAATCACCTTTTGTAACATCAATGTTATGCTCGAATAAAGTAACATACTTTCTTAACTGTGTAAGTTCTTTCTGTGAATCGTTATACATTGCTTCATAGTCTGGCTTTTGGTTCTGATCGTCGCTCTGGTCGCCGTTCTGATCGTCGCTCTGATCAGGTGAATTTATTTCCTGAATTTCTTTTGCTTCTTCTGGCTCAGTGTTTACCTCTGGGGGTTCTTTTACTTCTGATTCATCCATTTTTATTCATCCTTTCAATAATTCTTCTTACAGTTCGGGGAGACATATCATATTTCTTTGCAATATCACTAAAACTTGCACCAGCTTGATATTCTTCTATTACACACTTTGAATTATGATCTTTTAATATAGTTGATGCACGCGGAATATATAAAACATCTCCGCCGAAAATCTGTATTATTCGAGCGGTAATTTCCGCTCCGAACTCAGCGCATAATGACTGAACATTACAGCTTTTATATTCTTTAATTACTTCCTCAAGTTCCTTTGATCGTGTCATTATTATCACCGCCTGTCTTTATTTTAGCACATTGTCATTGACAGCGACAATGTAAGTGTCACATATAATTTAAGAGCGGTTAAAATGTTCTTTTACCGCTCTTAAAATCATATTTAATCTTATTTGAATACTAATAGTTCACGCATAACTTTCATTCCAAGTTCCAACCCTTTTTCAAATCCACTTGATGCCGCATCATTCATTAAATCATATATTGCTTCATTCAGTGGTACATCTTCAACATTAAAATCTTTTACAAGCTTGTCAAAGCTGTCTGACACTTCATCGCTGTAAAGATCATTCCCTAATGTCTGGTTGTTATATGTACAAATCATATCTTTTATTTCTGCTATTCCTATCTTTTTCATTTTTAATGCTCCCTTATATAATCAATACTGTTTAAATTTCTTCTAATACCGTTTAAAAACTGTTCTAAGAATTTATTTGATAAATTACCCTCTGAATATTACCCCCTCTTAAAACGGCTTGTAGTTCGTTTTTGGGGTATTGATATTTTATGCTTTTTGTAGTATAATTAAGTAAACCTTCACTGTCAAATGAAGTTTACTTTTTCGGTGCTTGTTACTGCTAATAACAAGTGCTGAATTTTTTTATCTACAAACATCATTTTCTATTCGCTCCGCTTTTTGAGATTTTAATTGTTGGAACATATTTCTCCATTGACTTCTGATATTCATATGAATCTACCCATTCCATAGTCTCAATAAAATGTTTTTTCATTTTTATGATCATTGCATCTGAACCAGCATCAAATCTAATTCCAATTTTACCAACTGAATTATATTTAAGGCTACATAAGAAACGTAAAACATTATATGCACTGATACATGCTACATCAAGAGTAACATCCATAAGAAAATTAACTGGAGGAGCTTCTATGTTGCCGGATTCATCTAAAGATATTCCCACCCAGTATATTTTTTTTTCAAGATATTCTGAACCACCTCTGCATTTTGCTTGGCACATTACAACTGTAATTGTTTCATTTCCGCTCAAACTAACAACATGATTAAACTGTAAGTAATTTATTGCTTTTTCTTCAAATTTCAATTTTAATTTCTCCTTCATATTATTTATATGTTCTTTTAATTCTATGATTTTGTAAGAATACTACAAACTCATTTTTAATTTCATGGTATTCTAAATTCTCTGTCATATCACAAAAAGAAATCAAAACACTTTCACATATAACATTAAATGATTCTACAAGAGAAATTACTTGAAAACACGCTGTATTAAAATCAATATTATTCTTGTTAATGTAATCTATATGAGTAATTCCTTTAACGTCTTCACAATAAATAACCCTAATATTGAAATTTTCCCCATTAAAACGATTTGAAAGTTTACATAAGGCTATTTCTATTTTACATACATCTATTCTTTTTTTATTTTTGCTAACTAAAGCGGCATTATCATACCATGCATCTATCTTAAACATCGTAACCCTCCTAAATACTTGACATAAGAAATTTAAGCACCTTTGCGGTAAGCTTGACATTGTTCAACTTTGAATATTCCATTCCAAATTCATAAAGCTTTCTGGCTTCTCTAAGGCTTCCTTCATTAGCTTTTTTATTCAGAATAAGGAGCACATTATTATCACAGTCCGGGAAGATGTTTTTTATTTCTTCTTGTGTGTATTCGTTGTAAACTTTAGGCTTTACAAAAATACGTGTTCTTATCTGGTCAAATTCATAGCCCC
>JAUNSK010000008.1 GCA_030539275.1 Oscillospiraceae bacterium | reverse complement strand
GGGGCTATGAATTTGACCAGATAAGAACACGTATTTTTGTAAAGCCTAAAGTTTATAACGAATACACACAAGAAGAAATTAAAAACATCTTCCCGGACTGCGATGATAACGTGATCCTTATTCTGAATAAAAAAGCTAATGAAGGAAGCCTTAGAGAAGCTAGAAAGCTTTATGAATTTGGAATGGAATATTCAAAGCTGAACAATGTTAAGCTTACTGGAAAAGTACTAAAATTTCTTATGTCAAGTATTTAGGAGAAAAAATTATGAAGTTTGAAGAAAAAGCAATAAATTACTTACAATTCAATCATTGTATTAGTATGCTTGGTAATGATTCAATCACTGTTGTTATGAGCCAACATAAAAGCCGAAGTTCAGATTTCTTAAGTAAAAAAATATTTTGGCTTGGTCTTTCTTATGATAAAGACGGCAGTATAGAATCACAACACATTAACTTTATTAGGGATGTAACCATTACTGATGCTTGTATTAGTGGATATTATTTAATAGAGTTTTTGAGTAGGCTTCCATTTAGTTCAATTGGTAAACTAGGGATAAGATTTGAAGCAGCTTCTGACTCAATGATGGATACAATGAAAAACTATTTTATAAAAACTTTGGGGTATATAGAAAATGATAAGAAGGTATAAAAAAATTCAGCACTTGTTATTCGCAGTAACAAGCACCGAAAAAGTAAACTTCATAACCATTCTGAAAGTTTACTTAATTATACTACAAAAAGCATAAAATATCAATCCCTAAAAACAAACTGAGAGCCATTTTAAGCAAGGTTTGATTTTAGAGGGTAATTTATCAAATGAATTCTTAGAATGGAATTCAAACGGTGTTATGAAGAATTTAAACAGTATTAATTAAATAGAGGAGTAATTTAAATGAAGAAATTAGGAATACAAGAGATAAAAGACATGATTACTACATACAGTAACGAAACATTAAATAATGATATGTACAGTGATAGGATATCAGAAAGCTTTGACAACCTGGTTGATAAATTTAATATTAATGATGTTCCACTGCATGAAGCAATATATGATTTAATGAATGATGCGGCATCAAGTGGATTTGAAAAAGGGTTGGAACTTGGAATGAAAGTTATGCGTGAACTATTAGTATTCAAATAAGATTAAATATGATTTTAAGAGCGGTAAAAGAACATTTTAACCGCTCTTAAATTATATGTGACACTTACATTGTCATTGTCAATGACAGTGTGATTAAATAAAGTCAGGCGGTGATAATAATGACACGATCAAAGGAACTTGAAGAAGTAATTAAAGATTATAAAGGCTGTAGTGTTCAGTCATTATACGCTGAGTTTGGAGCGGAAATAACCGCTCGAATAATACATGTTTTCGGAGGAGATTTTCTCTATATTCCGCATGCATCAACGATATTAAGAGATCATATTTCAAAGTGTGTAATAGAAGAATATCAAGCTGGTGCAGGATATAGGGATATTGCAAAGAATCATGATATTTCAACACGTACCGTAAGAAGAATTATTGACAGAGAAAAGCTACGCTTATCCAGTGCAAAATATTTATGCCAGAAAAGAGAAGATAAACATTGATTTCGATAACTGATATTGAAAAAGCTATGAATGTAAAAATTCCTATATCTCACGGTATGCGTGAAGCATTTCAATTATGGAATGATATGTTTTGTAATAAAGCGTACTGGATAGGTAGTGATGTTACAGGGCTTAATCTTCCCGCTTCAATATGTTCAGAAGTTGCTCGTATTACTCTTAATGACGGAAAGTCATGGATCACTTCATATTCTAATTCTAAAAGAGCGGAGTTTTTGCAGAAACAATATAGTGAATATATGAAACATATACGCCAGGACTTTGAAAATGCCTGTGCATTTGGTGGAATGGTATTTAAACCGTATGTTGATGGTAATAAGATAAAGATCAATGCTGTTCCTGTAGATAACGTATTCCCTTTGGAATTTGATTCATCAGGCAATATTACTGATGTTATATTTGTAGATACAAAACAGTATGGGAAATATGTGTTTACAAGGCTTGAAAGGCATACTTTCTTTGCATCCAATAAAACATATCAAGTTACTAATACAGCTTTCTTAGGAGACAATAACAACTCACTCATAAGAAAATATGATATCCGTCATATTCCTGAGTGGGAGAACCTTGTAGAATCTATTATATTGCCGAATATTGAAAAACCTCTGTTTTCCGTATTTAAGTATCCGGGCAATAACAATATAGATAGAAATTCACCGCTTGGGATGTCTTGTTTTTCGAAAGCTGTAGATCAGATCAAACAGGCAGACACACAATGGGCTCTTATTATGTGGGAATATAACGGTTCTCAACTTGCTGTTGATGCTCCAGAAGATATGTTTATGCGTGACAGTAACGGCAATCTAAGAATGCCTCAGAGAATGCAGAGATTATTCAGAACAAACAATTTTGATTGTAATAGGGATGTGCCGCTTAAAGTTTTTTCCCCTGCAATTCGTGATCAATCACTATTCAACGGATTCAATAAAATACTACTTGAAATTGAATTTAATTGTGGGCTTGCATATGGATCTTTATCTGATCAGAAAACTATAGAAAAAACTGCTGAGGAAGTCAGAGCGGGAAAAGAACGATCCAGAGCTACAGCTAAGGATATACAGTCAGCCCTTGAAGATTCATTATTACATGTTATTTGGATAATGAATACATACGCTGATTTATATAAACTTGCTCCTGAAGGAGATTATGAAGCTGTATTTGAATGGGGGGAAGGTTGCAACAAAGACATTGATCAAGAATTTGATAAAAGATTTAGACTATGTTCTTCAGGATGTTTGAAAAAAGAAAAGTTTATTGCTTGGTATTTTGGATGCTCCGAAAAAGAAGCACTGGATTACTTACCGGATGCAGAAAATAATTTTATATAGTATGTTCATAGTTAAAAAACGTTTATAAAAGGAGTTTTAAACATGAAAGAAAGTATATTTAAGAAGCAGTTAAATGACATTATTAGAGAATACATAAATGAAACAAAGATTCCATTTGCAAGGAATAAAGAGTTTCAGGGATTGCCCGAACTTAGAAAAAAATATGCACCTGCAATTGAAAATGATGTTAATATGGCAAGTAAAAAAGCCATTGATAAGAGTGAAAAAGCGTACAATGATTATTTAAGTCGTCTTGATGATGCCTACATGATAACAGGCGAAAGAATAAACACGGCTGATCTTGCACTGTTAAATCCAGATGTTTTCAAAATGACACAGGACGAATTTAATGATGTTGCTTTTAGAAACAAAGATAACCCCACTATGTTTGTTGCTCTTAGAAGCTATGCAAAAGAGTTAAATCTGATGTGTCCAGAGAACATTATAGGTAAAAAAGAAAAAGCCGAACGTGCAAAACATGCTTACCATACAGCACTCAATTATATCAATCGTTCTTCCGGGGATTTTTGTTGTAATGATTATATGCTTACAATGGTTGGTGATCTATTTAATGAAGCTACTCTTCTTTGCGAATAATTAATAAAGGACGATAAGATATGACCCGTGAAATAAAAATAAAATGTGCTTATAACAGTATTAAATCAAGGATTCCTTTTTGCCCAAAAGTAGCTATTGTTATTGATTCTGATATAGAAGACGTTTCCGACATCTGCAATATACAATGTGTTATTCCTTACAGTGAAATTAGAGGATTTCCAAATTCTAAGGCTCATGGTGAATTTATATTTGGGTATGTTAAAGAAACGCCCGTTGTAATTATGCATGGTAGAATACATTATTATGAAAATAATCAAATGTCAGATGTTGTTTTTCCTATTTACCTTATGAAGCTTATGGGAACGAAAATTTTATTGATCACAAATGTTGCACGTGCTGTCAATAATAGTTTTGTGACCGATGATATAATGTTGATTACCGATCACATCTCTAAGTTCGTTCCAAGCTGTCTAACAGGGGAAAATGGAACTTCTTTTGAACAGTACTTTTCAAACTTGAATAATCTCTATTGCGCAGAATTAAATACCATTGTTCGTAACTCGGCTGGCTTCCTTGAAATAGAACTTAAAGAAGGCATATACATTCAATTTGCAGGACCTGAATATGAAACCAATGCAGAAATCAATATGTCTTATATACTTGGAGCGGATGCAGTAGGAATTAATACAGCTTGCGAAGCAGTTGCTTCAAACTATTCAGGAATGTATACTTGTGGGATATCACGCATATTAAACTTTCATGATTGTATGGATAATAGGTCACTAAGTAATAAAAAAGGATTGGTTAGATTCAAAAAACTTATTATTGAATCTGTAAGCAATATGAATAACGTAAATCATAAGTGATAGCAATAACGGAGGATTATTAAATGAAATTTTTCATGTTAGGCATGGCTGTATCAATCATTATTATTGTTATAGTTATACAAGTAGCTGCTTGTGTTTTTAATGGCTCACTTAAAGAAATGAAGTATACTCTTAAAGAAGTAATTAGAAATTATCAGATCTACGAATCAAAAATCACAGAAGTTCGTACGCTTATAAGCCAATTTAAAAAGGATACCGAAGTGATGACGAAACTTTATAATGTGGCAGAACGTAATATAAAGGAATAGCAAAATGCACAAAAATTTTAAAATTTTGCAATGGCTGCACTCACTGCTCCGGCATGATCAGAGTGTCAGACACAGCTTAAGGGGTCACTGAAATGGTGACCCCTTGTGCAAAGTGCTATAATGCACATAATAATAAGGATGTGTTAAAATGCCTGAATTAAAAAATATAACTATTGATAAACTTACCGGTGAACAGTATGAACTTGCAGAAGTTATTGGGATAGAAGCCTATAGGATTCTGGTCAAGTGCTATGGTGGATGCGTTGTTTACGTAGCTCAGGAGAAAGCATTAACAAGACCTTTCAGAGCTGCGCTAATCAGAAAAGAATACAACGGGAAAAATATCAAAAAACTTTCAGCCAAATACAATCTTTCTACTACCAGCATAAGAAATATCATTGGTCGCATTTCACGACCTTAAGGTATTTCAATATTGGGAAAATCCGAATAAAAAGTCAAGCCGATAAAGGCTGGAACGCTCCGACATTGACGGCTGTTTTTTGCATTTTTCAGTTCAAAAAAACCCGATTAACAAGCATATAATCCCACTTAAAACCCTTGATAAAACATGTTTATAACGTATTAAATCGGCTTTGTTCGGCTTTGTTCGCGTATTATTTTCACATTTTACATTCAGTTTTTCACATTTTGAGCAACGAGCTACACTAATCTAGATATTACGGCTAAGTATCAGACAATAACATAGACAGTACAGGTGAATAATTAAGACAGGAGAAATCAATATGAGAATAATAGATATAAGTCACGAGATGTTTTCCTCACCAGTTTATCCGGGTGATATAAAGCCCGAATATAAGAGAGATATGCTAATCAGCGAAGGATCTGAGTTTAATCTCACCAGAATTAAAATGTGTGTTCATAATTCAACTCATATGGATGCACCTTTTCATTATATAGATGATGGTTATACAGCTGAAAGTATCCCGCTTGATTACTGTGTAGGATACTGCAGTGTGGCGGAGCTGTCAGGAATTATTGAGTTGAAGGATATACAGCGATTAATAAAAACATGTGAAAAACGACTGCTTATCAAAGGTGAAGCTAAGTTCAGTGATGCATCGGCTGCTGCTGCGTCTGAATATTTTGATCTTATAGGAGTAGAAAGCATTACAGTCGGAAACACGTTTGTACACAGGACGCTGTTAAGGTGCAATACGGCAGTGCTTGAGGGCATTGATCTGTCACAGGTAAAGGCGGGCAGGTACTGGCTTAGTGCTGCACCGCTAAAGCTTGGCGGCTGTGACGGTGCTCCTGTCAGAGCGTATCTTATTGATAAATAAACAAAATATCGGCTGTTCAGTTAAGAACAGCCGATAATATTTTTAATGTAAAAATAAAACAGTGTCAGATTAAACTTCCCATTTCTTAAAGTTAAGAAGTTCTGATTCTGAACAGTCGATAAGCTTGAGGTTGAAGCTTCCAAGCTCCATTATAGAAGCAATACCGAGTGTACTTTTTGCGTCAACATTTGTTTCTCCCTGAATTGCTCGTGCTGAGCCGTTGAGCATTGTGGCATACTCCATAAATTCTCTGAAATCTTTCAGTGTGTTGAGTTTTAAAGTAATGATATTTTCCATGCAAATCTTCCTTTCATGTTTAAGATGCATACATACAGCTTTATAGTATAAGCTATAACAGTTATTATTATACAATATTTTATATATGTGGTCAAGCAAAAAGGTGAAGAATATTAATAGTTTGTGTAAAATTTATATTTAAATTTTGTGTTGAAATATTATCGGAAATACTGTATAATTAACAAGTGTGTATAGTTGATCAATTTAATTTAATTTTCGCTGTAATAACACAAATATGTAACACTTATAAAGTAGAATACATATGAAGGGAACTTAGACAGATGTACACATCTGCACATTGAAGGAGAGTTGAATATGGACATATTTTCAGTATTCACGCTGTTGGGTGGACTTGCATTTTTTCTGTTTGGAATGACCATAATGTCAAGCGGATTGGAGAAAATAGCCGGTGGCAAGCTTGAAACGACACTGAAGAAAATGACGTCTAATCCATTTAAAAGTCTGGTGCTAGGTGCTGGAATAACAATTGCAATTCAGTCATCATCTGCAATGACGGTAATGCTTGTAGGGCTTGTAAACTCAGGAATAATGGACCTGGGACAAACCATCGGTGTGCTGATGGGATCGAATATAGGAACCACTCTGACAGCATGGATCCTTGGAATGACCGGTATACAGAGTGACAGCTTTTTTCTGAAGCTTCTGAAGCCTGAAAACTTTTCACCTGTTGTAGCTTTTATAGGCATTCTTATGATCATGATAGCCAAAAGCAGCAAAAAGAAGGATGTAGGAAACATACTGGTAGGCTTTGCAGTACTGATGTACGGAATGAAGCTTATGAGCAATGCGGTCAGTCCGCTTGCTGATATGCCTGGATTCAAGGATATGCTTACAGCATTTAATAATCCTATACTCGGTGTACTTGTCGGTGCTTTGTTTACAGCAGCAATACAAAGCTCTGCTGCTTCAGTCGGAATTCTCCAGGCGCTTTCTCTTACAGGAAGCATTACATATGGAATGGCACTGCCGATAATAATGGGACAGAATATAGGTACATGTATTACAGCAGTAATTTCTAGTATCGGTGTTAATAAAAATGCCAAGAGAGTTGCTGCGGTACATATCTATTTTAACGTTATCGGAACAGTGATCTGTCTGTGCCTTTTCTATGCTGCAAATGCAGTGTTCAGATTTGCATTTATTGACGATACAATCACTCCTTTCAGAATTGCAATGCTTCACAGTATTTTCAATATTGTAACAACAGCACTTCTGCTGCCATTTTCAAAATGGCTTGAAAAACTTGCAAGACTCACTATCAAGGATGTCAGCGAAAAGGAAAAATATACTCTTCTAGACGATCGTCTTCTGCAGACACCTTCCTTTGCGATAGCTGAGTGCAGAAATCTTACAGTTAAGATGGCTGTTCTGTCAAGAGATACACTGGATATCTCTCTTGACACACTTTTGCAGTATGATGAAAAAAGCGTTAATACAATTGTAGAAAATGAATCCATAGTTGATGAGTATGAAGACAAGCTCGGCACATATCTTGTCAAGATATCAGGCAGGGAACTGACAACACAGGATGCTAATTCAGTATCAAGACTTCTTCACTGTATAGGTGACTTTGAAAGAATTTCTGATCATGCAGTAAATCTCATGCAGGTAGCTAAAGAAATGTATGACAAGCAGATAACATTTTCTGAAGAAGCAAAATCTGAGGTCAGGGTAATAATAGCAGCTGTAACAGAGATACTTAATATGTCTATCACTGCTTTTGAAAATAACGATGAGGTCCTTGCCAGAAAGGTTGAGCCTCTTGAAGAAGTAATTGACGGACTCAGAATGGAACTTAAAAACAGACATATACACAGACTTCAGGAAGACAGATGTACTATAGAGCTTGGATTTATATTCTCTGATCTGCTTACAAACCTTGAACGTGTTTCAGATCACTGCTCAAATATTGCAGTATGTCTTATACAGCTTAAAAAAGAAAAATTTGATACTCACGAGTATATCACTGATCTTAAGGAAAATGATGCAGACTTCCAGGAGATGTGTACTCAGTATCTTGCAAAATATACTCTTCCAAAAGAATATTGATATGCAGCACAGATATAAAATAAAAGGTCAGACGATTGCCCGTCTGACCTTTTATTTTATTAAACTCATAATATCAGCCTGTAAAAAGCTGTGTCCAGTATAATCTTCCGCCGGAATTGTAAACTCCGACACCAAGCGTTGTAAAAGAAGAATTCAGTATATTGGCGCGGTGTCCTTCTGAATTCATCCATGCGGTCATAACTTCCTGTGAGCTTTTCTGACCCCAGGCAATATTTTCGCCTTTTGTCCTGGCATTTATTCCGAACTCATCGAGGACAGTGAAACAGGATGAGCCGTCAGGACGTGTGTGAGAAAATACTGATACTGTTTCAGTCGAACGTACAAGTGCTGCAGAGCAGAGTGTTGTATCAAGGCTCAGAGCAGACAGCCCGTTGTCAGATCTTGCTTTGTTTACAAGTTCAAGAACTTCATTTGCATATCCGTTGTCCTGCTGTTGATTCTGCTGGGGAGGTGCTTCGCTTTGTACAGGTTCAGTCGTCGGACTTTGCTGTGTCTGCGGCTTAGTCTGAAACTGTGTCTCAGGTTTTGTATGGGGTTGTGTCTGCGGCCTAGTCTGAACTTGTGTCTGTAGTTGAGTCTGCTGTGTCTGAGGCTTAGTCTGGACCGGCTGATTATAAGTCATAGTTTTTGATGTTGTAATATGTACCTGTTCATTTTCTTGTTTCTGAGTGTCCTGAGAGTGCACGACAGCAGATGAATGAGAATCACCGGTTGATGAAATGACACTGCCTGAAGGTACGGAATGTGTATCTGTACTCTGCTCGCTGTTAAACACAGATGAACTGTCTGATGTGTCAGGACCATTAGTGACAGAGGTTTGTGATAAATCAGTTGCTTTTGATGACGTGTCAGCAGATGAAGAATCTTCAGATGTCGATGGATTTAATGTGTCGTCGGAAACTGTCGCCTGTCTGTGTTTTCCGTTACTGACGATGATCAGGACGGTTGAGACAGCAAATAGCAGCATACAGAATGCAAGTATTGCGGCTAATTTTCTGTTCATTATTTCACATCTCCCTTAATTTATCATATTATAAATTATACCTTTAAAATCTAATGACGTCAATTAAAACAATATGGCAGTATGATATGTACTTATAGGTTATTATTTTTTTAAAAGTCTTGACAAACCAAAAAAGGTGTGATATAATCATTATCGTTGGTTGTGACGAAAGTTACGACAATACATAGGGGCGTGGTTCAATGGTAGAATAGGGGTCTCCAAAACCTTTGACGTGAGTTCGATTCTTACCGCCCCTGTTTTTTAAACGGATCAGAAACATCTTATAAAATTAATCCTGAAAATTATCAGAGTTAGTTTTATAAGATGTTTTTTTATGTCTATTTACAAACAGGCTGTTATAGTGTATTATATTATAGGTAATAAATACGGCTGCAAACGCATTAAATCGGAACATGGTCAGAATCCATGACAGTCTCGCACCTACTGTATTTAGCTACGAAGCTTACAAAACCACTGTCCACGGGCAGGAAGGGTAAGAATGAGGTCTGAAGCTATAAGTCAGGAAACTAACCGTATTTGTACACTTTTCATTCGGTGAGGATTGACAGGTGTGATGTATGTGTTTTTATATGCATCAGTATCTTTGTTTATCCTTATTCACCGACACGAATAAGGATTTTTTTTATTTTGAAAGGAAGAATTGTAATGAAAAAATTAATTAGCGCGTTTACAGCAGTTATTGTTATGATATGTGCGGTATCAAATTCAGTATTTGCTGATACAGCATCCGACAGCTGTCTGAACAGGACGATCGGTTATACGGTAAATACACTGTTTGCTGACGGTTCACAGCAGTTCGGAGATGAATGGTATATTATTGCACTTGCAAGAAGCGGCAACACGTCCGTATCAGGTGTTCTTGATAAGTATTACTTGTCAGCCGCAGAGGACCTGAAAGCTAAAGACGGAGAATATAAGGATTCAAAGGGGAATCAGAGTCTGAATGATTATATCAGGGTAATGATGGCACTTACTGCTATGGGCCGTGATGTAACGGATTTTGCAGGATATGACCTGTGCAGCAAAATAAGCAGTCTTGATTTTACTGACTATCAGAACAGTTCAACAAGTACGCTTGCATATGCACTTGATATGATATATTTATACAGTGATAAGATTGCAGATGCCCAGAGTCTTAAAGAAAAAGTCTGCGCTGAAATAATGACAAGATACATGGATGACACAGGCTTTACCTATATGACAGGTGAATATGCATCAGTTGATCCTGATACAACAGCTCAGACGATCCAGGTGCTGGGACTGATCGATAATTCTGATGAGATAAATAAAGCAATAGAAAACAGTTATGCTTATCTCAGATCACAGCAGGGAGACGATGGTGCAATAGCATCGTGGGGTGCTGCTAATCCGTCAAGTACAGCACAGTGTCTGATAAGTGCTGCTATGCTTGATGAGGATAAGTATGCAGAGTTTACTGCGCAGTCAGGAAAAAGTCTGGTTGACGGACTGATGATGTTTGAGCTTGACAATGGCGGTTTTTATGAACCTTACTATGGGGTAGATGCAGGTGCTGACTATTATACAACATCTCAGGCTCTTCTTGGTCTGACAGCCATTTATCGTATGGAGCATGATATGAAGCCTTTGTATGATTTTTCTGATGTAAGTTTTGTTGATAACAAAACTGAAACAACTCAGACGACACCGGTTACAACGCAGGCCGGGCAGCAGGGGCAGCCGACGGTAACATCAGCACCGGCAGCAACAAGCGTAAAACAGACTGCAGTAAGTCAGTCACCTGCGACATCTGATACTGCAAAATCAGGTATGGCAGCTGTTGTAGGTGTTATAGCACTTGCAGCACTCGTGATGAGCGGCACAAAGAAGAACTGATGACATGAGACTATAAAGTGTAAAACACAAAACTGTTATGAAAACAGAGGTTATATGTGATGAATAAGAAGATTTTAATAACTGCTGCAAGCTCTTTGTTATGTTTTATACTTGCCGGATGTTCAGTTGAAACGGCCGGAGCACATGATGAAAAGTTAAGACAGAGTGAAACGTCAGTGACAACACAGATCACGTCTGTACAAAAGACATCAGTTTCTTCTGAGATATTGACATCTGATACAAGACCGGCATCAGGTTCTGTTACTCAGAAAAGTCAGTTATCAGATGATTCGGCTGCTGCACCTGAGCAGCAGGAAAATGTGAAGCAGGGTGGGGCCTCAGACAGCGCCGACAGTCATATATCTGAAGAAATACAGACTGATAACAGCTTATCAGATGAACAGGCGGCATTACCTGCTACAGACGGTGAGGCTATGACAGAGACTCAACAGGAAAACAAAATTTCTGTTAGCATCTCGATAAGGTGTGACAGTGCACTGGATAACTGGGATAAGCTTGCTGACAGTGCTAAAAATAGTGATACTGTGCCGCAAAGCGGAATAATTCTGGATAGTGTATCGGTAAACGTCAAACAGGGTTCAACGGTATTCAGTGTTATAAGGCAGGCATGCAATGAAAATAATATAAAATTTGACTATAGCGGTAATGAATCCAGGAAAACAGTTTATATTACAGGGATAAACGGGTTGTATGAAAAAGACTGCGGAAGCATGAGCGGCTGGGTATATACTGTAAACGGAGAGAAAGTAATGACCGGTGCGAGCGGTTATATACTTAATGACTCAGACATTGTTGAATTTATATATACTGTCTGATTATGACAGAGATATTTTGAGGTGTACTATATTTTGAGAAATCATTTTTCGGATTTTCATCCGTCATGCATTCTTATTTATTTTCTGACTCTGATAACTGTGACTGTAGTATTTGACCATCCTGCAGTTACGGTTACAGGTTTTTTTTGTGCTCTTATTTTTTCTGCTTATGTTTCAGGAGTAAAGACAGCTGTAAAACAGTTTCTTACTTCAATTTCAATGACAGCGATATTTGCTCTGGTTTCATCTCTTCTGAGTCACAGAGGTGATACGCCTGTACTCTATATAAATGACAGGCCTGTTACACTTGAATCCATATTATACGGAATGTATGCAGGACTGCTGATAGCTGTAATGATACTATGGTTTGGAATATGGCATAAAACACTTGGCAATGACAAGTTTATCTTTCTGTTCGGCAGAAAGTTTCCTCAGTCGTCGCTGCTTATACGTATGGTGACCGGATTTATTCCGTACTTTAAAAAGAAACTCAGTGAGATCACTATGGTCCAGAGAACACTCGGTGTCTGCGCTTCAGACGGGACACTTAAAGAGCGTCTGAAAAATTCAGCTTCTGTTATGTCAGTCCTTGTTTCAGTTACGCTCGAGGATACCATGGAGACGGCTGACAGTATGACTGCAAGAGGGTATTCACTGAAAAACAAGTCGACAAGAGGGTTCTATACTTTCAGGACGTGTGATTTTGCCATGCTTTTAATAACGGCAGCATTTTTAGTTTATTACATTGTGATGTATACTCAGCATACAGCTGATTTCAGTTTTTATCCGGTGATAGAGATTTACGCAATATCATACAGACAGATAACTTTATTTGGCTTATCAGCAGTATTCTATAGTATTCCGATTGCAATTTGTGTACTGGAGGATATACATTGGAGATTATTACAGTCAAAAATCTGAGTTTCTCATATAACGGAAGTGCTCAGAATGTTCTTGACAATATAAGTTTTGGCATTGAGAAAGGAAGCTTCAATCTTGTTATAGGAAGATCAGGCTGCGGCAAAAGCACGCTTTTAAAATGTATCAAGCAAATCACTGCACCTCATGGTACAAGGTCAGGATATATTTTGTATAACTCAAAAGATGTAACTCAGACAGATGAAAGGACACTTGTCACTGATATAGGTTATGTGTCTCAGTCACCGGACGCACAGATCGTTACAGACCTGGTATCATCAGAACTTGCTTTCGGACTTGAGAATACAGGACTTGATGCACGTGAAATACGAAGCAGGACAGCAGAAATATCATATTACTTCGGCATTGCCTCGTGGTATAATAAAGAAATAAGTGTATTGTCAGGCGGACAGAAGCAGCTTTTAAATCTGGCTGCAGTTATTGCAATGAGGCCGGAAGTCCTGGTGCTCGATGAACCTACAGCCCAGCTTGATCCTGTAGCCAGAGAAAATTTTATAGATACTGTAAGAAAACTCAATAAGGATCTGGGTATGACAGTGATCATCTGTGAACACAATCTTGAAAATGTCTATAGTGCAGCAGACAGAGTAATACTGATGGATCAGGGAAAAATTATATGCAATGATACACCGCAGGCTGCTGCAAATTACATGCTTAAAAACGACGTAACCATGAAAGCGTCTCTTCCTTCATGCACTCAGCTGTGTCATGCTCTTTTCGGCGACAGGGAAATTATTATGTCAAATGCACTTGCAAAAGAGATGATCAGTAAACTGAGACCTGAAATCCTAAAGCCACGTCAAAAAGAAAAAATAAAAGCCCAGAAAGCTTTTGAAATTAAAAAAGGATATTTCAGATATCTGAGAAACGGCAGAGATATTCTGAAGAATATTTCCCTGACGGGCTTCAGGGGTGAGATACTTGCACTGACAGGGGCAAATGCATCAGGCAAGACAACGCTTTTGTCTGTACTTTGCGGCTCTCTGCGGCTGTACAGCGGAAAGGTATCTGTCCCGGACGGGCGTGTGGTATTTATGCCTCAGAATCCTGCCGGAATGTTTCTTAAATCAAGTGTCAGAGAGGATATTGCGTATACTGCCCGTCTTCATAATAAAAGTAAAGATGATACCTATAAGCTTCTTGAATCATCTGACTTTTATAAAGATATTTTTCTTTCAATAGACAAAAATCCGATGGACCTGAGCGGAGGGGAAATGCAGAGGCTGGCTTTTTTCAAAATAATGCTGACTGATCCGACTATCATTCTGATGGATGAACCTACTAAAGGCCTTGATGCAAAAGCAAAGACAGCGCTTGCAGATATTCTTACAGGGCTCAGGAAGAAAAATATCTGTACTGTACTTGTAACTCATGATCTTGAGTTTGCCGCACAGTGCTGTGACAGATGTGCTATGCTGTTTGACGGTCAGATCATATCATGCGAAGAGCCTTCCCGCTTTTTTTGCGATAACTATTATTATACAACTCAGGTAAATAAGCTGGTCAAAAATATAATGCCTGATGCAGTGACGCTGAGGGAGGTAATGAGACGTTGCCGAAAAGAAGAATAACAGTAAATATTTTAACTGCTGCAGTCATTGCTTCAGTTTGTGCATATACTTTTGCGAACCCTCAAAGTGTAAACTACACTCTGGCCAGTACGGCAGTCTGTCTTCTGATACTCTCAGATCTTTTTTCAGGCTTTGAAAACAGAAGCACGCGAGCGAAGGATGTTATGCCTGTAGCCGTTATGTGTACATGTGCATCAGCAGGTCGTGTTCTCTTCAGCTTTATTCCTCAGATCCAGCCGGTTACAGTAATAATAATGGTAATGGGTGTCTGCTTCGGGGGATATACGGGATTTATTACGGGTGCACTAAGTGCACTTATTTCAAACATGATACTCGGTCAGGGACCATGGACAATCTGGCAGATGCTTGGATGGGGAATGACAGGACTTATATGCGGCATGCTTAAAAACAGAAAAATTTCAGACAATATTTTTTTTATGGCGGTTTTGTCGTTTGTTATGGCATTTATTTACGGACTGATAACTGATACATGGACAATATCATTTATCTCGCAGGATGGACTGAGCACCGGACTTATACTGGGGGTATATTCTGCTTCAATGCTTTTTAACTTTATTCACGGGGCAGGGAATATTGTATTCTGTCTTCTGCTCTATAAACCGCTTAAAGCAAAGCTTATTAGAATACGAAATAAATATGGCGTCAATGAATAGACAAAAAAGGAGATAAGACGGCTTAATAAACACCGTTTATCTCTTATTCAACATAATGAAGGGAACAGACCGATATGAGCAAGAATATAGTTTTGATTTCAGGAAGTCCACGCAGGAACGGAAATACACAGAGACTCACGCAAGAGTTCGTAAAAGGAGCACTCGAGGCCGGGAACACAGTAGAGATCATCAGAGCGGCAGATAAGAAGATAGCTGCATGCTGCGGCTGCAATTACTGCTATAAAGACCCTGCGCACAGATGTGCAGTAAAGGATGATATGCAGGAATGCTATGAGAAGCTTGCCGCAGCTGATGTTATAGTAGTAGCTGTTCCGGTTTATTTCTACAGTGTCAGTGCTCAGATAAAATGTCTTATAGACAGACTACATAACCCTGTAAGAAATACATTTAAGGTCAGGAAACTTGCGCTTCTGAGTGTTTGTGCTGATGACAGCGACAGTGTATTTGATTCGATAAGAGTCATGTATAGATCTGTGCTCAGTTACTTTTCGCTGGAAGACGGCGGAATGGTTACAGTACATGGTGTACAGAATATCGGAGATATAGAGGGAAATCCGCTTCTGGCTGATGCTTATAAGCTGGGACTTAATATCTAGGCAGATTTTTTCTGAGAAACAGAAAGTTCTTTAACGTTACTGCGAAACAGGAATATTGCTGCAAGAGTGAGGGCTGTAAACCCGGCACAGACTTTGAAAGGATAGAAGATAAGCTGCTGCTGTGGTATAAGCATGGACAGTATGGTTATGGCTCCTGCAGGCGGAAAAAACAGATGTGTATACTGCATAACTATCGCAACGGTACAAGCCGCAGCAAATGCACTGACAGCAAGCGGCAGTCCAAGGGTTATTGTAAATATGTATCTGCAGAGAACACCTGCTCCGGCACAGCAGGCAGTCAGTACAACGAGTTTTACAGGATGTTTTCTCGCACCGCCTGCGGGATCTGAGAGTTCTGTGAACCCCACGAGAAGAGGGGGCGCTATGAAGAACAGATCATCTGCCGCAATAGGAACAAAAGCAATTACCATCAGTACAGCCCACTGTTTAATACGCCTTGAGAACTGCCTTATGCTTATTCCTGAGTCTGTATGTCCCTGATACGGGCTCTTAAATCCGGTTTTCTCCATAATAAACTGAATGAAACAAACGGTAACGACAAAACAAGCTGCACTTACAGGATATATCCATGATCGTGTGCCAAGGTATACAGGCAGAACAGCGGCACATATCATAGGTGCAAATGACGTTTTGAATAAATCAAGCTGAGCATAGCATATCAGAATAAGTGCACCTGTTTTAATAAAAACGGGTGCATCAATATATCTTACGAAAACAACGCCAAGAAATGCATTTGCAGTGATGAGCAGGCTCATTTTAAGCCTGGTCGTTTTCCAGACCGGGACAGGCGCAAGCCATGCGCCGATAGTCAGCGCGGCGACCTCCGGAAATATGATCTCAGGTTCACCAAGTGTCTGAGAGAGAATAACCATCAGAGATATAAATAGTACGCATATAAAGGTCAAAAATATTTTTCTTTTCATAATAAACTCCGGGATTAAGATTACAGGCTTATGCCTTAAGTGGTTTGACTGAGAACATATGCGGCAGACGCCCGCATATCATGCTGACTTGTTCTCAGTTGTATTATTGCTGTCAAAGCTTTTGTCTGCTTTGATAACTAGTGCCATGACAAGAAGAAGTATACCTGACAGTATCATGATAAGGTTCAGGGAAATAACGTCACTCAGAGGACCGAATACTATCATGCCCAGAGGAAGACAGCCGCTGTACAGGGAACCCAGAAAACCGAATACGCGTCCCTGCATGTCCATGCCGGCATTTTCCTGGATCATGGTTGTTACAGAAGTCTGTATCATTGTCAGGGCAATTCCGTATATAAACATAAGTGAAAGATAGAATATAAAGTTTTTAACAGCACCCATTGCAACGGCCAGTGTGCCAAAAGCGACAAGCCCTGTAAGAAGTGTAGTCATTCTGTTTTTGAAGCCGCCCCAGGCACCGATAATCAGTCCGCCTGCTGTCATTCCGATAAATCCGATAATCTCTGTTATGCTCATGTCAGCATACGAATTGCCGTATGTACGGCTTACAAAAAGAGTTGCCAGGAAACCTGCAGGAACACACAGGAAAATAAATATTCCGTAAGAGATCAGTAATCTGCCGAGAAATTTATCACCGAAAGTATATTTTACTCCACTCATAAGGTCATGTACAGCACTTGAAGATATCTTCGGTGTGTCCTGTTTCTTTTGAGTGCGGATAAAAAACATAAGCGTGATCGCTGCAGCTGCAGTAGCAACATCAATAGCCAGAGAACTGCGCAGACTGCTGAAAGTAAGGACAGCGCCGGCAGCGGCAGGAGCGGCAAACTGTACAGCTGACTGTAATGTTGCATTGATACCGTTTATTTTCATAAGTTGTTCCTGAGGTACTATTTCGGGAATGAAAGCGTTAACGGAAGGCTGTTGTATTCCTGTTCCCAAAGAACGTATAACTGATACAATGAGCAGAGTATACAGAATGATGGTATCATTTCTTATATACGGGATCAGAAAAAACAGACACAGGGTCGCTGCGGCAATTACTGCATCTGCAGCAATGATAATAGCTTTTTTTGAATATCTGTCTGCCCAGACTCCTGATATAAATGAAATCAGCATCTGCGGAATAAATGAGCATATAGTCAAAGCGCTTACCCATGTACCAGAAGCAGTTTCGCGGGTCACAAACCAGATTATTGAAAACTGTACAATTGATGAGCCGAAAAGTGAGATGCTCTGCCCTCCGAGAAACAATAAAATTTTCTTTTTCCAATTAATATTCATAATATCACTCCTTTATTTTAAGTCTAAGATAATTTTATCATAAAAATAAAGGTTGGCGTTTAAGTGGAGGGTTGATTTTTTATCTGGTCAAGTATAAGAATGATATCATAGTTGTGTATTCATTGGCTGCTATCTGAATTGTTTTGCATGTTTTCATTAATAACGCCTTTAAATAAAAAAATCTGAGACATGAAAATTATATAACCATGAAATCAAAATGTCAATACATTATATAATGCAAAAATGCCTGCATAAATTTTATGCAGGCATTTTTATATATGTTACTTTGAGAGATTTACACTTCTTACAGCATTTCTTACTGGCAGAACAGCACGGGGTGATACAGACAGTTCATCAACTCCCATTCTGAGAAATGATTCTGTAAGTGAAACATCTGCTGCAATTTCTCCGCATATGCCGACCCATATTCCTGCGTCATGTCCTGCCTTTACAGTCATGTCGATCAGACGCATAACGGCAGGATGGTGAGCATCGTAAAACTTTTCAAGACCTGCGGTGCTTTCCCTGTCAATGGCAATCGTATACTGTGTAAGGTCATTAGTTCCTATTGAGAAGAAGCTGACTTCCTTTGCAAGCTCCAGTGCGATCATGACAGAAGCCGGAGTTTCGATCATAACACCGAGCTCAACATTTTCATCAAACTGGATCCTTTCCTTTTTAAGCTCACTGCGTACTGCACTGCATATTCTTTTTGCTTCCTGTACTTCCCACAGGCTTGTGACCATAGGAAACATGATGCTGAGTTTTCCGAATGCAGATGCTCTGTACAGAGCACGCAGCTGAGTCTTGAATATTTCAGGTCGTGTAAGGCAAATACGCAGTGCACGCATGCCCAGTGCAGGATTTCTCTCTTCCTCAAGCCTGAAGTAATCAACATGCTTGTCAGCGCCTATATCAAGAGTTCTGATAATTACCGGTGCACCGTTCATCTTCTGTACAACTGATTTATATGCTTCAAACTGTGCATTTTCCGTAGGATAATCACTGCTTCTGAGATAAAGGAATTCACTGCGGAAAAGGCCTATGCCGCATGCATCATTTGTGATGACAGAATCTGTGTCGGAAGGTGTGGTTATGTTTGCATATACTTTTATGTGTTTGCCGTCAAGAGTATCGTCGGGCTGACCCTTGAGCTGTTCAAGCATCGTTCTGAGCGCTTTTTCTTCACGCTTTTTTTTGCTCATGTATTCTTTGGTTGATTCATCCGGATCAATAACAATATAACCGATACTGCCGTCAATGATCGCTGTGCGTCCTTCATACTCAGGCCTCAGCGGACCATCAACATTTATAATAGCCGGTATGCCTAGTGAGCGTGCAAGTATAGCAGTATGGCTGTTTGCGTTTCCGCCTGTAAGTATAAACCCGAGTATCATACTTTTGTCAAGCTGGACAGTTTCACTTGGTTTTAGCTCATCAGCTGCGATAATAACAGGAGTTTTTCCGGTTATCCCTTTATCGTCACAGTTGCTCAGAATTCTTACTACTCTTGAGGAAATATCCAGAACATCAACGCTTCTGGCTTTCATGTACTCATCATCCATTGCAGAGAACATCTGTGCAAACTCTTTTCCTGCATCTTCGACAGCAGCCTCCGGATTGAGATGGTCGTCCCTGATAAGAGAGGTTATTCTTTCAGTATAGTCAAGGTCACCCAACATCATCTGATGGGTTTCAAATAACTGTGCGGCTTCTTCTCCAACCTCTGCACGAGCTTTACGGGATAACTCTTCAAGCTGGCTGATGGCTGTCTGTGTTGCTGCCTGCCAGCGTGCTACAGCTTCATCTGTGTCCTGTACACTGGTTCGTTTAGTCTGAGTCTGCGTTCTCCTGTAATATACGACCGGTCCTGAAGCAATCCCTGATGAAATGCCGGTCCCTCTTAGTGCGATCATACTGAGCCCTCCCGTTCACATGTATAGTATTAATATTTGTTATCAGTCAGAAATGCTGAAATTTCGCAAGCAGCCTTTTCTTCGTCTGCGCCTTCAGTCTGAATGGTAATTGTATCGCCGCATTTTATTCCGAGGCTCATAAGTGCCATAAGTCTTCTGGTATCAGCTTTTCTTTCGCCCTTTACAATTGTTACAGTGCTTGAGTATTCTGAAGCTTTTTTTGCAAGAAGACCTGCCGGACGTGCGTGGATTCCTACTGCATCTGTGATTGTGTAATTAAATTCTTTCATAATAATTCTCCTTATAAAATTATGTTTAAATATTTATTTTGTCTGGTTCTGGGTATGAGGCTATTGCTCCTGGGGACTGTACGCTGAGTGAGCAGAATTTGTTTGAATACATAAGGCATTCTCTGAGGGTTTCCTGTGAAATATCAGACAGATTGTCAGAAGAAATGCCGCGTGCACTGAGACTCCATAAAAATGATCCTATAAAACCATCTCCGGCACCGGTTGTATCAAATGCTTTGACTTTATAAGACTCAGCATAAGCTTTTGCTTTTCCGGTATAAGCATATGCACCGTCAGCACCGCATGTATAGATGACAAGCTTCACGTTTTCTATAAAAAGACTGTCAAGCGCATCTTCTATATTTTTTTTGCCTGTAATAAACTCAAGTTCTTCGTCTGATATTTTGAGTATATCGGACTGAGGGATAAACTCAGATACCGTTTTCTTAAGATCTTCTTTATCATCCCACAGCTGTGTTCTGAGATTCGGGTCAAAGCTGATAAGAGCGCCGCTTTCTCTGGCATATTGTATTGCAGTCAGGTGTGCATCACGCATTGGAAATCTTCCGAGTGAAACACTGCAGAAATGAAGTGCATATGCATCATCAAACCATGATGAACTGACCTGAGACTTGTCAAAAAGCATATCAGCCGACGGATTTCTGTAAAATGAAAATGTTCTGTCACCGTTTTTTTCAAGGCTTACAAATGCGAGTGCAGTATTTGCTTTGTTCGTCATACTGACACATGAAGTATCGATCCCTGAGGATTCTAGTTCATCTTTTATTTTATAACCGAAAGGGTCACAGCCAAGCTGTGTAATTATCTTTGATTTTCCCCCGAGCTTTGCATATGCACCGCACACATTTGCAGGTGCACCGCCAAGGGCAGGAGAAAAGCTTTTCACTTCACTGAACTTACAGCCTGTCTGGGCAGGAATAAAATCTATCAGTGCTTCACCGATTGCCAGCAGTGTTTTATTCATTACTGACTACCTCCTTCTTTCTTAGATTCCACAATACTGCGTCTGTTCTGTTTATTGTAAGCCTGACTGATTCATCCTCTGGATAAATCCGGGAGCTCAGTACTGTACTTCCGTTATTTAGAAAAATTTCGATGCTTGACTTATCACAAAGAACATGTACACTGCTGCATCTGTTTATTTCACAAAGACGTGTATCTCTGCCGCCTCCCAGTGATTTGTCTGTGAACTGGAGTCTGAATAATCCATCGGAATTATTATACTCTATAATCAGACCATTATCAATTGTTATGGAGAACTCACCCTGAGGCGAGGCTTCAAGTTCAAAAGGCAGGCTGACAAGTACGGTTTCATCAGCAGAAAGATCTGTCTGTGAGCACCTGAGTTTTTTCAGTTCCTTAACCGGAGCCTGAAGGAGATTTCCGTTGTCGTCACAGGTTATTTCACGGACACATGTAAGGCAGTGCTGCCAGCCGCAGGCAACAGTAGGATTTTCATATGGGATATCAGGAAGCCCCATCCATCCTATCATAAGACGCCTTGAATCAGGCGCTTCAAATGACTGCGGTGCATAAAAATCAAAACCCATATCCCATTCATGAAATTTACCGGGAACCATGTGATGGTCTTTTTCAGTAATATCGAACCATCCGGACTGATAGACATTCTGAAATTTTGTTTTCTGATGAGTCAGTCCCTGAGGAGATATGCTGAGAAATTTTTTATCAGAGAGTTCAAAATAATCAGGACATTCCCACATGTAACCGAAGTTTTCCTTTGTAATAACCCTGTCATACAGCCATGTAAGGAGATTATCTGATTTATATATTAATACGCAGCCCTCATCACTGAGTGTTCTGGCACCCAGAACCATGTACCATGTTTGGCCGTCTGACCAGATCTTCGGATCACGTACATGACATGAACAGAAGGACGGATAGTCGATGTTTCTGAGAAGGACCTGTTTTTTATCAAATGAATACGGATCTTCTGAGGCAATATGGATAACATTCGCGCCGCGTCCGCTTGTGATATAGTCATGACTGCCTTCGTATTTTACGTTTCCTGTATAAAACAGATGCATCCTTTCATCTGTTATGACGGCACATCCTGAATATGCTCCATTTTTGTCATACTCAGTATCAGGTGCGACTGCAGCCCCATGAAATGTCCAGTTTATAAGATCACTGCTTGTGTAATGTCCCCAGTACTTAGATGTGCTGCCGTCTGTGCTGTCAGGTGAATACTGAAAAAATACATGATATTCACCTTTATACCAGCATAAGCCGTTGGGGTCATTCATCCAGCCTGAGTGTGGCTCGGGATGGAAGGTCTGACGCCAGTTATTTTTCATATTATTTCTCCTGTTTCAATAAAATCAGCTTCTCAAGCACATTAATGCTGCCTGTGCCTGCCTGGGATATTTCCGAGAATTCATCAGGATTTGTTACTATGACAGGTGTTATTGTTTTATATCCCTTTGAAGCAATAAAATCAGGATCAAATGTGATCAGTGTCTGTCCTGCCTCAACGCTCTCACCTTCATTTACAAGTGCTGTAAAGCCTTCACCGTTGAGCTCGACTGTATTGATGCCTATATGAATGAGAAGCTCCGCACCGTTTTCAAGAGTAAGTCCGATCGCATGATGAGTATCAAAAAGTGTTGACACTGTCGCTTTGCATGGTGCGCAGACTTTTCCCTCAAGCGGTTCAACCGCTGCACCAAGGCCAAGAATTCCTTCAGAGAATGTCGGATCCGGAACATCGGAGAGAAATACAGCGTTTCCGGTAAGTGGTGAGCTTATACTGAGAGGATCACTGTCGGAAGTGTCAGCTGAAACCTTGACAGGCTGCACATTTTCTGTATTTTCCTGAGGCTGGTGATTTTCTTTTTTATAAAGAAACAGTGTGAGTATAAATGAAACTGCAAATGATACACCCATAACAAGAAGGTACTGAAGAATATTATTTGTTGTAATGAGAACTCCGAATACACCGGTGATGCCATATGCAGTAGCTCCTACACTAAACAGACCTGCAACAAGACCGCCGGCAGCACCGCCGATGCAGCCTGCAATAAACGGACGCATAAATCTTAAGTTTACACCAAATATAGCAGGTTCAGTAATTCCGAGAAATGCCGAAAGAGATGCAGGCAGAGCAACAGCCTTCTGTTTGCGGTCTGAAGTTCTTATACTGAATGCAAGTGCAGCTGCACCCTGTGCTACGTTTGCTGCAGTTGCAATAGGCATCCACTTGTTTACTCCGTCAGCACTGAGCATTCCGGCTTCAAGTGCATTGTACATATGGTGGATTCCTCCGACTACAGTAGGTGCATATATTGCGCCGCAGAGTGCGCTGCCGATTCCGAACGGAATTGCGATGAGCCACTTGACACTTGATAAAATACCGTTTTCCAGCCAGCTGAATACAGGACCGAAAACTGTAAGTGTAAGATAACCTGTTACAAGTACAGTTACAAGCGGGGTTATAAACAGGTCCAGGATTTCAGGGACGATCCTGTGAAGACGTTTTTCTATAAAACTCATAAACCATACTGCAATCACAACCGGAATAACATGCCCCTGGTATCCGACAAGATTGATATCATAAAGTCCGAACCAGACACCGGCTGTCGGAACACTTTCCGCACCCGCCACGCTCCATGCATTAAGAAGATCAGGATGGATCATGATCATTCCGATTACAGCACCCAGATAAGGATTGCCTCCGAATGTTTTTGCAGCACTGACTGCAATCAGGATCGGGAGAAAGACGAAGGCTGTATTGCTGAACAGATGGAAAACTGTATATGTGTCACTCTGAAGCAGTGACGGGAATAAGTTTGTAAAGCCTTCAAGAAGTCCCATAAGAAGTCCGCTGGCAACTATGGCAGGGATAATTGGGACAAATATATCACCAAGAGTTTTTACTGCACGTTTGTACCATGGTGCTTTGCTCATCGCCGCCTGTTTTACAGTTTCCTTCGTACCTCCTGCAATTCCTGCCTGAGATATAAACTCATCATAAACCTTATTTACTGCTCCGGTTCCTATAATGACCTGAAGCTGACCGGATGCTGAAAATACACCCTTGACTCCGTCAGTATTTTCAAGTTTATTTTTGTTGACCTTTTCATCATTTGCTATTACAAGCCTCAGTCTGGTTGCACAGTGTGCGGCACTGACTATGTTTTCTTTTCCGCCGATGGCAGAGAGAATATCCTTTGCACATGCATTGTAATTCATATTCTGATCCCTTCCTTCATTTAACTGTTTCATAATTATATGAAACTGATTTCATATCATGCTTATATTATATCAAAGTAAAGATTATATGTCTATTGCTATAATTTATGAAGTTACAAAATTTAAATTATCGGTTTCACATAGTTTCAGTGTCGGAGCATTTTTATTTTTGTGTTGACTGGCGTTCAATAATTTCATAATCAAGCTTAAGTATCTTAGGAACTGTTTCATTTGTCCTCAGATTCAGAAGAAGCATCTGTGCTGCATCACGGCCGCTGGTGGTATAGTGCAGATGTGCTGAGGTCAGGGATACTTCTGTAACTCTGTCAATTTTATTATCACCAAATGCTGCTATCATTATGTCACCAGGTATACTGATATGTTTTTCTCTGCAGTACTGCATAGCACCCAGAGCAATATTGTCAGTTGCACATAACAGGCAGTCCGGTCTCAGAGCAGTACTCAGCATACGTTTTGTCTGTACATAACCTGATTCCATAGTAAAATCGGACAGCCCTATATTTGATGCACCAATAGCAATGCCTGCATCCTTTACGGCTTGTATAAATCCTTCTTTTCTTGACAGTCCGGCTGAAATGTCTTCGTTTGTGACACCAAGAAATGCAGGGTTTGATGAACCCTTTGAGATCATCAGAGTTGTCAGGGCATGAGCTGCTCCGTAGTCATCATGACATACACAGTTATAACCTTTATACTGCTGACCTACGATAATTACAGGTATCCTCATCTTACGAAGAAGGGTATGATGTGCCTGCGAAAATACAGTTGCAAGAAAAATGACTCCGTCAACTCTGTTTTGTCTGAAAAGATCAAGATATTCAATTTCTTTTTCAGGATCATTTGCCGTGTTTGCAAGCAGGATCTGATAGCCTTCCTCACTCAGGATCTCACTTATTCCTTCTGTAACTTTAGCACAGCTTTCACTGGACAGTTTCGGAATTATTACACCGACAAGCTTAGTTTTTCTTGTTCTTATAGTCTGTGCCTGAATGCTCGGACAGTATCCGGTAGTTCTTATTGCCTCTTCAATTTTTTCTCTTTTGTCCTGGCTCAGATATCCGTTGTTGAAATATCTGCTTACAGCTGATTTTGATACCTGAGCTATTTTTGAAAACTCTGTTATATTCATAATATTATCTCCTTAATACAACACATTATTTATTGTGAAACTGATTTCATTATTGTATCATGTTATTTCACATATTTCAATAATGCAGCTTAAAATAATCTTCATAATAATATGTTTGCAATAAAAACCCACAAAAATAATCTTTTGAAATTGCTTCAATTTAGTTGACATATCTAAAACTTTATGATACAATAATAACAGATCTAATACAGGATTTTTTCCAAAACTTCATCTTTTATAAATAACAAAAATCCCTGTTCTCAATGCACTGCATTAAGGACAGGGATTTTCGTTATTTATTTTTGCAAAGCATACTTGACATAAAATGCATAGTATGCTATACTATCTTTGCAAAGCTAACATTGCAGAAAGGAGAAGCATAATGAAAAGTAAAATAGCGCAGCTGCGAAAGCAAAGAAAAATATCGCAGGAAGAGCTGGCCCTGGCAGTAGGGGTTACAAGACAGACAATTACATCTATTGAAGTCGGAAAGTATACAGCCTCACTGCCGCTTGCATATAAGATAGCGAAGTATTTTGACATGATTATCGAAGATGTTTTTGACTTTTCAGAGTACGAAGGAGAAGGTAAGGATGGAAAACTATAAAAAGAAACTAAAAATCAGAATTTTTCTGTTTGCTGTACTTGTTGCGCTGTCTGTGGCTGCTATTGTCTATGATGTATTTTTTGCTGATGCACATTCCAGGGACAGCATGATGCACGGTTTTGAAACGGGAGCTGCAGTATCTCTCGGATTTTGCGGTGCACTGATGATGAGCAGATATATATCTACTCTAAAAGACGAAAAAAAACTCAGGCTCGAATATAACAGGGAGAACGATGAAAGGATGAAGGCGATCAGATCAAAAGCCGGTATACCGATACTTCCTGTTACATCTGTACTTATGATAACAGCAGGAATAATTTTAGGTTACGTTGACACAACAATATTCATCACACTTGTTGCAGCAGCAATAGTTCAGCTTTCTGTAAGTTTAGCAGTAAAGTTTATATATATTAAAAAAATGTAGAGAGAGGCGATATGATATGAAAAAATTTTTATCTTTTTGTTCTCCGGCAGGTCTTCTGATATTTTTTATCTATAGTGTAATAAACAGATTTATTGCAGAAGTACCTGATGCAGCAGCTTATCCTCTTATGATATTAAGTGTTGTCTTAATGATGCTGGGTATAGCTTATAACGGATATTGTTTGGGTAAAAAACGCAGTCCATATGATAAAAAAAAGTAAAAAATAAGCTCTGCAGTGAGTGTAAACTGCAGAGCTTATTGATTTTTAAGTGGTGTTTATCTGAGTTTTCCGGATTTTTTGATAAGCTTTACGATATCATACCAGAGTACGCTGACAGCTGCGAGCCCGAAAGCGGCAAGAAGCGCAGAGGGAGACAGTGCAGACAGTTTCAGTACTGAGCTGAGCGGGGAATAAAGAATAACTGCCAGAAGAATCAGTGTGCCTATATTAATGGCCCACATTATCTTGTCTTTTACAAGTCTTGCCGCACAGCGGAATGCATAATCTGTGTCAGAACTGTTAACCTGAACAAGAAACAGGTTTGCAAGCATAATAACAGTAAGACCGATACTGCGAGCAGCAGGAGCATTGACCTGGTCTCCTGCGAGCGTAATAAAATATGATCCGAACGAAGCCGCAAAAATAAAAAGTCCCTGAAGAACACTTTTTACAAGAAGCCCTGACGACAGCATTTTTTCTTTCGGATCTCTCGGCGAGCGGTCCATAATGTTTGTTTCGGCAGGCTGTCGTTCAAGTACAACAGAACATGTAGGGTCTATCATGATCTCAAGAAGCACTACATGCAGAGGAAGCAGAAGCAGTGCTCCGGGAGCAATGCCAAGAAACGGTGCGAGAAGAGAGGCAAATGCGATAGGAATATGAATGGTAAAAACATATCCTACGGCTTTTCTTATATTGTCATAGATCCTGCGTCCGTCTCTTACGGTTTCAACTATTGTTGTAAAGTTATCATCAAGCAGAATAAGATCAGCGGCCTCACGTGAGACCTCACTTCCTCGTTTGCCCATTGCAATACCTATATCGGCATTTTTAAGCGCCGGTGCATCATTTACGCCATCTCCTGTCATCGCGGTAATTTCACCGTTTTCTCTGAAGGCCTTGACTATTCTCATTTTGTGTTCAGGAATTACACGTGAAAAAACGGAAACGGTCTTTACAGCATTACGAAGTTCGTCATCATTCATATTATCAAGCATGTCACCTGTGATTATATTGTCGCTGTCTGGCATTCCGACCTTTTTAGCGATCGCACTTGCTGTCATTCCGTTGTCGCCGGTGATCATGACTACACGTATTCCGGCCTTGCTGCATACAGCTATATCTTTTTTAACACTTTCACGCGGCGGATCCTCAAGACCGACCAGTCCGAGAAGTGTCAGACGGCAGTCAGTAAGTGAGGCTGGGATCATGGTGTCGTCAGAAGGCGTCCCTTTTGCTATTGCTATAACACGCAGACCTTCTGAAGACAAGAGTTGTATCTGCTTCTTTACTTTCGTAAGTTCTTCATCGTCTATATCACATATCGTCAGAATACGTTCCGGGCTGCCCTTTGCGGCAATAATGAGTTTTTCGTTTTTGCGCCATACATGGCCCATCATCTTCAGTTCATTTGTAAAAGCATACTCTGTGACCAGTTCTCCTGAAAACAGGTCCTGCTTTTTAATATCATGTTCTTCACAGTAAGCGAGCATAGCTTTTTCCATAGGATCATAGGCATCTGTTTCACATCCGAGTCCCATAGTTTCAAGCAGTGTATTTTCATCACAATTTGCTGTCCAGGTCTTCTGCAGTGTCATCTGGTTCATTGTTATAGTTCCGGTTTTATCTACACAGAGTACACTGACAGCACCAAGTGTCTCGACACTCGGAAGTTTTCTGACAAGTGAATTTTTCTTAGCCAGACGCCAGGCCCCCATAGAAAGAAACACTGTCAGTATAACAGGAAATTCCTCCGGGATCATAGCCATAGCGAGAGTAACGCCGGACAGAATACTTTCAATAAGTCTGTCACCGAAACTGTGGTCAGAAATATTAAACCATGTGAATACACCTACAAGTATGAACAGGATTCCGGCAATAACTGCACATGTTGTTACAAGCTTCCCGGTCTGTTTCTGAAGAGGAGTATCTTCCTTTACAGCTGCAGCGACTCCGAGCCCTATCTTACCGTACTCAGTGCGTGAACCTGTTTTTTCGACTCTGATTATACCTGTGCCCTGTGTAACAAGTGTGCCGGCATAGCAGTAATCACGTCTGAAATATTCGCCGTTTGCAGAGACGTTGTCTGTAGGAGTTTTCCATACACCGAGTGCTTCTCCCGTCAGTGACGACTCATCTGCACACAGGTCAGCACACTGAATAACACAGCCGTCAGCAGGGATCTTAACGCCTTCACATATTACCATAAGATCGCCCGGAACAAGCTCAGTGCTCGGGATCTGCTGTTCCTGAGAATCACGGATCACTGTAACATGCGGGGCGGAAAGGTCTTTTAAGGCGTTCAGGGTTTTGTCTGTTTTCCATTCCTGAATAACATCTATGCTGATTATTCCGATAACAAATACCAGCATAATTGCGCCGTCTCTTGGTTCCCCAAGAATAAAATAAATAATTGCAGCAGCGATCAGCAGCAAAAACATAGGCTCACAGACTATATGAAATATTTTTTTAATGAAACTCTCTTTTTTCTGTGCTGCCAGTTCGTTTTTTCCGTATTGCTCCAGCAATTTTTTTGCTTCTGACGAGGAAAGTCCCGTCAGGTTTTCTTTGTTGTTTGTCATAAAAGTTACCTCCATTATGCTTATTTGCAAATCAGTTGATAGCTCTATGGCACTTTACCTTCAGCCTTTGTGTTCATTAAGGTATAAAAAAACACCTGTGGAACACAAAACTGTCCCACAGATGTAATAATAATTTCATCTGCTGCCGTTGTCTTAAGCGGCCCGGCCCCATGACTTTATTGTATAATAAAGTTCATCGCCTGCTCAGTTTGTACTGTTGATTTCGCATTCATCTGAGAATGTAATGCAGTGCAAAGAGATCAATTTAAATATATCATATGTGGTATATTATGTCAAGGTGATTAAATTATTTTACATACTATTAATCAGATATTCACACATAGGGTTTATCCGGATTCAAAGATATTTATTTTTCCTTCTTTTCCTCAAGCTTGAGTATTTTTTTTTCTATTTCCCTGATGACACTGATAAATACTTCATCTGATTCTCCTGTGGGATCAGGCAGTCCCCGGTCTTCATCAGAACTTCTTTACTTGTGTTCAGTATATCAGATATATTGATACCTGTTAATATGTTTTATTTTATATGATACACATACTGAAGCTCTCTCAGATCTCTGCCTCCGATATTATCATCCAGGTACTTTCCGCTGTATGTAAAACCGAATCTTTCGTAAAATCTCCTTGCATGAAGGTTTTCTTCAAGAACCCAGAGAAAAATATCCCTGAACCCCTGTGCCTGAAGATCTGCTATCACCGTTTTAAAAAGTTTTAGTCCAAGGCCCTGTCCTGTAAACTCCGGAAGAAGATATATTGATACTATCTCACCGTATCCGGACATTTCAGGAAATCTAGAACTGCAGTAGCCTGATGTTCCGATGATCTTATCGTCATCGACAAGCAGCATGGTGTTCATCCCTGGTTTGTCAGCTGACTTTGCCCAGCGTCCTTCAGGGATAGAGTCAAGATAATTCTGAGGTATAATGTTTCTGTAGGCGGATTTCCAGCTTTGCTCATAGACTCGGCTGAGCGAAGCCCTGTCATCCTGTGATGTGATTTTTCTGATTTCCATTAATTTTCATCCTTCCTTTGTTTTTTTTAAAAGTATATCACTGGTACCTGTCAATGTCAATAAACGTTCGCACAGACATAGCAGAAGAGTATGTTAAATTTTATATTCCATTAAATATAATTTGTAAAATATTCAAATAAGTGATATAATTTCTGTATTCAAAAACACTATAATCAGGAGGGGACAATCATGAATACGGATAAAAAGGTATCATTGCTTGAATACATAAAGCAAAATATGAAGGACGGTATTCTTCCGTCAGAATTTTCACTGCCGGAAGAAGTAAAACAGAATACTGCTTCATTTGCAGACGGTGCTTTGGATGGTATAAGTTTATTTCACATGGGACACACAGATGTAACAGAAGAGGATATGAAAATACTTGATAAAGTACTGCATGCCGTGTCAGAAGGTAATTTCGAAGACGGCTCCCAGTTGCTCACCGGGTTTTCCGAAAAAAACAGTGCGCTTAAATCAATAGATCAGTTTGAACGATTTATTATGAATAATACACAGTGGATCAATGCTCAGAACCTCTATACTTTTGCAGTCGACTGCCTTAATAGTGATGATAAAGAAACAGTGAAGTTCGGACTTGAGATTATTGAAGTGTTTTCAGAGCCGTCAGATAATATCAAGGAAATTATCCGTATACTGGCCCTGAGTGATGAGTTTACAATATTTGCTGTGTTTAATATGATGGGATGGAAGGATTCAAATGCTGAAATATTCAGTGCAGCAAAAAAAGTTCACGGATGGGGAAGAATTCATGCAGTTGAACGTCTTGAGCCTTCAGACAGTGAAATAAAAGACTGGCTTTTGAGTGACGCAATATTCAATGATGTTTATCCTTCGTACTCAGCTCATACAGTAGCCGGTAAAATTAATATACAGGCGCTTGCGAAAGAAAACCTCAGTGACTCACAGCTTGAATCTGTTTCGCAGATCATATTTTATCTTATGGATGAAGGTCCGGTGACCGGAATAAGCGGAGTTGATAATGCTGATGAAATGCTATCTGATTTTCTTACACAAGTTAAAAATGCAGGCGGCGGCATAAAGGTCTATGAGACGGTATTTCATATATTATCTGACAAAGAATATGAAAGTCTGCATGGTGTATGTGATGAGATAATAAAAAGTGAGAAATGCAAAGCCTGTATCACAGATGAAGTCAGCAGAGGAAAAGGCGTTGAGATAGCAAAATATCTAAGCATTGATTTTAAAAAATCTCTCTTTGAATACATGTCGGATGACTTTGACAATGGATATTATAACTGCAGTCAGCTTATCGGATTTGATGAATACAGGGATAAGGTACTTGATCTGTTTCGTAAAAATCTTCCGATGGATGAGATGGCAAAAGGTCCTGCAGATATAATGGGAACAGGCAGAGAGTACAGGGATTATTCAAAACTGGCATTTATTATTCAGAGCCTGTGTGCGTATCCTATGTGTGGGGAAGATTTTGTAAGACTGGGACTTAAGTCTCCGGTAATCAACAACAGAAATATTTCGCTTCGTGCTCTGGATTCATGGTGCAAAGCAAAAAAATGCACGCTTGAGGAGCTCTCAGAACAGATGTATGCAGATGTGCAGGAACTCAGGGAGAAGGAAGTCAGCAGCAGCGTACTGGAAAATCTCAGAAAATATACATTCTGATGCTTATAAGTTAAAGTTTGTATGAAGCAGGCCTGATAAGACTTTATAAAATTATCATAGTTTTTTACGGATTTTTGAGACTGACAAGCAGTAAAGGTCAAGAAAACAACAAATACAGCATATATTTAAAGTGAGTGTAAAAATCTGCAGGTTATGGTCACCTCAATTATATTACAAACTATTAAGATACGGAGGTCAGGGATGGCAAAACAATTATCAGAAATGTCTCTGCAGGAGCTGTGGCATCTGTTTCCTATTTTTCTTACACAGCATAATGATGAGTGGGATACATGGTATGAGGATGAAGCAGCTCTGCTTAGCAGCGTTCTTCCGCTCATTGAGGTTGTACGAATCAGCCATATAGGGTCAACTGCAATAAAAAGCATTATGGCAAAGCCGATCGTTGATATACTTGTTGAGGTATGCTGTGAATGTGATATGCACGAGATAGGGACATTGCTGTGCAGCAGTGGGTACAGATGTATGTGCGAGGAGGAAAACAGGATCTCATTCAATAAAGGATATACAGAAAACGGATTTTCGCAAAAGGTTTTTCATATTCATCTGAGATTTGCAGGAGATAATGATGAACTGTATTTCAGGGACTATATGAATGAATCACAGCTTCCTGCAAAGCAGTACGAGACTTTAAAGTTATCACTTGCAAAAAAATTCAAACACAACAGGGATGCTTATACCCTGGGTAAAACGGACTTTATCAGAGAACAGACTGAAAAAGCAAAAATAAAGTATGGCAGAAGATACTGATATGAAATTTAAAAGCACTGTACATGGAGAAAATATCCGTACAGTGCTTTTTTATATGTAAGATCATGAACATGTCTGTTTATTTAAAATTCTTTCTTCTGTAGCTTATAAATGTCAGTATATAAAACAAAGCTGTTTCAATAACAAAGCTTGTAAAAACGGTTATGATAAATGTTGATGAATACTCAGTCTGCGCAAGTCTCTGAAGCTGTATGACAGGGAACCAGTCAAAAATTTTCTGTATTTTTTCAGGATCACTGGGGCCTGCCTCAAATATAAACATGTTTACCATCAGGATCGCCATCATCCACGTATATGCTGCAAGTGTACTGACTGCCATATTTCTCAGTATCATTGCAGTCAGGATCTTTATGCATATAAAATGAACTATGATAATAATAAAAAGAACAAGAAGCAGCCAGATGTTTCTGATATCACCGGTGCCGTTTTTTATTCCCAGAAATCCGCAGATCAATGTATACGGAATAATTATAAAAGCACAGGCGAGCAGGATGTATGAAACCAGCTTGCTGAGAATGATTTTGTGTGTGCTGCAGCCGTCCATTATCTCATAATAATATAAACGGCTTCGGTAAATGCCTGCAAATATTACAGTAAAAATTAAGCCGGGCAGCATAATAATCAATGCAGATGATTCAGCAAAAGCTTTTACAGCCATGCTCAGACTGCTGTCAGTGTCTACATAGGATGTCATAAACGGCATAGCCAGTGACAGGACACTGAGCAATATCAGAAATCTGAAGAACATCCCTGAATGAACTACCCTTAATAATTCAGCACTTATGAGCTTATTCATGTTGAACACCTGCTTTCGATAGATAATACTGCTCAAGACTCTCGCCCTCACATATAAGTTTTCTTATTATGAGTCCGCTGCCTGTTATAGTTTTTGAAATATTATCAATATCATCAAGATGTTCAAATATGTGTATTTCCTCACCATGCACAACTTTGAATCTGTGAATATCAAGTTTATTTTCGATAACAGCTGCTGTCCTGTTTATATCATCTGTTCTTACTGTTATGTGATTGCTGCATTTCGTAAGCAGTGTTTCACGGCTCAGACTTTCAATCAGGGAACCATGGTTTATTATTGCAAAATCAGTGCAGAGTTCTGAGAGTTCACTCAGTATATGACTTGATATTATAATAGAAACGTATTTTTCTTCTGCAAGTTTTTTCAGCATCAGTCTGATCTCTGCAATACCCTCAGGATCAAGTCCGTTCACAGGCTCATCAAGGACCATTATTTCAGGCTGTGTCAGAAGTGCCATTGCAATTCCAAGGCGCTGCTTCATGCCAAGAGAAAATTTGCCTGCCGGTTTTTTGCCTGTGTCAGACAGACCTGTAAATTCAAGCAGTTCATTAATTTTCTTTTTATCTGCAACCCCTTTTATACGGCGTACGTACTGCATATTGTAATATGCGGTGAGTCCGGAATCAATAATAGGTGCCTCCAGCATAAAGCTCATTCTGCTGCGTGATCTGTCAAGATCTGTTTTATCAGAGAAAAATGTCATACTGCCGCTGTCAGGACGGGCAAGTCCTGCTATTATTTTCATAATAGTTGTTTTTCCTGCACCGTTTGGTCCTATAAGTCCGCATATATGTCCCTTCTGAAGAGACATACTGAAATCTTTTACGACTGTATTTTTTCCGTACATTTTTGTAATTGATTCAAGCTTAAGAATAGTGTCGTCCATAACAACCTTCCTTTCATATTTCTTTAGCCATAGTATATAGAATCAGGGTAAAGAAACTGTTAAGCAAAAGGTTAATTTTATGTTAACTGCTGTGTCTGCTCCGGCTGCCCTGAAAATTTAGCTGTTGAATGTATACAGATTATACTGCAGGTTCAGGGAAATGTAAAGAAAACAGTCTGCCTGAACTTATGAGGATCAGTGCAGCATTTTATATGGATACACAGACTGTGCGAGCAGAGCAAGTTTCATTTTTATACTGGCTTTGCGTGAAAACAGATAGAACAGATACTGTGTGCTCAGCTCACTGCGCAGTTTTGCATATTCGTTTTCATAACATCCGGTAAGCATTATAAGATGGCGCATTGCACGGATAAGCCGTTCAGTATACAGAAGACGCACATAAGGATGTTCATTTTCAGTGCAGATACCGAAGATCATTTCAAATGCTGCAAAAACGGCCATATCGCGTCTTAAAAAAGTTTTTTCGGAAAATGAACTGTTCACGAAATAATGATAAAGAGAAACAGGAACAGCTGCGAGTGAATTCCGGCATGATTTCAGATATGAAATATTGAAAAACAGATCCTCATAGGCACTGAGCTGTTCACAAAAACTTATATTGCTGTCAGTCAGTATATCTCGCCTGTAAAAATTTGCCCATACACTTCCGGTAATAAGCGGACTGAGCCATTGTCCGGGATGTTTACACGGATCATTTATCAGAAGTTTACGGCGTTCTAATACCTTTGTCCGTTCTTTGCGGTGTTCGGTAACCTGAGTGACAACCATATCCGTATCATGTGTCAGATATTCTGCAGCAGCTGAGATATTTGAAGTTTCTATATAGTCATCACTGTCGAGAAATGTTATCCATTCACCTTTTGCATTATTTATTCCTGTATTTCGTGCGGCACTCACTCCTTTGTGTCCGCCGGCAAACAGTCGTATCTGAGGATGCTCAGATGCAAGAAGCTTAAGAATCTGGGGTGTACGGTCATCAGAGCCGTCATCGACCACAATGATCTCACTGATAAGACCTGCTGTATCAAGTACAGACTTAACGGCACGTTCTATAGTATCCTGAGCATTATATACAGGAATAATCACTGATATACTGGTTTTAATCATAGCCGGCGTCTCTCCTTTTCGAGCATTGAGGTAATATCTGAATCAATACTGCAGTCAAATTTTCTTGCAAACAGCCTGCCGCTGTTTAAAAGAGTACGCAGGTCGCTGCTTGTCAGAATACGCGGGTGCCTGCGTGTTTTGTCCCAGTCAACATAGGTCAGTTTGTCAAGGCGTGTGCTGCTGTAGGGGGACATAGCAAACACTGTCTGAAACAGACATTCATCCGGTACGTTGGCATGATCGAAGTAATCAAGGATAAGCCGGTGTTCTTCTATATAGTTATATATCCACTTAAGGCATTCTTCTGTAAGACACCACCACTGACTTCCGAATTCAAATGTTGTATTATACGGACTTCTGCGAGCAGCCCATCTGAATGTATGAGTGTACCCGCCTGTAAGCTCGATAAGCAGCCGCTTGCAGCCGTTGAGCAGTTTTCTGCTCGAAAGAACAAAACGCGGATAGAAAATATCGCAGCGTTTTCTGTATCTCATATACATAGGATCATCATGTGAGATCATCTCAATATAGTTTGCTCCTTTATTTGCTGCAAGATATGTAATGATATCTGCGTTGCTTTTTAACGGGTAATCCTGTCCGCTAAGCAGAAATATGTAGTCATACTGTACAGGTGAATCAAGTGCGGCTTTTATAAGCTTTAAAGTAGCAATGACCATTTCCTTTGAAGCCCACTTTATTTCTTCACGCAGCCTATAAGGGATCACATAAATATTATTTTTCTCCTGTACAGCAAAGTCCGGACATTTGCGGTCAATGTGTATATAAAATGAAGTGTCAGGTGTGTCAAGGCTGCTGATCAGTGATGAGACCTGTCCCGGATCACGGTGACACAGTATCAGATAGGCGATCTTCATACGTACTCTCATTTCTTTTTATTTTTCAGGTGTGTCCACAGATGATACATAAGGTAATCTGCAGTGCCTACTGCACCGCTAAGACACCTTTTCGGTAAACTGTACTGTTTATTTTGTTCACACAGCTTTGTGTTCAGAAAAGAATCCATATCATCACTGTACCATGATGCTTCTGGTCTGTTGCGGAGCTGTGCATATGATGGTGATGCATCGTCCGCAATTGTTCCGAGGGTCAGAAAATGGCTTGCGTTGAGGCAGTACAGGGAAGCACAGTGTCTGCCGACTGCCAGGGACATAAGCGGTTTATCCGGATCACTGAATATATTCTGATAAAGGCAGGAAGCATAGCATCTTTTCATTATTCCTGTCTGCATATTCAATACGTATGACCAGTCACCGGCATAACAGAAACCACGCTGTCTTTTGTTTATATTGTGTACAGTATAATCAAACAGCGGTGAGTCAAATGAGCTGCCGCTGTTAAGGTAATCATCATGTGAGAGTGATGTCATCAGATCGATCCTGCTGTTAAGAGATGTTTCCTTACGTGTAGCGACGAGCTGCGGAGGGGCACCGGTGCGGCTGATGCAGAGATTTCGTATTTCTTCAAGATGTTCAAGATATCCGTCATAAACGTTCAGCTGAACCAGAACAGAGCAGCCCAGGCTGCGGACAAATTCTATGTTGGCAAAAAAGGTATCAAGAAGGCTGCGTTTTTTAAGTTCAAGAAAATGCAGTGAAAATGAAATATGCAGTCTGCTGCAGTATTCAGGCGGGAGAGTGCCGAGCTTCTGTATTTTCTTTGTAAGTGTACCGTTTGTAGTAACATTTACATAGTGCCCGTTTTTGAGAAGCTGGAAAACTATATCGGTAAGGTAATCCGGAACAAATGTTTCTCCTGCACCGCAGAGACTGAAATAGCATACGCCGCCGAGCCTTTTTTGTGTCAGTGACTGTCCTATATGTTCCGGAGAATACTTAAGCTGCGGCACCTTCTGCATATTGCCGTGCCTTTGAATAATATAGCAGTAGTCACATTCCAGATTGCAGACAGATACAGGAATAAGACATTCAAAAAATTTTTTAATCTGTGCCATGGTTCTCTCCTTTTATCCAATCGGATATCCTTGCAAAGTGTTCAGAAAAATCTGTTCTGGTGCAGCCGGCTGCCAGAGCAAGACGGACAGCACGTGCAAAATCATCAGCGCTTTGCGCCAGCTGTATCTGCTGATCGTTTTTAAGCCATTCGTATACACCCCGGACTTTTTTGTTGCTGTTGTCAAATGCAACACAAGGTGTGTGTGTTATATACGCAAAAATCATTGCATGTAGACGGTCGGTCACGAGCAGGCGGCAGGAAGCAACTTTTTCAAGCAGTGAATTTACAGCCTGCTCTCTGTTTTCAACATTGTAGAGTCCTGACTGTTGACAAGTTTCAATTCTGCAGATCTTTTCACCGCTCTTACTGATGTATTCTTCAACAATGCTGCGGTCAGCTGTTGATAACGCCTGTTCTGAGTCATCCCTGAGGCATATGCCTATTGTGTTTCTCCTGTGGACCTGTGTAGATTTAAAGTCCAGCATCAGTGCAGTATCAGGGCAGAGGATGCAGGTATTGTGGGTGTACATATTGCTCATTTTTCTATAGCTTTCTTTTTCACGCGCACACAGAAGCAGTCTGGGATGAGCGGAGTAGACCTGTTTTGCGCCCAGACTGAACAGACAGCCTGCAAGATCAGATGCATAATCGTATGTCTGTGGGAAAACAACTATTTTGTGATTTGAAAACTGCGATATTACATAACGTCGTGCTGCTTCATATATCGGGTAGCGGTCACCCATGTTGCCTCCGCCGGTAAGAAAAACAGGACATTTATCAGGCAGAGTTTTTTTAAGAATATGAGCATATTTTGCGAACTGTTCCATCGGGATCTCAAGAATTTTATGATCAGGAAAATAAATCTCTGCAAACTTATGTACTGCCAGAGCAATAGCCTGATCACCAAGATTTCCGTAATCGGGTGCATCAGCAAAAATAATTGTCTTTTCTGTAATGCCGGATATAGTGTTAAACGGATGGGTAAAAGATCTACGGAACTTAATATAATACCTCATCCACATAGGCAGGCATCTGATATGCATATAGGTTTCTCCTTTATTATCTACAGCTTTATTATTTTTTTCAGTCTGCGTTTTAAAACCTTTGCATATGGTTCATGACCATATTTTCTGGCAGCTGCAGCAAAACCTCTGCTGTGCCAGACCGTGCGCATTTTATCACTCGCAGGAGGTATATGAAATACATTTTTGAGAGGCGGCTGTAAAGCCTCGGTCTCAGTAAGTGTTCTGAGTGTAAACTTGTTTTTTACCATATCCCAGGCCGTTTTTCCGGCAGCGGTATTGATAAGAACAAGTGAGACCCCGCAATTATCCCAGAAATCAGGATCTATGCGCTGTCCGCCGACCCAGTCACCTATAGATATATCTCCTGTGCGTTCAAGTGTCCGGTACTGGCAGTTAAGACACGACTGTCTTAAGAATGCATGCGTATAGAACAATTGGCCGTACGTTACAGTATATCGGTTGATTCCGTTTATGGTAATACACTCTGTGTGCCCACGGCGGGTGCCGTCATGAACACGAAAAACCGCGTTGTCAATTTCACCGTGGTATTTCTTTTTCATGTAAGCGAGGTAATCCTGCCATAGCTTCGGTGCCGGAACACCATGACATATAAGGTCAACCGTCAGCAGGTTTTCGTAGGATTTTCCAAGGAACCTGCGAAGTCCTGCACACTGACATGGAGTACCTGAAAAGATAACAGGAATATTTTCTCCCACTGCCTTTTTTACCTGAGAAAAAGTATCTCCCGGATCGCTCTGAACATACTTTGACCCCTGGAGCTTTTCAAGTCCGGTCAGAGAATCTGCACAGATATGACTGACATTCCAGTCAGACGCAAATGCGGCGCCAAACACTTTTCCTCCGTTTTCAATACACTGTGCGGCTAGTGTGAAGAACACACCGCCTGACTGGCTTGAAACATGAACGCTGTGTTCTTTATGTTTTGCCGCGAAGAACTGTGATGAATGAACTGCCGGTGCCGGCGTAAGTGCAGGACACACTGCTGCACATCTGCCGCATGATATACACAGAGATTCATCTGTCCGGGGGTATAAAAACAAATCATTATCAGGCATCATCGATATTGCACCTTCATGACAGGCGTTGCTGCAGGCGCTGCAGCCTGTACATTGAGTTTTTAAAACCTTATCTATTCTCATAAAGAAACTCCTTTTCTGAAAAGCCTGTCAGTCAGACGCCTGAGCATGGAGATCATGTACTGAAATTCTTCTGTTTTACGGAATATCAGATACAGTGCAGTACATGAGATCATCAGTACAGCGGCCAGACGTATGAAAAGCATAATAAATGAATGGGCAAAAAATCCGGTTATCCAAAAGGATGCTGTACATACTGCTGCTGTGATAACAAAACAGAAAAAGTAAACAGCAAAATACTTTTTGCATGAACGTTTAAATGCATACCTGTAAAGAAGTACAGGATCGACCCATATCTGTGTAAGCAGCCTTGATACACTTGTTGCAAGCAGTACTCCGGCTATTCCCCAGAGATTTGCCCACCAGACTGACAGAACAATATTTAAAACTGCCATAACAAGAGGACAGAAACGTCCTTCAATATACAGACCATAACCGTTGCGGAAGGTCGTATTTACCTGCATCATCATAGTTGTATAGAAGTTCAGGACCAGTACGGCAGTTACATGTACAGGAAAACAGAAATCCCCACCAAGCCATATTTCAATAAAAGGGTTAAGAAGTGTTATCAGACATACGGACGAAACGGATGTCAGAAAGAAAAGAACAAACTGAAAGCGCCGGTACATATGATAGGCTTCTTCTTTTGTCTTGCTGACTATATAGTTGCCGACACTCGGCAGTGCAGAATAAAAAAACTGACTTGTCAGATCGCATACAAGGTTAATTATCAGACGGTAGCCTACCAGAAGGCTGACGACCTGTGTTCCGATTACTCCGGAAATAATAATACTGTCAGTTGAATTAAGTACTACATTGGCGACACGGTATATCGCAAGTGCACTTACATCATTCCATAACTTATTGCGGACATCCCTTTCAAGCGGTGAAACCTTCAGTGAAAAAACCTCTGGACAGGTTTTCTTTGCTGCAGCGGAAATAAGGAGATTTTTAGCGAATACAGAAACTATCTCAATTCCCAGATACAATAAGTAGTTGTGTGTAATAATAAGCAGCGGAACTTCTGTAAGAACTGCCGTTACAGTAACTGCACAGGAGATCAGAGATATTTTTCTTTTTTTCTGATATGCCTCAAGCAGGATAGTTTTATAAGAAAAAAGGTATGTAGCTGCTGACCTGAATACGAACATCATAAAGATCAGTCTGATATTTTCCCTGATATCAGGAACATCCCTTACGATCAGGTCAAGGAAAGGTATAAGCAGAAGACCGGCTGCGGTAATTACAGCAGCTATAGTCAGATAGGCACGCTGTACGAGCCGAAGATACTTCGCCGCTGTAACATTATCATTGTCGTGAACCGGCTTGTACAATGCAAACAGTACTGCTGCCCCGATACCGAGCTCTGTCATGGAGAGCATCAGAAGAATATCAGAAAACAGGCCTGATATCCCTGTGTACTGTTTTCCGAGAGTATAAATAAACACAGTCTGCATAACAAACGAAACAACGGCTGTGAGCAGTTTCAGAAGCAGTGCGGCCATTGTGTTGCGTATTGTGTTTTGTGTACGGCTGTCTGTTTGCAATTATGGAAGCCTCCTTTTGCATATATCCTGTAAGTAGTCAAGGGAATGTCTTCGCTGCTCATCAAGAGCAAGGTGTGCATTATCCCAGTCCGGTTCACTGTCTGTACATTTAAGCGGCAGCTTAAGTGATAAAAGAAGGTCTTCAGAGCGGTTATTATGTTTAAGTCCGGCATTCTCAATATCTACATCATATGGCCGGCGAAAGATGACTGAAAAAGCAGTAGCATGAAATGAGTTTGTCACTATGGCTTTTGCCCCCATCATCAGACCGATAAATTGCTGAGGTGAGCAGCTGTGAAGTACATGGATACCTTTCTTTATCTTAGTACTGTCAGAGATCCATAGAACGGGGCAGCCATATTTTTGCGCTGTAAGTCTGGCAGTTTCATATATCATCTGATCATGCATTCCGACAAGATATAAAAGAACATACTCCGGATATGATGATGAAAGAGAGATATCAGCACAAGACTTCCACTGGGAGGCTGCAAGAAGGAGTACCGGATCAAGACATTTTTTAACCGGACATCCGGTAAATCTCCGGGCTGCCGATATACCTTCTGTTTCTCTTACTGAGACCGCATCAAAATCTTCAAGAGAGGATATAAGTGTTTCTTCTTCCGGTGTAAAGTCATATCTTCCGAAGCTTGCGGCATATGAGTATTTCTTTGTTTTTTCTGAAACAGGGAGATTCAGAAAGTATGCAGGATCAGCACAGTTGAGTCTCGGATTGAATACCTGATCACTGCCGACAATGACTGCGTCTGTCTTTGAGATCTCATCTGTAAGCTGCTTATGGCCGGTTATAGGTGCGGTAAGTGTCAGATAACTGCTTCGAAACCGGGCAAATTCCCGTGAAGTTTTATTATGAACCGGGAACTTGAGAACTGCGGATATTTTTGTTTTTAAGGGTTGTGGGCGTGCAGGCTTGCTGTAGTCAAGGATCACGGTGTCAGCATCCATAGACTCAAGCACTTTCTGCAGTGCATATGCCTGGAGTACAGCACCGTAATTTACTGCATCGTGATAAGTTAATATTCCTATTTTCATTTTTTTGTATCATCCTTACATATATCCAGATAGTATTTACACAGCTGATCTGCCTTTATCTTTATGTCATAATCATCAGCCTGAGGGAGCGGTTCAAATTTTGTGCGTTTACGCATGTATTTTGTAATGCAGGATGCCCATTCGCTGTCCGTCGCTTCGAGCGGAATATAATGAATAAGATCTGAGATGCGTGTTGCTTCGGGAACTACGGTTTTTGAGGCAAATGTATTCAGGCCGTTTGCCTGAGCTTCAAGAAAAGCCATTCCGAAACCTTCATACAGGGTGGGCAGAACAAAAACGTCCATTGCACTCAGCAGCTGCCCGGTCTGATTGCTTACACCAAAAAGACAGACATTGCGCAGTTTCAGCTGATCTGCAGTTTTTTTTATTCTTTGTTCTTCACTGCCGGTACCGACTATTAGAAGAGCACTCTCAGGATGATCAGACTGTATTAGTCTGAAAATGTTCAGAAGCCGCATATGATTTTTTGACGGGCAGAGACGTCCCACGCAGCCCACTACAAATTTTGATGAGAAGCCAAGCCGGTCTCTGAAGCAACTGCGGGCAGTCTGGCTGAAGGCGTACGCTGACAGGTCAATGGCATCTTCTAGAACGGTAAATGAATGAGTGCCCCACATATATAGTCCTGCATCCTGAGAACAGGCAGCAAGCTGCGAGGCAGTGATCCGGGTCAGATAAGAGCTTATCTTTCTGAGCAATGAAGAAAACCTGCTTTCTGGTTCAAACGCTGTATGCGCATGGGCAATCGTGTTAGTAATGCCGCATCTGCGTGCGTTTATCAGAGGAATATAGCTGTTGTATCCCTGATGACAGTGAACAATATCATAGCTTCCTTCTTTAAAAATGCGGGTCATCTGTTTTAAGTATCCTATGAAATCTTCTGTTTTAGGAACAACATGATATATTGCTGAGCCGAGTTCTTCAATCTGATCCTCTAAAATTCCTCTTTTATTGCTGTGTACAACAAAGTCAAAGTGTAATATTTCCTTATTCGCAGCCTGCCAGTAATTGAGCAGGAAACGGTCAACACCGCCTCCGTCAAGGGCTGCGCAGATATGTAATACACGAATCATTTTAACTCCTTCATAAAAAACGGTATGCAGGCGCAATGCCTGCATGTAATTAAGTTATAAGCCTGTTCTCTGAGTTATCCATTTATACGGCAGTACCCCGTGAGCGCCGTTTTTGTATATGCCTATATAAATTGAGAGGGAAAACAGAATAATAATAGAAAAGTTCAGAATGATCTTTCCGATCTTGCTTTTTTCAAACCTGCTCATGAGAGGCAGTGACAGAAGCTGTCCTATGCTGAAGGTCCAGCACAGTCTTTTTGTAAGCGGAACTGCTATCGACATTATTATTGCAGCAGATGCCAGTGTCTGCATCCAGAAATACATATTAAATTCTTTTTTGTTCGGGCTTTCCTGTGCAGCCGGATAATAAAAGCACTGTACACCCAGAACCGCTACATTCATTGCTGTCAGTACCCATTCAAATTCATTATTGCTTAGTGCTTTGTTAAGGTAGTGCGCATATCCTGCCATCCTGACAAAGTAACGGAGGAGGCCGGCCCCTGCAAGACTGACACCGGTAACCCCTGCGAGGATCTCCCAGGCGTTTAGCGGTTTTAATTTTTTGTTTGCGAGCCAGTAAACAGGCAGGAAAACGACAACTCCCTTATGTATCATAACAGCACACAGAGAAGCTATGATATATGCACGTTTATTTTCCTGTATTGCATAGTAAAGGGCCACAAACAATACACTCATGGCAAGACCCTGTCTTACGGCATTGAGTGAAATGAAATACAGATTGGTTGTGCACAGCAGAAAAATACTGTACACAATATTTTCGGACTGCTTCGAGAAGACAAACCAGTAACATCCGAACATAACAGCAGCATCAGCGATAAACAGGCCGGTATAATCATTCGTAAAAAGGCTTACTATAAATTCAAGAAGACAGAAAAGCGGATTATTGAAGTAGCTTGGTGAGCCGTGGGATACCCTGTGAAAACTTGTTGCATAATACAGATAATCAGTACCTACCCTGTAGCGCAGACCAGTTACAAAAATAATAGGAAGAGCTGAAATTATTAGAAGGATCGCACTTGTCTTATGGGACCGTGGTTTTTGTCTGAAATAACGCATTGACACATTTCGTGAAGCTTTTTCAGCTGCATATTCACGCATATACAGCCATGCACCGAGCATAGAGAGCAGGAATGCGTTGATGTATACGTTCATCTGTGAATGCGCCCCCTGATCAGTTTATACATGTACACTCCGCTTTCATTTTTTATAAGGACTGACTGATTAGGATATAGTTTAACAGTATGTTCGTGGGAGAAGTTTATATCATTGAGAATAAACTTCTCATCACCGTAATCCGCTTTTCTGAAGTTGCGGTTTACCCCACATCCGCCTTTATTCTTAAGCAGGACATATCCGCTCTTTTTCCATCTGAATCCGGCTGCCTTTATAGTTACAGTACCGCATTTTTTTGCATTTGACGCAAAAGGTATAAAGCTGCTGAGGCCTGTAAAAAGATGAAAACCAGCAGGAAGCTTGTTTACAAGTCTGTACGTAACCCTGCTTTTATTATCAGGAATAAAGTATCTGCCTGTGACTTCAACAGGCTTGCATGAAATATACATATTTCCGTAGAAACGGCGTTTGAATATAAATCCCAGAACAAGAAAAATAATTATGAAAGGGTACACATAATAAAGTATTTCAAGAGCCATGGGCCCTTTTACAATTTTCAGATTTACAGTATCGACCAGAGTTGCGCCGGTTCCTGTGTCCTTCATAGTAATAGTAAACGGAACATCTCCCAGAGGCATGGTCCATACTGTGAGCCAGCTCAGAAATATACGTCCGAAAATATCTGAAGTTCCGAACTTCGGCTTCATTTGAACTATTCCGTCAAGATCGACAGTATAATCTGCCATGAAAAGTGCCGGAAATTCAGAAGTATCTGTCCGAACCGTGATCTTTACAGCCTCGCGCCTTGTCAGATCCACATTGTTTTTACTCAGACTAAGGCGTACTTTTCTGGAGTTGAGCGGCAGTCCCGTACGTGAGTAAGTATAAACTGATTCAGAAGCGGGCTTGCTTTTGTATATCGAAATTGATTTTGAAGCGTACATGCTGTATGATTCATTGAAGACAGTAGTACCCTGTATAACAATTCCCTCGTTGACCATAGAAATATCTGAGAGCCTTGAACCTTCACCGGTCATAAGATACATATTGTTTGGCTGATCTCTTACGATTATTGTCGTTTCATTATTTGAAGTAAGAATATCAGGGGAGATCTCCTCACCTGTGTCTATCCTGTTAAATACCATTTCCGCAGTAAAAACAGTTGACTCAGTACATTCCTCTGCTGTAACAGGGTTGTCATTTTCATCATATAATAAGATCTTTACCTCAATTGCAGGAAGAATATACACTTTGATGCTGTCATCAAGATCCTGGTCATAGGAGATGTACATGGCGTCTGTTATTGCTGAGTCATCCACCGTCTTCCAGTAGGTCACTGTTCCGTTGAGTGATTCCTTTAGTCCGTCGGAGTAGTTCATATTCTGATAATAGGCATTTATATACTCATCCATAACAAGCGCATTCCCGTTCTTGTCCCGCCCTGTTATATCCTGCTGTGCGCTCTGATTTCCGTGAGCCACAACGATTACTTTGCTCAGCGGTACGTCAGTATTTATCTGCAGTACATTATTCTGAATCTCATAGCTTATTGACGGAAAAGAATCAGCCAGTAGACAGTCTGAGAAGAATTCTCCTGAAGCATTGAGAATATTAAGAATATCCTCCGGTGTATAGGCACTGTAAACATGGATATTGCGGTCAGTGCTTTCAGTCGGGAGTGTCAACCCTTCTCCGATGCCGACATAGAGAATGTTTACCTTTGTGCCGTTTGGCATTTCAGCATTTGTATAGGCTCTGAAGTAATCATCGAGATAGTTGTCCCTGAGCTGTTTGCCCGCGGTATCATGAAATTCACCGTCGGTCAGAACGACAAGCCAGTAGGAGTCGTTAATACCGCCCTGCTGATTAAGAAGCCTGTTGTATGCAGTTTCAACTGCAGTAATAGGAGTAAATACACCTTGCCTGTGATCTCTCAGGTTATCAACACGGGCCTGGCGGTTATCCCTAATACTGTAGTTTGCTGAGGCACGAGGTTTATTCATGTATGTAATAAACAGTTCATCTTTTTCACTGAAAAGCGACAGGAACATCTGAAATGTATAGTTACAGTACATGGCTTTTGTGCCTTCCATACTTTCGCTGTCATCATAAACCATGGAAACGATGAGATGACCTGCGTCATCCGGATTATCATTGCTCTGAAGGCCGGTAGCTGCACCGGCAGTGAGAGGTTCAGAAAACAGGCAAAAAATAATAAGAGCTAGAAATATGCTGATTAAACGTCCGAAAGATTTTCTGATAGATCCGGCCATTTTTAAGCCTCCAATTCATTATTGCGCAGAAAATTTTTGTAAATAAATGAACGCAGTCCGTTTGGCATCAGACATACGACGCATCTTGGAATAAGAGAAAAAATGCAGTCCTTAACAGTAAAAAATCCTGTCCTGTGATGTCTTAAAAAAAAGCTGATGTTGCTTTTCAAGTACGCAAATCCGCCGCGCCTTGCGAAGTAATCGCGGTTGCTTCTTACATAGAGAAGCGGCTGCTCAAGATTGTACATTTTTACACCGCACTGTACCATACGGATCCAGAGATCATAGTCTTCAAAACGGTTGACAGGCCGGTAGTTTCCAGCCTTAAGTACCATGCTTTTGCGTAAAAACAGTGTATCATGACCGAACGGGTTGCGCCGGTGCATGAACTTTACAAGATCATCATGAGTATGTGCCGAATCACGCAGTACATGATTTGATATATCATCAAAAAACTCATAATACAGTGATCCCAGCATGTCAAGCCGGGGATGTTCTTTCAGATAGGAGAGCTGAGTTTCCATACGTGTATTGACGGCAATATCATCAGTATCCATCCGTGCGATCCACTCATTTTTGCAGGCAAGAACACCTTCTCGAAGTGCTGCACCGAGTCCTGAATTTTCTTCGAGCACAACCAGATCAAATATCCGGGGAAAACTGCTGCAGTAAGTCATGAGAGTATTTTCGAGTTCTGCCGTAAGCGGACCGTCTTTTACTACGACGATCTGATCCGGGGGAGCTGTCTGGTTTAAGATACTGTCAATACTTTGCTTTAAATTACTTGATTTTTCTCCACTGTAAAGAGACATGAGGACACTGTACATCTGTTCAAGACTCCTATCGGTTTTTTGATTTATTTGTGAATTAGCTTGCTTCGTGTTGTGTAAGTACTGCGTAGACTGTACGCATCAGTATTTTTATGTCAAGTAATGCTGAGTGATTTTGTATATAGAACAACTCCATTGCCTGGCGTTCTCCGCCCTCATATGTAGCACCGTTTCTGGCATATGCCTGCCAGTATCCGGTGATCCCGGGACGTACGCTCAGAAACTGATCACGGCTTGGTCCGTAAAGCTCTGTTTCTTCCTGTGTGACTGGTCTCGGTCCTACTAAACTCATATCGCCGGTCAGTACATTAAAGAACTGAGGCAATTCGTCAAGAGAAGTACGGCGAAGCCAGTTACCGCATTTTGTAATACGCGGATCATGTTTGATCTTATATACTTTATGATATTCCTCGAGTTCTTCCTCCGTAAGATAATTCTCAAGTTTGTCGGCATTCTGTTTCATTGTGCGGAACTTATAAATCCAGAATGTCCTGCCGTTTCTGCCGACCCTGCTTGATTTATAAAATACCGGTCCTCTGTCTTCTGCATGAATTATGCATGCTATAACAGCGGCAGGAAATAAAAGTATGATGATTGCTGTGAGTGATAGCAGAATATCTGTCATTCGTTTTAAAAATAGCTTTATATAAGCTATGTTTCTAAGACTCTGCTGCGTGACTGATACAACGGATTCATTTTCTGTCAGACTATATTCATGATTGATCGTGTCATGGATAACAGCTTTAATCGCCGTATCCTCCATAATAGTTGTCATATTGATCGTTTTTATATCTGCCATAGTTACCTCGTCTTTCTTTTTCATCGTTTAGAACGAAACCATATACGTTTGCATCAAGTTTCGAAAACTTTTCAATGGATTCCTTTACATCATTGATGTCAGAATAGTCGCTTCGGACAACAAAAATATATCCATCAACAAGTCCAAGTAGTGTGGTTGCGTCATTAACAACGTTGACAGGTGGAGTGTCGAAAATTATGTAGTCATACTTGAGAGAGAAAACATCGATCATTTTCTTCATGCGCTCACTCATCATCAGATCGCCGGGATTTGATGACAATGTTCCGGCAAGCAGGACATCTACTCCTTTTGCAGCCGGAATATCAGTCAGAACATTTGGTTCGTCATCCATAAGCAGAAGATATTCATTAAGACCGTTTGTTTTCTTAAGGTCAAGGTACCGGCTTACGAGTGATGCACGGATATCGGCATCGATCAGAAGAACTTTTTTCCCAAGCTGCACCAGGCATATTGCTATATTGATTGAGGTCACGGTTTTTCCTTCTTTGGCGCAGGCACTGGTAAATGCCAGTTTTCTGCAGCGTGCACTGATGGGAAGGTACAGAATATTTGTACGCATTTCACGGTATGCCTCAAGAACATAGCTTGGTGTCTTTTCATTAAGAATCATTTCCTGAAGTTTAGTTTGTTTTGTGCTTTTTTTTCTCATACTCTGACCTCATCCTTTTTGATATCTTTTGAAGCATCATCTGGTTTATTTGAGTTTACTGGCTGATCTTTTGCTTCTGCATTTCCAAAATACTGAGGGATGCGGCCTATAACTGCTATATCAAATTCCTCCTTTAACTGTGATTCCGAGTGTACCTTAGTGTCAAAAATTGCCTGCAGAAGTACTGCTGCAACCGAGATAACAAGTCCGGCTGCCAGACCGTACTGAATATTTTTTACAAGTGGATATACAGGCTTGCCCGGGTAAGAAGCATTGTCGATAATGTTTACATTGCCTGCACCGACAACACGTACAATTTCATCAGGAAGTACATCAAGTATAGATGAAGTGACAACTCTGACAAGTTCCTTGTCTGTGCCCCTTGAAGTGATCGAAAACGCTTCTGTATTGTCAATCGCACTGGCTGATATCATGCCGCGCAGCTCACTTACCGACAGAGTGTAACCCGATTCATCCAGTTTTTTTGAAACCTGCTGCAGTGTAGTTTCACTTTTCATTACAACTATGTAAGTCTTTACAAGAAGCTGTGAGGCTGAGATCTCAGAAGTAGAAATATTTGATTTGTCTTTGGAGCCATTGATAACATAGAGTGAGGCTGAGGATGAATAAACAGGTTTTACAAAGAGCACAGTGTATGCGGCGGCGAGCAGTCCCATTAGAAAAAATGATGCTGCTATCCACTTTATCTGTTTTCTTAACACTAAGAGTATGTCTTTTATTGTCTTCATATCGGTACACTTCTCCTTTTTATGTCGCTGGTTATGAGCAAATCACATTCCGCAAACCGCAATGTGATTTGCTCACAACACCCCAAAAAGGGGTGCGTGAGACTATAGATATCAGAATGTTACATTAACAATGTAGCTGTTCTGAGTGCCGCTGAAATAGAAAGTGTATGACGAACCCTGCGTGAAACCGCCGGAGCTGTTCATCTGGAACCAGGTATTCTGATCTACATATTTTGCGCTGTCATACATCTCATTCCAGGTTCTGAAAGTGCCCTGTGCATATCCTACATACTGAATATCAAAACCGTTGGTAAATACACCGAGGTTTCCGTTAAGTTCAAATACTGCAGGTGCTGTACAGCTGTCAACGTTTATAGTAACGTAGTAAATATCACCGTTTGAGTACTGTACATATACACTGTGAAGTCCGTTGCCCATTGCATGGAATGTATGCTGTGAAGAGCCTGCATTTACGTTCTGTGCATAGAAGTCTTTTGAATCCTTGTCATTGATTTCTCCGAATCCATATCCGACACGTGTGACGTTTGTATTGTCTGAGAAGTCTATATTTATAAGACCATTATCCTGAGTAACGCTGAATGGATATTCTATTCCGGAAATATCAAAGTTCTTATATTCCTGTGTACCATCAGTATAGACTACAAGTGCTGTGTATGTTCCGTTGTACTTTGCATTTGAGAATCTTGCCTGTGAGTTCTGGAAGGTAAGCTTTGTGTAGCCTGATTTGTTTATCTGATACCAGTTGCTGCATCTGCCGTATGCGACGTAAGCATGTGATACGCTAGTGCTTGCAAAATCAACTGTAGTGTCATTATTTACTGTGATGACTACAGGATCATTCTCAATCGGCGCTTCCATCGTCTTTGCACTCTGGTCAACCTGTTTGAGAGCATCAAGCAGGTAAATGAGTTCAGGTATGATGTCATTGTCAATATCTTTGCATGCCGGATCTTCACTGAGTGCCTGTGCCATTGTCTTTGCACTTGCAATTCTGCTTACAAGATTATTGTAAACAGCATCGCTTACGTACAGGTCACCAGGCACTGCATTACTCTGAGGTGTGCAGGATGCAAGACTGTTATCTGCTTGTAAAATATATCTGTCGAGTTCGCTGTTTGCAACAGTCTGTTTATCAGAGCCGCTACTTACGACCGCATACCTGACATATGTCTTGACGCTTCCGCTCTCATTCTGATTTATGTAGAATGAGTAAATGCCGTTTGGTACGTTTCTCAGTATCAGTTTACCGTCTTCAAAGTTTCTGACTGAAAGGTAAGGACGTGCACTTAATCCGGTCCAGCTCTTGATTACATATGGCATAAGTGATTTGTTGTCATCTACGTTGTATATTACATTTTCAAGTGAATAGGACTGGTCAGCCGGTGAAACTGTGATAGTGTCTTCGTTTACTGATACAAGTTCAGGATTGATTACATAGACTGAATTTGTGAATGTATTTGTCTGTGTTCTGAGTTCTTTATATGCATTGTCAACATCAGTCTGGGTCACTGCATCTTCAAGCTGTGTTTTGGCAGTCTGGATAGCTGTTTTAAGTGTCTGTACTGCTGAGAGCGAAACATATGAACCTGCTATTGTCTGTGCCTGAGGATTATCAACAGCCTGGTATAGTGTAAGAGCTTTCTGTGAAGTGGTTAATTGTGATGTAAGCTTTGAGTAATCAACAGAATCGTTCGGATTAAGGGTGAGAATGTTTGCAACAAGAGTATGATTGTATCCGTCACTGTCGATCATGTCTACGGTATAAATTCCGATATTGTCTACCTTGAGTCGGTTTCCTCTTACATAATCCGTCTTATCTGAGAACTTGACATAAACAATATCACTGTCATTTAACATAGAAGCAGAAATATTTGTTCCGTTTACGATAAGTACTGCTTTTTCTGCACCGGTCTGCTGTGTCTGCTCAACATGTACCTTATAGAACTTTGTTCCCAGTACATCATCAAGTACACGTACAATATACCAGCCGTTTTTCTGAGCTATAAATGAGAATTCGGTTTGCTGATCAGAGCTTCGTACTATTTCTGTGTTGTCTGCTGCATTGGCTTTGTATGTAAATGTACCTGTTATATCAGGTTGCGTGTCTCCGGCGTACATATAGCTGTACTGTGTGAGCGTGCCTGATGTAAGCTCATCGGTGTAGGTGATTTTCATTCCCTGGGATGAGACTTCGGAAATATCGTTACCAACGTGAAGTGTATTTGCGACTACCTTGCCGTTACCATAGGTAATAACAAATGTGTAATATCCAGCCCTGGACATCAGAATTTTGCTGCCGTCAAGTGTGGATGTGATATTATGGCCTTCACCGGGTGCTGTTTCACCTTTTATTGTTTTGTAGCCGGCTGAGGTGTTTTCCTGGATATTCTGTTTACCTGTAACAGCAAAGTTATAAACTGTAGAGAATGTATAAGGGTCCTCTGTGTACATGTATGATATCTTATATACTCCGCTGTTGTTGTTGTCAACTATCGCATAGTTATCGTTGATATACTGCTGGGTTACAAAAGGCAGATCACGCAGCAGATCATTTTCAGTAACCAGTATGGTCATCTGCGTACTTTTGCCGTCCCTGTACTTCATCAGGAAGGTATAGTAACCTGCATGATCAAGAGTGATCGTCTTTCCATCAAGAGTAGAACTGAGGCCGTTTACCGTGCCGCTTACAGCAAGATAGCCTTTGCTGCTGTTAATGGAAGGATTGAGTTTGCCTGTTACTGTGAAGTTATACCATGTGGTGTAGGAGTATATATCCTGAGTGTACATATAGAAAACAGTTGACAGGGCACTGTCATTATTTCTGATTGTTGCATACTTGCTGTCCTGTTCTATATATGGAAGACCATTGACGATATATTGAGAAGGTGCGGTTGTATAACTGTAGTAGCTGGCTGACTCTGCGATAAGTGCTCTGACGTAATATGTACCGTTTACACTTGGCTTGCCGCCGACAAGACCTGCACCGTCGGAAGATGTAGTTTTATGTGTGCAGTCTGCATCGGTAAAGTATTCATATGATACAGCACCGCCGCCGGGGTTGGATGAAAGGCTTGTTTCGTGGTCATCTACTATGACCGTAATGTCGCTCAGCTGTGCTTTATTTACTACAAGAGTCGCAACATCACTGACCGTTTTTGCCTTCTGTCCGTTGTCTCTTGTTGCAGTTACAACACAGTAGTAGTAATATGTGCCCGCATTCTTTGTTGTTGCAGAGGTAACTTTCAGAGTATTTGTGTACTGTGCCAGTGCTTTTCCTCCGCTGTTTGTGTTGTTATCTGTCATATACCACTGATAAGCATATGTATGATTTGCAGCTTTTACAACATTTGCAGGGATCGTAACTGTATCTCTGAGCTGTGCCTCACGCCAGTTAGTTAATGTGATTTCGGGTGCTGCTGCAGGAACAAGTGTGCCAACAGCAGTAATTACGACCTTTGCGGTAAGTGCACGTCTGTATATCAGAAGATTAGCCATTGTGGAATCACCGGAATAGTGACTGTATACATAATCTGTGCCTTCACGGAGTGTAACACCGCCGACGGTTACTGTAATAGTTTCCGGCAGACAGTAGCTGTCATTTGTAATGGACAGTGTTGCCGCAAAGTCAGCTTCTGTATTTACCAGTTCAGAAGCATTTGAGCCCTGTAAAATAAGTCCGCTGTCATAGGAAATAAGAATACCGGCAGTAGCAGAAGGAAGTGTATTGCCGTCAATATCCTTGACAAGGGATTTGTTATAAACGGTATACATCGGAACAGCGTCTTTTACCCATTGTGCATAAAGCGTTATGCTTGGTACGGATGAATTCTGACTATATGCTGTACCGCTTCCGTCAGATCTTGTGTTCCAGCCTGTGAAAGTATAGCCGTTTCTGACCGGGATCTGGGCACCGCTCAGACTAAGAGTCTTTGTGGTTGCAGACAAGGAATAGACTGTGCCGGTAGTGAATGAACCGCCGTTGGAGCTGAGAGTTACTGATGTACTGGAGTTTTTACCCATCTGGCTGATGGTTCCTACACCAAGCTTTGCAGTCCTTATAATGGTGCCTTTTGCCGGAATGGTCTGGTTTAGCCAGTTGTATGCCATTGCAGAGTCTACGCCGTTTGAAAACTTCCTGTCATAGTGATTTGAGTTCATGGATGATGAGTTGAAGACGTTGGACTGAAAACCTGAACCGTTGTAACAATAGCTTGAGGAGTAACCGCCTATCCAGTAGTTGCCTGAACCGGTGTACATACGGAACGCATAAGTGCTTCCGTCCTCCATAACAAGATATGTTCCGTTGGCATCAGAGCCTACAGATATCGCTGCACGGTCATTGCTAGCAATCTGAACGTCTGCGGCAGCACCGAGAGTGAAGTTCTTTATCTCTGTAGTTTTTGTGTTGACTATAACGTAGTTGATTGTTACAAAGCTTCCTTCTACAGCCATAACCTGTGCATAGTATATTCCTGTAGTTCCTATCTGCTTAAATATACTGGTACCTGTACCTGATGCAAAGGAAAATGCAGTACCGCCATAATTGTTTGTACCGTTTGCGGTATATGGATATGCGTTGCCGTTATAATAGTAAAATGCTCTGTAGCCGCCGTTAGAGTATGTAGTTTTTATATAATTTCCGCTGCTGTAGCCCCTGACATCTGCCATAGTTGCTGAATAAGCATAATACATACTGTTTGATGTATATGAAGTACTTGAATATACCCATTTCGCATACAGGGTAGTGTCAGTTGAAAAGTTTGCCGATGTGACTTTATTTGTATACGCTAAATCAGTATACCAGCCTGCAAATGATATTGTTTCACTTGAACACGGTGCTTCAGGTACCGGCAGGAGAGTAAGACCGTTTGCATTGTAGGTGTAGTTGTAGTTTCCGCGGTCCTGCCAGCTGCCGTCATAAACAGTGCCGCCCATTGTGTTAAGAGTTATCGTAACCGGTACTGTCTTTTCCTGTGCGACTGCCGTAATAGAAATTCGACCGTCAGCGCGTGGGATGCTGACAATTCCGGTACTTTTATCATAACTGTATTCGTTGAAGGCGAGAGTACCTCCGTCAACACGGACGTTGATAAATGCCGGAAGCTGCATTCCTGTGTTAGGAGTAAGCTTTGCTGTATATACCTCTCCTGAACGTGCGCACGGACTTCCGCTGAAGACTGCACCGTTTGTGTTTGAAGTAACGGAATATAATGAAACTTCAATATTTCGTGTACCGGAGGTTACTGCAGCTGCTGAACCGGGAAAAGCGGTGTATGTGCTGCCGTCCTTAATATAGAGCTGACAGCTGTCACTGCCAAGTCCGGATGCTGTATAAACTCCTTTTCCTGTGTAAGTCATAGGAATATATGACTCACCGTCGCGAAGGGCGAGCTGTTTGCCGCTGTAAACAGAAGTAATTTCATTAAGAATACCGTCTGTGCGGAGAGTAACTGATGCTTTGTACTGATTTACACGGACCGTCTGTGTGCGGGTAAGTCCGCTGCCGTACGACATCAGTATTGTGTAATATCCCGGGACACTGCATTCATAGGGTGCATTGATATCTTTGATACCTCTGTAACCAGCAGACCCGTTTACGGAAGTGTTCTGCTGACCTGTTTTCCAGTAATTATACCAGGTTGAATATGTATACGTATCCTGTGTATACATACAGTTTGCAGAAGTAAGATTGCTTGAGTTGTTATGCAGGACAAGATTGTTTCCTTCAACTGTTACATACGGTTTTTCTACTAACAGATCATTTTCCTCAACGGTAAAATACTGAAAATGGGTACCGCTGCTGTCGTTGATCCAGAAAGTATAGAAGCCGGCGACAGAGAGATCGATTGTTTTTAAGTCAAGTGATGAGATTCCGGTCACTGAGTTGACCTTTCCGGTCACACTTCGGAAACCGGCTGTTGTGTTTACAGTACTGTTTTGTTTTCCTGTAGTATAGTAGTTGTACCAGGTTGAGGCTTCATATGGCTGCTCAGTATACATATACCTTACGGTTGTAACACCTGATTCATTATCTCTTACAGTGACAACAGATCCGCTCTTTTCAAGATATGCCTGATTCATGCTTGCTTCTTCAACCGTTTCCTGTGCAAATGCACCAAGCGGTATCTGATTGAAGCTCATTGTAAGACCCAGGAATGCTGCTATGCAGCGCCAGCTAGTTTTTTTCATGTCTGTTCACTCCTTTATACTGAATATTTATTTCATTAACAGATGAACTGTTAATAAATCAGAGTAATCTGTCTTTAAAAGACGAAAATCTATAATATCAGATATGAGAATAAATGTCTGTACCATGGTGTGCGCCCCGTTCGTTCTCAGGGGGCAGCTGCATATAATCTCCGTAGCTGCGTGTAAGAATTGTTTCCCATCCGGCGGGCGCAGGAAAATTTCTTCCTTCAAACTCAACTGGAACTGAGTCGCAAAATACCTCACGTTCAACAATGAACCTTTGCGGTGAGCGGAATAACAGTACACAGTGAGTTACATCACGGCAGGAATCAAACGCATATCTGCGTGCTGTTTTATCGATCCTGCGGATAATAGCCTTAATGCTCATCGGAAGAGAGATGAACCTTACAGCTGTTTTTGCTGCTTTTTTTATGTTAAGAGGTCCGTCAAGACGCATGATGCGTGCAGTAAGGACTGACTGCCACCTCATGAGATATTTCAGATGTTTTTTTCTTTCATTTTCATTATCAGGAACTCCGTCAAGGGGAAAGATATCAATTGAGGCGCCCTTTTGTGTCTGACATCTGATTTTGTGCTCCATCATTACAGTTTCTGTATCGGTTATATTGCAGAAGTTGAAAGGGTGATAGTAGCCAAAGGCATTATCTGAAGTTACAACGCGTGCATTCGGTGCGATCTCACTTTCTTTAATAAGAAGTTCAAAATCCGGACGCGGCATATATACATCCACGTCGTCATCCCATGGAATAAAACCTTTATGGCGGACAGCGCCGAGTAGTGTTCCGCCGCCGAGATAATATCTGAGACTGTGATCACTGCAATATTCATCAAGCTGTATAAGCAGCCGCAGCAGAACCTGCTGACGTTCTTTCAGATCAAGTTTTCTCACTTCTACCATTCCTCCGTTACAGATAAATCTGATTATTGGCAACCGAATAAAAATGTTCCCACCGTCTGAATGCCTGTCTGTATACTTCCAGGTTTCTTTCGTCCGGAACGTATGTCTTCTCAATATGCACACATTTGCTCACTGCATCACGGCAGTCAGTGAATATCCCTGCTCCGATTCCGGCACACATTGCTGCACCGAGACAGCCAAGCTCACCGGTTTTTGTAAGCTCTACAGGACGTTCAAGGATATCAGCGAACATCTGGCACCATACAGGGCTTTTTGAGACTCCGCCGCACAGACGTATATGACTTATTTCTCCGGCAGCTTCACGGTTCATACTCAGGATGTCTTTCATTTCGAAGCATATTCCTTCGAGTATAGCCTCTGCTATATCTGCTTTTGATGTTGCTAGATTAATACCGAAAAATGTTCCGCGTGCATTTTCATTTTTCACGCGTACATGTGAACCCTGAAAACATGTAAGTGCTGTAATACCGTTAGCTCCTGGTTTAGAATTGCTTGCCGTTGCAGTAATTATATCGTACGGGTCGCATCCCATCAGACGTCCTGTTGCAACTTCCATGCTGCACATTTCATCGCGGAACCACCGGAATGATGAGGCACCTGTATTTGTCATTATATAATACTGCCAGTTGTCAAACCCGGGGTTTGAACGGACAGTGAGTCTTCTGTTCCTGTCAGGAACAAGCTTGTCTGATATAAAGATCGAAACTCCCGCAGTTCCTATTATCAGCATCTGTGTTCCCGGTTCTGAGGCACCGGCACCTGTTGCACAGCAGTTGGCATCAAGTCCCCCGAGACAGACTTTGCATCCTTCAGGAAGTCCTGTAAGAGCGGATATTTCTGCTGTTACGGCACCAACAACTTTACCGGGGGTGTGAACTACTGTGGGAAGCATTGATTTGTCAACGCCATATAGTCTTGTCAGGCGTTCATCCCACTCATTATCAGACTGCCTTGCCATACTCAGAAAGTTTACATTGCCTTCGTCAATGTAGTATCCGTCAGCACCATACTGACGCAGAAAGTAGTCCTGATGGGAACAGATACGACGGACACGTGCCCAGGTATCAGGTTCATTTTCCCTGATCCAGTTGAGAACCGGAATATTATATGTTCCGTACATCATTCCGCTTATTTCCCAGTGTTCATCCTCATCAACATTTTTCTGCAGACGGGGGAGCATTTCAGTAAATCTGAGATCCTGCCATCCGATAGTCCTGTTTCTGACCGGCTTTTCATTCTCATCAAGAAGAACCATCGTTATTCCCTGATTTGAATGACTTACACCTGCGATATCATCCGGCGAGACACCCGATTTTTCTATTGCCTCCCTGCAGGTTGTAAAAACACTGTTCTTAATTTCTTCTATGTCCTGTTCAACCCATCCGGGCTGCGGATAGTAACTCGGATATTCTTTAGATGCGCTTGCAATAAGTGTTCCTTTTTCATCAAATACACAAGCCTTGCAACCGGTCGTTCCTTCATCTATTCCTACTAGATATCGCATTTGTCTTTGCTCCTTTTTTCATATTCAAATAATGCACAGAGAATATCATAATCCTGCTGTGTAGTTACATGTATCTTATTTTTGGGAGTATCTTTTGAGAAATATAGTGTTTCACCCATTGCCAGAAAGAGAGTAGGTGCATATGAGTCTGCTTTCATTTCAATATTTTCCTGCGCAGCTTTCCGGTAAAGAGTATCCCATGTTCCGTATGGTGCCGTCCACGGCATATTTATTGTACGGTGCTTTTCTTTGCGGTTGATCTTTTCAAAAGATTCACCGTCATCTGTATAAGCCAGATTATATATGCACTGCATAGCTGCAAATGCGTTGCCGAACTTCTTACATACCCGTAGTGAGTCGCTTATAATGTCTTCATCGACAAAAATACTGGTACTCATTCCAAGCATTATCAGGTCATCCTGGCTGCAGTGTCTCTCAAGACCGAGAATTCCTTTGTACGTAGACTCCTGACATGATGAGCCTCCTTCGACGATCCATTTAAGCTTGGTGATGCCCCATCTGTCTGCCCACTGACGGACTAACGGGATATATTCCGGTACACAGACAACCTCGACAGCATCGATATGCGGGGACCGTTCATAGATTTCAAGAGCATATACTATCATTGGTTTATCATTAAGAGTTACAAACTGTTTTGGAACCGATGCACCGAACCGCTGGCCGGTGCCGCCGGCTAAAAGGACAGCAATATTCATGTTGAAAAAACCTCGTTTCGAATTTCAGAGTTTAAATGTATGATCTTTTGCTGAATTCTGGCTGCGATTGTTTCTGATTGTCTGTATTTATGATGACAATGATGGAGCTGCTGCCCATAAAATGTCATCTCTTATTTTCTGCGTTGTTATAGGTTTGAGAAGGTAACCTTCTGAATGGACCTGCCATGCTGCAAGACCATATTCACTGCTGTCGTTCATTATGCAGATCTTCACGCGGCGCAGTTTTTCTTTTACAACTCTTGCAAGTGATATGCCGTCTGTATTGCCGAGCTCTGCTTCTGTGATATAATAATCAGGTTTTATTTTTACAGCCGCTGCAACGGCTGTAGCCGGATTGCAGTGTAATACGATATGAGCATCAGGGCATATTTCTTTCAGGCATTCAGCAAATTTATTGAGTTGTTCAACATTGACGTCTACTACAAAAAATACCATCGAAAACGCCTCCAATATTAGACTTTTTGCATTTTATGATACGTTATAATTATATTATAATAAGCATAGTGCCACAAAAGTGCCACAAAAAAATCCGTAATCACAGAAACAATCTGGATTACGGATAATATATTTTATGAATTTTATCTGTCTGTAATATGCTTAAGCTCGCCGACCGTGAATTCTGCCCAGCTGTAATTTGTCATGTATTCACCGAGAAACATGTTTACAGCTGCAGGTTCTCCTTCAAGCATCCGGTAGTAATCACAGTCGATCTGTGATATATCGATTGAAATGCTGTTGCGCCCTTTACATATGATGCTTTCAGCTTTTATGTCTGAGAGCGAGGCCTTTATATCTGCAATAAGATTGCGTATATAACGCTGCTGAGCCTTTTCATTGCCCGATTCATCAAACAGTACAGCAGCCAGTTCATTCATGGTGCATGATGCACCGCGGCGGTCTATAAGAAAGGCAATCAGCTCTTTTGATTTCGATCTCGCAAACCGTACAGGCTTCTCATCTACATATAATTCAAAATTACCAAAAGTATGAGCTCTGATACGTCCGAGCGTCTTATAGATAAAAGGCTGGGAAAGTTCTGAAAGCTCAGTTTCAAGCATCTCTTTGGATATCGGTTTTACAAGATATCCTGCCGCGTGGACTTTGAAAGCGTCCAGAGTATATTGAGGATAGGCAGACACAAATATTATGACAACACGGGGGAACTTCTTTTTTATCCAGGCTGCAAGCTCTATACCCGACATTCCCGGCATTTCAACATCCAGAAAAGCAAGTTTTAGTTCTCTGCATTCATTATTTATAAAGTCCAGCGCTTTGCTTGGCAGTGTAAAAGAATTTATAGTATTGCCGGGTATGATGTCTTCTATTTCTCTTATCAGTGTTTCCAGAGCGTATTTATTGTCATCTGCTGCAAGAATATTCATGAGCATTTCCTTTCCTTAGGTATTGAGATAATTACTTTGGTTCCGTTTCCCTGAGAACTTTCTATAGTCATCGTACTGTTTGACTGAAGTGCAAGGCGTTCACTGACGTTTGTCAGGCCTACATGAGAACGTGATTTACTCAGAGGTGCATCAGGATCAAATCCTGTTCCGTCATCCTCAACACTTACATAATAATTATTTTCATCGTCGTACGTAGAGATTTTGACGGTTATATGTTCTTTTTTCTTCAGGCCGTATTTTACTGCATTTTCTGCAAGAGGCTGAAGAGTGAGTGTAGGAAGAAGAAATGAATCTATTTTTATGTCATAGATAACATCAATGTTGTCTTCATACTGCATTTTTTCGATGGACAGAAAGTTTTTGGTATGTTCAAGTTCTTTATAAAACGGAATAGGTTTCTGAGAACTTATAGAGTCAAGATTGCTGCGGAGATATCTGGAAAAGTCAACAGTGACCTTCTCTGCAAGCTCAGGATCTGTACGGCACAGTTCCTTTATAACGTTAAGTGAATTATACAGAAAATGCGGCTGGATCTGAGACAGCATTACAGAAACGTTAGCCTGCTGCAGCTGTGCATCTCTCTGTGCAACCTTTATCTTTTCCTCAAGCAGTCTTCTCTGATGAACATTCAGATAGATCATCAGCAGGGATATAGCATAGGAAGGGGCAGTAAGTGAGATGCCGTAGACGAAAAGTCCTGTAACAGCTACTGCAAACGGAAAAACCAGAAAACTGGTTATCCAGATACAGCTGATCCTTTGTTCTTTTTCAGTTGTACGAAACATTTCATTTAATGCAATAAACAGTGAAAAAATTCCGTATGAATAGAAAAAAAGCATGCTGGGAACATACAGCTCTCCGCGTTCATACATATTTATATCATTTATGCTGAATATCTGTTTATGGCTGAAGTTTGAAATAAGAAGCAGGGTATCTACGATAAGCGGAATGATGTAAACAGGAATTCTCTTTTTCAGTCTTTCCATACTGTGATATACCCAGAAATCTGTAAACAACAGAAATAAAAATGAGTTGAATATCTGAGAAAAATATATTAAAGCATTAAGGATCATTGCAGTGGGGCGTGATCCTGTAAAAATACACCCGTCTAAATACCACGCCAGAATATCAGAAATCATAAACACAGATGAGCCTATAAGCTGATATCTGAAAATACGCATTCTGAAGTCTTTTTTGCTGACTCGTTTTGAACTTATGTAAAGTAAAATTATTATGATTAATGCTGAAGTATCTATTACAGCATTTGCAAGTATGTTCATCTGATTTCTCCATTTATAAAGCCCTCAAATGATGGGCGTAGTTGCATCTATAATAGTTATAAAATTTTAAACATTTTATATGATAACATAATTCGACGATTTTTTCAATGCTTATTTGTATATATCATTTATTTTCTATCAAAACAACAAATAAACAAAATAAGATATAAAATATAACGTATAAGGTAAAATGAGTAATGAAACCGGAATGATAACAAATGGAAAAAAGCCGTAAATTTCAGGCAGACCTGAAACGTACGGCTATTAAAAAAGTATTTACTTACGGTAATCAGGCATCACATTTTTTCTCCAGGCGTATACAGCCTTCATCGTCAGGTGTCGTAATTCCGTTTACATATATGTATCCCATCTTTTTATAAAATTCACATGCTGTAACAGAAGCCGGGATCTCAACTCTCTGCGCCCTGAGGAAATACTCATCTTTTTCAAGAGTTTCAATGATCTTTGCGCCGATTCCTTTTTTCTGATACTCAGGAGCAACAAATACTGTAAGTATAATGCTTTCTGTTTTGCTTCCCCAGTAGCCGGCAATTCCCCCGCAGCCTATTATTTTATTATCATCACAGACTACGTAAAAATGTCCTTCTGAGGCACGCCGGATAAGAACCTGTGGTGAGTGTGACAGAATATTTTCTTCAATATAGTCACGAGGATAGTCAGCACTGTTACACATACGCAGAGTACGTGCAATAATTTCAGAGGTTTCCTGTGCATCATCATTCTTAAAAAGTCTTATAGTCATGTAATTTCGTCCTTTATAGTATTGCAGATCTGAGACACTTATTTCATTACCTTTTCTAATTTGAAGCTGCCGTCGCCGTTGTCGATCTCTCTCGGGTTTTCTATTTTAACTACATGAAAACCGCATTTGTTTATATAGAAGTGGTGGTTTCTATGAGAAAAGATCGGAGTCTCAGTGCGCCATATCTTTGTGTCAGGATATTCATGCTCTACAAAATCCCAGACGATCCTGCCGACACCCTTGTTTTCCAGTGCAGGGTCGATAAATATTGTTCCAAGAAAGTTTTCCTGTGTCTGAGTGTTTATAAACAGTATAACAGCGCCGATAGCTTTGCCGTCTTTTAGAACCTTATATGATGTTGTAGTCTTATCCTCAAATACCCAGTGACGTACAAATTCACCATTGTCATATCCCGGAGGGCCTCCGCTTTCTTTTCCAAGGTGAATGCGCGTATCTTCGTCAAATGCCCTCTTCATTATTGCAGTCAGCATATCGATGTCCTGAACGTTGATGTCTTCAAAAACCAGTCCCTGATATTCTTTCATAATGTCTTACTTCCTCCTTTGATGTCTGTTCGGGTATTAATATCCGGATTTTTATCAAAATTATACTCCAAATATTTTTATTTGTAAAGTCATAAGCATTTGTCTTTTGAAAATGATGAAATATATCTTTATTTATAGAAAATAAAAAAATTTGAATTTATAATTTAAAAATGATTGACAATAAAGAATTAAGTGGTATAATAAAGTTATACAAATCATACTTTTCGCACTAAAATGACTTTTTTGCAGCATCAGGAGGGGATTATTATGAGTGATATACTGACAGTAGACAAGCTATGCAAGAGCTATGAAAAGTTCAGACTGGACAATGTTTCATTTTCACTCGAAAAGGGGAAGATAACCGGATTTATCGGCAGAAACGGCGCGGGCAAAACCACTACACTTAAGTCTCTGCTTAATTTTGTCCACCCGGACAGCGGAGAAATAAACTTTTTCGGTAAAAATTTTTCAGAGGCAGAAAATGAAATAAAACAGAAGATAGGTTTTGTATCCGGCGGTATGGACTGCTATATCAAAAGCAAGCTGAGAACGATCAGCACAACTACAAAAAGGTTTTATCCTGAATGGGACGAAAAGGCATATAAAAAATACCTTGAGCTGTTCAGTCTTGATGAAAGCAAAACGCCTTCACAGCTTTCTGCCGGCATGAAGGTAAAGTACTCTCTGGCACTGGCACTGTCACACAACGCACAGCTTCTTATTCTTGATGAACCTACAAGCGGACTGGACCCTGTATCCCGCGATGAGCTTCTGGATGTTTTCCTTGAGCTGTGCTCTGGGGGAAAAACTATTCTGTTTTCTACACACATCACTTCAGACCTTGACAAATGTGCCGACAATATAATCTACATAAAGAACGGCAGGATTCTTGCACAGGATAATATGGAGCACTATACTGCAGGTTATCGTCTGCTTGAACTGGATGATGAAGGTGCACAGATACTTAAGGATAAGCTGATCGGCTGCAAAAAGAGCAGGCACGGCTGGAGTGCTCTTATAAAAACCATGGACTGCAAAGATATCCCACAGGCACAGCCTGCTGATCTTGAAGATATCATGGTACATATGGAAAAGGAGGAAGAGTGATATGAAAAACATGCTTTATAAAGAGTTCAGGCTTGCCATGCACCCGACAGCATTTTTGTTCATGGCGCTTGCAGTGATGATGCTGATCCCTAACTATCCTTACTATGTAACATTTTTCTACATGACGCTGGCTATTTTCTTTATATGTCTTGGCGGACGTGAAAATCATGATATTTTTTATACAATGACACTTCCTGTTGCAAAAAGCAGCGTAGTCAGTGCAAGATTCATTATGGCAGTTATCCTTGAAATTACTCAGATCATTCTTGCACTCCCTTTTGCAATTCTCAGAAGTACATTTAAATCTGTTCCGCCGAATCAGGCAGGTATGGATGCAAATGCAGCTATGTTCGGTATTTCATTTGTTCTGCTAGGATTATTCAATTTTGTGTTCTTTACAAAGTATTATAAAGATCCTGACAAGGTAGGCAAGGCATTTGCCGTATCAAGTATAATTTATTTCGCAGCTATGCTTATTGCAGAAGCCTGTTCATTTGCTATCCCTTTTGTACATGAGCATATTGACAATACACTCTCTGCAGATATGCCGTACAGACTTGTTATACTTGCTGCAGGTATTGTTATTTATGCGGTGCTGACACTGGTGTCATATAAAAAGTCAGTAAAATCTTTCTGTGCACTGGATCTCTGATCATAAATTCAAATAGTTTTAAGATTCTTAAAATATATAAAAATCCTCCGTTAGTCGTCTGTTACGAATAATGGAGGATTAATTTATTTAAATATGTTTTTTGCTGTCTCGGGATCACTGATCATTGCTGGTCATGTTTAATTTATACCATACATCTATCTCATCTTTGTGAGGAACTTCAAACAATGACAGCAATTTTTTCATCAGCCCATCATCAACATAGAAATCAGAGCCGCCGCATCCTTCTGTGATCCTTTCATTTCTTGTTCTGATATTGCTGTACCAGGTCTTATCATCAACGTCTATGTAATGCCATTCATATTCAACGTTATTTGTTTTAAAAAACTGAGAGATCTCTCTTCTGTTACTTTCAGTCCAGAATCCCCAGTCAAGTATAACATCAGCACCTGCATTTATAATTTCCACTGCCTTTTTTCTCAGATACCTGTTGACCCTGGCAGCAAATATATTATAAAAATCACCTTGTTCATTATTAATAAGATCATATGTTGCTTCGTCAGTAGATAAGATAACAGCTTTTGTATCTGCCTGCAGGCCTTTTGCATAATAGGATTTTCCGCTGCAGATCTTGCCGCATATCAGTATGACCTTTGCCATAATAACCACTGCACCTCCATAGCTTAAAGTAGATATTTACCCTGATTATACCATGAATATTTATAAAAGTAAATTGAGTTTACTTATTATGGTGTTTAAATATTTATTGCGAGAAAATTATATGGTATAATATTTATAAAACAAAAAAGTATTATCAGGAGGACAAAATGAGTAACAGACCAGAAGATATTTCAGACAAGGTAAGAAACATATACAAAGAGATAAGATTCAGACCAGGTATTTTTCTCGGCACAGCCAGCCTTACGCTCTTAAATGCATTTATTAATGGAATGAACTATAGAGATACATTTATGAATAAGGATAATGATCACGATCATCATGTTTTTATACCTGACGGTTTCAATGAATATGTGGCCGGACATTATCACACGCAAGTGGGTGCGATGAATTACTGTTCGCATATTCTTTGCAATGAATCAGGAGAGAAAAACGCGTTGAATAAGTTCTGGGAGCTGCTTGATGGATATCTTACAAGCCTTGGCTATGATCCAGTACCTGTTGTTGCTATCAATAAAGAATATTCTCATACTGACGGCGTTAATGGGGTATATTTTACTGATATAGACAAGCTGGCAGATTCATATATGCATACCTTCAACAGTGAGCCATGGAATGACAAGTGGGATAAAACTACAGCTTATGAGCGACTTGAAGGTATATACGGGATGCGAGGCTTCTGCGGCTATGTAATATGGAAGGATGGCAGCCCGGTAAGTGTGATCATGGGAAAAGAGGAACGTTATTATGACGGTAACTGTTTTCAGATAATTGAGTTCTGGACAGAACCTGAGTATCAGCATCAGGGTTATGCGGGAAAACTGCTCTCAGAGCTGAAGGAGAGACTGTCAGACCGGGATATAAAAAGGATATATCTTATAACTATGCGAGGTAAATATACAGAAGATTTTTACAAACACTGCGGGTTTGATACAGAGGATGGAATGTGCGTTATGGGACTTGATATCTGAAATGATTAATAAAATAAATCCCTGTATTATAATGAACACGCATTATAGTACGGGGATTTGTGCTTAGTTATTATTTTTTTGTGAGAATAACAATCTGTGCATAAGCGTCAGATTTGTATCCTGTCTGATAAAACCCATATGGCGCTGTTAATTCAGCAATTTCCTGTGCATTATGAAATTCACCGACAATGTTGTGGACATTAAGTGCAGTATTAATGACCTTTCTTATGGGAAGCGGAAACTTCGGATCAGCAATGTAAAGCGTTCCGCCGCTTTTTAGAATACGCGCTGCTTCCTTTACAAAACCTTGCTTGTCCGGAAAATGATGATATGCCATACAGGCTGTTATCACATCAAAAGTATTGTCCTCGAACGGCGTGTTATCACATGAACAAAGCTGAATACTCATTCCGGGACATTTTTCTCTTGCTTCTTTAAGCATGTTCTCCTCAACGTCAATGCCATATGAGTCAACAGCACATTTATCATTAAGACGTCTGAGGATAGTACCGGTTCCACAGCCCGCATCAAGTATTTTATAGTTTGGCTTGAGGACTACATTATCTGTTACAAAACAATAGAACTTTTCTGAGAGTTTCCCTTCATAGTCATCATCATACTTACAGGCACGTTTATCAAACTTTATGTCTTTTTTAATGTTCATTATTGTTTTTCTCCTTTTTATCTTCTGTTGAAGCAAAGTATGTACCGGCTGTCATTATTACAAGACCCGCAATAAATGAAACAGTCGGTTTTTCTCTGAAAATTATCAGTGACACAGCAGCGCCGATAAATGGTGATGATGCATAATATGTGCTGGTTTTTGCAGCACCGAGCTCACGCTGAGCATAGATGTAAAAAAAGATACTGAGTCCGTATGCAATAAATCCGAGAAATAGTGTGATCAGTATATACGGCAGTCCGCAGTACCATTCATTTTTGATTAGTGCAATTAAAAGTGAGCCTGTTCCCGAACACAATCCCTTTATAACGACAATCTGAAGCGGATTTTTCACAGATAATTTTCTTGTACAGTTATTTTCAAAACCCCAGCAGATACAGGCAAGCAGTACAAAAAGTGAGCCGGGAGAAAATGCAAAACTGGATGCATCTTCAACTGACAGTATGATGCTTGCTGCTGTAACCAGAGTAATTCCAAGCCAGAGCCGCCTGGATATGACTTCTTTGAATATTCTAAGTGCAATCAGACTTGTTGCGACTATTTCAAAGTTATTGAGAAGTGAAACATTTGCAGCAGTGGTCATATTAAGACCTGTCATAATAAAAATCGGTGCAGCAATATCAAGCAGGATCATACCTATGGTGTACGGCAGATCTGACTTTGACAGCGGCACTTCATGTACCTTTCTGCTTGTTTTCTTCTGAATCAGTCCGACAACAGAAAGTCCTGTGCCTGCACCTAAATAAAGCAGCGCTGCCATCATAGACGGAGATACTTTGTCAAGCAGGAGTTTTGAAACAGGTGAATTTATTGCATACAACACTGCGGCAAGTTCTGCGGATATAACAGCCCTGCCATGTTTTATTTTCATCATGCCTTTCTCACTTTATAAACTTGTCAATTGCATCATTCAGATCTTCCAGCGCTTTTGAATCATTTGTTTCAACAGCATGAACAACGCAGTGGTTTATATGATCTTTCAATATCAACTTTCCTGTGTTGTTTATTGCGGACTTAACAGCTGCAAGCTGAATAAGAACCTCACTGCAGTCCCTATCATCCTCGACCATTTTCTTTACTGCCTGAAGATGTCCGATCGCACGCGACAGGCGATTTATGATTGCTTGTGTATCCTCGTGGTGATGTTCCATTATTCTTCCTCCTATATCCCCATGGTGGGGATATTCACATTATATATCAGAAGGCCATTTTTGTCAATAATTAAAGGTAAATTATTTTAATAATTTTACAATATAAAACAACAGTTTATATCTGTAAAAAAAAGAGAGATAAGTTCTGCCGATGCAGCAAAGCGGCTCAGAGCAAATGCCCTGAGCCGCTGTTTTGCTTGTTTTTTTAACATTACAGATTAATGAAGCCGTACAGTTTAAATGCGATAATAAATACTGTGCATGCAATACTGAGAGCAGACCATATATACTGTTTCACTTTTCTGCATGCTTTTATATCTTTTTCACTGATGGTATTGTAGAACAAATACCCGACGTTTGCAAGTTTTTTTCATTGTCGCAACTCTCCTTCGGTTTTATTTGTCTCTTTTATAATACCAAAGTCTGATATAAAAAATTGATTAGTGTAAGCCGAATATTAAAATGTGAAAAAATATCACGATTCACCGGCTGCCGGCAGCGTCTGCATCAGAGCAAAGAAACTTTCGGGACTGCCCGTACTGAAATAATCATACCATGCCTTCAGAGTGTCAGCCTGAAAAACATCCAGGTACTCAATAATCTGTTTTGTCCAAAGCAAAGCTCCTGTACAGGCTGCAGTAATAAGATTATTATCTTTAACAGACGGCTGGTCTTTATAAAAGCGCTGACCTGTATATCCAGGAGAAATCATTTCAAGAAATCCGGGCCCGTTGCTGGTATGCGGACGGTTATCAAGCAGTCCGAAGTTTGCAAGAGCTTCAGTAGCTCCGCAGATCGCGCATACAGCAGCGCCTGAGGACAGCATCTGACCAGCTTTTTTTATTACAGCGTTGTGCTTCGGGTCATTCCATGTATTTGCACCGGGCAGCAGCAATACGCTTGACTGACTTACAACAATATCATCAACCAGGCAGTCAGGTACAACAGTCATTCCTCCCATTGTCTTAACAGGTTCTTTTGAGCAGCTGACCGTTTTAAGAGATACACGCTGTGCATCCTTTCTGAAAAACCTGCCTGAATTAAGCTCAGAAGTCACATATCCTGTCTCCCAGTCAGCTAAAGTATCAAGAACATAAACATATACTGTAATCATATCATATCCTCCGCTTTTCTTTATTGGATTGTTTGTATCTCTATTGTATCATGGAATTGTTGACAACAGTATGGCAACAATTATATAATTAAGAAAAAAACAAGGGAGGAGGCTGTCGTATGAAAATTGACAGACTTGTAAGCATTATTATGATACTCCTTGAAAAAGAGCGTATAGGTGCACAGGATTTAGCCCGGATGTTTGAGGTGTCTGTGCGTACAATTTACCGCGACATAGACACTATAAATATGGCAGGTATTCCTGTACGCGCAACAACGGGAGTCGGCGGCGGTTTTGAGATCATGCCGGAGTACAAGGTGGATAAGAATATTTTCTCATCAGCTGACCTGTCCGCTATCCTGATGGGACTTTCAAATCTTTCTTCTGTTATACGTGGCGATGAACTGGTAAACGCCCTCGCCAAGGTAAAGAGCTTTGTTCCTGCGGAAAGAGCGAAGGAGATTTCAGTTAAAGCAAACCAGATCTACATAGATCTGAGTCCCTGGATAGGGAACACAGACATCAAAAAGAACCTGGAGATCATTAAAACAGCGATGCAGGAAAGGAAACTGCTTTCGTTTGTATATGCTGACAGATGCGGAGATAAGACTGCACGAACTGCGCAGCCGTGTCAGCTTGTACTCAAAAGCAGTCATTGGTACTGGCAGGGGTACTGCCTTTTAAGAAATGATTTTCGTCTGTTCAAACTATCACGTACCACGGATCTGCAGATCAAAGATGAATCTTTTACGCCGCGTGATTTCCCGGTTCCAAAGCTATTTATGAGTGAGATATCAGATACTGTGCAGACTCAGATCAGGATACGCATCCATAGATCCGTTATGGAGAGAGTACTTGATTTTTGTTCCTTTGATAACTTTACACCAGACGGTGATGAGCATTATATTGTCAGATTTCCTTTTCTGGAAAATGACTTCTGCTACAGTATTCTTCTGGGTTTCGGGGATAAATGTGAATGCCTGGAGCCTGAACATATCCGTCAGGAAATGAAAAGGAGGATAAATGATATTGCGGCATTGTATGAGAATCCAGGCGGGGGAGTATAAACTTACTTCTTATGATTCAAATGATTTTAATAATGCATTTTTCATCATGCACAGGTCATACACGTCCAGTTTGTCATTCTCGTTAAAATTTGCAGCTTCCCAGTCTGAAAGTGTTGTATCCGGTACATTAAGCATATAACGTTCAACCAGAACAATATCCTCAACATTAAAAGCATTATCCATGTTAACGTCGTGTTTTACAGTATCTGCTGCACTGGAATATACATTTTTATACATGGTCTCTGCCCAGAAACTGCGCATTGCTTCGTATCCCTCCGAATTTGGATGTACACCGTCAGAACTCAGGTACTCCGGATTATCATTGAAAAAGCTTTCAAAATCAGGACCTTTAACCAGCTTGTCACCGTACTCACTGTAAAGCTTATCGATCATTGCATTGTAATAACCTATGTTCGGACCTACATCAGGATTAGTTGAAGAAGGTATTTTGGGGAGTACCGGTGTCTTTCCTGATTGCAAAACTGCATCAATCATGTATTTTGTATTGTCATAATACTTCTGCGTATTGCCCGGATTACCCCATGCATCATTTGTACCATAGGCAATGCTCACATATTTTGCAGGGCTTGTCGAGAGCCATTTATCTATGTTCTGTTTACCGTCAGTACTTGTGATTCCGCCTATGCCGCCGTTCTCCTGAACAGGGAAGTAACGTGGATCAAGTTTGTTTATAAATGTTGCAAAGCCTGTACCATAGGCATTATTCACGCCTCCTGCCGTTATTGAGTCACCGAAAAATATCCAGCTGTCAGAAATGCCTTCTGAAACATCATGAATATCAAAGTTAAGGTTTATGGTGTTACCGGCGGCTTTTGTAACATTTACTCTGATCCAGTTGTAACCTTCCATGTTAATAACATGCTGACGTGAGCTGTAGCCGTTGTTCTCGATTGTTTCGGCAATTTCCCATCCCGTTTCAGGATAACTGCCGCCTGCTGCTGAGTTTACTTCTATTGTATAATCTATAGGTTCTGCATTGCAGCTGATATACTGTCCGATGCTGTCATATGAACTCAGATTATACCAGACTGCGATGACCGTTTTTTTCTGCTGCGCAGGCACAGCTGACAGGTCATAGGCGAGATAGTCCTCGGGAGAGGCGTTCCATAAAGAGTAATAGAAATCATCATTTCCGGCTGATGGGTTGTATGACGTACCTGAGTATGCAGGGACATTTCTGCTTATAACAGGATTTGCTGCTCCGGAAACATATTTATAAGGGCCAGTAACAGATGTCATGGAAACTGAATCACTGACAGCAGTTTTTTCAGTTTGTCCGGCTGGTTCCGCAGCCGATGCTGATGTAGGATAATAAATAACTGAATTTGTGGCTAGTGCTGCACAGACTATAGCGGCAATGATCTTTTTCATTAAAATTCCTCCCTGAAATTTGTATAAATATTCATCTGTTTATATTATACATTGTTAAGAAGAAAAAGTGAATATTATTTTGCATTATTAAGTTAATTTTTTATTTTTTTTAATTAAATATTTAAATTAAATACTTTTAGTGTATTGGCAAAAGGAAACATCAGATACATTCAGGATAAAAAACTCACCCCGTTTCGTGCCGGTCAGGGCGCTGACGAGGTGAGTTAATTTAATCTTTTAATAAAAGGCTTTATCTTACAAATGCGGGATATGCTGTGCCTGCGATTGCATTTTGGAGAACAGTAAGGTCGCTTGAAGAAATGCTTCCGTTCTTGTTCATATCAGCAACAAAGTTTCTGTATGCTGTATTACAGTTATAAGTAGGAGCGTAAGGATTGGCAATAATCTGATTTAATGCTGTCACGTCGCTCTGGTTGACGTTTGAGTCTCCATTTATATCGCCCATCATAATCGGGCGCTCAACCCAGACAAAGTTATAGGATGAACTGCCGAGCGTGATATTGAGTACTCCGTTGCTTTTGGATATTGTTCCTGTTTTATCCCATGCTATGTTGTTGTTTCCGCTTGCATTGCAGTCAGCATACTGAATCGTATTGCCGTTTACACTTGTGATAAAAATGCTGTGTGCTGTTGTATTTGGGCCTGTACGTGATGGTATAACACGAAGATGGTCACCAATTCTTGGAGAATAGCTTGAAGCAGTGTTCAGCTGGAGATACTTTGTTGTGCCGAAGTAATCCATCTGCAATTTTCTTGCAAATCCTGCACATGCATAATAAGCTTCTCCGTTATTTGCAGAAGCAAATCCGAGTCCGAAACCCTGATAGAACGTTGAGAAAGGTGTAACGCCGCTTTCCAGCTTGATATTTGCTGCAGGAGCTGCAGTGCTTGAGTAGGTGTTTATATCACTGCCAACCCAATACTTTCCGTTAGGATACTTCTTCTTTTCTCTTGTTACAAAGCTTGTCATGGTTGCAGCGCTGATTGCTGACTTCTGACTCATAGTCGTGTATGTCTTGGGATATGTTATAGTTTCATCTTCTAAGAATATATTTGCACTGTCAAAAGCGTTGTTTATAACTTCAAGTCTCTGCATACGGAGGTCATTTGAGAAGTCGCTGTAATATGCATCTGCTGCCAGGGTAACAGCTCTTCTGCAGTCCTTGAATGTTGCAGTTGCAGGGTTTGTATAATATGAAAGAGAATTATACCAGATTTCAGCCAAATCATCTCTTGAGATATTATACTTATTCATAAGGTATAAAGTATGTGAAATAACCGTTGAGCCTAATGCCGCAGGAGTTCGGCGCATATTGGACGGTACATTTACGTTTACCCGATAATTATCGATATCGTATTTAAACAGCTCATAGTTAGTATAGAAATTGCTTGCTAACTCAACTCCACTCTCGTTCAACGTTTTTGTTGCGCTGGGATTTGCCAGATCGCGCTCACAATAGCCTGATGAAGAATAGTTGTCAGCGCCGATTTTCCAGTCAGTATTGTTATCTGCAAGCTCACCGAAAATGTCACAATAAGCATCAATTAATGCTGCTGTTTCGTTATTAGAACTCGTACGCAAATTAAGTTTGTTAATCAAGAGAATGTGAGACATTTCATGAGCGACAGTATCTCTGTCACATGCCATCAGTTTATGTTTTGAACCTGTTTTTCCAAAAGCGACCATAGAGAATGGGACTTCGTTACCTGGAGTGTTGTCGAAATGATTACCGTTCAAGTGAAGAACATTGACATCTGAATAAGCCTCACCGGGAGTGTCAAGCAAGGTCACATTAAGAGTAGAGCTGCCAGTGGGTCCGAAGTCATCGTATCCAAGCTTAGAGGAAAACCAATTGTATACAGCTTCAACATTGTAAAGCGTTGCAAGCTTCTGTTTGGTTGTATTATTCGGAGTGCCTGTAAATGAAGTAATGTCGTTTGTTGAAGGAACAATCATTGAACCGCTGCCGTTGCCAAGAGTTTCTTGTTTGTTGCTTACAAAACGTATGTTGTGCACGGTATCAAACAAATAATTAATATTATTGGATTTGGAAATTGCGACACTGAATGCTGAATTCCATGGACCGTATTCAGCCGGACAAGCGTAATCAATCGGGGACATACCCGAAGCGTTTACGCTTGTACCCATGGGGGCAATCACAGAGGTTACTGTTCCTGCCACAATAATAAGTGCGGAAATTTTCTTTAAAAAAGTGTTCATCATATTCTCCTTTTCTGCTATGCTTTACTGTTTTAAACATTATGGGCTATAAAATTCCAAAAATTATTGTAGCACACTAATAAGGCAATGTCCACCAAATTATTGCGAAACTGTAACTAAAAATACAGAAATTGTTTTGAAAAATAATGTCATTTTGCCGGACTGAGAACAAAAAAACTCACCCCGTTTCATGCCGGTCATGGCACTGATGAGGTGAGCTATTTTATATTTATCCGATTCAGGAGTATATACTGTAAGCTGAGTCAGACTGGATTAACTGTCTGATGAAATACTTGTTTTAAGTTTGATATTATCCTTACAGATCACGATACTACAAGGAAAAACTTAATTAAAAAGAGCGCAGAGATCGCATATGTGAGCAGCGATACTTCTTTTGCCTTTCCTGTAAATACCTTTATTACGGAATATGAGATAAGTCCTAAACCTATTCCGTGTCCGATAGAGCCTGAAATAGGCATTGCGATCAGCATAAGTGCTGCAGGAAGACTCTGAGCGATATCGTCAAAATTAATTTTCTTGAGTCCGCTGAGCATTAATAAACCGACATAGATAAGTGCAGATGAAGTTGCCGCTGCAGGAATAATAGCAGCAACGGGTGCAATAAACATACATGCCAGGAACATGAAGCCTGTAACTAATGAAGTCAATCCTGTACGTCCGCCGGCTTCTACTCCTGATGCTGATTCTACAAATGTTGTTACTGTCGAAGTACCGGTAAGGGATCCGGTTACTGTTCCTACAGCGTCAGAAAGAAGGGCTTCTTTCATTTTTGGCATTTTGCCATTTTCGTCGATCATGTCAGCACGGGATGCTGTTCCGACGAGCGTTCCTATTGTATCAAACATATCGATTATACAGAATGTGATGACAAGAGTGATAACTGTAAACCAGCCGATCTGTAAAAGATTTGAAAAATTAAGCTTGAACAAAGTAACTTTTGCCATGTCACCGAATGCCGGTAAGAATGAAGCATTCTTAAGAGCTTCAAAAGGATTTACATGAAGGAAAATTGCTTCGCCTGCCCAGTAGATGCCTGATGCAAAAAGTATGCCGAGCAACACAGCGCTTTTTACACCTTTCTGTGAAAGTATTACGATCACAAAAAGACCGATAAACATTGTTGCAACAGTCAGTACCATGCTGGTATATCCGGAGCCCATATTAGTTTTTGCAAGACCCGGCGTAAGAGCGCCGAAGAAGTCACTCATGACAAAGTAAGGTCCGCCGGTTTCTGAATAGATTCCTGCGTTTGAACCTACACCGATATTCAGCAGCATAAGTCCGATTGCAGGTGATATTCCAAGACGGATACCAATAGGGATAGCATCAACGATCTTTTCGCGAATATTAAAAATAGAAAGTACTATAAATACGATACCTTCAATAAAAATAATACATAACGCTGCCTGAAAAGACTGAAGATAAGTGAGCCCTGTAATACTTACAATGTTTGCAACAACGATAGCAAAGAAACTGTTAAGGCCCATACCAGGTGCCATAGCGAAAGGCTTGTTCGCAAGAAAAGCCATAGTGAATGTTCCTATTGCCGATGCGATACAGGTTGCAAGAAATATTCCGTTCCATAATTCAGGACCGCCGTTTTTGCCAAAGTCAGTAAGAAGATTAGGATTAAGAGCAATAATATATGCCATTGTCATAAATGTTGTCAGTCCGGCGATTATTTCCGTCTTTACTGTCGTACCATTTTGTTTAAGTTTAAATAATTTTTCCATAAAGCCCTCTTCTTTAAAAAAACCCCTCATCTGCTATCAGATGAGGGATTCTCTCTGCTTATATTAGTTTTTCACAAAATTACTTGTTCTTGATAGCAGCCTGAGCAGCAGCAAGTCTAGCAATCGGAACTCTGAATGGTGAGCATGAAACATATGTCAGACCAAGCTTATGGCAGAATTCAACAGATGTCGGATCGCCGCCGTGTTCGCCGCAGATACCAACATGCATGTCAGGACGAACGCCCTTGCCGAGCTTGATAGCCATATCCATGAGCTTGCCAACGCCTGTCTGGTCAAGTCTTGCAAATGGATCGTTCTCAAAGATCTTAGCATCATAGTAAGCATTGAGGAACTTACCAGCGTCATCTCTTGAGAAGCCGTATGTCATCTGTGTAAGGTCATTAGTACCAAAGCAGAAGAATTCAGCTTCCTTAGCGATATCGTCAGCTGTAAGAGCAGCTCTTGGGATTTCGATCATTGTACCAACTTCGTACTTAAGATCAGCACCAGCAGCAGCAATAACTTCATCAGCAGTTGCAACTACAAAGTCCTTAACGTACTTGAGTTCCTTGATGTCGCCGATAAGAGGAATCATGATTTCAGGAACGATTGTCCAGTCAGGATGAGCCTTCTTAACGTTGATAGCAGCCTTGATAACAGCCTTAGTCTGCATCTTTGCAATTTCAGGATATGTTACTGCAAGACGGCATCCACGATGACCCATCATTGGGTTGAATTCGTGAAGTGAAGCGATGATAGCCTTGATTGTCTCAACGGATTTACCCTGAGCCTTTGCAAGAGCTTCGATGTCAGCTTCTTCTGTAGGAACGAATTCATGAAGCGGAGGATCCAGGAATCTGATTGTAACAGGGCATCCTTCGAGAGCTTCATAAAGCTTTTCAAAGTCTGACTGCTGCATTGGTTCAATCTTAGCAAGAGCAGCTTCTCTTTCTTCAACTGTATCTGAGCAGATCATTTCTCTGAAAGCAGCGATTCTGTCAGCTTCGAAGAACATATGCTCTGTACGGCAAAGACCGATACCTTCAGCGCCGAGTTCACGAGCCTTCTTAGCGTCAGTAGGTGTATCAGCGTTTGTTCTAACCTTGAGAACTCTGAACTTGTCAGCCCATCCCATGATTCTTCCGAATGTGCCGGCAATAGTAGCATCAACTGTAGGAATAATACCTTCGTAGATATTACCTGTTGAACCGTCTATTGAAATATAATCATTTTCTGTGAATGTCTTGCCAGCAAGAGTAAACTTCTTGTTAGCTTCATCCATAACGATTTCTGAGCATCCTGATACACAGCATGTACCCATACCACGTGCAACAACTGCTGCGTGTGATGTCATACCGCCGCGGACTGTAAGAATACCCTGTGAAGCCTTCATACCTGTGATATCTTCAGGTGATGTTTCAAGACGAACAAGAACAACCTTTTCGCCCTTAGCCTTCATAGCTTCAGCATCATCAGCTGTAAATACTACCTTACCGCAAGCAGCACCAGGTGAAGCACCAAGTCCCTTGCCGAGTGGTGTAGCAGCCTTAAGAGCCTTAGCATCAAACTGTGGGTGGAGAAGTGTGTCGAGGTTTCTAGGTTCGATCATCAGAACAGCTTCTTCTTCTGTTCTCATACCTTCGTCAACGAGATCACAAGCGATCTGAAGAGCAGCCTGAGCAGTTCTCTTACCGTTTCTTGTCTGGAGCATATAAAGCTTACCGTGCTCTACAGTGAACTCCATATCCTGCATATCTCTGTAGTGGTTTTCAAGGTTGCTGCATACTTCCTTGAACTGTTCAAAAGCTTCAGGGAACTTTTCAGCCATCTGTGCGATAGGCATTGGTGTACGAACACCGGCAACAACGTCTTCGCCCTGTGCGTTTGTAAGGAATTCACCCATGAGTTTTCTTTCGCCTGTAGCAGGATCACGTGTAAATGCAACACCTGTACCACAGTCATCACCCATGTTGCCGAATGCCATCATCTGTACGTTTACAGCAGTACCCCATGAGTAAGGAATATCGTTATCACGACGATATACGTTAGCTCTTGGGTTGTCCCATGAACGGAATACAGCCTTGATAGCGCCCATAAGCTGTTCAACAGGATCACTTGGGAATTCAGCACCGATTTTAAGTTTGTATTCATCCTTGAACTGTGAAGCGAGTTCCTTAAGGTCTTCAGCTGTCAGTTCAACGTCCTGAGTAACACCCTTCTTAGTCTTCATAGCGTCGATAAGTTCTTCAAAGTACTTCTTACCAACTTCCATAACAACGTCAGAATACATCTGGATAAATCTTCTGTAGCAGTCATATGCCCAACGTGCATTGCCTGACTTTTCAGCCATAACTTCAACAACAGTTTCGTTAAGACCAAGGTTGAGGATTGTATCCATCATACCAGGCATTGATGCTCTAGCACCGGAACGAACAGAAACGAGGAGAGGATTCTCCTGGTCACCGAACTTCTTGCCTGTGATTTCTTCCATCTTTGCGATATACTCCATGATCTGAGCCTGGATCTCTTCATTGATCTGCTTACCATCTTCATAGTACTGTGTGCAGGCCTCTGTAGAAATTGTAAAGCCCTGTGGAACAGGGAGTCCGAGAGATGTCATTTCAGCAAGGTTTGCACCCTTACCGCCGAGAAGTTCTCTCATGTCAGCGTTACCTTCTGAGAATAAATATACCCATTTTTTGCTCATTGGTCAAAATACCTCCAATAAATTTTCTCTTATCCACGCTAAATTTCAGTAAAAACTTCTTTCTAGCTGGAGTCAAAATACATTATATCATATTCTTATCCCAATTTCCATACGTTTAAAGAAAATATTTAAAAAAAATTATCTTGTTTTCGTCGTATAAATTGTTTATTTGGTGAAACACATATTTATTATATACAACTACTGCTATTTATTTCGCGTTTTTTTCTGAAAGCTATTGAATTATGAAAATAAATTTGGCATAATATATAAAGGTATCCACAGAAAAATGTATTAAATTTCATGTGAACTTTAAAAAATTATCGAGAAGCGGGTGTAAAATAAGATGGATAAAGTTGTTCTTCTTGCAGGCGGACAGGGCAAGCGTATGAAAGCGGAAATACCAAAGCCGATGTTCAGGGTTCTTGGCGAAACAATGCTTGAATGGGTTATCGGAGCATGTGAGGAATCAGGCCTGTCAGATATTTGTGTTGTTAAAGGTTATAAATCTGAGATGATCGATGAATATCTCGGTGACAGATATGAGACTGTCCTTCAGGAACAGAGACTCGGAACAGGACATGCAGTAATGCAGGCAATTCCTTTCCTGAACAAGGACACACAGGGAAATACACTCGTACTATGCGGAGATGCGCCTTTTATAGATTCAGGTACTATAAAAAATTCCCTTGAGCTACATAGGTCTCAGAAAAATGCAGTTACAGTTATCACTGCAAAGACTGACAATCCGACAGGTTACGGACGTATAATACGTTCAGACAACGGTATCTCTTCTATAGTAGAGGAGAAGGATGCTACAGTTGAACAGAAAAAGATAAATGAGATAAATTCAGGTGCATACTGGTTCAGAACAGCTGATCTTATAACAGCTCTTGGCGAACTTACAACAGAAAATGCTCAGGGTGAATATTACCTTACTGATACTATTTTCATTCTTCTTAACAAGGGCATGAATGCCGGAGCATATATTTCTGAAAATCCTAATGTGGTTCTCGGTGCAAATGACCGTAAGGGACTGCTTATGCTCAACAATATAGCCAGAGAAGAAATTATTGAACGTCATCTTGAAAACGGTGTTGAATTTACTTGTACAGACGGTATAACGATAGGCCGTGATGTAATAATAGGAGAGGGAACTCAGATACTGGCAGGAACAGTTCTCAGGGGCAGGACAGTTATTGGCAGCAACTGTGTGATCGGACCTGACTGTATAATAGAAAACAGCACAGTCGGAAACGATACAAAGCTTAACTATGTACAGTGCTTCGATTCAGTTATAGACAACGGCGTAAAGATAGGACCATTTGTTCAGATAAGACCCGGAAGTCATATCATGGACGGAGTAAAAATAGGCGATTTCGTTGAGATTAAAAACTCCGTTATAGGTGAAAATACGGCAGTAGCACATCTGACATATGTAGGTGACAGTGATGTCGGAGGATGTGTAAATTTCGGATGCGGAGTTGTTACTGTAAACTATGACGGCGATAAGAAGTACAGATGTACGATCGAGGATAATGCATTTATAGGATGCAATACAAATCTGGTGGCACCTGTCACAGTCGGAAACGGTGCTTATACCGCAGCCGGAACAACAGTAGTAAATGATGTGCCGGCAGGTGCACTTGTGCTTGACAGAGGAAAGACTATTATTAAAGAGGGCTATGCACTCGAAAAGCTGAAAAACAGAAAAAAGAAACAGTAAAATACGCTGTTTATAAAAGTTAAGATCTGCTCTTATGCCCCCCCTTTGTAAGAAGGGGGGGCATAAGGGTCTAGATAAAAGGAGTTAGTAATGGGAATAATGGATCTGTTTGCGCAGATAAGCAGCGAAAACAAAGCAAATGACAGAGGCCCGGTAGAGTATATAATTGCAGGACTCGGCAATCCCGGAGTCCAGTATCAGGATACGAGACATAATACAGGCTTTATGGCGATCGATACGATCTCACAGAAGTATAATATAGATGTCAAAAAGATAAAATTCAAGTCTTTGTGCGGTGACGGAATGATAGACGGAGTAAGATGTCTTCTGATGAAACCGTCAACATATATGAACAAGAGCGGTGAGGCAATAACGGAAGCACTGAATTTCTATAAGCTGCCTGTTGAAAAGCTTATTGTTCTGTATGATGATATTTCACTTGAGCCATCAAGGCTTCGAATACGTCTCAAGGGCAGTGACGGCGGACATAACGGAATAAAAAATATAATTTATCTTACTGGTGAAAATACCTTCCCGCGTGTCAAGATAGGAGTAGGGAAAAAACCAAACCCGGACTGTGATCTGGCTGACTGGGTTCTGTCAAACTATAAGTCTGATGAAATACCGCTTATTAAGGATGCATGTATGAGAGCGGCACAGGCAGTATCATTGTTGGTCAATGGTAATGTTAATGAGGCGATGAATAAATTTAACTAGGGGGACTGTCTGTGAATCTCTTTAAAGAATGTTTCAGTGAGCTTGTTGGCTACAGGGACCTGATGGAATGTATCAGGTCAGGAAATTCACCTGTATGTGTGTCAGGACTTTCACAGATTCATAAGGCGCAGCTTCTTCTGACAGCTTCAGATGAAAATACAGCACTTGTGATCACTGATGACGACAACAGCGCAAGAAAGATTGCTGATGAAATAAATGAAATGGCTGATGAAAAAACAGCTTATTACTATCCTTCAAGAGAATACATTATGCACAGAGTTGAAGGAGTATCACGTGAATATGAATTTACAAGACTTGATGTTCTTGCAAAACTGATAAGAGGGGAATGCCGCATTATAGTTGCCGGAATAGAGGCTGTAATGCAGGTAACCGTTCCTCAGAAGGTTTTTGTTGAGAGATCATTTGTTATAGAAAAGGGAACTCAGATACAGACAGATGTTCTGGCAGCAAAGCTTATAAGCTGCGGATATACAAGGGCTGATACTGTAGAGGGCCCGTCTCAGTTTGCCATAAGAGGCTCTATTATGGATGTATTTGCTCCGGCATCTGATAAACCTGTCAGAATAGAGTTCTGGGGCGATGAAATCGACAGTATCTCATATTTTGATCCGGAGACACAGAGAAGAGATGAACAGGCTGATAGTATAGTTATAGTGCCTGCGCATGAAGCACTCTATGAAACAGAAGATCTGGCCGATAAAATACAGGCACTGCAGAAACAGTCAAGAGGAAAAAGCCACGAAAAGTTTGTTGAGAACACCTCACAGGACATACAGAAGCTCAGGGAAGGTATGTATATAGAAAATGCAGACAGGTATATAAACATTATTTATCCTGACAACACAGGTATATTTGATTACATTCCGTCAGCACAGGTGTATTTTAATGAGATAAGTCAGATAGCTGTACGTGCCAAGGGAGTAGCTGCACAGTATGAAGAAGATGTCAGGATAATGCTCGAGGAGGGCGAGATCTGCAGAGCGCTGTGCGGTCACTATATGGATTTTTCTTCTGTAAAGGACCATACAGAAAAGTTTAATGTTGTCTATCTTTATTCATTTTTCAGCGGTGCTGAAAGAATATCATACAAGAGAGTTATAGCATTTGAAGCTTTTGCAACATCGACATGGGGCGGTGAAACAAGGCAGCTTACCGAAGATCTGAAATCTTACTGTGATAACGGTTACAGGGTGATCCTTATGGCAGGAAGTGAAAAAACGCTTCCTATTATAGCGGATGATCTCCGGGAGAGCGGACTTAAGGTTGAAATAATAAATGAAAAATCCATACCCGAAAAGTCAAAAGTAATTCTTATGACAGGCAGTCTGTCTGCCGGGTTTGACTATCCCGATATAAAATATGCCCTTATATCACAGACAAGAGCTGTAAGTTCCAGAAAGAGAAAGAACAAACGTGAGAAAAAGGGAGAGGAAATAAGAAGCCTTTCTGATATTACGCCCGGTGATCTCGTAGTTCATACACTTCACGGAATCGGGAGATTTGCCGGAATAAGAAAGCTTGAGCTTGAAGGAATTACAAAAGACTATATTACTATCCAGTATGCCGGCAGGGATGTTCTGTATGTTCCCGTAACACAGCTTGATATGGTATCAAAGTATATAGGTGCCAGAGAAGACACGGGAGTAAAACTCAACAAGCTCTCATCTGCTGAATGGCAGAAGGCAAGAAATAATGTAAAGCGCGCCGTAAAGGATATGGCTGCAGAGCTTATTGCCCTTTATGCCAAGAGACAGAACACAGAGGGTTATGCTTTTTCATCAGACGATGAGCTGCAGATCGATTTTGAGGAAAGATTTCCTTATGTTGAGACCTCAGATCAGCTCCAGAGCATATCAGAGATCAAAACAGACATGGAAAAAAATCATCCTATGGACAGACTTCTGTGCGGCGATGTAGGATTCGGAAAGACAGAGGTGGCGTTCAGGGCTGCATTCAAGTGCATGGAAGACGGAAAACAATGTGCACTGCTCGCCCCGACAACTGTTCTGGTATGGCAGCATTATCAGACGGCACTCAAAAGATTTGAACATTTTCCGCTGAAAATAGAGATACTTTCAAGATTCAGGACACCGAAGGAACAGCAGCAGATACTGAAGGACCTTAAGGCAGGAAAGATCGATATGATAATAGGCACCCACAGACTTGTCCAGAAGGATGTTAAGTTCAAGGACCTGGGGCTTGCAATTATAGATGAGGAACAAAGATTCGGAATTGCCCATAAAGAAAAGTTCAAGGAGAATTTTATAGGTGTGGATGTACTGACACTGTCGGCTACGCCTATACCAAGAACGCTCAATATGGCAATGAGCGGAATCAGGGATATGTCAGTAATCGAGGAACCGCCTCAGGACAGATATCCTGTACAGACATATGTTATCGAGCATAATATGAGTCTTCTGGTACAGGCAATAGCAAAGGAACTAAAACGCGGAGGCCAGGTTTATTATATTCATAACAGAGTAGAAACCATATCAGGCTGTGCTGCAAAGCTGCAGGAGATGCTTCCGGAGGCAAGAATAACATACGCTCATGGACAGATGTCAGAGGAAGAGATGTCCGAGACATGGCGCAGACTTCTTGAGCATGAAATAGATATTCTGGTATCAACGACAATTATTGAAACAGGTGTAGACGTACCAAATGTAAATACACTTGTTATTGAGGATGCTGACAGATTCGGTCTGTCTCAGCTGTACCAGTTAAGAGGACGTGTCGGCCGTTCAAACAGAAGGGCATACGCTTACTTTACTTTCAAAAAGGGTAAAGTGCTGACTGAGGTCGCATCAAAAAGACTTAACGCCATCAGAGAATTCACACAGTTCGGAAGCGGTTTCAGGATAGCGCTGAGAGATCTCGAGATAAGGGGTGCAGGAAGCATACTCAGCGGCAAACAGCATGGCCACATAGAAACAGTCGGTTATGATATGTACCTTAAACTCCTGTCTGAGGCGATTGCCGAAGAACGCGGTGATGAGACGGCTGTAAAAGCAGAGGACTGTGTTGTTGATGTTCAGATCGATGCACATATCCCGGAAAACTATATCGAAAGCATGTCGCAGAGAATAGATGCGTACAAGAAGATAGCTGTTATAGCTACAAATGAAGACAGTATGGATCTTATTGATGAGTTTATCGACAGATACGGCGATCCTCCGAAAGCAATTCTGGGACTTATCAATGTTTCCCTTCTCAGAAACAAGGCATCAAAACTCGGAATATCTGAAATATCACAGAGAAACGGCTGTCTGCTGTTTTATATAATGTCACCTACTATGGATCAGATCAAGGCACTGAGCGCAAACTTTAAAGGCCGTGTACTTTTTAACAGCATGGCAAAGCCGTACATCAGTGTAAGACTCCTGCCGCACCAGAAACCTGAGGAGCTAATAGATGAAGTTGTTTCGATTATGTCAGGAGAACCTGTTGGACGATGATTTATTGCGCATAAATTTGTTGAATATAGCCTAAAATTTACAATTCGTTTATTGCAAATGAGTGAAAATGAATTATTTTTTAGTGCATTTATACCGATAATTGCTGTCATCTTTGGTAAAAAAATATATAGATTTTTTAAAATTCCAGTGTTACAATATAAAACAGACAAAATCAAAGTGCTATTTTAAGCAAAATACACATACGTACTACAAAATCTGAAATTAAAATGCTTATTTTTAAATCGATATTTAATTAAAACGTTTCAAGTGTAAAAAATATAGCTTTGAAACAGCAGAAAGGATGAGCAATATTGAAAAGACTAATGACAGCAATTATTATATGCAGCATGGCTGCCGCATTTACTTCATGTAATGATACAAAACAATCATCGCAGGACGTAAAGCAGACCGATGCTGTATCAACAGCAGCAGAGACAACCCAGACGACTACTGAGGAAGAGCTTGTTGAACCTGATTATCCTGTGCCCGTGGCCGATGAAAATTCAATAACCTATGACGACTCAGATGACCTGTATACTGCTCACTGTATGAACAGCAATAATTATGAGGATGATGAGTCAGAGTGTAATCTGTCTGTTGCCGAATACAAGGGTTCAAAGCAGCTTAAAATTGAGGTCCTTGATAAGGATAAGGACGGAAACTATAAAACACCCAAGATAGTTTTTGATATGGATGAGCTCGTAGGCGCTGATAATCTCAGCCGTGTAAAAAGCTTCAGTGCTGATATCACACAGGTGGCTGTAGGTGAGTTTGTCGGTGATGACGGTGTCGGCAGAATAGTGCCCGGCAATCTTATGGGAACATTCGGCTCAGTACTCGGAGAAAAGTGTGATGATTGGTATGAGCCTACAGGTTCAGCCAACGGATATTCAAGTGAAGAATGGAATTTCGGATGGACATATCTTCATGTTGAAGGAAAGTGGCTTATAAAGGGATTTGTTGACTCAACTCCTGATTCAACTCTTGTTTTCATGAGATGGGCAATACCTAATCAGGCAGATGTGTACATCGATAATCTGACATTTTATGATGCAGACGGAAATTCGATACCTATAGTATATACACCGGCTGAGTAATATGAAATATAAAGCGTTGTTTTTCTTGAATAGTTAAACGACGCTTTTTTGTGTATACAATCCACACACTGGACATATATATTGAAAAATAAATTTATATATGGTATAATTTCGTTATATATCACGCAAAAAAATATATTTAATTCGGGAGGTATTCAGATGGGACTTATAAAAGCAGCAGTCAGTTCAGTATCAGGAAATCTTGCAGATCAGTGGCTTGAGGTTCTTGAGCCTGATAATATGTCAGAAACAACAGTACTTACATCCGGCGTTCTGGTAAACAGAAAGAAAGGTTCAAATAAAAAGGGAAACAGCAATATCGTATCAAACGGATCAGTAATACACGTATATCCAAATCAGATCATGCTTCTGATGGATGGCGGAAAGGTGATTGATTACTGTGCTGAAGAAGGTTATTATACAGTAAATACTTCATCTACACCTTCTCTTTTCAATGGTGAGATAAAGGAGTCAATCAAGGATACGTTCAATCGTTTCAGATTCGGCGGCGTTCCGTCACAGTCCCAGCATGTTTACTATATAAACCTTCAGGAGATCAAGGGCATCAGATTCGGAACAAGAAACCCTATACAGTATTTTGACAGCTTCTATAATTGTGAGCTGTTTATGAGATGTCACGGTACATACTCCATAAAGATAACAGATCCTATCAAATTTTTCAATGAATACTGTCCGAGAAATGCAGCAAGACTTGATATAAATCAGATCAATGAACAGTGTCTCAACGAATTCCTGACAGCACTTCAGGCAGCAATAAATCAGATGTCAGTAGACGGTGTAAGAATTTCAATGCTGACTTCAAAAGCAATGGAACTTGCAAAGTACATGTCAAAATGCCTGGATGATGAGTGGAATGAAAAACGTGGATTTGAAGTTTCAAGTGTCGGAATAGCAAGTCTGAGCTATGATGAAGAGAGCCAGAAACTTATCAATATGCGCAACCAGGGTGCTATGATGTCAGATCCGACGATAAGAGAAGGATATGTTCAGAGCAATATTGCCGAAGGTCTTAAGGCTGCAGGCTCCAACCCCGGCGGTGCAGGCCAGAGCTTTATGGCTATGGGAATGGGAATGAATACTGCAGGCGGATTCATGGATGCAGCAAGCAGAACAAATGCACAGCAGATGCAGGTTGTTGCCCGACAGGCCCAGATGCAGCAAAACAATGCAGCAGCAAAGCCGTCACAGGGTTCATGGAAATGTTCATGTTCACAGGAGAATACAGGAAACTTCTGCAGCTCATGCGGAGCCAAAAGACCTGTTACAGGCAGCTGGAAATGTTCATGCGGACAGGAGAACACAGGAAACTTCTGCAGTGCATGCGGAAGCAAAAAACCTGATGCATCCTGGCAGTGTGCATGCGGTAATGTAAATACCGGAAGTTTCTGCAGTGAGTGCGGAGCAAAAAGGCCATAAAAAGATAATTTAAGGAGGAAGCGATTTGGAGGCTATTCAATACAAATGTCCGAATTGCGGAGGCAGTCTCGAGTACAGGGCCGATATTCAGAAGTTCGGATGTTCATTCTGTCTGAGTGAATTTACTGAACAGGAGATCAAACTGATCTGTTCGGATAATGAAAATACAGATTTGTCACTACAGACAGAAAGTGAACCACATGCAGGCGACAGCCAGAATGTATTTGAATCAGGCAATATATATTCATGCTCATCATGCGGAGCGCAGATTATGTCAGATGATAATACGGCCGCCACATTCTGTGTTTACTGTCATAATCCTGTTATACTTAAGGGACGTCTGTCAGGAACATATAAACCCAGTATGGTTATCCCGTTTTCGGTTGAACGTGAAAATGCAGTATCACTGTTCAGACAGACAATAATGAAAAAAAGGTTTGTCCCTAAGGACTTCAGGTCTGAACAGACACTCGAAAAAATGACAGGACTCTATGTTCCGTTCTGGCTTGCAGACTGCAGGGTACGTGCACATCTGAGCGCCACAGGCAAGGTAACAAGATCGTGGTCACAGGGCAGTTACAGATATACAAATGTTAAGGAATATCAGGTGTCCAGAGGTGCCGATATCCGGTACACAGGAATACCGGCAGACGGTGCAAGCAAGATAGACGATTCGCTGATGGATGCTATAGAACCTTATGACTATTCAAAAATGCAGCAGTTTTCAATGTCATATCTGTCAGGATTTCTTGCAGACAAGTATGATGTTGACAAGGGCGGGGTTTTTGGTCGTATAAAGGAGAAGGCCGATAAGGCCACTAACGAAATCATGGATTCTTCTGTTACCGGTTACAGCAGCGTGTCAGTGCACAACCGCAGCAACAGCATAATCAGGACAGACTGGAATTATGCACTGCTGCCAGTCTGGTTTATGACGTACAGTTATAACGGAAAGATGTACGAGTTTGCAGTAAACGGTCAGAGCGGAGTTGTAGCAGGAATACCTCCTCTTTCAGTCAAAAAACTGGTATTATACTGTGCTGCAGTTTTTGCAGTCCTCACAGTATTGCTTGCGTTAGGAGGTTTTCTCTTATTTTGAAAAATTTAAAAAAAGTTATTGTTCTGTTTATAACCGTTTTGTTTTTTGCGTTTCCTGTGCAGTCTGTAAGTGCTGCGTCATACGGCTTTAAGCTTGACGATCAGGACGGTTCACTTTCGGAGAATGAGAGTGCCCGGATAGAAAATAAAATGAAATCATTCTCGGATAAGCTGGGAATAAACATAGCCATTGTAATTACTTCTGACAAAGGCTTTAAAAGTTCAATGGAATATGCAGATGACCAGTATGATTCAATTTTCGGGATAAATACCCAGGGAATTCTTCTTCTCATCGACAATGATACACAGTACGACTGGATATCAACAAGCGGAGATGCTCCTAAGTTCACAATAAAGAGGTATCAGCCATACATAGATCCTATACTGGACGATATTTCACCGATGCTTAAAAACGGACATTATTACACTGCCTGTGACACATTTCTTGATGATGTTCAGAAGTATGCTTATCACAAGGTCTTTTCTTCACTTGGGATCGGTGCAGTAATTTCACTTATTATTTCAGCTATTGCTTATGGTGTTATTTCACACGGTTATAAAAATAATAAAAAATATTCAGCAAGAAATTATACATCATCAAATGATTCAAAGTTTACTGAGAAGACAGATGTATTTGTAAGAGAGTATACTCAGAAGGTTAAAATTGAATCCAACTCAGGAGGTTCAGGTTCTCACTCCGGAAGTCACCACAGCAGTTCAGGCGGTCATCACGGCGGAGGCGGAAGACACAGATAAGACTAATCCCATATAAAAATCCCCCGGAATATCATATTCCGGGGGATTTTCTATATATTAAGAGTAAAAATTAGTGACATGCCTCACATTCGCCTATTTCTCCGACTATCGGAAGCGGATCAATACCCTGGCGTGTGTAATAATCGCTGAGTGCAGCCTTTATAGCCTGTTCAGCAAGAACGGAGCAGTGCAGCTTTACAGCCGGAAGTCCGTCAAGAGCTTCAACAACAGCTTTGTTTGTGAGCTTAAGTGCATCGTCGATCGACTTGCCCTTAATGAGTTCTGTTGCCATTGATGATGTAGCTACTGCAGCGCCGCAGCCGTATGTTTTAAACTTGACATCAGTAAGAATACCCTTATCAACCTTTATATACATTTTCATTATGTCTCCGCATTTTGCGTTTCCAACCTCTCCGATGCCGTCAGCATCTTCGATCTCTCCTACATTACGCGGATTAGAGAAGTGTTCAAGAACCTTATCACTGTATAACATATTAATTACCCTTTCTGGTTTATTGTTTATTTATTGTTTCCCACAGCGGAGACATATCACGCAGTCTCTTGACTATAGGAGGAAGTACTTCAAGAATATAATCAACGTCTTCATCTGTTGTGCTTTCATCAATAGAAAGTCTGAGCGATCCGTGTGCTACTTCATGCCTGAGTCCTATTGCAAGAAGTACATGTGACGGGTCAAGTGAGCCTGAGGTGCAGGCTGAACCGCTTGAGGCACAGATACCTGCCATATCAAGCATCAGCAGAAGACTTTCGCCCTCAACACCTTCTATGGAAATATTGCAGTTGCCAGGCAGTCTTTTGTCTCTGTCACCGTTAAGGCGTGTGCGGGGCAAAGTGAGAATTCCGTCAATCAGACGATTTCTGAGCTTAGTGATTTTTTCAGCTCTTGCATCTATGTCCTTTACAGCTTCTTCTATTGCAACGCCGAGTCCTACTATCGCAGGAACATTTTCAGTACCGGCACGTCTGTTCCTTTCCTGGGCACCGCCAAAGATAAGATTAGGAATGTTTATGCCTTTTCTGATGTACAGAGCACCTATACCCTTCTGGGCATGTATCTTATGTCCGGATAAACTCAGAAGGTCAATATTCTGTTCTTTAACGTCTATGTGTACATGACCTACAGCCTGAACGGCATCTGTATGGAAAAGAACACCGGCCTCTTTACAGATGGAACCTATCTCGCTTATCGGCTGTATTGTTCCGATTTCATTGTTTGCATACATTATAGAAACAAGTGCGGTTTTTGGCGTTATAGCCTTTTTAATATCCTGAGGATCAATAAGTCCGTTTTCATCAACCGGAATATATGTTACGTCAAATCCCTTCTTCTCCAGGGCCTGACATGTATGGAGAATTGCGTGGTGTTCAAAGACACTTGTAATTATGTGATTTTTGCCTTTTGCACTGAGAGTTTCGCAGATACCTCTTATTGCCCAGTTGTCTGCTTCAGATCCGCAGCTTGTAAAATAAATTTCTCTGGACTCACAGCCCAGTGCTCCGGCAACCTTATCACGTGCAGTTTCTATGGCTTTTTTTGCGTCACGACCCATGGCATAGATACTGGATGCATTTCCGTAATGAACAGTGAAGTAAGGAAGCATTGCGTCTATTACTTCTCTAGATACTTTTGTAGTTGCGGCATTGTCCGCATAAATGAACCTTTTATCCATAAAAAACCTTCTTTGCAGATTATATATTTATTAATATTGTCTGCCGGGAGAAAAATAAACATATAAAGATAAATTCCTCATCCGGTGACTGATATTTATTATATACCTTTTTTGTGGATTTTGCAATAGCATGCCCGTTATATTTTACTGTAATAATCCCTCTTAATTACTGCAAGTTCATCACAGCGCTCATTTTCAGGATGACCGTTATGACCGCGTACCCAGACAAATTCAACATTGTGTTTTTTAAGAAGGGGAAGAAGCTGTTTCCAGAGATCAGTGTTGGGTACAGGTTTGCCGCTGCGAACCCAGTTTTTCTTCAGCCAGCCGTAGATCCATCCCTGGGTCACGCTGTTTGCCACGTACTGACTGTCGGTTGTCAGTACAACATTGCATGGCTCCTTCAGTGCCTCAAGTGCTTCAATTACAGCAGTAAGCTCCATTCTGTTATTTGTAGTCTGAGCTGCACCTCCGGACAATTCTTTAACATTGCCATTGTAGCGCAGGATTATTCCGTATCCTCCGGGTCCGGGATTTCCACTGCAGGCCCCGTCTGTAAATATCTGTACTGTTTTGATTGTCATCACTCCAAAATATTTAATCCATTTTATTATATACCAGATCATGAAAAAATACAATATACTGGTTAATTAAATATGTACTTAAATGTTGTTATATATAATAATAAATTTAGTTTATTTTGTGCTTATATATTGCAAAGTTTTAACATTAGTGTTATAATTTCAGTAGGATAACTCAATAATATACTATATTATAATATTTTTTTTTTACATAAGAGCGGGAGGATGTTTATGAAATACAGAAAGATTGCAGCAGTAATAGCGGCTGCTGTATTCAGTGCCAATTGCTTCACATATATGCCATTTAAGGAGAATGACATGTCAGTAAATGCATTAACAGATGAAGGAACAAAGTATGAGTTTGAAGATGGCAGATTCGACAACATCAAAGTAGAGAACTGGACAAAGATCGATGAGTGTGCCAGCGGAAATTCCGCCGATATCTCTGACTGGTCCGGTACCGGATTTGCAAATATGACTTCAAAAGGATCAAGTGTATCAGTAGATGTTGATGCACCGAAGGACGGATTATATGAACTTGTAATAAGATATTGTCAGCCGTTTGATCTGAACAAGAAAGTTCAGTATCTGAATGTAAACTCAACAAATCAGGGAGAGATAACTTTTCCTTACTGTGAGAAATTTCAGGAGATGTCTGCAGGATATGTTCAGTTAAAGAAAGGCACAAATGAAATTCAGCTCAAATCATACTGGGGTTATACACTTTTTGATTATCTTGTGATCAAAGAAGCAGATCAGTCAATAATGGATCTGTCACCAGACAGAAATCTTGTTAACAAAAATGCAAGTGATACTACGAAGAGACTGTTTTCATACCTCTGTGATGTTTACGGCAATCATATTCTCTCAGGTCAGCAGGAGTACTGCGGCAGTCATAATTATAACTACAACGCAGATCCTACAACAGGATATATAGTTGATAATGAGGCTGAATTCGATTACATAAAAGAAAAGACAGGTAAAATGCCTGCGATAAGAGGTATAGACTTTCTTAATTATAACTCATCACCAAAGATGTGGGATGATCAGGCTGCTGAACGTGCAGCTGAATGGACGAATAAGTTCGGAGGGATCTCAACTATAACCTGGCACTGGAGCGTTCCGTCAGAAGAAGATTCAACTGACAGGTGTTTTTATGTTGAATCAGCAAGTGCAAACTATACTACTTTCAGTATCAGTAAGGGACTTGAAGAGGGAACATGGGAAAACAAAGTTATTATGGACGACATTGCACTGATAGCAAGCAAATTCAAGATACTTAAGGATGCTGATGTTCCGGTGCTGTTCAGACCTCTGCATGAAGCTGAGGGCGGATGGTTCTGGTGGGGCGTCGAAGGAGCAGAGCCATGTAAAAAACTGTATCATCTTCTCTATGACCAGCTGACAAATGTATATGGACTTGATAATATCATATGGGTATGGACCGGTTCAACATCACCTGCAGCAGATGACTGGTATCCTGGTGATGAATATGTTGATATTGTAGGATATGACAAGTATAATGCAGTAGACGGATTACCTTGTCTTGCATCGCTGTCGTCAACATTTTATAATCTGGTTGCAGGAACAGATAAAAAGAAAATGGTTACGATGAGTGAAAATGACTCTATACCAGCAGTAGGCAATCTTATTAACGACAAAGCAGGCTGGCTATGGTTCTGTCCGTGGTATAATAACTATCTGACTAGTCAGCAGATAAATCCGGTTGACGATCTTATTGATATTTATACAAGCGACTACTGTATCACACTTGATGAACTTCCGGATATAAGAAAGTATCCTATAAGTACAGGAGAAACTGAACCTCCAGTAACCACGCTTCCTTCTCAGACAACAACACAAGCGGCAACTACAACATCATCTGTAACAACTATGCCTGTTCATGGCGTTTACGGAGATCTTAATTCTGATCAGGTGGTTGAAATGACAGATCTTACGCTGCTGAGTCAGCATCTCTTATCCGATATTACTCTTGACGCAACGGTACTTGAACTGGCAGATGTAACAGCGGATGGCTCAGTAAATATTGCTGATTTAAGTCACTTAAAACAATATATACTCAAAGAACCGGTTACTCTTGGACCGCAATAATTGATAGACTGCTGCAAACTGCTGTATTTAACAAATAAATGCTTATAATATAGCGTTTATTTTATACAGTAGCAATTGCAGTAAAATAATAATTGTATGTGAACGATTTTTGTAAGTTTGCATGAAAAGAATTAGAAAGTATTGACTTTGAAAAACATGGTGATATAATAGACTCATAGATAAAATATCATATGTTTTTAGAAAAAAGAAAACTCCTGATTATCGTTTACAGATAATCAGGAGCTTTTATTTTAATTATATTACTTGATTACTCTTACCTTGATGATATTTTCAAGAGCATCAATTCTTGAGATAAGTTCATCACTTACATCAGCAGAAGTGTCAATCATTGTATAAGCAAAAGTCTTTTTGCTCTTATTGATCATGTTGTCGATATTGACATTGTTCTGACCAAAAACAGATGTAACCTGTGAGATAACATCAGGAACATTTTTATGAAGAATGCAAACCTTTGTACCTTCTGCATTAAGCTGAGCATCAGGGAAGTTTACAGAATTCTTGATGTTTCCGTTTTCAATGTAGTCGATAAGTTCTTCAGCTGCCATTGAAGCACAGTTGTCTTCACTTTCAGGTGTTGAAGCACCAAGATGAGGAATGCAGACTGCATTCTTGACACCGATTATTTCAGCATTAGGGAAGTCAGTTACATAGCAGGACACCTTACCATTATCAAGTGCTGAGATCATATCATTTGTATTAACAAGTTCGCCTCTTGCAAAATTAAGAACCTTTACGCCGTCTTTCATTGAAGCGATTGAGTCAGCATTGATGAATCCCTTTGTGTCAGCATTGCATGGAACATGAACTGTAATATAATCACTTGATGCGAAAATTTCCTTTGTTGAAGGAACGATACAAACCTTTCTTGAAAGCTTAAGAGCTGAGTTTACAGAAAGGAACGGATCAGTTCCGATAACGTTCATACCAAGAGATACTGCAGCATTGGCAACAAGGATACCGATAGCGCCAAGTCCGATGATACCAAGAGTTTTGCCCTTGATCTCAGGACCAGCAAACTGTGATTTTCCTTTTTCTACGAGTTTTCCAACCTGATCGCCTTCACCCTTGAGTGACGGAACCCATGCAAGAGCGTCTGCGATCTTTCTTGATGAAAGAAGAAGACCAGCTATAACGAGCTCTTTAACAGCGTTTGCATTGGCACCAGGTGTATTGAATACACAGATTCCCATCTCAGCACATTTGTCAACAGGAATATTGTTGACACCAGCGCCTGCTCTTGCTATGGCAAGGAGATTTGAACCGAATTCCATATCGTGCATTGCAGCTGAACGGACCATTATTGCATCAGGATTTTCCGGTGCATCAGCAATATTGTACTTTGCCTTGTCAAAAAGATCTGTTCCTACTGCAGAAATTTTGTTAAGTGTCTGAATATTATACATGAGTCAGCCTCCTGAAATTAAGCATTTTCCTTTTCGAATTTTTCCATAAAGCTTACGAGCTTTTCAACGCCTTCAATTGGCATAGCATTGTATATAGAAGCTCTCATACCACCAACTGAACGATGTCCCTTGATGTTGATAAAGCCTGATTTTTTAGCTTCTGCAACAAACTTGGCATCAAGTTCTTCATTGCCGGTAACAAATGGTACGTTCATGAGAGAACGATCCTTGCCCTGTACAGTTGCCTTGAATAATTTTGAGCTGTCAAGGAAATTATAAAGAACAGCGGCTTTCTTTTCATTAAGTTCTTTCATTGCTGTAAGTCCGCCCTTTTCAATGATCCATTCAAGGACAAGCTTAAGAATGTAGATGCCGTATGTAGGTGGTGTATTGAACATTGAACCGTTATCAGCGTGTGTCTGATAATTGAACATTGTTGGTGTGAAGTCCTTGGCATTGCCGATAAGATCTTCACGGATAATTACTACTGTAAGTCCTGCAGGACCCATATTCTTCTGTGCACCGGCATAAATAAGACCGTATTTTGATACATCAACTGGTTCAGAAAGAATGCATGATGACATATCAGCTACAAGCGGCACATTACCTGTTTCAGGAAGTTCTGCAAACCTTGTTCCGTATATAGTATTGTTCTGGCAGATGTGGAAATAATCTGCTGTTGGGTTAAACTTTGATTTATCAAGTTCAGGAATATAAGAGAAAGTCTTATCTTTTGAAGAAGCAACTACGTTGCATTCGCCGTATCTGGCAGCTTCTTTGTAAGCCTTTGTAGCCCACTGACCTGTAAGAACGAAGTCAGCTTTGCCTGTTTTATTCATGAGGTTCAGAGGAATCATAGCAAACTGAGAGGAAGCTCCGCCCTGAAGGAAAAGTACCTTGTAGTTGTCAGGAATAGACATAACAGATCTGAGCAATGATTCGCATTCATCTATTATTGCCTGATATTCTTTTGAACGATGAGACATTTCCATAACTGACTGGCCTGAATCTCCGTAGCAAAGCATTTCATCTGCTGCTTTCTGAAGAACCGGTTCAGGCAGTGTAGCCGGGCCTGCGCTAAAATTGTAAACTCTGTTCATTGTTAAAAAACCTCCATAATTTTATATTGTACAAAATATAATATGTAATTTAAATAATGATATTATATAAACAATTATTATTATATTCCTTTTCGTTGTATAAGTCAATATTTGATTTCAATTATAAATAAAAAAATATGGTATTTTTTTATAAAGTGTATGCATTTTTTTGAATACAGAATATTAACCAATAGTAAAAAAGTGAACATTATATATGTATGTTAATTCGTACAATAATATTTCTTCATATTATCAATGATTAATATGTTTACAGTATACTTCATATAGACAATGTGCAGAAAAACAGCTACTTTTAAGCATAATTTTAAGACAAAACGTAGGTTTGGCATTTGACCTCATATTTTTGACTTTAATTTTCTGAGTTTCTGACGAAAAGTATTTATGTAGGAAGATAAACAGTGGATTAAAGGGGATAACCGGATACATAAGCAGCGATGCGCACACTGCCGAAACGGAAGGCGGAAAGATAATGAAAATAGATCTTCATACACACACAACAGCTTCAGACGGGCAGTATATGCCGTGTGAGCTGGTGAATATGGCGGCAGATGCAGGGGTTGAATATCTGTCTGTCACAGATCATGACACAACGGGAGCTATTGAACAGGCTAGAAAAGCAGCTCACGAAAGAGGTATAGTATTTATACCTGGGATCGAGATAAGCTCTTCGTCAGAATGTGGGGACATTCATATACTGGGATATGGTATTGACGAAAAGAATCCGGTTCTTGAGCAATTGTGTTCAAGACTCAAAAAGGACCGTGATGTCAGGAAATTCAGGATTTTGGAGTATTTAAGAGAGAAAAACATTGATTTGTTATTAGAAAATGTGGAGAAATTTGCGCCGCAGACATTATAGGAAGACCTCATTTTGCTCAGGCTATGGTTGAAGAGGGATATGTATCTGACGTTAATGAGGCATTCATAAGATATCTTGGAACAGATGAGTACAGATCTGAAGTTGAACGAGACAAGCCCGGTGCAGAAGAAACAATAGAAATAATTCATTCTGCAGGGGGGAAAGCTGTACTGGCTCATCCGGGTCTGATCAGAACAGATAAAGAAAAATTTGAAAAGTTATTGGAACAGCTTTGCGGGTATGGACTTGATGGAATAGAGTGTCTTTATACTGAACACTCTGATATACAGACGCAATATTTTGAAAGGCTCGCCTCTGACAAAGGACTGATAATAACAGCAGGATCAGATTTCCATGGGGAAAGGATAAAAGAGAAAAACTTGTTGGGAATGGATGTGGATATTCAGCTTGACTGGCTTACGGGAGATAGCCGGCGAGGTTGATGTAAAACCCAAAAAGAATTATGATAAAGAGATCTACCGGGGTAATACAGCAGGTACGGAATAGAGAGCCGTATCTGCTGTATTTTTTGTTTTGTAATAAAAAAACACACAATATACATAAAAATGGATTGCAACTCTATTGATTTTAAGGTATAATAGTAAAATGACTGGAATTTATGAGGACTTTATACAAAAATAAAACAACAGGAGGTTCTATATGAACAAAACAGTAAAGCCTGCGGGAAAACCAAAGACAGCTGTGTGGCCGAAGTTCAGAAAATGGATATTTGAAAACAGATATTATATTTATGCTTTCTTTATTCCAGTAATAATTATGGCTCTGGCATATGGCTTATTTGATGTGTATCCGTTAGGCAACATAATGGGAACAAAATTCAGTGGACGACCCAATCCGCATGACGGATCAGTTCTTGTTCTGGATTTTAACGGTCAGTATGTCTATTATTATGAGGTGCTGAGAGATGCGATCTGGGGTGACGGAAGTATTCTGTACAACTGGTCAAGAAATCTTTCAGGTGAATACATAGGCATTATCGGTTATTATCTGGCAAGTCCGTTCACACTCATTGTCATGCTCCTTCCAAGAACAATTATTCTTGAAAGTCTTCTTATCATGCAGCTTGCTAAGATAGGTACGATAGGTGTGACCTTCAGTTATTATCTTCAGAAATCAAAAAAGATGAAGCCTCTGAATTCACTGATCTTCTCATCTTTATTTGCTCTGTGTGCATATGCTGTAATACAGCTTATGGATCCGATGTGGATAGACGGCCTTGTTTTCCTGCCGCTGATAATGCTGGGCATTGAATATCTTGTGGACAGAAAGCTCCGTGCTTATTATATTATCCCATTGGCAATGATGTTCTTTGCAAACTTCTATATCGGTTATATGATCGCTATCTTCAGCGTATTGTATTTTATTTTTTACTTTATTTTCGGAACAAATCAGGAAAACCGTTCATGGAAGGACATGGGATTTACCATCCTCAGATTCGGCTATTGTTCAGCTATAGCAGGTGCATGTGCTGCAATTATGATCCTGCCGGTATATCATGCACTCAGTTTAGGAAAGTTTGAATTTACAACACCTGACTATTCACTTAAACTTCAGTTTGATTCAATTGATATAATTTCTAAACTTCTTCCTTCAAGCTATGATACAGTAAGAAATGAAGGACTTCCTGAAATCTACTGCGGTACGATTTCGATGCTTCTGCTTCCGCTGTTTTTCTTCAACAGCAAAATAGAAACAAAGAAAAAAATCGGATATGCACTTCTGCTTGCTGCAATGTTTTTCAGCATGTACATAAAGCCTATCGACATGTGGTGGCACGGAGGACAGGTTCCGAACTGGCTTCCATACAGATATTCATTTATTATGTCATGGATAATCCTTGTTATGGCAGCACAGGCGTTTGAAAAACTTGACGGAGTAAAGGCAAATGCGATAGGCGGTACCTTTTTCGGAATACTTGTATATCTGCTCATGGCTGAAAAACTGTTCAAGTACGAAAATATTGAAGTACTTAACGGATTGTGGTTCACAGCCGGATGTATACTGTGCTTCTCGATCCTTGTAAGTGCGTACAGGGAAAGTTCAGGTTCAAAGGTTATACCTCTTACAATCCTGTTAATAGTGTCAGGTGAGCTTCTGCTCAATTCATTTGATACTCTTAAGGCCATTGACAAAGATGTAGCGTACAGCACACGTTCTTCATACTATGACAAGATCCAGACAGGCAGAGATGCTGTTGCTGTTATGGAGGAAAAAGATCCGGGACTTTACAGATCAGAAAAAATTGCAGTCAAGAATGCATGCCGCAGAACCCTGAATGATAACATGGCATGGGGTCTGAAGGGCCTGTCACATTCAAGCAGTGTAATGAATTCAAAAATAATAGACACTCTCGGAAAACTCGGTTTTTGTAACGGAGGATTTCTTACAAGATATAACGGAACGACTCCTCTTACAGATTCCATCCTTGGCATCAAATACGTTATGGACTCTGAAAATGCAGGTGTTGATCCTTCTTATCCATACCAGTACTCAACAAGAACAGAACATAAGGACGGATCAACTGATCAGATAGATGTTTATCAGAACATGAATGCTCTTTCTATCGGATACATGGTAGATAAGGACATTGAAAATGCATATATCAGCAATCCTGATAATCCGTTTGAAAATCAGAATGCTCTACTGAGTGCAATGCTGGGAGAGGAAAAGGAATACTTCAAACGACTTAATTTCTCACAGGATCCTATTTATTCAAATGTCACTATTGAAAATGCAGGAGACCAGACAAAGTACGTTGCAAATGCAGGTGCAAATGACTGGACAATAGATTATTTTGTACATGCCGAGACTAATGACCCTGTATTTATATTCTTCCCTACAGTATATCAGAAGAAGATAAATCTCTGGAGGGGAGTATGGAATGACGCAGAGGGTAAGTTTGATTTTCCTCAGGAAGATTATCTGGGCAATTATTTTGAAGGAGAGGATTATTGTATAAAGCGTCTTGGCAAGTATGATGCAAATACAAACTTCTGTCTGCGTGCAACAGTTGCAAATGAGTATACATATATGAAGGATCAGCTTTTCTATTACTTTGACGAGGCTGCGTTCAATGCTGATATGGAGAAACTCAAACAGAATCAGTTAGATATAGAAAAGTGGTCAGATACCCACATTAAAGGTACTGTAACTGCAAATGAAGGACAGATGTTCTTTACATCCATTCCTTATGAAAAGGGCTGGACAGTAAGAGTTGACGGAAAGAAGGCAGAGATCAAAGACGTTGCAGGAGGCTTTATCGCTGTTGATATGGATCCTGGTACTCATAAGGTAAGTATGTCATTCTTCCCTGCAGGCATGCCTCTGGGAATTGTCCTTACAATTACAGGAATTGGTCTTGTAGCTGTATTTATTTTAATAGACAGCAAAAAAGGCTTCAGTTTCAGGAAAAAAGTTTCATCATCTAAAAGCTGAATAATTCAAATCTTATAACGGCTGCTTAAACTGATATGTCCCCCTTTACCGGTGTTGTCCAGTAAAGGGGGGACATATCAAACTACGGGCAGCCGTTATTTTTTATAATTTTTTAAAGAGATTTATTATAAAATTATATTAAAAGCTTTACTGTTTATATGTTGATTTAAAATATAAAAAAAATCATAATTCTAAATTTAAATACTTGTATTGATGAATAATTTATTATATAATAAAGACATATGTATTTTGGCGTTGTGCGATTCATAATACAAAAAATATACAACAGGAGGATCTACATGAACAAAACAGTAAAGCCTGCGGATAAACCAAAGACAGCTGTGTGGCCAAAGTTCAGAAAGTGGATATATGATAACAGATATTATCTTTATGCTTTCTTTATACCAGTAATAATAATGGCTCTGGCATATGGTTTATTTGACGTGTATCCGCTTGGCAATCTTATGGGTACAAAACTTGACGGACGTGCTAATGCACATGACGGCTCAGTTCTTGTACTCGACCTTAACGGACAGTATGTCTATTATTTTGAGGCACTGAGAGATGCTATATGGGGCGATAAAAGTATTCTGTACAACTGGTCAAGAAATCTTTCCGGTGAATACATGGGCATTATAGGCTATTATCTTGCAAGCCCGTTTACTCTTATTGTAATGCTTCTTCCGAGAACAATGCTGCTTGAAAGCCTTCTCATTATGCAGCTTGCGAAGCTCGGTGCGGTCGGAGTGACATTCAGCTGTTATCTTCGCAAATCAAAGAAGATGAAGCCTCTGGATTCACTTGTATTCTCAACACTTTTTGCTCTTTGTGCATATGCTGTAATCCAGCTTATGGATCCTATGTGGATAGACGGACTTGTGCTGCTGCCGCTTATAATGCTGGGTATTGAATACCTTATAGATAAGAAGCTGCGTGCAAATTATATTATCCCATTGGCGATCATGTTCTTTGCAAACTTCTATATCGGTTATATGATCGCTATTTTCAGTGTATTGTATTTTGTTTTCTATTTCATATTCTGCACCGATGAAAAAGATCATACGTGGAAGGAAATGGGACAGACGATCCTGAGATTCGGCTATTGTTCAGTTATAGCCGGTGCATGTGCGGCAATTATGATCCTGCCGGTATACTATTCACTCAGCTTAGGAAAGTTTGAATTTACAACACCTGACTTCTCAGTTTCACTTCAGTTTGATTCTATTGATATACTTTCAAAACTGCTTCCTTCAAGCTATGATACAGTAAGAAATGAAGGCCTTCCTGAAATTTACTGCGGTACGCTTGCAGTGCTTATGCTTCCTCTGTTTTTCTTCAACAGCAAGATAGATACAAAGAAGAAAATAGGTTATGCACTTCTGCTTGCTGCAATGTTCTTCAGTATGTACATAAAACCAATTGATATGTGGTGGCACGGAGGACAGGTTCCGAACTGGCTTCCTTACAGATATTCATTTATAATGTCATGGATAATCCTTGTTATGGCTGCCATGGCTTTTGAAAAACTGGATGGATTAAAGCCAAATGCGATAGGCGGTACATTCTTTGGAATTCTTGTATATCTCCTTCTTGCAGAAAAATTATTCAAGTATGAAAACATACAGGTTCTCAGCGGACTGTGGTTCACCGCCGGATGCATTCTCTGTTTCTCGATTCTCGTAAGTGCTTACAGGGATAATGCAGGATCAAAGGTCATACCTGTTACGATCCTTCTTATAGTATCAGGTGAGCTTCTGCTCAATTCCTTTGACACACTTAAAGCTGTTGATAAGGACGTTACATTCAGCATGCGTTCTTCATACTATGATTATATTCAGACAGGAAGAGATGCTGTAGATGCTATGGAAAACTATGACCAGGGACTGTACAGATCTGAAAAAGTAGCTAACAAAAATGTACTGAGAAGAACAGTTAATGATGATATGGCATTCGGACTCAAGGGCGTTACACATTCAAGCAGTGTTATGAATGCTAAAATGATAGATACTCTGGGCAAGCTTGGTTTTGTAACCCGCGGTCATTATACAAGATATAACGGTACAACACCGCTTACAGATTCACTTCTCGGCATAAAGTATGTTATGGACTCTGAAAACTCAGGTGTCGATCCGTCTTATCCGTATGTGTTATCAACAAAAACGACACATGACAACGGAAAAACAGATCAGATAGATCTCTACCAGAACCCGAATGCACTTTCTATCGGATACATGGTAGACAAGGATATTGAAAATGCGTATATTCAGAATTCTGACAATCCTTTTGAAAATCAGAATGCACTTCTGAGCGCAATGCTCGGAGAGGAAAAGGAATACTTCAAACGACTCAATTTCTCTCAGGATCCTATATATACAAACGTTTCTATTGAAAATGCAGGAGACCAGACAAAGTACGTTGCAAATGCAGGTGCAAATGACTGGACAATAGATTATTTTGTGCATGCTGAAACTGATGATCCTGTATTCTTCTACTTCCCGACTGTATATGAAAAGAAGATAAATCTCTGGAAGGGAACATGGGATGAGTCACAGGGGCAGTTTAATTATTCCACATTCTTAAACTACTATTATGAAGATGAATACTTCTGCATACAGCGTCTTGGCAAATATGATGCGAACACAAACTTCAGTCTGCGTGCGACAATAGCAAATGAGTACACATATATGAAGGATCAGCTTTTCTATTACTTTGATGAGGATCTGTTCAATGCAGATATGGAAAAACTTAAACAGAATCAGTTAAGTATAGAAAAATGGTCAGATACTCATATAGAAGGAACTGTAACAGCAAATGAAGGACAGATGTTCTTTACATCGATCCCGAATGAAAAAGGCTGGACAGTAAAGGTTGACGGGAAAAAAGCAGAGATCAGTGAAGTTGCCGGTGGTTTTATAGCAGTAGATATGGATCCAGGCACTCATAAGGTTGAAATGTCATTCTTCCCGGCAGGTATGCCTCTTGGCATTCTTCTCTCAATTGCCGGTATCGGTCTTGTGGTTATATTTATAATGATAGACAGTAAAAACGGATTTAACTTCAGAAAAAAGACTGCATCATCAAAAACAAATTAATTAACTAATATAAGGCTGCCCTGATTACCAGGGCAGCTATTTTTTATGATATGCAAAGCACGAATGTATGATAAAGAAACATATCATTAACTGTTCATGTATGGTCTGAATGTTATAGAAATCAGGTCAGATTATCCATAATATAGATACTTGTAATGAAGGATTATTTATTGTATAATAAGGACATATGTGACCTCAGGCAGTTCAGGTCACTGCTTAAAAAATAAAACAACAGGAGGATCTGCATGAACGAAACAGTAAAGCCTGCTGATAAACCGGATAAAGCTGTATGGACTAAGTCCAGGACATGGATATATAAGAACAGATACTATATATATGCTTTTTTTATTCCGGTAATAATAATGGCTCTGGCATATGGTTTATTTGACGTATATCCGCTTGGCAATCTTTTGGGAACAAAACTTGACGGACGTGCCAATTCACATGACGGATCAGTTCTTGTACTTGACCTTAACGGACAGTATGTCTATTATTTTGAGGCACTGAGAGATGCCATCTGGGGCGATAAAAGTATTCTGTACAACTGGTCAAGAAATCTTTCCGGTGAATACATGGGCATTATAGGCTATTATCTTGCAAGCCCGTTTACTCTTATTGTAATGCTTCTTCCGAGAACAATGCTGCTTGAAAGCCTTCTCATTATGCAGCTTGCGAAGCTCGGTGCGGTCGGAGTGACATTCAGCTGTTATCTTCGCAAATCAAAGAAGATGAAGCCTCTGGATTCACTTGTATTCTCAACACTTTTTGCTCTTTGTGCATATGCTGTAATCCAGCTTATGGATCCTATGTGGATAGACGGACTTGTGCTGCTGCCGCTTATAATGCTGGGTATTGAATACCTTATAGATAAGAAGCTGCGTGCAAATTATATTATCCCATTGGCAATCATGTTCTTTGCAAACTTCTATATCGGTTATATGGTCGCTGTTTTCAGCGTATTGTATTTTGTTTTCTATTTCATATTCTGTACTGATGAAAAAGATCATACGTGGAAGGAAACGGGTCAGACGATTCTGAGATTCGGTTATTGTTCAGTTATAGCGGGTGCATGTGCGGCAATTATGATCCTGCCGGTATATTATTCACTCAGTTTAGGAAAGTTTGAATTTACAACACCTGATTACTCACTTAAACTTCAGTTCGATTCGATCGATATATTCTCAAAGCTTCTTCCTTCAAGCTATGATACTGTAAGAAATGAAGGCCTTCCTGAAATTTACTGCGGTACAATTTCACTGCTTCTCCTTCCGTTATTTTTCTTTAACAGCAAAATAAAATCAAAGAAAAAGATCGGGTATGCACTTCTTCTTGCGGTTATGTTCTTCAGTATGTATATAAAGCCTATTGATATGTGGTGGCACGGAGGACAGGTTCCGAACTGGCTTCCATACAGGTATTCATTTATAATGTCATGGATAATACTTGTTATTGCGGCTGAGGCTTTCGAAAAACTTGACGGAGTAAAATCAAATGCGATAGGCGGTACATTCTTCGGAATACTTGTATACCTGCTTATGGCTGAAAAAATATTCAAGTACGAAAATATTGAAATACTTAATGGTTTGTGGTTCACAGCCGGATGTATTCTTTGTTTTTCTATTCTTTTATCAGCACACAGGGAAAGTTCAGATACAAATGTTATATCAGCAGCTATTCTGCTCATTGTTTCCGGTGAACTTCTGATAAATTCTCTGGATACTCTCAGGAAAATTGATAAAGACGTTACCTACAGCATGCGTTCTTCATACTATGATTATATTCAGACAGGAAGAGATGCTGCAGCTGCTATGGAAAACTATGATCAGGGTTTGTACAGATCTGAAAAAGTTGCTGTTAAGAGTGTACTGAGAAGAACAGTTAATGATGATATGGCATTCGGACTCAAAGGTGTTACACATTCTAGCAGTGTTATGAATGCAAAGATGATCGATACTCTCGGAAAGCTTGGATTTGTAAGCCGCGGTCATTATACAAGATATAACGGTACAACACCGCTTACAGATTCGCTTCTCGGCATTAAGTATGTTATGGACTCTGAAAACTCAGGCGTTGACCCGTCATATCCATATGTGTTGTCAACAAAAACGACACATTCTGACGGACAAACTGACCAGATCGATCTGTATCAGAATCCAAATGCACTTTCGATAGGATATATGGTCGATAAGGATATTGAAAATGCAGATATTCAGAATCCAGACAATCCGTTTGAAAATCAGAATGCTCTTCTGAGTGCAATGCTCGGAGAGAAAAAGGAATATTTCAAACGACTTAATTTCTCACAGGATCCTGTTTATACAAATGTTTCAATTGAAAATGCAGGTGACCAGACAAAGTACGTTGCAAATGCAGGTGCAAATGACTGGACAATAGATTACTTTGTGCATGCACAGACTGATGACCCGGTATTTTTATACTTCCCGACTGGATATGAAAAGAAGATAAATTTATGGAAGGGAACGTGGAATGATCAAACAGGACAGTTTAATTATACAACGTTCCTGAATTATTATTACGAAACGGAGTACTACTGTATACAGCGTCTTGGTAAATATGATGCTAATACAAACTTCAGTCTTCGTGCTACAATAGCAAATGAATACACATATATGAAGGATCAGCTTTTCTATTATTTTGATGAGGATCTGTTTAATGCAGATATGGAAAAACTCAGACGCAGTCAGTTAAGTATAGATAAATGGTCGGATACTCATATAGAAGGAACTGTAACAGCTAATGAAGGACAGATGTTCTTTACATCGATCCCATATGAAAAGGGCTGGACTGTAAAGGTTGACGGGAAAAAAGCAGAGATCAGTGAAGTTGCCGGCGGTTTCATAGCAGTTGATATGGATCCCGGTACCCATAAGGTTGAAATGTCATTTTTCCCGGCAGGTATGCCGCTTGGAATTCTTCTTTCTATTGCGGGTATCGGTCTTGTGGTTATTTTTATAATGACAGACAGGTACGGCCGGTCTGACTTCAGAAAAAAGACATTTCCAGCTGCAGCAAAAAAATAATTTCTAAAAAAAGCTGCTCTGAGATCCGGAGCAGCTGATATTTTATTCGGAGGTTATATGGAGAGAGCAGACAAATATATATGTTCAAAGACAGGCATTTCAAGAAAAGAGATCAGGGATATTTTTAAGAATGGCAAGATAATTATTAACGGCATTGTTATAAAGGATCCGGCATTTAAGGTCAATCCTGCGCAGGATTGTGTATTGGCTGACGGAATAAAACTCAGTTACAGGGATAAAACATATATAATGCTTAATAAACCTGACGGATATGTATGTTCTACAAGAGACGGAAGATCAGAAACAGTCATATCACTTGTACCGCAGCAGATGTATAACAAGGATCTGTTTCCGGCAGGGAGACTTGACAAGGATTCAAGAGGTTTTGTATTTATAACTGATGACGGTGATCTGGCACACAGAATGCTTTCACCAAAGAAGCATGTTGCAAAGTATTATCTGGTAAGACTGGCATCCGACTACAAAGAAAGTTATGAGTCATTTTTTGAAGAAGGAATAAGAATCGGGGAGGATGAAATCTGTCTTCCGGCGAGAGTCAGAGGAATGCCAGGACAGCCGAGATATGCTTTTGTGGAACTTTACGAGGGTAAATTTCATCAGGTTAAAAGAATGTTCGAGAGTGTTGAAAACAGTGTTGAAATGTTATTCAGAACACAGATAGGAAATCTTTCAATCGACGTAGAACTGGGAGTTGGTGAGTGTTTAGAAATGTTGCACAAAGATGTTGAAAACTTAACCACTTCATCCGATTTTTTTGAATCGTTTGAACGAACCAAAGAAAAATTTTGGGCATATTTAATAAACAACAAATTGTAAGTTTGGGTAATTAGAGACTTGCTTTTATAGAGTGAAATTTGTTATTATTATATTGTAGTCAATTGGTATTGGCAAAAATAACTGTTAGGAGGCCTGTCAAGCATGGCAAGTTTATCGTTACGTGGAATCTATAAAAAATATCCAGGCGGTGTAGTGGCCGTTTCTGATGTAAATGTGGAAATAAGAGATAAGGAATTTATAATTTTAGTTGGACCTTCAGGCTGTGGTAAGTCAACAACTCTGAGAATGATCGCAGGATTAGAGGAGATATCAGAAGGTGAGCTTTATATAGGCGATCGTCTTGTTAATGATATCGCTCCAAAGGACAGAGATATTGCAATGGTTTTCCAGAACTATGCTCTGTATCCTCATATGACAGTATTTGAGAACATGGCTTTCGGACTAAGACTCAGAAAAGTTCCGAAGGATGAGATAGAAAGCAAGGTTCAGGAAGCTGCCAGAATTCTTGACTTGACACATCTTCTTGAAAGAAAGCCAAAGGCTATGTCAGGTGGTCAGAGACAGAGAGTTGCTCTCGGTCGTGCTATCGTTCGTCAGCCACAGGTTTTCCTTTTGGATGAGCCTCTTTCAAACCTCGATGCAAAGCTTCGTGCTCAGATGAGAACAGAAATTGCTAAACTTCATAAGAGACTCGGTACAACATTTATTTATGTAACACATGACCAGACAGAAGCTATGACAATGGGTGACAGAATCGTAGTTATGAAGGATGGTTTTGTACAGCAGATAGATACACCTCAGAACCTTTATATCAACCCGGTTAACAAGTTTGTTGCAAGCTTCCTTGGATCACCTCAGATGAATATGATCGATGCTGTTCTCAAGAGCGATGGAACAAGATACTATGTTGAATTTGGTTCAAATGATACTAAGGTAGCAAGAGGCGTTAAGTATCAGATCGTTATTCCTGCTGAAAAGGCAGTACCTGCACTTGCAAACTATGTAGACAAGGAAGTATGCCTTGGTATTCGTCCTGAAAGTATTCATGATGAACCACAGTTCCTTCAGGCTGCAACTTCAGGTGTAATTGACTGTACAGTTGAACTCACAGAAATGATGGGTGCTGAAACTTATCTGTACCTCAACTGTGAAGGTATTCCGCTTACAGCAAGAGTATCACCAATGTCAACAGCAAGAGCACAGGATACAATCAAGGTTGTTCTTGATCCTTATAAGATTCACCTTTTTGATAAGGAAACAGAAGTTACAATAATGAACTAATAACAAATAATAAATACCGTCTGAATCTTCAGGCGGTATTTTTTGTTGTGTAGAATATAATTTTCAAATAAAAAAACAGCTCCTGTAAAGAAGCTGTTTTTGTTTGTTATAAAAAATCAGATTTTATGAATCCAGTTAAATTTGTCTTCGAGTTTACCGTACTGAATACCTGTCATTGTATCATAAAGTTTCTGAGAGATAGGTCCGATCTCGTTATTGTTTATTGTCATAACCTTATCGCCCCATTTAAGATGACCAACAGGTGAGATAACAGCAGCAGTACCTGTGCCGAATACTTCCTGAAGCTTGCCTGCATCATATGCATCAGCAACTTCCTGGATTGATATACGTTTTTCTGAAACCTTGTAGCCCCAGCTCTTTGCAAGTTCAACAGTTGACTTACGTGTTATGCCAGGAAGTATAGAACCCTGAAGTGCAGGAGTAATGATCTCGTTATCTATAACAAAGAATATGTTCATGGCACCAACTTCTTCGATGTACTTTCTTTCTACACCGTCGAGCCAGAGAACCTGTGAATAATTCTGCTGGTGTGCTTCATCCTGACCAATAAGTGATGCAGCGTAGTTGCCGCCTGTCTTTGTAAAGCCCATTCCGCCTCTTACTGCACGTACGTAATTCTGTTCAACATAGATGCTTACAGGATTAAGTCCTGTTGAGTAATATGCACCTGATGGTGAGAGAATAATGATCAGCATATAGCTGTCAGCCGGACGAACGCCGAGGAACGGGTCACAAGCTATAATAAACGGTCTTATATAAAGTGATGCACCGTCTGTGTGAGGAACCCAGTCCTTATCAATATCAACAAGCTTATCAAGAGCTTCAACACAGAAATCTACATCAACTTTTGGAATAACAAGTCTTTCATTTGAGACATTCAGTCTTTTGAAGTTTTCTTCAGGTCTGAACATCTGAATGCTTCCGTCAGCTGTTCTGTATGCCTTGAGTCCTTCAAAAACTTCCTGTGCATAATGAAGACACATAGAAGCAGGGCTTAATGACAGATCTGAAAAAGGCACTATGCGTGCGTCATGCCATCCCTGGCCATTGTCATAGTTCATAATGAACATATGATCTGTAAAAATATGACCAAATCCAAGGTTGCTCTCATCGGTTGGCTTAGCCTTAGGTTGGGTTGTAAGTTCGATACGGATATCCATAGTTTTATCAGCCTTTCGATTTATAATGTTTTAACCAGACTTATAAAAGTCTGAGGTTAGCCATATGTCAGTATATATTTATATACTTTCTTTTAAATTTCTTATATAAATAATCAAAAATGAATTTTACTGTTAAAAATGTTGCAGCTGCATATGCTACCAGGAATAATATCTTAATAAATTTTTTCATAATATTCATCCCCCTTTTTACAGTATAGCATATTTATCTGTATTTTTCTATAGCTTACGGAAAAATTTTTTTTACTATTTTATTTTGACGTTATTTTTGTTATAATATATATATGATTTATTACATGTCGAAACAGGAGGGGATATAAATGAAAATGCGAGGACAAACAGCTTTAGATTTTCCAATGGATTCATATCTGCCAAAAATTCTATGCCTGATAATGATAAGACTTTATACAGGCTGCCTGGGTCCGGCTGAGCTGTCTCTTGTTACAAAGCTGCAGTACTTTGTATGTGTTCTTGGGTTGGTGGCTACTCTTGGGGTAAGTGAAGCCGTTATCGATATTATCAGAAAAGATCCTAAAAGAAAGTCTGAGGTATACACTACATCGGTAGTATTTAGTCTGGTTACTCTTATAATAATATTATGTTTGTTTCCACTGCTTTCAAAGGCATTCAAATTCAGCAAATATGTGTCATATGTTATACTGATGCTGTTTGCGGTCCGGTTCCGGGATATCAACAGACAATATGCCAGGGCAAACAACTTAAGCAGGATCTGTTTTGCTGACAACATTATAAACATTATTCTTACTGCAGCATTTATGGTAATATTTATTTTGCTGCTGGAGCTTGGAGTTAAGGGGTATTTTATTGCAGCTATTCTTGCTGATATATGCTCAAGCATATTTATAATGGCACTGTCAGATCTGAAAAGTCAGCTTAATCCTGACAATATAGATATGAAACTTGCAAGGAAAATGGTCAGGATCTCAGCGCCGTATGTTGGAGCCGCACTTTGCTGGTGGATGATGAGGTACATAAACTTTTATCTGGTATCATATCTGGTTTCGAACAAGGAAAGCGGAATGTACATATGTGCATATCTGGTTTCGGATATGATCATGCTGGCTGTTATCATGCTTAGGAAAACCTGGACTGATGATATGTTTGCATTTGAGGACAAAAAAATTATAAAGTCGCATTACACAAAAGCGCTTGATTCTTATTTTTCTATTCTTACTGCGGCAGCAGCAATAATTATGCTTCTGGTAAAGGTCGTCATGAGCATACTGACAGATAAGGCATACTGGGAGGCGTACAGGTTTGCTCCGTTTATTATTGTGGCAATGGTAATTCAGAGTATGTGTTATTTCCTGAGCTGTATCTACTTTGAAAAGAATATAGTCAGAACATTTATCAAGTGTGCTGCTCTTGCTGTAATAATGAACATAATATTTGATATTATTCTGATACCTTTCCTTGATGCACAGGGCGCTTCGATATCAGCGCTTATTTCAAGCTTTATTCTGTTTATCATGGTTATCGTTGATACGCAAAGAATAATGAAATACTCTATCAGCTGGAGAAAAATAGGATTAAATCTCATTACACTGATATATATGTCTGTGGTCATCGTTTTCAAACTTCCTGTGATGTATGTATGGCTTCTTATTGGTGTTATTGTGATAGCGCTGATAAACTATCCCGCACTGACAGCTTCGGTAAGTCTTTACGCGCAAAATAAAAATTCCGGCAGCAATTAAGCTGCCGGGATTTTTTTTCTGTCATCCTTCAATTTTTATAAAGGCAAAACTGTATGGGTCGATCTTAATGTATTCTTTATCAGAAATAGTCTGATGAGAGCCGGCGATAATACTGTACTTTGAATACTTCTGCATATCAGATGTTTTTTCAACCAGCTGTACTTTGTCAGAACGGTTAAAAAATACTGCAACTGCTTTTTCACGATTCTTTTTAATTCGTGCAAAGCCCAGAATGTTTTCGTCATAGACAAGAAATTTAAGAATTCCGTCCTTGAATACACTGCTGCTCTTTCTCAGTGCTGAAAGCTTTTTGATATACTCAATAAGTTCATTATCCTCATGTCCCCATGGATAACATCTTCGGTTAAAAGGATCCTTATAACCCTCGACGCCTGCCTCATCACCATAATAGATACATGGAACACCCGGGAGAAAATATATAAGAGCCATAGCAAGCTTGAACAAATTTTTTCCTTTGCTGTACTGCTCTGGCGTCATTTTGTGGTCTGCCTGCCATTCACGGCTTTTGTCCTGCGCATCCTCGTCTCCGAAAACTGTGATAGCGCGCTCAACATCGTGTGTAGAAACAAAGTTCATAAGAACGTCAACTGAAGGCTTGGGGTAGTTTTCAAGAAGTGTCATAACTTTGTTTCTGAATTCAAATGAACTTCCTCCCTTAATAAAATCAATAACAGCATCCCTGAGAGGATAATTCATTACTGAGTCAAGCTGACCGCCAAGGAGATACCTTCTGTGAACGCCGCAGCACTCCTTGTTGCTTGCGTCATCCCAGACTTCTCCGATTATTATGTTGTCACGATCTGATTCCTTAAGCGATTTACAGACTTTATAAAGAAATTCGTCGGGAAGCTCATCAGCTACATCCAGTCTGAAGCCGCTGGCGCCAAGGTCACACCATTTATGAAGAATACCGTCGTCAGCACATATATAGTTTGTATAACTGTCACAGTTTTCATTAACATTCGGCAGAGAGTCTATGCCCCACCATGCTTCATATACATCCGGATAATCGGAGAAGATATACCACTCATAGTATTTGCTGTCAGGTGAATTGTACGCTCCTGTGCTGTCGTAAAAATTATATTTGTTAAAGTAGATACTGTTTGCTCCTGTATGAGAGAACACTCCGTCGAGTATTATTCTTATGCCATATTTGTGCGCATCGGTACAAAGAGTTTTAAAGTCTTTGTTTGTGCCGAGCATAGGGTCCACTTTTTCATAGTTGGCTACACTGTATCTGTGATTTTCATGCGATTCAAAAATCGGGGTCAGGTATATACATGTTACCCCGAGATCATGAAGGTACGAAAGCTTTGAACGGATTCCTTCGAGGTCACCGCCAAAAAAATCATAATTCCATAGTTTTGTCTCAGGGTGTGGTCTGTATTCAGGAGTTCCGCCCCAGTCATCCCTTATGAGTCTGTCATCAGGAATGTTTTCATGTACTTGCTCACTTTTGCAGAATCTGTCGGGAAATATCTGATACATGATTCCGCCTTTAAGATATGACGGTGTTTTGAAATCGTTGCGGAAAACAGTCAGCTGGAAAGGATCACCGTCACATATGTCGCCGGTGTGAGGATCTATTTTCTTAATATACAGACGTTTTGATTGTACTGTCAGACAAAAATAATAAAAATAAACACCTGTATAACTTGTTGCAAACGAGGCAGTATATGTTGTACAGCCATCGGCGGTTTCGCCCTTGTGCATTTTGATAAATCTTTCCTTGAACCCGGTACGGTATATTATCATAACCGGATCGTAATCAGGAGTATACTCGTCATCCAGTCGTATTGTAAAGTTGCAGAATTCTTCTTGTTTTATAGCACCGAAGACAGATTTGTATGAAGTATCCCAGCTGTCGTAGATTTTTATCATGTATATCCCTCATTTCTTTAAAAATATTGTTTATTAACGCATATTAGGTTGATCTGGATTCTGAAAAAAAGCTCCATATATAATTATATGTGTATTAACTGAATTTGATAAAACCACAAATAAGAAATCAAGAATAAAAAACCAGGCGATGTCTGCTTACACCGCCTGGTATGCTGCGAGCTTATGACGGTTAATTCATAAGAGTGCGCTTTTAAATAATGCCCCAGATGTCTTTTGCATACTCTTTTACTGCCCTGTCAGCAGAGAATATTCCGGCACCGGCTATATTGTTGAGTGACATTTTGAGCCAGGTATATTTGTCATTGTATAACTGAGTTGCTTTTTGCTGTGCCTGCCTGTATGAATTGAAGTCAGCAAGAACCATATATGGATCTGAGTTCTGCAGAGAACCTGCAACCTCAGAGAACTGACAGCCGTTAATGCCGTGATACATTCTGTTTACAGCCTGCTTAATGGTTTCGTCACTGTCATAATATCTGCGTGGATTATAGCCGCCCGATTTAAGGTCAGCTGCTTCTTCGGCATTCATACCAAAAATAATTATATTGCTGTCGCCGACAGCATTTTTTATTTCTATATTAGCACCGTCAAGTGTTCCGAGTGTAACTGCACCGTTAAGCATCAGTTTCATATTTCCCGTTCCGGAAGCTTCAGTTCCGGCAAGAGAGATCTGTTCGGATATTTCACTTGCAGGCATAAGCAGTTCGGATAATGTAACCTTATAGTCTTCAAGGAAAAATACACTGAGTTTTTCAGATATCTTAGGATTTTTTCTGAGTTCCTGTGATATGCACCATATCATTTTGATTATCTGTTTTGCGAGATAATAACCAGGCGCTGCCTTTGCAGCAAATATGTATGTTTTAGGTGTAAAGTCTGCATCCGGATGCTCAAGCAGATAATTATAATCCGCAATTATGTTGAGTGCATTAAGATGCTGTCTTTTATATTCATGAAGTCTCTTTACCTGTACGTCAAATATACTGTCAGGATCAATAGTGAAGTCAAGGTTGCAGTAATGTTTGGCATACTTAAGGAAACTCTCTTTATTTTTCTTCTTTATAGCGGCAAGTTCATCAAGTACAGCATGGTCGTTTTCAAATACACTGAACTTTTTGAGCTCATCTCCGTCTTTAAGAAATTTAGGACCTATTTTGTCTGTCAGCAGTTTTGTGAGTCCCGGATTTGACTGATACAGCCATCTTCTGTATGCGATTCCGTTTGTGACATTTTTGAATTTAAACGGAGAATAATGATATTCATCTGCAAAGACATCTTTTTTGATGATCTCGGAGTGAAGCTTTGATACGCCGTTTACACTGTGAGCAACTGCTACACAAAGAGAAGCCATATGTATCTGATTGTTCTTTATAATTGACATTCTGTTTATTTTCTCATAGCTGTGATCGATCTGCTGCTGCAGTTTGTTGCAGTATCTGTTGTTGATCTCAACAATGATTGAGAAAATACGCGGAATGACACTCTTTACAAGATTTACATCCCATTTTTCAAGGGCTTCAGCCATAACAGTATGATTTGTGTATGCAAATGTGTTTTTAACGATATGCCATGCCTTATCCCATGTATAGCCGCAGTCATCAAGCAGGATACGCATGAGCTCGGGTATTGCAAGTGTAGGATGTGTATCGTTTATATGTATTGCTACCTTATCATGAAGGTTTTCCAGCGTGCCGTATACTGACATATGGTTTGTAACTATATCGCCTATCGATGCAGCGCAAAGGAAATACTGCTGTCTGAGTCTGAGTGATTTGCCTTCAAGATGGTTATCATTAGGATAGAGTACTTTAGAAATTGCATTTGCTATGCTGTTCTGGCTCAGTGCTTTTGCGTAATCTCCCTGATTGAATGTTGCCATGTCAAAGCTCGGGGATTTTGCAGTCCAGAGTCTGAGAACTGAAACACCGTCACTGCCGAAACCGGATACATACATATCATATGGAATAGCAAGAACTGTATTGTAGTTGGTATGAGATATATGATGATACTGATTATCCCAGTATTCATGAAGTTCTCCTTCAAAATGAACTTCTACGGCACGTTCAGGACGAGGATCGAGCCAGACCTCACCGCCCGGAAGCCAGTTATCCGGAAGTTCTGTCTGCCAGCCGTCCTCTATCTTCTGTTTGAAAATACCGTATTCATAACATATAGAATAACCCATTGCCGGAATAGCCTGTGTTGCCATAGCATCAAGGTAACATGCAGCCAGTCTGCCGAGACCGCCGTTTCCAAGGCCGGCATCAGGTTCATATTCATAGATTTTATCAAGATTGATGTCAAATTCTTTAAGAACTTCACGTACGTCATCTACAAGTTCAAGGTTATAAAGACTGGTTTTGAGCGAACGTCCCATCAGGAACTCCATTGAAAGATAATACACCTGCTTTTTGCCCTGAGAATTAATCACATTGTTAAAGCTGTTGCGTTTCTCTTTCAGGTACTGAACTACTATAGCAGACAGTGCGTTGTAGATCTGAAGGTCAGATGCGTCATCAGGTGAAATGTTGAAATCAGAATGCAGTACCCTTGTAAGTTCGTGTTTGATATGCTCCTTGGACAGTTTTCTCATGTGTGCAGCTCCATTCTCCGACGTCATTATGATATTGGGATTATTAATTATTACATTAATATCAAAATGGTTGATTAAATTACTTGAGCATAGCGTCGGCTACTCAAAATCAGTAATATATATAAATATTATACACTAACAAATATATAAATTCAATACCTGTTTTTCTAAAAATGCGTATATAAATATTTACAGCAAACCCGACTTTGTTTTATGCAAAACGACAAATTGCAAATATTTTTTTAAAAAAATATAATAACTATTGACATACGTTATGCACGGTGGTATACTGAAGACAGAAAACAGGAAGAAATAAAAATTAATAAATGTTCTGTATAATATATCAGTTTAAAACAAAATAATATATTCATTTATATTATGATTAATTACAGATAATATGTAGTAATCAGTTGTTTTTGATTTATGATACCACAATTAAATATTGGGCAAACTTGCTGAAAGGCAAGGACGCAAAGCCAAGGGTCTAAATCCTGAAGGGTATGACAGCCGGCTGCACAAGTTTTAAACAACCAGTAAAATAGTTGTTTATAGTTGTTAATGCAGGTCGATATCCATATCAGGATACCGGCTTTTTTGAGTTATACGGAATATAAATATAACAGGGAAACGGGAAAAGAGAGATAAAACTGACGGGAGGTTGTCATTATGAAAACTATCAAAAATATCGTAGCAACATTATTATCAGCAGCAATAATTGCAAATGCAGCAATCGTATTACCGGCACAATCAGTATCAGCTGAAATAACACAGGAAACTTACTCAACATTATCAGATATAATAAGAAACTCCCTTTATAATTTTGACAATCAGATCGATATCACTTCATATGACGTTCTGGTTGATGACTTCCAGACTCTCAATAATGCACTTAATGAAGTTCTGTGCGAACCTGAAATGTTTTTTGTAAATATTTCAAAATCCAGCTGCGGCGCAGGATATGACGATCAGGGAAGATTTATTCTTACTTCTATAAAGTTTACTTATGCAAATGAGCTGGAACCATCACAGCAGTACGTTAAACAGTTAAGAGACAAGGCTGACGAGATAATAAGCCGTACAATAACAGACGGTATGACAGATCTTGAAAAAGCTCTCAAGCTCCATGATTATCTTGTACTTAACAGTTACTATGACGTTGAAGGCAAAAAAGAAAACTTAAACGGCGGTTCATCTGCGTATGATATAATAGTTGACGGCAGCGGTATATGTCAGGGTTATGCACAGGCTTATAAATACCTGCTCCAAAAAGTCGGCATAAATGCAGCAGTTGTCAGCTCCACAGATATGGTACATGCATGGAATCTCGTTGAAATAGACGGGCAGTGGTATCATGTAGATGTAACCTGGGATGATCCGGTTCCGGATACAGCAGGCAGAGTAAGTCATTCATATTTTATGCTCAGTGACCAGGCAATCCAGACCACTTCAGATGTAAGGACAGTTTCACATTATAACTGGGACAGCAACGGTATAACGGCACAGAGTACAAAGTATGACAATGAATTCTGGGCATATGTCAATACAGAGATGTTTATTTCAGGCTCAAAGTGGTACTTTATTGATAAAGACGGCGTTTACAGTACATATGATACACTTGACCAGACAGTATCCACAAATGTAATTATTGATGACGAAAAGTGGATGGTATGGGGAAGTACAAATGAATACTGGAGCGGCAAATATACAAGCCTTATAGTTTCAGGCGGCACAGTATACTATAATACCCCCACAATGATATACTCCATGAATATGGATGGTTCATACAAACAGGCTGTAAGCTATGTAAATCCTTATGACACAGACGGCTATGTATACGGCATGGTTATCCAGGACGGAATATTATATGCAGTAATAAAACAGAGCCCAAAGGACAGTGAAAAATTATACAAAGTAACTGAACTGAAACTTGACAACTACTCATATATGAAAACTGTACTTGCATCAATAGCTGATCTTCAGGACGGAGAGTCATCAGTGTTTGATATGGCCTCACAGCAGACCACAATTCTTCCTGCAGAAGCTCTGGACATGATCAGAGGAAGAAATATTCAGCTTATGTTCGACTTTGAAGAATACAGCTGGAATATTAACGGAAAAAATGTAACAGCTTCACAGGCTCAGGATCTTAATCTTGAAATAGATAAAAATGCAGGCGTAATACCGCAGGAACTTGCAGAGAAAACAGCAGACGGAAACCAGTATTTTGAAATAAATCTGATGCACAGCGGTCAGTTTGGTCTGACAGCAACAGTCAGATATTATGTCGGCAGCCAGTATGCAGGACAAAACGCAGTACTGTATTACTACAACAAGGATAATGCCACAATGGACAGAATAAATGAAATTCTTGTTGATGAAAACGGTTTCATTTCAACAGATCTGTATCACGCATCAACTTATATGGCAGTTATCGAAAATAAAATTACATCTGCCGGCACAGTATACGGAGATCTGGATCTGAACGGCGAGATCGATATGTCAGATATGACACTGATATCCCAGTATCTCATAGGTGATATACAATTATCAGAGCAGGCTCTTGAAAATGCTGATGTTACTTTCGACGGAGAAGTTTCCTTAGCTGACCTCAGTACAATGAAACAGTATGTTATCAAAGATATTGTTGCATTCAAAAAATTATAAAAAGCAACCTACAAACAATCAGTTTTTCTCATATTTCCTGTAAAAACAGACCCGGAACCAACCGGGTCTGTTTTTCATATTTGTGCAGAATGCTTACATTATATAATTTTTAGAACATATCATAAATATGTTTGTTATGTTAAATGATTAAACAGTATTGCTATTATAAAAAAATGCTTGACAAAAAATAATTTCTGATATATAATTGTAAAGGTTCGAAGCTTTACAATTATATAGGCAGTGAGGATTATATGAGTAAAAATCTTGATTATGCTGTACTGCTTGATTATTATGGCGGGCTGCTGACAGACAAACAGAAGGATATTATGGAACTGTATTATTATGAGGACCTTTCGCTTTCTGAGATTGCGGAAAATGAGGCCATCACAAGACAGGGCGTACATGATGCAATAAAACGCGCCCAGCAGTACCTTGATGATTTTGAGCAGAAACTCGGATTTGTAAAGAAAATATATGGTTGCAGGGAACTAGTCGAAAAGATGGAAGTCCGTGCACAGTCATTAAAAGAATATAATATAAAATATATGCACTCTATCAGTGTGACTGAAGATGTCAATGTTATTCTTGAATGTATATCAGGCACTCAGGAATTGCTTGGTTAAGACTTTTTAAGGAGGTGCCTGCATGGCATTTGAGGGTTTGTCGGATAAACTCAATAATGTATTCAAAAGGCTTAAATCACGTGGAAAGCTTAATGAATCCGATGTAAAAGAGGCTATGAGAGAAGTAAGACTGGCGCTTCTTGAAGCTGATGTAAGTTACAAGGTCGTTAAGGATTTTGTAGCAAAGGTATCAGAGAGAGCGGTTGGCGAGGATGTACTGAAGAGCCTGACACCTGCACAGATGGTAGTTAAGATTGTAAATGAAGAGCTCTGCTCTTTAATGGGAAATTCAAATACACGAATCAATATGCCGTCAAAACCACCTTGTGTGATTATGATGTGCGGACTTCAGGGTTCAGGTAAGACAACACATTCAGCCAAGCTTGCGAAATATTTCAAGTCCCAGGGACACAGACCATTGCTGGTAGCCTGTGACATTTACAGACCGGCTGCTATCAATCAGCTGCAGGTAGTAGGTGAAAAGGCAGATGTCAAAGTATTTGAAATGGGAAAGACTGATCCCGTTAAGATTGCCTCTGAATCAATAAAATATGCCAAAGACTACGGACACGATATCGTTATTCTCGATACAGCCGGACGTCTCCATATAGATACAGAACTAATGGACGAGCTTAAAAACATAAAAGCAAAGACAAATCCAAGCGAAATTATGCTCGTTGTCGATGCAATGACAGGTCAGGATGCTGTTAATGTTGCCAAGGCATTTGATGATGCACTCGGAATAGACAGTGTACTGATGTCAAAGCTTGATTCTGATACAAGAGGCGGTGCTGCACTGTCAGTACTTGCTGTAACCGGCAAACCAATAAAATTTGTCGGCATGGGTGAAAAGCTTGATGAGTTTGAGCCGTTTCATCCTGAACGTATGGCATCACGTATACTTGGAATGGGTGATGTGCTTACACTTATTGAAAAAGCAGAGAGTACAGTTGATATAAATGAATCAGAGAAGATAGCAAAGAAGTTTCAGGAAAATACATTTGATATGGATGACCTGAGAAACTATCTTAAACAGATTCAGAAAATGGGCTCGATCAAGAGTCTGCTTTCAATGATTCCTGGTCTTGGTGACAAGGTAAAGGACATGGATGTTGATGAAAGACAGTTTGAGCGTGTAGACGCTATGATAACATCTATGACAAAGGCTGAGAGAACCAAACCGTCAATCATTAACCCGTCCCGCAAGAAGCGTATTGCAGCAGGAAGCGGAATGAAGGTCGAAGATGTCAACAGACTTCTCAAACAGTTTGACCAGATGCAGAAAATTATGAAGCAGTTTGGTAAAGCAGGAAAAGGCGTTTCTGCGAAAAAGATGAAAAAACGTATTGCCGGAATGAATTTTGACAATATGGGCGGTCCTATGGGCGGCCAGATGTAATTAATGATATTACTGCAGATAATAATTATGATTATTTTGCATTAATATAAATAAAACGCAAAACAATATAACGGAGGTGAATATAGATGGCAGTTAAAATCAGATTAAAGAGAATGGGAGCTAAGAAAACTCCTTTTTATCGTATAGTCGTTGCTGATTCAAGATATCCTAGAGACGGCAGATTTATCGAAGAGATCGGTTTCTATGATCCTACAAAGAATCCAAGCGTTATTAACGTTGATAACGAGAAGGCAAGCAAATGGCTTAAGAGCGGTGCACAGCCAACTGAAAGCGTTAAGAACATTCTTAAGAAGAACGGCGCTATGTAATATCATCAGATAAAGGATACAGACCTTGTGTCTGTATCTTGATGATTTATTTCCACAGGTATCAGCAGTCCGGGTTATTTATCCGGATTGTTCTATAAAAAAAAGAGATTAAGTATTAAACAATAGTGGAGGGACATTATGAAAGAGTTACTGTATTCAATAGTTGAGGGACTTGTTGAGGATAAGACAGCTATTAAAATCGAAGAGGATGCACCAAACGAAGAAGGAATAACGGTATATCATCTTCACGTTGCACAAAACGATATGGGACGTGTTATAGGCAAACAGGGAAGAATCGCTAAGGCAATACGTACACTTATGCGTGCAGGTGCTGCAAGAAATGACATGAAGGTTCTTCTTGAGATAGAATAAATATATTAAAAGCTGTCAATATACTGAACATGGGGCTGTCAGGATTCTGGCATCAGGGTATTTTATATTATCCGGTGCGGTTCCGGACGGCTTTTTTAAGTTATTTAAAATGGAGAAAAGTTTATGTCTGAAAAATTTTTAGAAGTCGGAAAAATAGTGACTGTCCATGCCCTTAAGGGTGAAGTGAAAATTCAGCCATGGTGTGATTCACCGGATTTTCTTTGTGAATTTGATACACTGTATTTAGACACAAACGGCGAAAATACCCTGGAGGTTGAAAAATCAAGGGTGTTCAAGAATATGGTAATAACAAAATTCTGCGGGTATAATACAGTAGAGGAAGCTGCTGCACTAAGAGACAAGGTATTATATATAGACAGGGATGACGTTGAACTTCCTGAAGGTGTATTCTTTATATCAGATCTGATAGGGATGCAGGTTGAGGATGCACAGTCAGGTCAGAACTATGGAACCATAACGGAGGTAATGCAGACCGGTGCAAATGATGTTTATGCCGTAAACGGACAGGGCAGGGAGTATCTGATACCGGCAATTCCTGATGTTGTTAAATCTACTGATCTTGAAAATAAAAAAATGCTGATTACTCCGCTGGAAGGACTTTTTGACGATGAGAATTGACATAGCAACTTTATTTCCTGAGATGTGTGAAAATGTACTTTCAGAAAGTATAGTAGGACGTGCAAGAAAAAAAGGGCTGATTGATATATCATGCCGCAATATAAGAGAATATACTAATGATAAGCACAGAAGAGTCGATGATGCTCCGTACGGTGGAGGAATGGGCATGGTTATGCAGGCACAGCCGATATATACATGCTGGCTTGAACTGTGTAAAGAGCTTGGCTGTACTCCCCATACGATCTATATGTCGCCTAAGGGTAAAACGCTTACTCAGCAAAAAGCAGCAGAGTTTTCATCTTACAGTAATATTTTTATAATTTGCGGGCATTATGAGGGTGTTGACCAACGCGTGCTTGATAAAATAGTTGATGAAGAAATTTCTATCGGCGACTATGTGCTTACAGGCGGTGAACTGCCTGCCCTTGTTCTTTCAGACTGTATTGCACGTATGTGCGACGGCGTTTTGTCAGATGAAGTATGTTATCAGGATGAAAGTCATTATAACGGACTGCTTGAATATCCTCAGTATACAAGACCTGAGGTGTGGGAGGGCATGCCGGTTCCCGAAGTTCTGCTGTCAGGACATCATAAAAACATTGAAGCATTCAGGCATAACAAAAGCCTTGAGATAACCAGACAGCTGAGACCGGATATGTTCGAAAAATATATAAATATGCATAAGTCTGATAAGTGAAAAGTAATCTTGAATATAAATTAGTGTTGAAAATTGTGAAGCTTAAATAAAATTCGTTAATATCGACAAAAACCAAACGTGTAAATATTTCTTGCGTAATCAATGCGTAGAAATTATGTGTAAACTCCCGATATATGATAAATTTGCGTTGACTCAAAAGCAAATAGCTTGTATAATATCAATTAGACGGATTTTTGCATTTTAATCAATGGTTATTATTACTTGATTTATGTTATTGGTTTTTCTATAATATTCCGTATGAGATATATGCATCGTCAATCAGTATAAACAGTTTTGTGTATATGTGCTGCGGTGTAACAGTATAACTGCCGGATATGTATAATATTTAAAACAAGGAGAGTTTTATATGTTTGTTAAAGAAGTAATGGTACAGAATCAGGTTGGCCTGCATGCCAGACCAGCAACTTTTTTCATTCAGAAGGCTAATGAGTTCAAGGCATCTATTTGGATCGAGAAGGAAGAACGCCGAGTAAACGCTAAGAGCCTGTTGGGTATTCTTTCTCTTGGTATAGTAGGCGGTACATCAATAAAAATCATAGCTGACGGTTCAGATGAAAAGGTAGCGGTTGATGCACTTGTTGATCTCGTTGAGAGTGGCTTCAGTGACGAAAAGGCATAATATAATATACGAAAAAATCGGATTACAGTTTCACTACGAACTGCAATCCGATTTTTTATTTAATTAACAAAGCTCATTTCATACATGTTTTCACAAAAAACTGCATATCCCATTGTCGGGTCATTTACAAATACATGCGTTACAGCACCGATAAGCTTTCCGTTCTGAATAATCGGGCTGCCGCTCATACCCTGGACTATTCCTCCTGCTTTAGACAGAAGCTCAGGATCAGTAATTTTTATGATCATATTTTTTGAAGTATCAGTGTTGGCGTAATTTATTTCAGTTATTTCTATTTCATAGGATTCAGGACTGTCCCCGCAAAGCGTTGAATAAATACATGCTTTTCCTTTTTTTATTTCCTGCTTTAGTCCCATAGGAATTGTTTTTGCTCCGGGACACGGATTATCCATTTTCCCGAAAACTCCGAATTTATTGTTTATATAGAGCTCTCCGCATGGTGATGAATCTGTAAAGTATCCCTGAAGTTCACCTGGATACCCTGCCTTACCCTTTTTTACAGTTCGTATTTCAACATCTGCTACCTCGCCGCTTGACAGAGGAAGAATTTCGCCGGTATCGCAATCACATACAGGATGTCCGAGTCCGCCAAAAGTTCCGTTGCTTGTATTATAGTAAGTAACGGTTCCTATCCCTGCTGAACTGTCACGTACCCAGAGCCCCAGTTCATATTTTTTATCAATACTTGAGTATACAGGAACAGCATGAACCCTGATAGTCCTTCCGTCTCTGCAAAGATCTATTTCAACTGTCTCATTTTGTGAGCAGCCTGACAATATTCTGGAGATATCATCATTAGAATAAACATTTATCGAATTAATTGATTTGATTATGTCACCCTTCTGAATTCCGGCCATGCCGGCTGGTGATGTAGTTCCGGCACCTGACTGAATTTCTCCGGTGCTTATCACCATAACACCGTCCATCATAATCTTGATTCCGAACGGTGTTCCGCAGGGCACGAGTTCCGGAACATCTATATCATGAACTTCAACATTTTTTACAGGGATAAGTCCCATGAACTTAAGTGTTGAATGCGATGCTCCCGGAAATGCTGCATTAAGCGAAAAACCGGCATTGACAGCACCATGATCATCTGCTGTGACCTTAAGGGCTGCATTGACCGAAAATTCTTTTGACACGTTTTTGTCCCGGTAAAAGCTGTCGGGAAGATTTGCACAAAAGTAGCAAAGTATAAAAAATACCATAAAGCAAAAAACAGAGAGAAATATGGTTAACCTTTTGATAAGTTTTATCATAATAGCCTCAAATCTGTCTGCTGATGTATTCGCAGACGTCACTTATTTGCCCGAAAAATTTATTCCCGTATTAATAATATTGGCGGCATGATAAAAAATATTAAAGTATATTGATGTTCTTATTTTTGATTAATATTACAACTGTAATTTACGTTATATTTATAAGGATGATATAAAATGAAGGTTTTCAAAATAATATTAAAAATTATTTTAATTTTAATAACAGTGATTTACGCAGTTTTTTTTAATCTTGCAGGCGGTGCCGGAATTATATATGAGGCAATTGATAACCGAAGTGCAGGACTGCTTGTGCCGGATGATTTTACAAAGCTTGCTGCTGCATCAGGCTGTTTTTTCGCGTCGGGTATTCTTATGGTAACTGCGACTGTAATGGTACTGCATAAAAAAGGCCTTTCTGTGTTAATTGCAGAGATTCCTGGAATATCAGCGTGTATGACAGGTCTTATTCTAATTGTATCTCAGGCACAGAAAATAGGGTTTTCTGACGAGAATCTACAGCCGTATTCGCAGATTTATCTCGCCAGGCATCTGCCGACCCTGGGGCATTTTGTAGTTATTTTAATTATTGCGCTTATGAATTATTTGTCATATGATAACCGAGTTAAAAGAAATAAAAAGAAGATATAAGAGAATGATATAATGTATAATCATTAACACGACTTCCGGTTGCGAAAAGTTACAAAACGATTACTAAAAATTGGAAGAGAATTGGTAATTCCGATGAAAAATCGTATAATGTATTTTTTTCTTGAAAAAGGTATTGCTCAAACTTGAAAAATATGGTAATATATGTTTGCAGTAATAAATTAGGAGGTTTAATAATGATCAGCAAAATTAGAGTATTAATTGGTGATGACAGTGTAGAATACGGTATAGCATGTGCAAATACGTTAAGAGGCCTGGGATGGTACGTTGTAACAAGACCAAAGGATGGTTCAAAGATTTTGGATTCAATCAAAAATGATTCACCTGATGTCGTTATAATAGATGCAGTCCTGCCTCAGATAGACGCTATTGAGATTATAAAAAAGGTATCGGAATCCGGATGCAAGATGCCTGCGTTTATTGTAACATCCGCATATGATAATCCGTTTGTTGAAAAGCAGGTTATGCAGGGCGGAGCGGCATACTTCATGCTTAAACCTTTTGATGTCAATACGCTCAAGGAAAGAATAATATCACTTACCCAGAACAGCGAAACAGTTTCAACAGGAATTGATAAAAATCATGACCTTGAGATTGTTGTTACAGATGTTATTCATCAGCTCGGAGTTCCGGCACATATTAAAGGATATCATTATTTAAGAGAAGCAATATTATCTTCACTGAGTGATCAGGATCTTCTGGAGAGTGTTACAAAATCATTATATCCTAACGTAGCGACAAAATTCCAGACCACATCCTCAAGAGTTGAACGTGCCATTCGTCATGCTATCGAAATAGCATGGGACAGAGGCAATGTTGAAACACTCAATTCGTTCTTCGGATATACAGTGAATACAAGCAAAGGAAAACCGACAAATTCTGAATTCATAGCACTTATCACGGATAAACTCAGACTGCAGTATAAATCAGTTCTTCCTAATTAATTATATTGAATACCGGTAGTATTTGATATTGACAGATAGAGACAAACCTATCAATAAACAATCAATTAATCGTCAGAAATTATGAATTGTTTATTGATAGGTATTTTTATATTCATAATTTTAATGAATATTTAAGTAAATATGAATATATATACAACGTTGCTTGACTTTTGCAATTTATATTGTATAATTAAATATATCGATTACTGATTTGGAAAATGATACGCAGATCAGACGGTCGGATAAGGAAATAATTTTTCATTGAATATAAATTTATGGAGGTTCGCTTTATGGCAAATGATATCAAAAAAGTTGTATTAGCTTATTCCGGAGGACTTGACACATCAATCATTATTCCATGGCTTAAGGAAAACTATAATAACTGTGAAGTTATTGCAGTATCAGGTGATGTCGGACAGGGTACAGAGCTCGATGGTCTTGAAGAAAAGGCTATCAAGACAGGTGCATCAAAGCTTTACATAGAAGATCTTAATGATGAGTTTATCAATAATTATGTATTTCCTACTGTACAGGCTGGTGCAGTTTATGAAAACAGATATCTTCTCGGTACATCATTTGCAAGACCTATCATTGCAAAGAGAATTGCTGAGATTGCTATAAAAGAAGGCGCTGATGCAATTTGTCACGGCTGCACAGGAAAGGGCAACGATCAGGTAAGATTTGAACTTGCTATCAAGGCATTTGCACCTGAGATGAAGATAATTGCTCCATGGAGAATCTGGGATCTCAAGTCAAGAGATGAAGAGATCGATTATGCAGAGGCTCACAATATTCCTCTTAAGATCAACCGTGAAACAAATTACTCAAAGGATAAGAACCTCTGGCATCTTTCACATGAAGGTCTTGATCTTGAAGATCCTGCAAATGAACCGCAGTATAATAAACCAGGCTTCCTCGAACTCGGTGTTTCACCGGAAATGGCTCCTGACAAGCCGACATATGTAACAATTTCATTTGATAAAGGTATTCCGGTTGCTATTGACGGCACAAAGATGGGCGGAGTTGATATAGTAAAGAAACTCAATGAACTCGGCGGAGCAAATGGCATCGGACTTGCAGATCTCGTTGAGAACAGACTTGTAGGTATGAAATCACGTGGTGTATATGAGACACCTGGCGGAACAATTCTTTACCACGCACATGATGTTCTTGAGACGATCACGATCGATAAGGAAACAGCAAGAATGAAGCAGTACCTTGGCATTAAGTTTGCTGACATCGTATATAACGGACAGTGGTTTACACCTTTAAGAGAAGCACTGAGTGCATTTGTGACAGAAACTCAGAAAACAGTAACAGGTGATGTAAAACTTAAGCTCTATAAAGGAAATATTATTAATGCCGGAGTTACTTCACCATATACACTCTATGATGAAGAAGTTGCTACTTTTGATGCTGATGATGTGTATAATCAGAAGGACAGCGCAGGATTTATCAATCTGTTTGGTCTTCCGATCAAGGTAAGAGCACAGCTTGAAGCAAAGCGCAAAAACAACAAGTAGTATATAGAACCGGGCGGGCGTGCGTCCGCCCGGTTTTTTTATTGTTTTAAACGTAATACGAAAGGTTTGAGGTTGGAGTGATATTATGAATGAAATTAAGCAGTACGAACATGTAGTAGGTGAAATGCTGAAATTATCTGAAGACAGCATGCCGGATTCTGTATTTGATACAGTTAATCTTGAACGCGCTGAGTTCAGAAATGTCAATCTTTCAACGGTAGTTTTTGAAAAAGCTAATATGGAATGTGCAGTATTCAATGATGTTGACCTGAACTGCTGTGCCTTTGATAATGCCTATCTTGATAACAGTACTATTAGTGAAGCAAGTTTTGCAAATGCAGTTATTGAAAATGTTAATATGGAAAGAACGAAGTTTAACAGTCTTAATATGAGCCGCGCTTCCTTTAAGGGTATAAATTTCAAGGAGACTGTTTTTGAGGAAGTTTCACTGGATGATTCGCGACTTAATTTCTCGGATATGATGCATGCCAGCTTTGAAAAGATCGTACTTAATGATACAAAGTTTACCGACTGCGATATGCATAATGTGCAAATAGAAGACTGTGATATAACAGGATTAAAGATAAATGGTATTGACATATGTTCTCTTTTTAAAGCACTCGAAGAAAAAGGCATAAATATAGAAGAATTTGAAAAATAAAGCGTGTATACGGAGGATAAACAGATTATGGCAAAGATGTGGGCAGGAAGATTTTCCAAGGAAGTTGATGCAATGGTCAACGCATTCAACTCATCCATCTCATTCGACGGCAGAATGTACAGGCATGATATAATGGGCAGCATTGCACATGCAAAAATGCTTGGAAAATGTTCTATTATATCAGAAGAGGACAGCAAGCTTATCGTAAAAGGTCTGTCAGAAATACTTGATGATATTGATTCAGGCAAGCTCGAGCTTGATATGAACGCTGAAGATATCCATATGTTTATCGAAGCAGAACTCACAAAGCGTTACGGGGATGTCGGCAAGAGACTTCATACTTCCAGATCACGAAATGATCAGGTAGCTCTTGATATAAGACTTTATCTCAGGGATGAAATAGGTGAGATAAGAAAGCTTGCAGCAAAACTTACAGATGTTCTGTGTACGCTCGCTTCATCAAATCTGAATACAGTAATGCCTGGATATACACATCTGCAGAGAGCACAGCCTGTAACTCTGGCTCACCATCTTATGGCGTATGCACAGATGCTTCTTCGTGATATATCGAGACTCAATGATACAAGACGAAGAATGAACTATAATCCGCTTGGAAGCTGTGCACTTGCAGGAACAACATATCCTATTGACCGCAAGATGACAAGTGATCTTCTTGGCTTTGACGGTCCGACTGCCAACAGTCTTGATTCAGTGGCTGACCGTGATTTCTGCGTTGAGCTTGCAGCCGCAATATCACTTATCATGACTCATCTGTCAAGGTTTTCTGAAGAGATAATCATGTGGTGCTCATGGGAATTCAAGTTTATAGAGCTTGATGATGCATATGCTACAGGTTCATCGATAATGCCACAGAAAAAGAACCCTGATATAACAGAACTAATAAGAGGAAAGACAGGCAGGGTAAACGGTGATCTGGTAACACTGCTTTCAATGCTCAAAGGACTTCCGCTTGCATACAATAAGGATATGCAGGAAGACAAGGAAGCAATATTTGATGCAGTTGATAATGTAAAGCTTTGTCTTGAAACATTTATTCCTATGATCGAGACAATGAGAATAAATCCGGATAAAATGCGTGCAGCAGCAGCCAAGGGATTTATAAATGCAACGGACTGCGCTGACTATCTTGTTAAAAAAGGACTTCCTTTCAGGGATGCATATAAAATAACAGGACAGCTTGTTGCAATATGTATTGAAAAATCATGTACGCTTGAAACACTTGATCTTTCAGAATACAAAAAGTTCACACAGCTGTTTGACAATGATCTTTATGAAGCAATAAATCTTGAGACTTGTGTTAATCAGCGTAATTCAGAAGGCGGACCAGCTCCTGAGTCAGTAAAGAAGCAGATCGAACTAACAAGAACTCTTCTTGGCAGGGAAATTGCTGATGAATAAAAAAATGTTTAAATCAATAGTGATTATAAGTCTTACAGGTGTTCTTATCTGGCTTGCAGGATTTATACTTATACTCGTTTTAAACTTTGAAAACTTTACTGCAGTGAACAGAGGCTGGTTTATCATAATGTTTGCAGCAACACTGATTTTCAGTGCAGTTAAAAATATGAAAAAGTAACAAAGGGGAAATAAAAGATGTCAGTTAAGGTGTTCATTGATGGTCAGGAAGGAACAACAGGATTAAGGATCCAGGAACGATTCAGCAGCAGAAATGATATAGAACTTCTTAAAATTGATGAAGACAAGAGAAAGGATCCGGCTGAGAGAAAGAGACTTATCAATGAATCAGACTATACTTTTTTGTGTCTTCCTGATGCAGCATCGATTGAAGCTGTATCGTTTGTTGAAAATGAAAATGTCAGAATCATAGATGCTTCAACAGCGCATAGGACAAATGATGACTGGACATACGGTTTTCCTGAATTGTCTGCTTCACAGCGTGAAAAAATTAAAAATACAAAGCGTCTTGCAGTTCCGGGATGTTATGCAAGCGGTTTCGTATCACTTGTATATCCGCTGGTAAGTGCCGGTATACTCCCTGCAGACTTTCCGGTTTCAGCATATGCTACATCCGGCTACAGCGGTGCAGGCAAAAAAGCAATTGCCGTTTATGAGTCCGATGAAAGACCGTCAGAATTCAACAGTCCAAGACAGTATGCTCTGACGCAGAACCATAAGCACCTTCCTGAAATGCAGAAAATAACAGGACTCAAATACAAACCGATGTTCAATCCGATCGTATGCAGTTATTACAGCGGCATGGTTGTATCGGTTCCGATCCAGACAAGAATGCTTCAGGGATACTGTGGAATAAACGATATATATAATGTTATGAAAGGACATTACAACGGACAGAAACTTGTCAAGGTTATGCCTGTAAACGGTGAAAATGTTCTCGAAAATGGTTTTCTTGCTTCAAATACACTGAGTAACATAGATACAATGCAGATTTTTGTATGCGGCAATGATGATCAGGTACTTCTTTGTTCAAGACTTGACAATCTTGGCAAGGGTGCATCCGGTGCAGCTGTGCAGTGTCTGAATATTATGATGGGTATAGATGAAGCTACCGGTCTTAATATAGAATAACATTTGTGAGGTATAGATTATGAAGTTACAGCAGTATGACGGGTATCAGTATACAGATGGCGGTGTTTGTGCAGCACAGGGTTTTACAGCTAACGGAATTCAGTGCGGTCTGGCTCATAAGGCTATCGGTAATGAAGATGCTCCGAAGAAAAATAATAAAAAAAATGATCTCGCACTTATCTTTTCGGACAGCAAATGCGCAGCCGCAGCTGTCTATACAACAAATAAAGTCAAGGGTGCTCCGATAGCAGTTACAAGACAGCATATATCTGATGGTATTGCTCAGGCTGTAATAGTCAATTCTGTCAATGCAAATACATGCAATGCGGACGGAGAACTTAAAGCAAATATGATGTGCAGTTTTGCGGCAAATGCACTTTCTATTGATGAAAATGATGTTATAGTTGCTTCAACTGGCGTTATAGGTCAGCCTCTTCCGATAGAACCGATCGAAGCAGGAGTTCCTGAACTTGCTGCCGGGCTCAGCCACAGCGGAAACAAGGCAGCTCTTGAAGCGATTATGACTACAGATACACAGCCTAAGGAAATAGCAGTATCATTTATGATCGGGGATAAGAAATGTACAATAGGCGGTATGCTTAAAGGAAGCGGAATGATCCATCCGAATATGGCAACTACTCTTACATTTATTACAACCGATGCAGCCATTACTCCGCAGATGCTTCAGAAGGCACTGAGTGAACATGTAGTTACAACTCTTAACCGTGTAAGCGTTGACGGAGATACATCTACAAATGATATGGTATGTATTCTCGCAAATGCAAAAGCCTGCAACGACATTATTTCATCTGAGAATGATGATTACAGTGTTTTCAGCAAGGCATTATTCATAATAATGAGAAATCTTGCCAAAATGATGGCGCGTGATGGTGAAGGTGCGACAAAGCTTATTGAATGCAGCTGTACCGGTGCACAGGATGAAAAGACAGCAGAAACTGTTGCCAAGAGCGTTATCACATCAAGTCTTTTCAAGGCTGCAATGTTTGGTGAAGATGCAAACTGGGGAAGAATTTTATGTGCAGTAGGTTATGCTCAGGCTGATTTCGATATTTCTTGTGTAGATGTTGATTTAAGCTCTGAAAATGGAAAGATTGAGGTTTGCAGAAATGGTGCAGGAATTGATTTTTCTGAGGATCAGGCCAAGAAAGTCCTTCAGGCAGAAGAAATCAGGGTTGAAATAAGCATAGGCAGCGACAGCGCATCAGCTACATGCTGGGGCTGTGACCTGACATATGACTATGTTAAAATAAATGGTGATTACAGAAGCTAAAACATAAATGAAAGATGGTTATTAAGTTGGAAACAATCTCAAATAATATACGTTCAAAGGTACTGATAGACGCACTTCCATATATACAGAAGTACAACAATAAGACAGTCGTAGTCAAATACGGCGGAAATGCTATGACGAACAATGAACTCAAGCAGGCAGTTATGAGTGATATTGTACTGCTTTCACTTGTCGGAGTTAGAGTTGTTCTTGTTCACGGCGGCGGTCCTGAAATAAATGATATGCTGGGTCGACTTGGTATAGAGAGCAAGTTTATCGGAGGTCTCAGATATACAGACAAGGAAACTATCGATGTTGTCAAGATGGTCCTAGCCGGAAAAGTAAACAAAGAACTTGTTGCCCTTCTTACTGAAAATAAGGGCAGTGCTGTAGGGCTCTGCGGAATAGACGGCAATATGCTTAAGGCTGAAAAGATAAACTCAGAGCAGGATCTTGGCTATGTAGGAGATATAGTATCAGTTAATACCAAACCGATCACAGACTGTCTTGATAATGGATATGTTCCGGTTATTGCAACAGTTGCAAGCAATTCAAAGGGCGAAACCATGAATGTAAATGCTGATACAGCAGCTTCAAGGATAGCAGCTGAGCTTGGTGCAGAAAATCTCATTCTTATGACTGATATTGCCGGACTTCTCAGAGATAAAAATGATCCTTCAACACTTATTCCTTCAGTAAATGTAAGTGAAGTTCCGTTTATGAAGAGACAGGGCATTATATCCGGAGGCATGATACCAAAGATAGACTGCTGCGTTGAGGCGGTCCGAAGAGGTGTCAGAAAAACATCAATAATTGACGGAAGAATACCTCACTCAATTCTCATAGAGTTGTTGTCAAATGAAGGTATAGGAACACAGTTTAAATAAAATTGGTGGTGCTTAGATATGAATACAATTGATAAATTCAATAGTCACGTAATGCATACATATGGTCGTTTTGATGTTGTCCTTGACAACGGAAAAGGACGCAGTGCATCAGATGAAAACGGCAAGAAATATATAGACTTCGGCAGCGGCATAGGAACAAATTCACTCGGATACTGTGACAATGACTGGGTTGAAGCAGTATGCAACCAGGTAAAAAAGATTCAGCATACCTCAAATTATTATTATACAGCTGTTCAGGCTGAATTTTCTGAAAAACTCTGTGATATTACAGGATATGACAAGGTGTTTTTCGGCAACAGTGGTGCTGAAGCAAATGAATGTGCAATCAAGCTTGCAAGAAAGTACAGCTTTGACAAATATGGCGCAGGACGTCACAATATAATAACACTTGTTAATTCTTTTCACGGAAGAACGCTCTGTACACTTTCAGCAACTGGTCAGGACAATTTTCATCAGTACTTTTTCCCGTTCGTTGAGGGATTTAAGTATACTCCGGCAAATGATATTCAGGCCCTTGAGGAAATGCTCGATGATCATGTATGCGGTATTATGATAGAATTTATTCAGGGCGAAGGCGGAGTAGTTCCTCTTAATGAATCATTTGTCAAGGCTGTAAGAAAAATCTGCGACGAAAAAGATATACTTATGATAGCAGATGAAGTCCAGACAGGCGTAGGCAGAACAGGAAAAATGCTTGCATCTGAAAATTTCGGAGTAAAGCCTGATATAACAACACTTGCAAAGGGTCTTGCAGGAGGAATTCCTGTAGGATGCTGTCTTGCATCTGAAAAATGTTCCGATGTACTTACACCCGGAACACATGGATCAACATTCGGCGGAAATCCGATAGCATGTGCAGGCGGATGCGTAGTTCTTTCAAAAATACAGTCACAGGGATTTCTTGATGAGGTAAGCAAAAAGAGCAGATATATATTTGAAAAACTTAGTAATATGAACGGTGTAGCTTCTGTGAGTGGAATGGGCCTGATGATAGGCATTTCACTTAAGGAGAAAAAAGCAGTTGATATTGTAAGAGCTGCACTTGATGAGGGACTCCTTCTTCTTACTGCTAAGGAAAAAGTACGTCTTCTGCCTCCTCTGACCATTTCATATGAAGAAATAGATGAAGGCCTTGGAATATTAGAGAAACTGCTGGCAAAATGATTTATAAGAAAATAAATATATAAATAATTGAAAGGAAACTGCCTTCAGGCAGTGGTGAATATATATGAAACATTTACTCAAAATGATGGACTTGAGCACAGAGGAGATAATCGATATTTTAAATCTTGCAGATCAGCTCAAGTATGAACTCAAACACAATATCCCGCATCCGCTTCTCAGAGGAAAGACACTGGGAATGATATTTCAGAAGGCGTCAACAAGAACAAGAGTATCATTTGAAACAGGAATGTATCAGCTTGGAGGATATCCGCTGTTTCTTTCATCAAGTGATCTTCAGATAGGAAGAGGAGAACCTGTTCAGGATACAGCTCGTGTACTTTCAAGATATCTTGATGGTATAATGATCAGAACATTTGAACAGAAAGAAGTTGAGGATCTCGCAGAGTACGGTTCAATACCGATAATCAACGGCCTTACAGATTTCTCACATCCATGTCAGGTACTTGCTGACCTTATGACAATAAGAGAAATAAAGGGCAGCTTTGACGGATTAAAGATGGCATACATAGGTGACGGAAACAATATGGCTAATTCTCTGATAACAGGATGCCTTAAGGCAGGAATGTCAGTAGCTGCTGCATGCCCTCAAAATTATCACCCGGCAGCTGAAGTACTTGAGTTTGCACAGTCAACAGGTAGATTTACTTTAACCGATGATCCGCATACAGCTGCTCAGAATGCTGATGTACTTATTACTGATGTATGGGCTTCTATGGGCCAGGAAGGCGAAGCGGAGAAGAGACGCATAGCATTTAAGGGATATCAGATAAATGACAGCATAGTAGAAGCGGCAAACAAGGATGCAATAGTACTCCACTGCCTGCCGGCTCACAGAGAAGAAGAGATCACTTCAAAAGTATTTGAGGCTCATGCCAAGGAAATTTTTGAAGAAGCTGAAAACAGACTGCATGCTCAGAAGGCAGTTATGGTTAAGCTTATGGCAGACCAGTAATCAACAATAATAATCATATATAAAACAGTGCACCCACAGCATATTGATGCGTTTTAGTAAAAGCGTTGTCAGTTTGCCGTGGGTGCTTTTTAGCATCTTATAATTAAAATGTCGCTAAATGTAATAAAACAAAAAAATATAAAAAAACTCTTGACATCGGGTTGCAAATATGATATGCTATTAAAGCTGTCAGTTGAGACAAGCTCAAGTTTAGATTTAAAAAATAATTTTTAAAAAAGCTTGACAATCACAAAACACTGTGATATAATAAAAAAGCTGTCGGAAATGACAACAACACAAAGTATCTTGAAAATTGAACAATGCACTTAAATATAAAACCCTGAACAGATTCGT
>JAUNSK010000033.1 GCA_030539275.1 Oscillospiraceae bacterium | reverse complement strand
TAACCACATCGCCGATTTTCTCATAGGTGGTATTATCGGCACCACGGTAAATGAATGACTCATTCTTGTCTGCCTTGATTTTCTTTTCCTTAACAAGCTTTGCTTTTTCTGCACGGATTTTTTCAAGCAGCACGCTTGCAGGCTCGTCGTTTGGGTCCTGTGGCACAAGCTTGCCCTGTACAGCCATTTGAAGTATTGAGTTTTTCAGTTGCTGTGCAGTCATACGGCTGCTATCATATTTATTACTCATTACCATCACCCATTATATCAACGCCAAGCGCATCGATAATTTCATCAAGTATTCTGTCAATATCGGCGTTCAGACTTGAACGTTTTTCCTGATACTGCTGAATAAGCTCCTTCGGCGGCAGAATTTCTTCTTCCTCGTGAGGATAACCGCAAAGGTCAATGTTGTAGTTTTTGTCCGCAATCTCTTGTGCAGTGTATTTCTTTGCCTTATCAAAGCCGTCAACAGCTATTTCCGTACGATTATCCCACCACTCCATAGCAGGAGCAAAGTGTTCAAGCTTCATTGGCTTTGTCTTTGAAAAATTCTTATAGCCGTCCGGCATATCAAGACGGTAAAACCAAGTTTCGGTTGTCGGCTGCGTGTTATCAAAGAATAGAATGTTTGTTGTTATTGACGTATAAGGTGCGAAAACGCTGTGCGGCATACGTATTATTGTATGGAGATTAAACTCTGACAGAAGTTTCTTTTTTATTGCTACCTTTGCATTATCTGTGCCAAAGAGAAAACCGTCCGGTAGAATAACAGCAGCTCGTCCGTTTTCTTTGAGCCTGTACATAATTACAGACATAAATAAATCTGCGGTTTCGCTGCTTGCCAAATCCGACGGAAAATGATTTTTAACCTCGATCTTTTCATTTCCTCCATAAGGGGGATTCATCAAAACAACCTCGAATTTATCATCATCCGTGTAGTCAAGAACATCTTTTAGCAAGGAATTATCGTGATATATTTTCGGAACATCAATGCCATGAAGCAGCATATTTGTTACGCAAAGCATATATGGAAACTGTTTTTTCTCAATTCCGAATATGGAATTATCGTATTCTGCTTGGTCTTCGGTGGTTTCCTTACATTTTTCAAGCTCTTTAAGCCAGCTTGTTAAAAAACCGCCTGTTCCACACGCAAAATCCGCAACATGTTCGCCTATCTTTGGCTTTATCATTTTTGCCATAAAATCTGTTACGGCACGAGGAGTGTAAAACTCACCCGATGAACCTGCACTCTGCAATTCGCGCAGTATAGATTCGTATATTTCACCGAAAGCGTGGCTTTCATCATAATCGCCCAAATCCAGTTCATCAATGACATTTAACACCTGTCTTAAAAGAACGCCGTCCTTCATATAGTTGTTGGCATCCTCAAAGGTTGTCCTAACAATAGCTTTCTTTATCGGAGTATCAGGCGCAACGATAATTGATTTGAGCTTTACAAACAAAACGTTGTTTACAAAGTTAAGAAGCGTATCGCCTGTCATTGCCGAGCCTGATTTATCGTCATAAGCCCAGTTTTTCCAACGGCAATCATCGGGAATTATCGACTTATAGTTGTCATCGTCAAATTCCCACTCCTCTTCCTTACTGTCGTACACTTTAAGAAATAACATCCACGCTATCTGCTCGATACGCTGTGCATCACCGTTAATTCCCGCATCGTTACGCATTATATCACGGATACGCTTTACAAAATTATTTATATTAGCCATTAGATTAACCTACCTTATATATTTCATCTTCAAGTTCTTTTACAGCCTGCAAATAGCCGTCTTTACCGCCGAACATCTGGGCAATTCGTGACGGTTTACCAAGCTTTGTAAACGGGTCAAGCTTTAAAATATCCGTCTTTTCAAGCTCATATATGCCCGAATTCATATACTTATCGAGCAAGGCTTCAAGCACTTCTTTTGCCGTGCCGCTGTATTTATACAGAAAATCACGTTTCTTTACGTTCTCCGCACGTTCTTTTCTTGTCAATGGCTTTTGGTCAAACGCAAGGTGGACTATGAAATCATAATCATCCACATCAGTCATATTCTGATCTGCTTTCAGCATTTCGAGGTCAATACCTCTTTCTTTTAGCAGTTCCTGAATACTCTCTTTCTTTTCTTCTGCACTCCAACGACGTATGAAATTGTCAAGGGACGCATATTCACCGAGAATATTTGTCTTTGTATAGTCGATTATGCTTTCTTGGCGCAGAAGCTTACCATTTGTATCATATACAGAAACCGTCTTGTTGATTATTTTCACTGTACATCCATCTTTATCCACAATAGGCTTTTCCTGTGGAGGATCTACCGGTGGATAGGGCGGAGGTGTCGTTCCCTGCTTTCCATTATTTCCGTTTATGTTTGGATTGTAGTTATCATCCTGCACCGCTTCGCCATCCCAATCTGGGTCAGCAAAAAGTCTTGTAACCTTTCGGAAGTCCATAACGACAAAGTGAGTTTTCCCTTCTTTTTCACGCAGACGAGTACCTCGACCGATAATTTGTTTAAATTCGGTCATCGAGCCGATAGTTTTGTCGAGCACGATGAGCTTCGTCATTTTACAGTCGGCTCCCGTAGAAAGAAGCTGTGAAGTAGTGGCAATTACAGGGTATTTTGCAGATACGGAAATGAAATAATCAAGTTTACTTTTACCGTAAACATCACTTCCCGTAATTCTTACAACGTAATCGGGATTTTTCTTGCACATATCTTTGTTTAAATTTGTAAGAGCTACTCGCATTCTTTCAGCGTGTTCCTCTGTTGCACAGAAAACAATGGTTTTTGCCATACGATCCGTTGACTTCAGATAGTTGGTTATTTCTGTAGCAACTTGCTCAATTCGATCTTTGATTACAATATTGTAATCGAAATCACTATTATTGTAAATTCTGTCTTCAATTTCATTACCATTAATATCGCGCTGACCAAGACGAGGACGCCATCCGTCACCTATATCGGTTACAATGTCGATAACCTTAAAAGGTGCAAGAAATCCATCTTCAATGCCTTCACGCAAACTGTAAGTATAAATTGGCTCTCCAAAATAATCAATATTTGAGATATATTTAGTTTCTTTCGGAGTAGCAGTCATACCTATCTGTGTTGCTGATGAAAAGTATTCAAGTATTTTACGCCAGTTACTGTCCTTTTTCGCCGAACCTCTGTGACACTCATCAACAATTATCAAATCAAAGAAATCTTTACTGAACAATGAGGCAAACCGCATAACCGATTCTTCATCACTGACTTCATCTTCTTTTCCCGAATTACCGGTTAGTTGCTGATAGAGCGAGAAATACACTTCGTGAGAAGTGATTGTTACAGGGTCATCCTTTGCGAAATTAATCTTATGAATTGTTTTCTCAAGTGGAGCAAAGTCCTGCTGAATTGACTGGTCAACAAGAATATTTCTGTCTGCAAGGTAAAGTACCTTATGTTTCATTCCACTTTTAAGCAAACGATATACTATTTGAAATGCTGTATATGTTTTCCCTGTGCCTGTTGCCATCACAAGTAAAATACGGTCTTGACTTCTCGCTATTGCGTCAAGAGTAAGGTTTACCGCATTTCGCTGATAATATCTCGGTGGATATGTATTCATACTCGTATAGTACGGCTGATTCATAATAGCAATTTCAGCATCATTTAAGCCGTTACCATTGTTTCCACCATTTTTGAAACGATTAAGCAACTCGTCGGGAGTTGGGAAATCTTCGAGTTTTATCTCTCGTTCAGTACCTGTAAGAAAATCATGTTCCATAAACGCATCACCGTTTGAGGTATACGCATATGGCAGTTTTAACATCTGAGCATAAGTCATTGCTTGTTGTAAGCCGTGTGAAACAGAATGATTGTTATCCTTTGCTTCAACGATTGCAATGGGGTAATTGTCGTTAATATAAAGAACATAGTCCGCTTTCTTTGGCTTTTCTCTGACAACAAAATTACCGCGTAGATTTATTTTTCCGTCTGTAATCTTAACCTGCGTTTCCATCGTAATCTTGTCTTTCCATCCGCATGACATTAATGCTGGAGTGATAAACTGAAGCTTAATATCTTCTTCAGTCATTTGTTTTTTCGACAATATGCTCATAACGTCACCCCATTCATAAGTTCTCATAATCTAAAATTATCGGAAGTTATTTAATGATATTATACCATACACTATGCCAAAAATCAACAAATAAATTTCCTCTGACTGTTTCTTTTCTATTTAAGAAGCAGAATTTCATTTTGTCCAAAAGTCGCAAGACAAAACTGTGCAAATCTGAGAACTTCAAAAAAACTTTTGCAAAAGCAAAGAAATTGCATTGATTTTACCCGTTTTTTCTCCTGTTGAGTGAGAAGGCATATTATGCACAACCTAAAAGGTCGAAAAAGCTGTCCCGTTTGTAAATTACTACAGTATTTTGAAAATCTTTCGGAAACAGACTTAAAAAATCGACGATTTTTGTAGGTACTAATGAAGCTGCCGTCAAACACCACCGAGAGCAAAGGTAAAAAACTGGCGAATGAATTTGCGGTCGAGTTTGAGCAAAAATGTCGCGGTTACTCAACGCTAAACGAAAATATGCGTTTTTCCGAACTTGCTGATTGGTATTTCAGCAGCTATGCTCCTGTTGAGCTGAAAGAAAGCACAACCTACAACTACAAAAGCCAGTACGACAATCACCTTGCTCCTGTAATCGGCAATATGAAGTTAAAAGACATAACAACGCCGAAAATTACCGAGATAAAGCAAAGCTACAAGCTAAACTCAAATACCGTCAAGAAAATCTATGTTGTTCTGCAAAGCATTTTTTCCCGTGGCGTAGAACAGGGTTTATACGCGATACTCCCTGTAAACACGTTATTCTTCCAAAACGTCACAGAAAGAAAAAGCCGGTACTCGACGAGAAATAAAGCAAAAGCCTTTCTTACGTTACTTGAAACCAAAGCTTGGGAGAACAATTCAAAGAACATTATAAAAGTATTGCTTTACACCGGTATGCGTTCCGGCGAATGCTTGGGACTTTCTTGAGAGGACATAGATTTTGCAGACCGGACTATTTCTATCAATCACAACCTTGCTGATATCGGTGGTAAGCATTTTCTTACCACACCGAAGATCGAAAGCAGTATTCGTACCATCGGAATGAGTCAGATTCTTTCCGATATTCTGCAAGAGCATAAAAAGCAGCAGGATAAGCTTATGTATAACCTCTGAAGTAAATGTGCTCATCAGCTCTCTCAACACATCATTCAAGCGTTTTCTGAAAGGAACAGGTTTGATTTTCTAACATTACATAGTTTGCGGCATTGCAACGCAACACTTCTTCTTGTTGACCTGAAAATAGTATCCGAGCATTTAGGTCATAGCGGAGTGAAGTTACGGCTAATGTGTATGCAGAGGTACTGAAAAGCTCAAAGACAAAGTTCGCAGATTTGGTGGTGCTAAAGCTTGCATAAAAGATACAGCAAGACACAAAAATCCCGCTGTCTTGTAACAACGGGATTTGTCTTTAAAATAATGACAGAAAAATGACACTTTTCTGTTCTTGTCGCCCCAAACCGCGTAAATACGCCATTTGTAAGGTTTGAGATTATCTCTTTGAGTCGGTAATAGCATTTCATTTTCTGTTTTGTGTCTTTCGAAATGTGCTGTTTTCACATTATGCTCAAAAGATACGACAATCAAGTTTTATATACAGATTCATAGTTTTTTATAGGTTTTCATAACTTAGTTGTCCAAAAGTTGACCAAAGCTTATGGTATCTCTACACAACTCATATAGGTAGCAAAATCTTATTGTTTTCTGATGAATCATTTATTTCATCAACAAATTGTGCGCTTGCATCATCAGAAGGCGATGTTAATTTCATATAATTCTTATTTCGGGCAGATTCAATTATTTGTTCTCTTAATCTATCCACAATGGTAATAATTTTTTCATGAAGTTCAAGATAACTTTCTTGGGTAAGCGAAAGTGCTTGCATTGCTTCGCCATGAGCTATTTCATTTCTAACTTTCAATAATCGAGTATCAATGAGTGCGAATTCTGTTTCATAATCAGAATAGTCTAATCCGACTGTTTTCATTAATTCGACAAATAACTCTGATTTTAGATTGCTTTTAGTATCTATCATCTTTTTGTATGGTATATTTGATATTTCATCAAGTTTGTCAAACATATCATTGACGATTTGAGTATGCACTGTGTTTTTTTTGCTTTCAGAGAATAATTTCAAATCATATTTAAGTTCTATTGCAAAAAAGCAATGATTAAGCTCCCTGTTCACAAGTTTTTGATTTGATACAAATTGTAAGTAGTATGTAAGTGCCTTTTTTACAAAGCCTTCCCAATGAGCATACAATAGGACAAGACTAGCACGTAGTCTTGTGTTCAGTTCTTGTCCTTTGGCACATTTTACACTAAACTTCATTGTTGTTAATTCAACACGTCGCCAGCTGATTTCTTTGTCAAGTATATCGGACAATTCATCAACCGTTGTTAATTTCATCGTCGAAATACTCCTCTCCAAATGAAATAAGATTCACATATCTATCTACCGCTCTAACTCCGTTTGCAGTATATTTGACAAAAGTTTCTTGTGAAGATAAAGCCTTGATTTTATTACTCAAAATTTTTTTGTACTCGGTTGAAGTGATGTCTCTGTGGTGTTTTATTCTTTTCGCTAATCCTACAGTAATTGTCAAATACGCTGAGCTTAACATTGCACCTGAAAACTTGTCCGTATATTTTTTAAATACATCATCTTGCGAAATACCATACTCTGATATGCTTAACAATAACGTTAGTACTGAAATAAATATGTCCTTTTGACTTTCGAAGTCAAAACTACGGTTATTGCATAGCTCGAGTATTTTGTCATTTAAAAACGGAGCTAAATCTGTACCGCTTTTTTTTGCGGTAGAAACATCACAGTTAATTGCAATAAGATATCTTACAATAAGCTCCATACGATATTGTTCTTCGATCATACGTGTAGACATCGGCGTTGTATTTACAAACATATCGTTTTCTGACAACTTATTTACAAAATCATACATCACCGGATTGCTCATAATCATCAAACAATTCCGTACTTCTTGTTCACTCAGCTTACTTCCTCCCGTATTTAGTCGTTGAAAGAGTTCATACTTTGCGCTTGAATCACTCTCTTTCTTTACGATGTTCACAACAATCTTTGAACGCTTAAAATCAAGTTTCAAATCTTGTGACAAGCTGTGTGTCGATTCATCAATAGGATCCCAACTTATGCCTTCAAATTCGGGAATTGTCTTTGTTCCTTCAAGAACCAAAGGGGTAACAACTTTCCCATTCTCATCTTTCAGCTTGCCCACAAATTGAAAAATTGTCGAAAGTCGCTGTACACCATCAACAACATCCCATACACCGGCTTCGTTTTGTGATACAAAAATAGGCGGTATGGGGATATTCAGCATAATGGATTCTATAAAGCGCGTTTTTTGATACGGTGTCCATCTAAACAGCCTTTGAAATTTCGGATGAATATCCATTTCCTCGTCTACATAAAGATTAATTAATTCTCCAATCGACATAGCGTAGGAATCAGTTGCAATTTCTTTTTTTAATTCTTTTAAACGACCAGATAATTCATTCATAGTTACACCTCAAATTAATATCATATTTATTCTCTAAGAAAGTATTAGCATCATTTTGATTAAGCGTAATAAAATATTTGTACTCGCTATCCGTAAATTCTGGTATTGTAAAATTTTTTATGTACGATTTGGATAAAGAATAAAAGCCGTTTGAATATGGTTTACTCGTCGAACGAATGTAATAGTCAAATAATGACGATTCAATCACACGCTTAACGAACTTTGCATCGTCCAAGCTTTCTACAAATATAGCATTGCCGCAATAGTACAACATTTCATTGTCGGTAGTAATAACAGCAATAGGATGTTCAGCTATGTACGGTATAAGAACCTTAATTCCATTCGGATTCATTCCCTGTCTTCTTCCAAATGCATACCACTGTTCATATTTCTTGGTACCTTTATCACGTTTAGCTAATTCATCCCTTTGTGAGGATAAATATAAGTATGCTTGTGGAAACTCATCACTCAAAGTATGTTCATCATAGCACAAAATGATATTATTATTTGTATAGTATGGAAAAATCGCTTTCTCCAACTTGGTTGTCAAATCTTGTTCGTTTTTTATGATATTTGGCTTAATTATATCCCTGCATATTTGCTTTTCAACTACCCACTGTACATTGTCTTTGAAAAAAAAATAATATTCATCATTTTCTTGTGATGGGGTAAAAATATATATATCATTTCTTAATGTAGCAATACCATTTTTAATTTGATAGTCAGATAATTTGTGCTTGAAAGACTGCATTTTGCTTACATCCGTTAGTTCGGTTTTATTTATTAGAAGCCACGGTTCAGTGCCTATTTTTTTGTCAAGCTTAAGCCTGATTTTTTTTCTTCTATCTGTTTTAATAACACCATTATTAAACTCTGAGTTGTATTTGGTAATTAAGGTTTCTTGAAGCAATCCCTTTTTAATTATTGAAATACAGGTATAACTTTGAATATTTTCAAATAGCTGCTTATCTGCAAAATTATGGATACAGAAATCAACCTTAGTGTTCTTGATCAACTGCCTAAGCCCTCGTGCATTTAGACTAGAAAAAAAAGAGTTGATTGTAATAAATCCTATTGTTCCTGTTGACTTGGCTATATTCAATGCCAATTCATAAAAAACGATATATAAATCAGTATTGCCATAATTAGAAGTTTTCCAACTCGCCAAGCTTTGCCGTACATCCTCGGTCATATTTTTCAAACTTACATATGGAGGATTACCAATAATAAAATCAAAACCACCATATTTAAATACATTTGGAAATTCTAAAGTCCAGTTTGTACTTAGTGAATTTGCTACTCGAAGATTGAAAGACCGCTCATAATTTTCTCCGTGTTCAAGAGCAAGAATGGTTAATAGCACTTTGGATTTCAAAACGTTGTGTTCTAGAATATCTACTCCAAACAAACATTTTTGAAACAAATCAGAAAAGCTAACATTAAACTTTCGGTGTAAAAAGTCAGCAAGTGAAACTAAAAAAGACCCGCAGCCACAAGCTGGATCACATATTGTTGTTTTGGTTGAATAATTTGAACATATATCCATTTCGCCAATCATATACTGTTTTATTTGATTAGGGGTATATACAACACCATTTACTTTTTTGTCATTGTCAGATACAAGTTGTTCCATAATACAGAGTAATTCGCTGATTTTGTTTATTTTTAGGTTTCCTTGATTAAGATATTCGTTTACGGTTCCATATTCTTGGGATTTTATATCTGATAAATAATCTCGTAAAACTTTATTGTCTGTATATTTAATACGCTTTCCTATTATATAAGCATAAATAATAGCTTTTTCTGCCATCGAATTATCATTACTGCTCAATAACAGTAGCTGTGCTATTTCTTTATTCATAGGTGTACTCCATTATATAAGTTATACTATTGAGATCCTAGTATTACTACAAGTTCAATGCTACATACTTATTTATTTGTTTTCCAATAATCCTCGCCATCTCTACCGGCACTGCATTTCCAACCATCTTATACCCGTTATCGACCTTATCATAAACGAACTCAAAACTATCAGGAAAAGTCTGAAGTCTAGCACATTCACGAACAGTCATTCTTCTGTATAAATGCTCATAGCCCTCTGCAAAGATATGTCGATTCTTGCCCACATTGGGCATAATCGGGGCTTGAGGATGAAGTTGTGCTTGACGTCCACTTGCTTGAACAGTAAATCCAGGCTCATCCCATTTACGCACTCTGTTTCTGCTCATAAATATCGTAGAGTACGATCCGGTAAAATATTCGTGATTAGCGAATTCCACATTTGGATTTGCATAGTTCTTTTCTAACGCAGCAACAGCAGAGTCTTTCAAGTCCCATATGGCATCTTTTAGTGTATGGCGCACATCTCCAGCTTCGGGAAATTTGAAATCAATATTTAAGTCCTTGCGAAAGCCGATATAAAACACGCGCTTCCTGTCCTGTGGAATGCCATAATCAGCAACATTAACAAGAGTAACTGTTAGGTCATAGCCACAGTCTACAAACATTTTCTTTATGTTTTCAACTGCTGAGCTATGCCTTTGCGATAGCATACCAACTACATTTTCTGCTAAAAAGAATTTTGGCTGTTTATCTTTGAGAATACGAATATAATCATAGAAAAGCTGACCTCTTGCATCTTCTATGCCCTTTAATGCTCCCGCCTCCGACCAAGATTGACACGGCGGACCGCCAATTATTCCGTCGCAATCTGGAATTTCAGATGAGTCAATCTTTCGTATATCGCGTTGATCAAGAAAACCATTGTGATTTTTTTTATATGTAGCCCATATCGACGAATCATATTCGTTAGCATAAACTATTTCAAAGCCTGCCTGTTCAAAACCTAAATCAAGACCGCCAGCACCAGCAAATAAACTCACTATTTTCATTTTTTCACCTATATTGTGTATGTTATCAGCTTAGCATTAACAAGCTTTGCTGGATTGTCTGGATTCTTGATTTTAACATCAGTAATAGATAGCGCTGTATTTGTACTGCACAAATCTATCAGACTCTGTCTGTTAGCAAATGTGCTAAATTTCTCATCATTGATAATACACATAAAATTGAAATCTTTTGTAAAATCACGCTTATATACATAATCAAAAACCGAGAATGGATTTTCAATACCCCACATTCCTCTGACACGAAGATATGTAATTCCTAACGGGTCGACCTTATTTACCCTACCTAGTTCTTTTGTATCCGCAAACTCAACGTCAGGTATGGTTTCCACACCATCTTTTATTTTCATTTTTATACGGGAATAGATCTCATCACTTGCAGCATAATCGAGACCGTAAACAAATGTTAGATGTTTGAGTGAATTATCGTTTACTATGCCCACGGCATAAATAATATCCTTTTCAGTCCAATTTTCAGCTGTCTTACAGGCGTTACTAATCATTGGACTATCAGCATATAGCTTATGCTTAGGATAAGATGAATTAAGTGCCAACGCTGAATTAACACTTTCAATCTTTTTAACTTCTATTGCATCACCACCGAACAACATACCATCAGGCGGATTACTATTATTTCCGAGATACGAAAACACCTTGCTTATCTTTTCAATACGTTTCGCTTCATCAGTTTCATCAAATGTTCCACAGAATAAATCTTTAATGTATTCTTCTAACGCGTCCCCCATACTGTTTGCACGATTTCGTCCAACATAATGAGCGTGTATAGTTATAACTGGGTTATTAACCAAGTTAATGATTGCATTTATTATATTCATACGATCGCCTCCAGAGCATAAATATTCAATATAATTATACATCAAATCATGCAAATTTTCAAGGCCTTTTGATAATATACTTCAAGTATTTCTGCATTTCTCAAGAAATAACACAACGATATAACGATTTTCATAGCCGAATTCTCATTATTGTGGGAATTCGGCTATTTTTTTGTCCTGCCTTATGAAGAACGTCACATTATATAACAGCTTACACAAAAAAGCGTTTGAAAATTGTACAATACAGAGGACTGAAAAAGAAATATTTAAAATTGACCGTAAAAAGCACTGATATTTTTCCTATAGGTGAGGGTTGCAACAAGAGTTACAAAGAATTTGAGCAGAATTTATATAAAACAGACAAAGTTTTAAGAAATTTTCTGCAACGACCGTAAAATCAAGTCTTTTTCGTCCTAACTTATGAGAGCAGTTGTTCTGCAACGAATTCCACAAGTCACATCAATCATTTTTGTGTTCTTCTACAAAATATTTTCAGGGAGTTATATAAAGCACCTCTGAATGACCTTAATATATGAAAGCCGTTATCCTGCATAACGTAACTTTCATTTCATTGTGTAAATTTACAATCTTTCAGAAGCAGGTAGCCAAAATAGACTGCTAATCTCCTTATCTTATGGAGAAGCATATAAACAAACTAAATGGAGGTCAAAAAAATGACAATGAAAAACAAACAGGAACTTATCGCACAGGTAGTCACATTACTCAGCACAATGATTGAAACGAACGATGCTCCGCCGATTACGATTACCGAAAGCAAGTCCCAGCCTATCGAGATGCTCACTGTAAAGGAGTGTACGGAAGCCATCAAGGGCTTATCAGAGCATACGGTCAGACAGCTTGTTGCACAAGATAAATTGCCGTACATTCGCACGGGTCAGGGTCAGCGTGGAAAGATACTCATTTCAAAAACTGCTCTGCTGTCATATTTCGGAGGTGCAGCTTGAACATCTTTGAACAGGTAAAATCAAGGCTGTGTATGTCTGAGGTTGTGAAATTCTACGGCTTGCAGATAAGTCACAGCGGAATGTGCAGCTGTCCGTTCCATAACGATAAAACTCCGTCAATGAAAATATATGAAAATAATTTCTACTGCTTTGGCTGTGGTGAACACGGTGATGTTATTGGATTTACCGCAAAGCTTTTTGGAATTTCACAGCTTGAAGCGGCAAAAAAGCTGAATTATGACTTTGGCTTACATATTGAAATGGACAAGCCACTTTCACAAAACCAAATCACCATATACCATAACCAACGGGCTGAACAGCGTGAATATTTAGAATGGGAAAAATCCGCATGGCAAGCCTTATCCGCATATTTTAAGCTGTTAAGGGATTGGCGGTCGGCTTATGCTCCAAATAATCCCGATGAACCGCTTGATAATAGGTTTATTGAAAGCTTGAATAAACTTGATTACACGGAATATCTCTGCAACTGCTTTATCAATGCAAACAAAGATGAGAAATTGGAAATGAAAGATGAGGTGACAAAAATTGAGCAGCAGTTATGTAAACACAAGCGAGAACAAATCACCGCAATGGCTAACAGAGAAGAACGTCATAAACGAAGTCGAGTTCTGTAATGAATTTCTGCAAGCTTACCCTTTGAAATGTATCGGCGGTAAGCTTTATGACATTGACGGAGAAGTTTCCGACAGCATTATCAGCGTAAGAATTTCTCAAATGCTTACCGAACACGTTACAACAGGGATTTTCCGAAAGGTCAAATCTTTGTTGGAAGCATTAAAACTGCAATGTCACAGCGAACCGTTGCCCATTAAGGAAAATGAAATACATCTTCTCAATGGGGTGCTTAAAACAGACTGCACTTGGCTTCCCGAAAAACAATTCTGCGTAAATCGTCTGAACATTGAGTATCACTCCAACATTTGGAACGGCGTGTATTACCCTGAAAAGTTTTTGCTGTTCCTTATGGATATGCTTGATATGGACGATATTACAACCCTGCAGGAATATCTCGGTTACTGTCTGATACCGTCAACAAAAGGACAAGCTATGCTGTTCATTATCGGAAACGGCGGTGAGGGTAAGTCGCAGATAGGCATTGTGTTGCAGGAGATTTTCAAAAGTGCAATGCTGACAGGCAGCTTTCAACGAATTGAAACGGACAAATTCTTTCGTTACAATCTCAAAGACAAGCTGCTTATGCTTGATGATGATATGCAACTTACCGCATTACAAACAACGGGCTACATAAAAAATCTTGTTACCGCCGCTATTCCCATTGATGTTGAGGCTAAAGGACATCAGTCGGAACAGGCTTTAATGTATCCACGGTTTCTTTGCTTTGGCAATGGTTCTCCGAAAGCGTTGTATGACAAATCGGACGGTTTTGCAAGGCGATTGCTGATACTGACAACCAAGCCTATTCCAAAGGGCAGAGTGAATAATCCATTTCTTGCAGAACAGTTCATAGCAGAGAAAGAAAAAATATTTTGTTGGATGTTAGACGGCTTACGGCGGCTTATCAAAAATAACTTTCGGTTTACCGTTTCGGAAAAGACAAAGAAAAATGTTGCAGAGGTCATGGCTGACAACTGCAACATCATTGAGTTTTTACAGGACAAATCTTATGTAAGTTTCGGTGTGGACTTATCCGAAAGCACGACAAATTTATATAGCGGATATATTGATTGGTGTCATAAAAATCTGATGACCGAACTGAAAAAGGAGATATTCAGCAGTTGGCTGAAATCTAATCATCTGAAATATGGCTTAACTGCTTCAACGCATATAAGGACGGAGCAAAATCGTGAGGTGAGAGGGTATCGTGGTATACGCACCTCATTCCGTTCTATTATTTTAAGCTGAACCTTAAAATTTGCCGTCCCGCCGTCCGAGGACAGCAGCAGGACAGATTTTCGGACGGCAAAAGCCACGCAATTTAGCCATTCGGACGGGCGGACACCACTTTTATCATTTGTTTCATAATGCGTCCGCTTACTGTCCGTCCCGTGTCCGCTCGGACATAAAAATTGCAGGCTCTCAAGCCTGCAACGGTTTGCGGTCTGTGACCGCTTTTAAGGGGGTGCAGAGGAAAGCTGCCACACTCGGTCTATTTTCGCAAAAATAGTCCTAGTGTGTTAGAACTATTCCGTGAATAGAGGTTGCCGCTTCGCTCCCATTACTTCACTCAAAGGAGGACTTCATATCAGCTACGCAATAATTAGAAATGAAAACCACAAGGTAAATGCCGTCCCCCTACTTGAACGTCACAACGAACGGCGCAACAAAAATTACAGCAACAAGGATATTGACCTTTCACGCTCACACCTGAATTACCACCTGAAACAAATTCAAGCAGAGTCATATCTCAAAGAATTTGACATAATACGCACCGGACAGCATTTAAAAGGCAATCTCCGTTTGCACGGTGAAAAACAAAGTACCATTCTCTGCGAATTCATCATAACCTCAGACGAGGACTTCTTTGACAGATTGGGAAATGAGAGAACAAAACGCTTTTTCGAGCGAGCATATGATTTTGTTACTGCCAAAGTTGGCGGTGAGCAGTATGTGGTGTCTGCTGTGATTCATATGGATGAGGCTACACCACATATGCACATTTCTTTTATTCCTGTCATTCAAGGCAAGGACAGGAAAGGTCAGCCCAGCAAGAGTATCAACTGCTCTGAATTTTGGAAAGGCAGGAACAGCTTTCTGAAATTGAAAACATTGAAAAAGTATCCGTGAAAAATCTTCCGTTGAATACAGTAGCCTTGAAAAAATCAGATTATGAAACGCTTTCTACAGCTGCCAAAGGTTACGTTACTGCTAAAAAAGCTGAAAGTGAAAATACCACTCTTAAATCGGATGTTCGGTCATTACTGACAGAAAATGAAGCTCTGAAAAAGGAGTATGACACAATTTCGGGACAGCTGCATGCTCTTGATTACAGCTATGGTCAGTATTATGCCGAAACAGCAGATGAGCGTGAACTGTTGGCAGAAAACCAAAAGCTGAAATCTGAGAACAACAACATTTCCAATCAGATACATACTTTATCTGCTGAAATACTGACTTTGAAAAGTGAGAACAGTAATTTAAAAACCGAGGTAGAAGAAGTCAATTCAATTGTCGGCGAAATGAATTTGAAAATACAGCAGCTTAATACTGAACTTACCGAGAAAAACACACTACTCCAAACCTTACAGAAAAAATTTGATAGGGTTATGGAATTCCTTAAGCTGAAAAATCTCAAAGAGGAATGGGAGAGGTTTATTAAGCCGATTACACAACATAAATTAAGGTAAATAACTGCAAGGCATGCTCTATATAAAAATATTTGATTTCGCGTGGTAAAGCGTTGACACGAAAAATAAAATTTGCTATAATATTGATGTAGAGGTATGCCATAAGCTAAAATATAAGGAGGGTTTTAGCATGGCTAATATCACAAAACGTGGCAACACGTTCAGAATAAGAGTTTTTGTCGGTACAGACATAAACGGTAAGAAAATAATGAAATCAACAACATTTACTCCACCCGATAATGTTTCAAGCGGCAAAGCGGAGAAGTTGGCAACAGAGTATGCTTTTGAGTTTGAGCGACATTGCAAGGGCTATTCACAGCTAAATGAAAATATGCGATTTTCGGAGCTTGCAGACTGGTACTTCGCAAATTATGCACCTGTTGAACTAAAGGAAGGAACGGTTTACAATTACCATAGCGCTTATGATGTTCATATTGCGCCTGTTCTCGGAAATATGAAAGTGAAAGACATCAATACTCCGAAACTTACGCAGTTTGTTCAGTCAATCAAGCTTAATCCCGAAACCGTGAGAAAAATCTACGTTATCATTCAGAGCATTTTTCACAGAGGTGTCGAACAAGGGTTTATCAGAGAAACACCTTGTCATAATGTCATTTTACCCAAAAACCGTAACAAAAAGAAAAAGCCTGTCCTTGATGAAGAACAGGCACGGCAATTCCTTGAACTGCTTGAAACAAAGAAATGCGATGAGGATATAAAACGTATCATAAAGGTGTTGCTTTTCACCGGAATGCGAAGCGGTGAATGCCTTGGACTTGCGTGGGAGGATATTGATTTTGATAATAAAACAATATCCATTAACCACAATCTTGCTGATGTGGCTGGAAAGCATTATCTAACGACTCCCAAAACGCAGAGCAGTATCCGTGTTATTGGAATGAGTGACACGCTTGCGGATATTCTGAAGGCTCAGAAAAATTACATTGATAGCTTAGTCACTGCGCTTGGAGATAGTTTTGCTCATCCCGAAATGGTGTTCACTTCAGCTCTTGGTAACTACCGCGACCGCTCATCGCTCGGAACATCATTCAAGCGTTTCCTGAAAGGCACGGATTTTGAGTTTCTAACACTTCATCAGCTCCGTCATTGTAATGCGACTCTTTTACTAAATAGTGGAGTTGACCTGAAAATCGTATCGGAACATTTGGGGCATTGTGACATCGGCGTGACCGCCAATGTATACGCTGATGTCCTGCGCAGTACAAAAGCAAAGGTAGCAGAGTTGATTTCATTGAAACTTACATAAAGATACAAAAACCTCCCTGCTGAAACAGGGAGGTTAATAAAGACATTATTAGTTGACCAAAAGTTGACCAAATCGATAATTTGTTCGCCCCAAACAACGCAAATACACCATTTGTAAAGGCAATAATTATCTCTTTGAGAACTGTGGAGCTCTACGAGCAGCTTTGAGACCGTATTTCTTTCTTTCCTTCATTCTTGGGTCACGTGTGATGAAGCCGGCAGCCTTAAGTGTAGGTCTGAGTTCCGGATTGAATTCGAGAAGAGCACGTGTAAGACCGTGTCTGATAGCACCAGCCTGGCCTGTTACACCGCCGCCTGTTACTGTACAAACGATATCGAACTTGTCGAGGTTGTCTGTCAGTGCGAGTGGCTGACGAACGATGAGCTTGAGTGTGTCAAGTCCGAAGAAATCGTCAATGCTTCTGCCGTTGATTGTGATATTTCCGCTTCCGTTATATACTCTTACTCTGGCTACAGAGCTCTTTCTTCTGCCTGTTCCATAATAGAATTTCTGTTTTGATTCGTACATTTATTTTGCTCCTTTCTTAAAATTCACAAACTTCAGGCTTCTGAGCCTCGTGCTTGTGGTTAGCGTCCTTGTATACTCTTAAACGTGTTAATGCTGCTCTGCCAAGTGTGTTGTTCGGGAGCATTCCGTTTACTGCTATTGACATTGCCTTATCAGCTTTGTTAGCCATCATGTCCTTGTAGCTTTCGCTCTTAAGACCACCGATCCAGCCTGTATGCCAGTAGAACTTCTTGTTTTCAAGCTTCTTTCCTGTAAGTACAGCCTCTGCACAGTTGATGATGATTACGTGATCTCCGCAATCTACATGTGGTGTGTAAGTTGGCTTGTGTTTTCCTCTGAGTAATATAGCTGCCTTAGCTGCAACTCTTCCGAGCGGCTTGCCGCTGGCATCAAGTACATACCATTTACGGTTTACTTCTTCTGGTTTTGCCATAAAAGTTGACATATTCCGTTCCTCCATATATTTTTTTCGTCGTTATTATTATAATCATCTGAATCTCATGAAAGGTTTAAAACCATAAATCATGAATCAGCGCGACACAACATTTAATATTATACAGATTTGCTAAGTGTTTGTCAATCGAAAAAAAGCTAAAATTCCGCTAATTTTTAATTGGCAAGCTATATTCTCTCACTTTCTCGCTTGATTACGCTGTTTCTCTCGTTTTCTTGAAGTTCATTTTACTTGTTTATAATGATCTTTCTCATTTTTTCAGTTAGATAAAGTGAACCGCATACAACAACTGAAGTATTTTTCTGTCTTGCAAGCTGTTTTGCAAGAGGATATGCATCACTGATATCACTTGAATATTTCTCACAGGTTATCTTCTCTGCCAGAGCATGTCTCACAATACAGTCAGGTGCAAATGAATCAACACATATAACTGCGCCGGCTGCAGCTGAAATAAGCATTGCTGCGGTATCACTGTCCTTTGTTGATACCATTCCGAATATCATCACAGGTTTTTCTATCCCGGCAGCATCCAGAGTACTCAGCAGTGCTGTCACACCGGCAGGATTATGTCCTCCGTCAATAACTGTCTTTATATCCCCTTCAATTATCTCCGTTCTTGCTGGTATCTGAACCTGTGAAAATGACTCTTTAACATTTTCATCTGATATGTCAAATCCTTTTTCACGTAATATTTCAATTACCTTCACAGCATCCGCTGCATTTATTATCTGATGACTTCCGTGCATCTTTATTTTATACTCATTTCCCTTATAGGTAAATGAACAGCCGTCGGCGTTATTTGTACAGTTCGTAAATTCATCCCTGTCCGGGATAATAAGCTGTGAATCCTTTAATATGCATTCTTTTGCGAAAATAAGTTCTGTCCTGCTGTTGTTCCATGATAAGACCGCAGGACATCCACGCTTGATTATTCCTGCCTTCTGCATGGCGATCTGTTCAACAGTACTTCCGAGTATAGCCGTATGATCAAGTGAAACAGAGGTAATAACACAGACCAGCGGGTCTTCAATAATATTTGTTGAATCAAGAAGTCCTCCGATGCCGGCTTCAAGAAATACTATATCACACTTTTTCTCTTTAAAATACAGCATTGCAATAGCCATAGTAATTTCAAACTGTGAATACTCATCTTTTTCAGCTGCTTTTGCTGTGATCTCACAAAATCTGCACAGATCCTCTTCTGAGATATTTTCTGAGTTGATACGTATCCTGTCCTCGTAGCATCTTATATACGGAGATGTAAACTGACCTGTTGTGTATCCTGCATTTATAAGGGCCTGGGATGTAAGCTCAAGAACTGAGCCTTTTCCGTTTGTACCTGCAATATGGACAAACTTCAGATCATTCTGAGGATTTCCGAGCTTCTCCATAAGCGTCATTATCCGGCTGAGATCCTTTATCCTTGCTCCTGATTTAGTATATTTATTAATAAATTTCATTGACTGTTCGTAATCCATGATTATATCGCTCCCTTACTTGATCAGGTCCTTATGGCCTGTACACTGTAAATTATATCATCACGCGGTCTGTTTTTCAAGCAGACACAAACGCAAAAAAACACCGCTCAGAATAATGAACGGCGTATATATATGTATAGTTATCAGTAGGCTGCTGCACTTGCAGCACTGGCAGCTGCCATGGATGAATATATCGCTATCTGATTTGCAATATTTACCGAGACTACAGAATTTATTGCAGCCGCACTCATGAGCTGTGATGAAGGATAGTAGTCACACATTGCAAGTGCTGCGCAATACATTATCCTCTGTCTTGAACCTATTCCAAGTGCACCGAAACCATTTTCTTTTTTTAATACTTCGTCTGTTTCGCATATATCTTCAATGATACTGTCAATATCAATGTCGAGAATCGAAAGCACACCAAGAGCCGGAAGTTCAAAACCTGTTCCGTATTTTATGCCTCTTGCTTTAAGTCCTTCAAAAATGTCAATTGCTCTCTGACAGTTTTCCTGCATTCTTGTACCGCCAAGAGTTATGACATTTGAAAGTGCCGCAACAGCATTGGATGATAAAAATTCTTTTTTAAGTATATCGAAGCATTTTTCAGACATCTCCATGATAGTTATATCATCAGTATCTGATTTTGCCAGAAGTGCCGCCAGAGTATAGTCATCGCCTGAAGTAACAAGGGGATGATTTTTCTTCATCATGTTATATAATGATTTAGTTCTCATTATCAGCTGATCTTCTATTTGTTCGTCGGTTATATCACTTATTACAAGTGCTGCAACTGTAAGGTATTCGGAGCCCGGGAATACTTTTCTTAGTTTATTATATATACTGAGCATCCTGTCTATCCTGCTCTTAGGATCTTCTGTCAGCGACATTACTGTTGCAACAGCGAGCTTTGAAGTTCCGCGGAAGTTAGAAAACAATCCGGTTTTCTGCCTGATAAGATCAGCTGAGTTCTTGATGGCTGACACATCTGCATCCAGTCCCCTTTGTGCATACATAAACGCACTCAGAGGGTACATATAGATATTTTCCAGAATAAATGCACTTTTTATTTTCTGCCTGTTCTCTACAAATAGTTTTGTTCTGCTCTGTAAACTTTCTCTCATACCTGCCCCTCCTGAAAAAATTTGTTTATATCGGAAAATAATTAATTCGTTATTATGTATAAGCTGTTTAACTGGTAAGTTTTTCTTTTATAAGTATAACACAAAGATCCTCCTATTTCAATAATTTTTCTATAAAAAAATAACAGTATAACTGCATTCCTCTGAATACAGTTATACTGTTTTGAAATACTATTGATTGAATGACGGAGGATTAACGTCAGCATTCGGGAACGGTGTTCCCTGTGGTGAAGGCTCAGACATACTGAAATACATTCTTGCAGCCTGAGTAGTGCCAAAATCACGGTTTGAACCGGTATTCTGAACCTTATTGAAAGCCTCTCTGAACATTGCATTATGAGCTTCTTCCCTGTTTAACAGAAAATCGATCGTCTCTTTTACCTTCTTGTCATCTATCTGCCTGTACAGATATTCATACACTACCTTTGCTCTCTGTTCTGAAGCAATATTTGAAAGCAGATCAGCACAAAGATCTCCCGTTACTGTAACATAGTCTCCGGTCCACGAATAACCTGATGCATTGATAAGTCCCGGATTAAGTCCAAGAATAACATGTGACTGGATCTCGCCTGCTGTTACAGCCTTGGCATCCACATCATGACCATTCAGAAGATTTATAGTCTGTGCAACCATTTCAAGATGCCCGAGCTCTTCAGCCGCAATATCCATAAACAGGTCTTTGATTTCCTGGTCTTTAATTCTGAAACTCTGTGACATATACTGCAGAGCAGCTTTCAGCTCACCGTTTCCTCCGCCCATCTGTTCCTGAAGAAGAGCTGCATACTGAGGATTTGGTCCTTCAACTTCAACTGGATGAAACAGTTGTTTTTCATGTTTGAACATAGAAATTACCTCTCTTTCTTTTTTATATCATTTCCATGCAGGACTCTTATATTCATCACAGCAAACCAAAAAAACACAGATAAATCATTGTAAAAATTTATCTGTGTTTTTTATTTGTTATATAAATATTATAAAAATTAAAAAGAGTGCCTGATTCCTCTATGGTCCCAGAGTAATTATTCCGATTTCTTCTTCGTCACCAATGTAACTAAACCAACGGTAGATTGTATGGATGATCTGGTTATGCAGTCGCATATTAAACCGGAAAAATCAGGTCTCTGCCGGAAAAACTAATTCCTGCAGAGACCTGATATTTTAGTTTAAATATATAATGCAGTAAACCGAGATCTTAATAATATTATTTGTTTGGCCAGAGAGTAACTTCATCATGCATCAGATACTGCTTCATCATAGCCAGATCACAGAGATTTGTTGAGCCGTCACCTGTTACATCATAATAGGTTACCTGTTCATCTGTAAGGGATATATCGCACATCAGCCACTGTGAAACCAAAGTCATATCTAACATTGTGATATCATGATCAAGCTCAGGCGGGTTATATTCAATTTCCTTCGGAGCATTAGGATCTGCTTCCCACTCAGTGCGGGCTGCATATGCATCATATGTGTCTGAACTGTCTACAACTGATTTAAGGGACTGCAGGTAGCACCATGATGGATCATTATCATCCTGCAGTGAATAGCTTAGATCAAAATCTTTTATATCAAGTTTTCTTTCATACTGGAATAAGTAGCTTGATATATAGCAATCAACAGCCTGGAATGTTTTATAATAATGCCATGCTCCTTCTTCATAAGTCTTGTCGCAGCCTCTGAAGTCATAGTCTTCTATATAATTATAAGTAACCGGTACAAATGACATAGTGAGATAATCAACTGAATCAGTACTTACAAATCTTGCATAATTGATATCATTGCCATACTTGCTCTCTTCTAATTCGCTGCAGAGTTCAGTAAATTGTTCTTTCGTCAGTTCAGAAGTATCTATCTGGTAATATGTTGTATCATCGGACATATTATTGCACGGTACTTCTGCGTCTGTTCCATAGGATAATGTGTCCTGAACCTCAGAGATCTTAAGTTCCGGGTAGTCAAGCTTCAGATTTTCTATGTCGCTGCCGCTGTATATCAGTGCTTTAGTTGAATCTGCGTAATTGAACGAATAAACAAGTGCTTCATTCTGGCTTACGTCCAGACATGTCTCTCCATTTTCATCACACTTGAAAGTGAATATATCCTCAGGTGAACGGCTGATATGATTAGGCAGATAATCTTTTATCTCAGCGTCAGAAGAAGCATCTGTATAATTTACGTTTACAACGAGTTCTGCTACCTCAGTAGTATCAACACAGAATTGCTTAGCACAGTATGTTATGTATATCGTATTTTTACCGTTTACAAGTTTAGACGGAATACATACTTTACAATCATTAAGTGTATGTGTCCTTGTTCGGTTGCTGGCCAGAGGAGTTATCTGTCCGCAAAGCGGATCCTCCGGCACATCGTGAAGCCATCCGCATACTTCAGTTACAACAATGCCATGGTTTTCAAGATCTTCTTTGTCAATAGTATCGCCGTTTTTCAGTTCAAAATCATAGTTTTCAAGTGTTGCACTGATTGAATATGGTACAATACCTGATTCTTCATTCGGAGCGTAATATTTGTGGTATATAGGATCTATATTATTTTCCGGAAGCTTTGACTCAGCTGATACTGAATCGCTGTTGAATATGTTTGTGTATCCGCCTGCTGCAAAAGCTGAAAAAACAAGCGTTAATGACAAAACACATGCTGTTATTTTTTTAAATTTCATAGTAATCATCCTCCTGCAATATTAATTTAAATTTTTTGAATCAACTCTAAAGTGGTTTTTGTTTATCTGACATTAATACTAAACTTCTTCACGAAATGCTACAGAAAACTATTATTTTTATTAAATTCTTCATTTTTCTATCACTGAACACTAAAGATCTGACTCTGGCTTTACCAGGCATGAAACCCTTAAACAGCAAAAGCCTCTGCCGGATAATTAATTCAGGCAGAGGCACTTATTTTAATCATGATATCTTCAATAACATACTTTATTGTGGACCAAGCTTGACATTTTCCTTGCCAATATATTGTTTAAAATGTGAAAGATCAGCCAGTGATACATCATTATCACCTGTTACATCTGCACACAGCATTCCTTTTTCATCAAGCTTTTTGTCTCCGAGCAGATATTGAGAAAGCAGTGTCAGATCTGACATGTCAGCAACTCCGTTTAAGTCTGTATCACCGTAAACAAGAGCTGCTTTATTTACTCCCGGAACATTTATTTCGTACATAACAGCCGGAACAAGATAACACCACTCAGGCATTATATACTCCATATCCCAGATATAATTATACTGAACATCTGAAACATCGCTGTTTAAGTCTATGCTGCGAAGTGCCTGATAAATATTTGTATCAAGTCCTATCGAAGCCTCAACTTTATACGTGCCGTCACCATTGTCTTCATAAGTAAAAGATTCCAGACCACTGAATTCTTCTTTTACAGGTTCAGTATCTGATTCAAGCATAAACGAAATATCCATTATTTCAATGTCTCTTTGTGAAACGAACTGAGCAACATAAATATTTTCAGCATAATCAGATACAAGAAGATCTGCATAGAGATCAGAATACTCTTCCTGCGTCATTTCATCTGTATTAAGATTATAGTAAGATAAATCATCTGCTTTGTTTACACAACAGCAGTTATTGCTGAGTGAGCCGCAGTTAAACTTAATATCATTATAGATCGCAGTAATATCTATATCAGGAAAATCTGCTCTGAGCTTCTCGATATCATCGCCCTGGTAAACCAGTGTTTTAACATTATTATACTGGTTTGTATTATATACACGTGCTGAATCCTTTTCTACTACACAGTATGATTCATTTTTTCCTGACCTTTTATACTTTGTAACTGCGTCTTCTGATGCATTAATAAAATCCGGAAGGATATCTCCGGGCAAAGATAAATCCTCCGAAAATTTTACGAATATTCTGAGGTCAGTAGACACTGCATATGACGGTGCATTATGCGGTACATATGTGATAGTTAAAGTATTAGTTCCGTTCACAAGTTTTTCAGGATATGTTACTGTGCACTCATCAACAGAATGCCTATTATACGTATCAGACGGTGTTATCTGTCCGTATAATTCATCCTGAGGCATATCATGAGCATATCCTACCAACTCATCGATAACGAGATCATGTCCGATCAGATCATCATTATCAATATTTTCTCCTTCATTGACAACAAATACATTGCTTCCAAGTGATGCCTTAAGAGAATATGGAACTAATCCTATTGCTGAAACGCTCTCATAACTCATTATGTCCGAAAAACCATTACAAACTCCTGCTCCTCCTATCATGGCAACAGACATAATAACAGCAGCAGCTTTCTTTAATTTCATAAAAATCACCTCTAAAATAATTTAACAGAATATGAAAATAGAATATAGAATTATTTTTTTTATCTATATTTATTAATAATACTTTTGAGCGATATAAAATGCGTCACAAAAGAGATAATTAATTTATTATTTTATTAAAGTACTTTAGAGAACACGTTTACAATGTTTTCCTGGCTGAAGTCTATTGCTTTGTAAAACTCCTGTCCTGATGTATTCTCTTTGATAACAAACAGAGCACATTTTGTTATATTATTATTTTTTAACCTGTCAAGTGTCAGGTCAACCAGGTGTCTGCCAATACCCTGATGTCTGTATGAAGTCCCTACTGCAAGATGATTGATAAATCCTCTTCTGCCGTCATGGCCGCATAAAACAGCACCTGCTATTTCACCGTCACTTTCCGCAATGAAACTGAAACCAGGATTTCTTTCAAGATATAATAAAATTCCTTCATATGTATCCTCACCATTATCATGGAGGTGAACACCAGGTACCCCGGCCCAGAACTCCAGAGCTTCTTTAATATTATTTTTTGTCATTTCTTTGTACGTTATCATATTATGCTCCTTATATGTATTAATAAATTTTTTGGATAAATATAGTGATCAGTACTCAAATCTATTATGGCTTTTTACTGGCAAAGACAGTCATAATAAATATACCGGAAATAATAATAAAAACCTTTGTCGGACAGGCAATCTCCAACAAAGGCCAAAAGTTATTTTCTGAATGAACCTATCTCTATCAGATTCCCTTCAGGATCAGATATGTAACAGGAACGCTGTCCCCATGACTCGGTTGTCGGCTGCATGATAGGAATAGCTCCTGCTTTGATTACACGCTCATAAGTAGCATCAACATCTGCATAATTATCAGCACTCATTGCAATTTCATAATGGCCATTGATGCCATTTGCATAACTGAAGCTTCTTCTTGTCATTTTTTCAAAATCTGTTCTTCTGTACAACAAAAAAGTTGTACCGTCCTTTTCAAGGAAAACGTTAGATGCATTTTCCTCCTCTTTGATTGCAAAGCCCATCACATCACGGTAAAACCTGACCATAACAGCCATATCCTTTACCAAAATGCCAAATCCGTCAAGCTTCATATTTTGTTCCTCCTCTGAACACATTTCTCTCAAGTTTATATTTAAATCAGCAAATGCTGAAATAAACCAATGTCTGACTGCATCATATAGTATTATGTCCTGAAAATCTGATGCATCTTAACCTGTAAGGAAGTAGAAGTATGTATAAAATATTGTGTCTTGATAGAATAAGAAAAAGTAAACGTTTAAATAAGAAAATATTGTAATTTAATTATAGCACTTAGTGAAAAACTAGTCAATAGACAAATTTAAAGGTTTTTAAGTAAAATAACATCTGTATTGATTTTAAGTTGTGTATACATATAAAAAATGCATCTTTATTCAAGATGCATTTACTTATTTATTGCATTACGGCAAAATATATGTGGATTTGCTGCCGTCACTTACTATCATAATTCTCTCTATTATCTGTCCGGGACAACAAACACATTTGTAAATGTATTTCCGATTATTCTTTACAACACTTACATATACGAAATGATTCTGAGAGTTTGAACTGACCCTCAGGACCTTCACAGGCAGATAACAGTACTGCGCACTGTCTGATATTTTAGTCCATCTTTTTTCATTGAGATATTCAGAATAGAACTGTAAAAAAAATAAAACTGAAATTATGACTATAAAAACAATGAAAGGATTCCATTGAGCATATATACTCATAAAGATCAGCAAAGCATCAACTACACCAAGCGCAATCATTTTATAAATAAAATTCTGCAGATAATTTTGAGATTTTTTATATTCACATATTGTATTGAATACATCAGGTGTTACATATTCCCATACGGGTTCATACTGTGATCTGATCCTGTCATCCAGAGTAACACGGTGTGATGTATAATGAAAAATAAATACTAAAGCTATCATCAACGCAACCATTAATAGCAGCGTAATTAAAGTATTTGCATTAAAAATAGTAATTAAACGAGCACAACACATATACACTAAAAAAAATGCGACTCTTACTTCCACGTTTGACATTCCAATAAATAAATCTTTGGGCATTAATTTTTTATTTTCATTCATTTCTGTCTGTCTCCTTTTCTTTCTCTTTATTTAACGGTTTTTTTCAGATTATATGTAAATCAGAAATTCTGAAGAATAAAGGAAATAAACACCGGTTCTCTGCTCTTCCTGATCTGACAAAAACATTACCTGTATACCTGTTCATATACAGGCAGAAGGCAGGAACTGTCCGCATCACTGATTATTACTGGACAGCATATCATCTGAGATTCTATTCATGTTATTGTCATCAGTCATGCCTTTTCCTCTTACAGTCATATTTGAACTACATTGATCCGGATATGCTTATATTATACCATATTTTAATAAATTTTCAATATATACATAATAAATTAAAGCTGTTTGTATAAATAATAAATTTTATACGAACAGCTTTATAAATTATGCAATATTTATTTAAATTAAATATGAAATCTCTTTGTAAATTCATATTTCATATTTCTGCCCTCAAAGATCAGTATAGCAGCAATGAGAATGATGCTGGATGCTACGCAAAGCACTGAAGGCAGTTTCTGATTCAGCACACCTGTAAAGATAAATATCACAGGAATGATGCCGTATATCGCAGATATGACAAGGTATACAACATAGTCATTTACTGATTTGTGAAATAATTTTGATGCTATTACCATTGAGATCATCGACATTATACATGCAACAGGTATTACATAGTCAATAGACCATCTGTGCCATCCTGTCGAAACATCTGCAAGGACTGCAAAAGCGGTAAGAAGAAATAATTCAAGAGAAATTGCCTTTGAAATATTTCTCCTCTGGGTTATTCCGGCAACAACCGTTATCCACAGCCACACAATAGCCGCTCCTGCAAACAATGACCACCAGTGTTGTGTTGATACAAGTATATTTACTGAAAAACATACTACGATCAGTACGATCGCGATAAAAGCCACCAGCTTCATGGTAAAACTGCGGCTGTATTTCTTTGTCTGCATATTAGGAAAAACATCACTGTTCTTCTGAGGACTCCCGGACAGCTCTCCCTGACATAATGGACAGCAGCGCTTGTCCCCTGTAATATCTGTCTTGCATTTTCTGCAGTACAGCATCTTTTATACCCCCCTGCTGTTAAAATCATTGCAGTTTATAGTTACAGGAATATCGTTCCTGGTTATCTGCATGAAGAAATTTTTGATTACTTCAGTGCTTGTAAATGCCGAACTGAATCCGAGAACCAGCTTATCACCGTACGAACATACACATAACTGCTGTGTCATAGTACTTGCGAAAACATAAAACAGATTGATATACTCAGATAATCCTTCCGGCATCTTTATCTGTCCGATATTTGAGATCACTGCAGTGGTTCCCTTATCTGACTGCATTCTGGCATATCTTATCACTGCATCCTTGAGCGGCAGAGGTGCAAGACGTATAAATGTGTTATGCTCAAGCACAGCATAAGAATTCATTCCCTCTGACAGTTTCTCTGCTGTAAGACATTCTTCAAAACTCTGTTTTATTACCTTGATTATATCCTCCAGTTCGCCGCTTCGTTCGCCGAATGAATACTTGACATTTATCATAGCAAAAAAATTTCTTGCTGTTTCTGACGGAAAGTAGTTTCTCAGATTAACCGGAACCCCTATTGAAACCGGGAGATTTTTATTCTGAAGAGACATCTCCTGATGGAAGGCCTCTATAAGGAATGCAGTAAGGAGGATAGTCAGTGTTGTATTGTACTTGTGTGCAGTCTGAAGAAGAGATCTTACTGATGTAATACCTTCAATTATCAGCAGATCATCATTTTCCCTTTTGGGTCTGTGCAGTCTGAAAGCATGCTCTGACCTGATTCTTACGCGCTTTTGTTTCTGATAATACTTTGTAAATCCATCCTGTACCCTCTGTGTCAGTGATGATGTATCGTCAAGGAAAGGTACATTTTCTCCGAATCTGTCGCCGTACATACCGATAATATAGTTAAGAACCAGTGTTTTAAGAAAGTTCATGGCTCCTGTTCCGTCAGTCAGAACATGAAACGCTTCAAAATTTATTCTGTTCTTATAATACGTTACTTCAAAAAGAAGATTTCTCTCTCCGCTCTTATAAAGCTGATCACAGATAGGCTTATACTCTTCTTTTACAACAGGTTTAAGTTCTGTCTGCTCAAGGTAATACCAGAACACTCCTTTTCTCATAACACACAAAAAATGAGGATACAGCTGTATCGTCTTGTCCAGTGCATCCTGAAGTGCCTGACTGTCAACGTCAAACTTCAGTTCACACCCGAACCTGAATACTCTTGTATCAGTTTTTTGTGTTGTAGACGGAAATACTTTAGCTGCATTGTCAAGGCGGCTCCACGATAAATTTTTTTTATCTGTCATTATTATTTAATCCTATTCTTTATTTAAAAATGCATTGATAACTCTGTATGCTTCCTTAACATGAGCATATCTTGCATCAAGTGCAAAGAATCCGTGTATGGCATCATGAACTCTGTGAACATGAGCTGAGCCTCCTGCCTGGTTTATTTTCTGCGCATACATTTCTCCTTCATCCCTCAGAGGATCAAATTCAGCAGTAATTACCAGAGTGTCCGGCAGCCCTGTGAAACTCTCTGCAAGAAGAGGCGCAATATATGGAGTGTTCAGACAAGCTTTATCAGTAACATACATATCCATATATTCGCAGATATGTCTTGAAGTAAGCAGATAATCAGTACCGAATTTCTTCACGCTGTCAAACGGAGAAGTATCATCATGTATATTGTAAGTTGCCGGATAAATAAGTATCTGTTTCTTAATATTGTATTCGCCAATATCACGAATGACCATTGAGATCACTGCAGCAAAATTTCCTCCTGCGCTGTCACCTATAAGTACAACATCTGAGGTTTCTATGCCAAGGAGCTGCGGCTGCGACAAAATGTTATGTGCAACAGCATAGCAGTCATCAAGTCCGTCCGGAAAAGGATTTTCCGGTGCAAGTCTGTATTCTACTGACATTACCCTGCAGCCGGTATGATTAGCAAGATTGACACATACACGATTATAGGTATCGACACTTTCTGTCACCCATCCGCCGCCGTGGAAGAAAAGAAGAAGCTGCGTTCTGGTTTTCTCTTTTGGTTCATAGATCCGTGTGAGTATCTCTCTCCCGCCGCTTACAATTTTATTATCCCACATTTTATAAAAACGATTATTGATTTTCGGAGATTTAATTGTCTGAAGTGTTCTCTGGACTTTATAAAACTTTTTCATATCAACATCTGAATATGATATTGCCTTGATCGCAAGTCGGATTGCAGGATTAATAGCCATACTGATCTGCTCCTTAATATATAATAATTAAAACTTCTGTTTCTCTGGCTTGCCGGTTTTAAGTTTCTGATCTTTTTAAGCTATTATATCATACAAATGTTATAAAGTAAAGCAATGCGATTTAAACAAAGTGACAGAAACTGATATTAATACCTGTACATCTTCCTGCACATATATTTAAATAAGGTCTGTTTTATAGTAATACAAAAAGAAAATAACTAGAATATATTGAAATAAATTAACTTTTATTATACAATAAGAATATGAATGACGCAGGAATACATTTGTATAAAGGAGGGTATCCCATGGATGAACACAGGTTTGAGCTTAATAAAATCAACAGCAGGATACGAATTATTGAAACAGTTGAAATAGCTTATATAGTTGCAGCTTCTTATCTGTTGGATCCGGTTATATCTATAATTTCTATCTTCTTATTGCTTCAGCTGCCTCAGAAGGATAAACATATGACCCGGATCGGACTAATGTGGTATGCTGCTGTTACTGTCTTCTGCATTATTAAAGTTGAGGAATTTATGAGCGCAATCGGATTAGTAATTATTCCTTGTTACATTGTTGCCTGTAAATGCGCAGATCAGAATGATTATCTGAAAACTTTGCCCGGATATCCTTATTTTAATCAGAATTTTGAAGCCAGCATGAGCAGTTCTCAGATTTCCAAACGAAATACTTCTCCTGAAGATAAGAAGAAGGCCAGATTCAGACTGCCTGTTATCAGACTCAGAATGCCTCAAAATATTCGTGAATATGCTATTGCACTTTCACTTTTTATCATAATACTTGGTGGATTCAATCTTCACTTTGCAAACCGGATCATTTGTGTAATGGAAGCTTTTGAACTCAGCAGTGCCCTTATTACAAACAATCGCATGATGATGAAAGTGGGTATTTTTTCTCATATAGCTGCTGTTGTTCTTCTGCTGATTTGCGGCATTTATAATACAAATCCGGCAGTATACCTGTTTCTTATCCTCTTATATTGTCTGCAGGCATTTGTTTATTTTAAGTGCTACAGAAACTACATCCCGGAGCTCAGACCCGTGGAGCAGCAAAACGTAAAAATGATCTCAGATGCGCAGAATATCAGGACACAAACAGATAAATGTGATAGATCAGACATAGAAGCAAACAGATCAGAGCCAATAGTACAAACAAATAAAATATTCATTAATAAAAATGAATTGGAAGCAATAGATCCGGGTAACAGTTCCGGACTTAACTCAGCTCATACCAGAACGCAGGGACAGCAGATGGAGGGTATATATACCGATAATGATCCGTTTGCTGATAATTGATTTCTGTTGATCCTGTAACCACCGGTTTATACTTTCGTCTGTCTCATTCATTCTTTATACACCATATGTCAATATTAAAATATAAAATATTGAAATTATTTATTAATTATTATATTATAAAACATATATAGATAAACCTGAACAAAAAGAAGGGATAGATCATGGATGACAACAAATCATTAATGGACAATATCAACAAATGGATGCGAATAGCCGAAATAGCTGAAATAATATTTATTGCAGCGTCTGCGCTGTTTTCATCTCCGCTTATACCTGTAATATCAATTTTCTTTCTGCTGCAGCAATCTGCGAAAAACAAGACAATATCCTTATTCAATCTTTTATGGCACATTCTTGCCTGTGGTTTCTTTGCGTTTACACATCCATATCTGCTTTTATCAGGCATTCCGATGGCCGCTCTGGGTTTTAAAATGTATCAGTGCTCGCGCGTTGATGAAAAACTCCGAATGCTTGAGGAGTACCCTTACTTTAGTCCTCAGGCAGGTATTACTGACAATAACTCCGGACAGAAAAACTGTTGCGCAAATACACCTATCATAATAAATGACGAAAAATATTCTGTAAACGGCAAACCCAAAGGCAACTTAAGACTGCCAAAGAATGTTTACGAATACAGCGTTCTTCTTTCCCTTATCATATTAATACTGGGTGGTCTGGATCTTCACCCTCTTAACTGGATATGCTGCGCTGTGGAAACCTTTTTCCTTGCTTGCGCTCTTCTTCCCAAAAACACTGAAATGATCAGAAAAGGTATCATAGTCCATATTATGGAGAGCTTAACTTTGCTTGCTCTTGGTCCTGTCGACTCTGAGTTTATTCTTTATTTGTTTCTTATTTTTACATACGGTTTACAGACTTTTCTATACAATCGATCGTACCATTATATCATTCACGTACGTGAGCAGGAAACCGACATTGAGATATACAGAAGACAGCGTCAGCTTAACAGCAGCAACAGCGGCTCTGCCTTAACAAGCAAAACAGACAATACTTATGATAACCTGTCAGTTAAGAACAAACGCCGACCTATATCTCTCGTCAAGTGTAAACCGGAAGAAATAAATTACATAAACAAATCCGGCAAAAGACCTGACAACAAATATTCAGGAGGCCAGTTTATGGACAGCATTTCACCTAACCCGATGACACATAAAGATCAGCAATAATATACAAATTTATTCATTTATACATTCACAATCAATAAAATAATATTAAGCATAATCTTTTATAAGGTTATGCTTTTTTATTGCCCATTTTTATATATGCATGAATATTTTTATAGTATTTAATACAAGATAATAAAAAAACAGGAGGTAACTATGAACAGAGAATATTTCGATAGAATGCAGGAAAAACTTGATCAGCTCAAGGCATCAGACAAACCTGAACCGATACGAAGTGACGGTGCCGGCGCACTTGATCTCGGTCCGCGAAATGTCAAACGCGACGAAGAATCACCTGACATACTTGTACCCCCGGCGACCGACCACGGTTTGCTGCCAAATATGAAGTTCTCTTTCGCTGACGCTCACATGGCCATAAAACCCGGAGGATGGTCCCGTGAGATTACAAAAAGAGAACTTCCGATATCAGACACATTTGCAATAGTTGACATGAATCTGTCGCCTGGTGTGCGCGAAATGCATTCTCATCAGCAGTCGGAATTCGGTTTTGTGCTGGTAGGCGGAGCAAGAGTAACAGCTGTTGACGAAATGGGAAGAAACTTTATTGCTGACTGCAAGCCAGGTGAAGGATGGATCTTTCCTAAAAATATCCCTCACTCAATTCAGGGGCTTCATGAGGGCTGTGAATTTCTTATGCTGTTTGACAAAGGAACATATTCAGAAAACAATACGTTCTCTATAAGTGAACTGTTTTCACATCTTCCTAAAGACGTACTGAGTGCAAATTTCGGATGTCCGGAGTCAATGTTTGACAAGATACCCAAAGATGAAGTTTATATTACAGACGGCGGAGATCCTGGTCCGATTGAATCACAGACAATAAAATCGCCTTACGGCGAGGTACCCCAAACGTACAAGCATGAACTGATAAAAGTTAAGCCAATAGTGAGTGAAGGCGGTACAGTCAGAATTCTTGACAAGAGAAACTTCCCCGCCTGCGATACAGTTACCTTAGCAATGGTTGAAATTGAACCGGGCGCTATGCGTGAGATTCACTGGCATACCAACAATGACGAATTCCAGTACTATGTTCAGGGACAGGCAAGAATGACAGTATTTATGCCCGGTCCTAAAGCAAGAACATTTAATTACCAGGCAGGAGATGTGGGATATGTTTCTGTCGGCGGTTTTCATTATATTCAGAATACCGGTACTGAGAAACTGATATATCTTGAATTCTTCAACAGCAGTCATTATTCTGATGTATCTCTGGCACAGTGGATGGCAAATACGCCCAGTGAGGTAATTAAGTCTATTCTGAATCTGCCGGACGAATTTATAAGCAAACTTAATCAGAAGAGCTCACCTGTCGTAAAATATCCGGGCTTTGAATTTCCTTCTGCGAGCGGAACACCGCAGAACGTGAAATATTTTAAAAATTTTGACTATAAGAAAAAAGACGTGAAGCTAGGTTCAAGCGATGTAATGGGAGAAAACAGCTGATATATTACTGTAAATCAAGCACAGCCTGTAAGGAATCAACTTACGGGCTGTGCTTGTTATTAATGCCTACTTTTTTGTTTTATCCTCGATACTGAGTTCAATATCAAAGAAATCCGGATAACCGTCCTCATTACGAAGCTTTCCGTCTATATGCTTATAAAGAACACACACAACAAAACTAAAAAGAGTCAGGACCAGAAATCGAATATCAAGGATCAGCCATATCAAAGATGCTGCAGTGTTTGGTACTATATCAAAGCGTTTCTGAAATGGAAAAATAATAATATATACACAATAAAAAAGAGACAGAATTAATGATAAAACCGGTCTGGTAATAAATAAATGTTCCGAGTAGACTAAGGCAAACACTATCAGAATATCTGTGATAATAAATGAATCTTTTGTAAGTCTCAGCTCTTTCTTTTTAAATCTGAGGTCTGACATATGGTTATTATAATCGGTTACTTCCTTCCAGGCTCTGAAGTTGTCAGGTGGTATAGTGATCATGCCGGACTCTATTGATTGTGCTGTTATGTATTCATAATCTTTATTCATTGATCTCACCCTTCTTTAATGAATTACTTGTTACTGTTTATCCTGTCTGAAGATTTTGAAAGCTTATAGAGATATTCTGCAGCAAACTGAATTTTAGTCACGTTGAAGCCTGGTTCAAGAGGAAATAGAAAATATGTATTATCTAGTGTAGAAAGTGTTATGCACTGCCCTTTTCCTCTGTAATCATACTCAGTATGAACTGATATCATAGTGGATGGTGAAAAAGAAAGAGTACGCTCTTGCGATTCACCATATTCACAGTATGTAAGAGAAAAACCGTCTTTAGTGTGCCTTAGTATTCCGGTTGAAAGATCTATAAAATTCACAGCATTCGGCAGTGATTCTATATGAACCTTAACATTCAGCGAATACTTTCCTTCATCTATCTCCTGCTTTGTACAGTTGCGCTCCCACTCATACCAGTCAGGTATATGTGTAAAACCGTCTGAAGACTTTCTGACTGAGAATGCATGAGTACCCTCTTCCATTCGTCCGTATTCTGTCATATGCCTTCTGAAACCGCAGCTTCTGCACATGATATCCGCACCTTTAGTTATCATCTCAAACTCTGCACCGCATGAAGGACATTTGTATAAGACAAGCTCCAGTCCCTCTGCCCTTTTTTCATATGTAATTGCAGTCTTTGTTTCAAACTGCCATGCATACTCATCATAACTGAGATATTGTGATATTCTCTCATTTATCTCCGGGATGTCCGCTGCCTCAAGTTCTTCCCTGGTATAGATCTGAGTAATGACTGCTTCCTGCTGAGCTTCTTTGCGAATTTTCAGATTCCATATCGGTGACTGCAGATAATTTCCCTTCATATTTATCGTAACAACAGGTGCCTTAAGAAGTTTTACGAGTTTTCCGACAGATTCAGGGAGTTCACTGCTTGTTCCTGCATTTGCATATCTTGCTTCAGGATAATACGCAAGAATACCTTTTCTTGCGATAACCCTTCTGATGTTTCTTATAAGCGCTATATCATTTACAAATTTGCGGGTCCCGAGACAGCCAGCCTGCCTGTAGAGCCATTCTCCATATGCCTCAAAGCCCTCAAGCTCTGAAATATAATTTGCTCTGTGTGGAAACAGTGCCAGAGGCGTTACAAAAAAATCAGAAAAAGCCTGATGCGTTCCAAGCACGATATAAGGCGGCTTCAGACCCTTCATACGTACCTTTGTTATCTTAAGTCTTCCCTTTCTGGTAGCAATCCAGCACCACAGCCAGATAACCGGCATAAAAAAGAGATTCTGTTTCGGCGGAATTTTATATCTGTCAAAGGGTTTTGTTTCTATTTTCTTTTTCATTTTAGTACTTCCTATACAGTAATATTATCTCTGTCGCGAAGAATGTATTTTCGTATTACAGGAATACGGCTCAGGACGAAATACAAAACACCTGTTCCTAAAAAAGAAAATCCGGTAGGTGTAAGATAGAACAAGGGTCTTATATGTATTACGGCATTTACAGGATCATATACCATAAGTGACATTCCTGCACCTGCAGCCACACAAAAAAGACCGACTATATTGAATCCGCCTGTGTAATCATAATCTGTGTGACCTTTAAGTCCGAATGCACTGCGAAGAGAGATCTTCTGTTTTCTTACAAAGAAAAAGTCTACAAAGAGAAGTGCTGCAAGAGGAGCATAAATACTTGCGCTGATCGTCAGAAACTTTCCGAAGTACTCGATTATCTTTCCCCAGATACAAAACAGTGTTACATATAATCCAAGAATAAAAATCAGTAATCTGTAATCAGCTTTTCTGAATGATGACTTGAGCATTACGCCGTAAATATACGATCCAACTGCCTGAGTACCGATGTTTGCAAAGGCAACAAGCAGAAGTGAGCTAAGTGCGAGAGCAGGAACAGAGAGTGTAGCAAGCATAAGTGTCGGATCATCTACCATTTTACCTGTAGCATATTCCATAGCTATAGCCATAACAGCACCAACTGCAACAAAAAATGAACCAGCCAGGCCCTGGCCAAGTACACCTGCCCAGAAACCTGATGTCTCTTTTTTTGTCAGACGCGGTACTTCAGCCATGCCCCCGACAAGTGTTATAACAAAGGCGAAGTTTGCTTCTATTGACATAATGTAAGGGATGATATTATTTTCATAGTTATTATCTTTTGGAGTGTAATTCCATATTACATCAGCCGGTACAGAAGAAAAAGCAATAATAACCACCATAACTCCAAGAGCCAGGAGGAGAGGAACAAGAATCCGTGTTGTCTTCGTTATAGCTCCGACTCCCCTGTAGGCGATAGCTGTACCTATAACCACACATGAAATTGCAAGAAGTGTATGTGCACCCGCAGGAACAGTTATCCCGAACAGACCGGCAAGATTCCCCATTGATGAAGCAAACAGATCAGCACACACGGCATACCAGGGATAATTGATCAGAATTATCACTATGCTCATCAGAACAACACCCTTGTGACCAAATACTGCTTTGAGCCATATCCAGATGTCTATTCCGTATCTGACCGATAGAATAACCGGCAGCTGATATATTGCAAGCATTAGAACAGCGCCGAGAAAAGCACCTATTATCAGCTGTTTGAAACATACAAGTGTTGCAAGATATGACCCTTGAGTATAACTCCATGTTGCAATGCAATATCCCGATAAAACCAGCAGAGCATCGAGAAATCCGTAGATTTTTTCTTTTTTCAGGACAGGTGCTATTCCGAACAGTGCTTCTTTTTCGATCATGTTGTTGACATTTTCTTTCATTCTATAAATCCTCCGGCTATCACAGCAATGAGGCATACCACAATTACCAATGCTGTCAGAATATAATCGAGTCGTGAAAACTTCTGTGGAAATTCATTTTCGGTTTCCATTTCATTGATCCTGCGTTCGATTTCTCTCTCGAGTTTATCTCTTTTACTGTCATCATTTTCTTTCAATATCTTAACTCCTTATCATATTAATAGTATTTATGATTACTGAATAAATAGTAAAATGTACAGCTGCTATAATGAAGCCGATTAAAAAATATTAATTCCTGGTATTTCCACCGTTTTATTCAAATAAACTTCTACAATTATACCATAATAAAACATATACGACAAGATTACAGGTGTATATCTTAATAAAAAAAATCCGTATAAAAGCATTGTGCCTTTATACGGATTCTGTAATATCCTGATTATTATTTAGTTTTTCTCTTAAGAACTGCCATGGATATGCATGCACATGCCATTGTTAATATTACTGTTGTCATATCAGTACTATCACCAGTAGCCGGTGTTGATGACTGATTATGCGGTGTAGTTGATGATGATTTTGTACTCTGACTTGTTGTTGCTGTTGTGGATGGTGTAGTAGTAACTGTCTGATCCGAATTCTGTGTTGTTGTCAGCGCAGTAACGTCAGTTGATGGTAAACCTGTTTCTATGTATGTTGTAGTTAAGGTAATATCAAGCTCACTGTCTGATGTTGCTGCTGTTGTTGTCGTTGTCTGTGGTGTTGTCGTCGTTGTAGTCGTTGT
>JAUNSK010000007.1 GCA_030539275.1 Oscillospiraceae bacterium | reverse complement strand
CTACTACTACTACAGAACCGACAACAACAACTACTACAACTACAACAACAACTGGTCCTCAGGAACCAATCCAGGGAGATGTTGATAATAACGGTACTGTAAATGCTAAGGATCTTATGAAACTCAAACAGTATCTGCTGTTAGCAGCAAGCAAGGATACAGTTCCTAACGGTGATGTCAATAAGGATGGCAATATCAATGCATTCGACCTTGTACATCTCGTAAAGATCCTGCTTGAAATGTAATTGATTCTTATTTAAAGCAAACACTCAGCAAATAATAATAAAAGAGCAGCCTGATGGCTGCTCTTTTTATTATATAAAGTTGAAATGGAGGCTTTCGGAGGAAAGAAGTAATGATCAGAGCATAAAAAAAACTGCCTTTACGGCAGTTTTTTTATTTACTATCAAGCAGAAAATCAATAAATTGTTTGTAGAAGTCTGAAGCCTCCATAGTGAGTTTTTCACCTATCAGCTGTGCCTGAAACCGTGAATCGGTGTACAGAGTAAAGTTTACAAGCTGTTTGCTGTTGTCTCTGACACTGCATATGAGAGAACATCCGTCCTGCGTATCTTCATAATTAACTGAGATGCAGGCACGCTTTGATGTGTTGGCTTTGTATTTCATAGCTTCATACATGAGCCTGTCTCTGAAGGAACGCTGAACATATGAGGAAAAGTCCTTTACAAACTTAACACCCTTTTCACTCAGGGAGAAGAAGATCTTTCCGTTTTCATCAGCTTCAGAATATATTGTATCATTGATGATAAGCTCATCAACAGCGTCATTGTAATAAAAATAATTAATTATGCCGGAATCAACAGCAATTTCATAAAGTGCTTCAGAATCAATATTTTCTTCAATATGATAAAGAAGATAGCATATAAGTATTTTTACGGAATTAAGATCATTAGGCTGATAATTCAAAAAATCCCTCCTCAATGATGCAGGATGTTAAAGATCTATCTGAAATTAGGATAATCGAGAATATGGTTGAGAAGTGCAATGTTAGCGGCAGCTTCAACACATGGGACAGCACGCGGTACTATGCACGGGTCATGACGTCCTTTTATGTTAATGACATCATTCATCATCTGTTTATAATCAATAGTGTGCTGTGGTCTGGATATCGAAGGGGTCGGCTTGATTGCTACTCTGAAAATAACAGGCATGCCGGAAGAGATTCCTCCGAGAATTCCGCCATGATGATTTGTCTTTGTAAGAACATGACCATGGTCATCAACGTAAAATTCATCATTGTTCTGACTTCCAAGCATCTTTGATGCCATAAAGCCTGCACCGAACTCAATGCCTTTTACAGCCGGAATGCCGAAAACAAGCTGTGAAATTGTATTTTCAAGTCCGTCAAATATCGGAGAGCCGATACCGCACGGAACATTTACAGATGCACATTCAATAATACCACCGACTGAATCAAGGGCGTCATGTGCCTTTACGATGTCGGCAGTCATTTTCTCGCCCGCTGCGTCGTCTATTACAGGAAAATCTTTTTTTCTCAGAGCGACGATATCGTCACGGGAAACCTTTATCTCGTCAAATGCTTTATCTTTAATAGAATGGATTTCAGAAATATGAGCTCCTGTATAAATACCCCGTCTTTCAAGGATCTGTGCACATACAGCCCCTGCAAAAACCAGAGGAGCAGTAAGCCTGCCTGAAAAATGTCCACCGCCTCTGACATCATTGAATCCCTGATATCTCTGAGCACCTGTATAATCTGCATGTCCCGGCCTTGCAAGTGATCTGACATTATTGTAATCGGCACTGTGCGTATCCGTGTTCTGAATAAAAGCACAAAGAGGCGTTCCGGTCGTACGGTTATTGCAGACCCCTGACATAATCTGAGGCATGTCCTTTTCTGATCTTGGCGTACTGGTTTTGTTTTTCTTAGGTGCTCTTCTGGCTAGAAAAGCTGCAATTTCTTCAGTCCGGATATATTCACCGGGAGGAAGATTGTCAATGACAACGCCTATAGCAGGTCCATGTGACTCCCCGAAGATTGAAAAAGATATTCTGTTATTCCAAAGTGATGCCATGCTTTACAAGACCTCCTATTTTTTTGTAGTCATCAAGAAAATCCGGGTAGGATTTTTTTATAGCGTCAAAGTTTTTTACTGACACATTTTTTGTGGATCTTGTTGCAGCAACTGCGGCTGCCATTGCGATGCGGTGGTCATTGCAGCTGTCAACTATTCCACCTGTAAAACAGCTCACAGGTGATATTATCAGACCGTCATCAGTCTGACGGACTTTTCCGCCCAGTGAGTTGATCATCTCGGATGTTGAAACAAGTCTGTCACTTTCTTTTATTCTGAGACGTCCGGCATTTGTAATGTGAGTCTCATTTTTAGAAAGCGAACATGCGACTGCCAGTACCGGAACCAGATCAGGAATATCTGATGCGTCAATAAAGAACGGTGTCTGCTTATAATTATAACATAGGTTCTGAGTTATTTCAATGATTTTCTTATCTCCCTGAAGAGATAAGGAAGCATCCGGAAGGTTGTCTATAACAATATCATTTCCAATAAATCCTGCTGCGATGAAAAATGCAGCCTGAGAGAAATCAGCTTCGACACAGAAGTCTGCAGGCTTGTAATTCTGACCGCCTCTGATGAAATAAGAGTTTTTCTTTTCAACGATTTCGATCCCGAAGTGTTTAAGACAGCCTATCGTAATATCAACATAAGGCTTCGATTCAAGTTCACTGGTAAGAATGATCTCTGAATCTTCGCTGAGAAGAGGAAGTGCAAGAAGAAACCCGGTTATAAACTGTGATGATACATTTCCTTCTACGTTAAATCTGCCGCCGCTGAGTTTACCGTTTACTGAAAACGGCATTGTCCCGGTGCGGCTGAACTGAATCCCTTTGTCTGAGAGCTCACGAATATATATGTCTATCGGTCTTGAAGCAAGACGTCCCTGACCAGAAAATTCACACGACGTTCCCAGTGCACATGCAACAGGAATAAGAAAGCGCAGTGTTGAGCCGCTTTCACAGCAGTCTGCTTTCGCACAGGCAGGTGCATGAGAAATTCCGGTTACTTTTACAGTGCTGCCGTTTATACGAAAGGATGCCCCAAGGGCTGTCAGGGATTCAATAGTTGCATTGATATCCTGTGACATAGATACATTTGTGATCTCTGACTCGCCGTGGGCAAGAGCAGCACAAATAAGGGCACGGTGAGTTATGCTTTTTGATGACGGAACAGTTACATGTCCGTGCAGTATTGACGGTATGATCGTTAAATCCATTAGCTCTCCTTTGTCGGTTGAATATCCATGAACTCGTAGAATTTGCTGATAGGCATTTTACTTATATATGATGAACCTATTTTATCGCAGATGATGATATTTATGTAATCAGATTCTCTTTTCTTGTCATTAAGACAAAGAGGAATAAGTTCATTCATAGGTGCATCTGCAAGGACCGGAAGGTTGTAGTTTCTTATAACAGTGCTGAGACTTGAAAGAGTCTCATCCGTGCAGATGCCAAGCATTGCAGCGTGCTTAGTAATAACATACATGCCGATGGCAACTGCACTTCCATGTGTATATGTTTCATAGTGGTAATAGCTCTCAACTGCATGCGCCAGAGTATGACCGAAGTTGAGAAGCATACGTTCACCTGTGTCAAATTCATCATTGCAAACGATCTCAGCCTTGATAGTAACACATCTGGATATGATCTCTTCTGCCTGCTGTATGTAATTTTCAGTAGTGTGAGAGGCTATAAGATCAAATAACTCTCTGCTTCTTATCATTCCGTACTTGATAGCTTCTGCCATTCCGTCTGACGCTATGGCAGGAGTAAGCGTTGTGAGAGTGAGCGGATCACAGATTACAGCCAGAGGCTGTTTGAAGGCGCCTACAAGATTTTTGCCTTCAGGAAGATCAATAGCGGTTTTTCCGCCGACTGAACTGTCGATCTGCGCAAGAAGTGTAGTAGGGATCTGTATGTATTTAATGCCTCTTAAAAAAGTTGCTGCGGCAAATCCGGTAATATCGCCGACAACTCCTCCGCCGAGTGCAATAAGACAGTCACTGCGTGTTATATGGTTTTTTGCGAGAAATGTATATATATTGTTAAGATTTTCAGAACACTTGGATGATTCACCGTTTTTAAAAACAAATTTTACTGTGGTAAGTCCGGCTTTTTTCAGTGAATCAGTGACTGCTGTACTGTACAGTGAGTCAACGATATCATCTGTAATGATCGCGCAGCGTCCTGAAGGCATTAATTCAGATACTATCTGACCGCATTTTTCAAGAAGGCCCTGCTCTATAAATATTTTATACGGATGCGAGGTATTGACTTGTATAGTTTTCATAATTTTCATCCCTTCCGTATGTGAACTGAAAGATATAATATGTAGGTTTTGGGAGTGCTGACAGTCACACATTTTTATTATAATATGTGTAAAAAAGATTGTCAATGGTATGAACCCGCGGTTTTACGCTGTCAGAATAAAAAAACTTGATTTATTATTGCATAAGTGATATAATAATATAATGAGTAAATTGGAGTGCTATTGTTATTTTTATCGTACAAGTTATTGTTATAAGCATTCCGGTACGTTCAGGAGGAGGTGGAGAATCAATGATCAGAAGCATGACAGGGTTCGGCAGAGACAGAATGATTCTTAACGGCAGAGAGATTCTCGTCGAAATAAAATCCGTAAATCACAGGTTCAATGAAGTAACTGCACGCGTTCCGAGACAGTATCTGTATATTGAGGAACCGTTGAAAAAGATCGTATCCTCTAGCATTTCCAGAGGAAAAACAGAGGTTTCACTTACAATTACCAACGTTGAGGCTGCAGATACGAAGATCCAGGTCAATGAAACTCTTGCAATGAACTATATAAATGCCATGAGAAGTGTCAATACTGATCTTGGGCTCAGAGATGATCTTTCTTTGTCACACCTTCTGCGCTTTCCTGATGTATTCACGCTGATAAAGGTATCAGATAATGAGGAACAGATATTAAATGATGTAGTTCAAGTAGCTCAGAGTGCTGTTGCAAAGTTTATCAGTATGAGATGCTGCGAGGGTGAAAAGCTGAAAGAGGATGTCCTTTCAAAGCTTGAAAAGATAGAATCAATGGTAAGTCTTATAGAAGAAAAGGCACCTGAGATGGCTGAAAACTATAAAAACAGACTGTACACAAAAATATCCGAAACGCTCTCAGACAGAACCGTAGATGAGCAGCGTCTGATAACAGAAGTTGCAATTTTTTCTGAAAAGGTTGCAGTCGATGAGGAAACAGTACGTCTGAAAAGCCATATGATCCAGTTTCGAAATCTGCTTGACAATGAAGATATAATCGGCAGAAAGCTTGACTTTCTGATACAGGAAATGAACAGAGAGGCAAATACAATAGCTTCAAAGGCACAGGGTCTTGAGATCATCAGGACTGTTGTTGATATCAAGTCAGAAATTGAAAAGATAAGAGAGCAGATCCAGAATATAGAGTAAAAGTATTTCAGCGTGGGGTGAACACAGTGAAGTTAATAAATATCGGATACGGTAATATGGTTTCATCCGGGAGACTTATTTCAATAGTAAGTCCTGAGTCTGCTCCGGTAAAAAGAATTATACAGGATGCCAGGGATAAGGGAATGCTTATAGATGCAACATACGGCAGAAGAACACGTGCAGTACTGATAATGGACAGCGAGCACATTATCCTGTCTGCTGTACAGCCTGAGACAATAGGGCTGCGATGTGATGATGAAAGGGAAATTGAAGATGAGTAAAGGAATACTTATTGTAGTATCTGCGCCATCCGGGTGCGGCAAAGGAACTATACTTAGTGAAGTTCTGAAGGATGAAAAGTTTTATTATTCCGTATCGGCCACAACAAGATCACCGAGAACAGGTGAAGCTGACGGTGTAAATTATCACTTTCTCACACATGAGCAGTTTGTTGAAAGGATAAATAATGACGGAATGCTCGAATATGCTGAGTATTGCGGCAATTATTACGGAACTCCTAAAAAAGAAGTATATGACAAGCTTTCAGAGGGTAAAAATGTTATCCTTGAAATAGAAGTTCAGGGCGCCATGCAGATAAAAAAGAAGTGTCCTGAGGCTGTATTTGTTTTTATTGCTCCTCCGTCCATACAGGAACTGAAAAGACGTCTCAACAAAAGAGGCACTGAGAGTGACGAGGTTATACAGCAGAGAGTATCTGAAGCAGCTCATGAAATCAGCTTTGCTTCACAGTATGATTATGTTGTAGTAAATGCTGAACTTGAAGAGGCAATATCAGATTTCAGATCTGTGGTCCGTGCTCAGGAATTAAAATCTGAAAGTCAGAAAAATTTTATTGATGAGGTGTTGAAAAATGCTTAGACCTGCTATTACACAGCTTATTACAAAAAACGAAAGCTATTATTCACTTGTTATCGGTGTTGCAAAAAGAGCAAGACAGATAGCAGACGAATTATATGAAAACAATGAAATACTCAGAGAAAAGCCTGTAAAGACAGCTGTTGAGGAATTCGCCAGCGGAAAATACAAAATAGTTGAATCAGACGAAACAGAAGAGCAGCAGAACCAGTATCAGTAATGGATGAGCTTCAGTCAGATATGCTGAGAATTGCAGAAGTTGCAGTATATAATGCAGCATTCTCTTTTGACAAGCCATATTCCTATTATATTCCTGATGCATTTGCAGGCAAGATCCTTGCCGGAATGAGAGTAATAGTTCCATTCGGCCAGGGAAGCAGAAAAAGGACAGGTATTGTTCTTAACGTCACCGGCATGAAGACTCAGAATGTGAGTCTGAAACCGGTCGTTTCCTTAGTTGACGAAAAGCCGGTACTTAATGATGAAATGCTTGAACTCGTATACTGGCTCAAGGAGAATACATTCTGTACCTATTATGACGCAGTCAGAACAGTTCTGCCGTCCGGAATGAATGTCAGGATAAAGGAAAGATATGAGCTCAATTCAGATATAATCTACAGCTCACTTTCTGAAGAAGAGCGCAACATTGTCTGCTTTCTGAAAAATGCATCAAGCAGACGTGAATTCGATGCTGTTCTTGATACGCATGATGATCATGAAAAAGAACTTACGGTCAGATCGCTGATCGATAAAAATGTTATCAAAGTTGTTGCAGATATAAATCAGAAGGTTAGTGACAGGTTTATCAGCATGGTGCGGCTTTCTGATTATTTTTTGCAGGATCCGTCTGCATTCAACATAACAGATAAACAGAAACGTGTGGTCAGGCTGCTTAGTGAAAACGGTTCTGCAGCTGTCAGGGAAGTATGCTATATATGCAGCGTTACACAGGTTGTTGTTAAAAATCTGCTTAAAAACAAAGTCCTGGAAGAGTTCGTCAGTGAAGAATTCAGAGTTCCGGGAAGTAAGATATTCGAAGAGGGTGCTCTATCAAAAATTATTCTGTCAGATGAACAGAAAGCTGTTTTTGACAGGGTGCTTACACATTTATATGAACGCTCACCAAAGTGTTTCCTTCTGCATGGAGTAACGGGCAGCGGAAAAACGTCTGTTTTCATAAAGCTTATAGAAAAGACACTTGAAGCAGGCAAAACTGCAATTATGCTTATTCCGGAAATAGCGCTTACTCCGCAGATAGTCACACAGTTCCGCAGGCTTTTCGGAGAAACTGTAGCAGTAGTCCACAGCAGCCTGTCTCTCGGACAGCGTCTGGATGAATATAAAAGAATACAGCGGAAAATGGCCCGTATAGTCGTAGGAACAAGGAGTGCGGTTTTTGCTCCTTTGTCTGATATCGGAATTATCATCATGGATGAAGAAGGGGAACGTTCATACAAATCAGACAATGCACCCAGGTACAGTACACTTGCTGTTGCAAAACAGCGCTGCAGGGTACACGGGGCAGTACTGCTGCTCGGATCTGCAACGCCGTCGGTCGAAAGCTATTATTATGCGAAAAAAGGCATTTATGAGCTTCTTGAACTGAAAAACCGCTATAACAGCAGTGAGCTTCCGGATGTGCACATAGTAGATATGGGACTTGAGCGAAACAACGGTAATCACAGTGAATTCAGCGAAGTCCTGATAGATGAGATAAACTATAATATTCTTCATAAAGAGCAGACTATACTGCTGCTCAACAGACGCGGATATCATACTGTCATTACATGTACGCAGTGCGGCGAACCCCTTCACTGTCCGAACTGCAGTATTCCTTATACATACCACAAGGCAAATAATTCGCTGGTATGTCATTACTGCGGCAGTACGGCAGAGCCTGTATCTGTATGTCCTTCATGTGGCTGCAGGATTTTCAGGCCTACGGGATTCGGAACACAGAAGATGGAAGAACAGCTGTCAGAACTGTTCGGGTCAGCACGGATACTCAGAATGGATGCTGACACAACCTTTTCAAGGTATGCATACGAACAGAAATTTGCTGCTTTTGCACGCGGTGAATATGACATTATGATAGGCACGCAGATGATAGGCAAGGGACTGGATTTTCCTGATGTTACACTCGTCGGAGTACTGAGTGTTGACAAGTCGCTTTATTCAGGTGACTTCCGCAGCTATGAGAGGACATTTTCCCTCATAACACAGGTTGTCGGACGAAGCGGCAGGGGAAATAAAAAAGGGCGTGCCTATCTTCAGACTTTCATTCCTGATCATTATGTCCTGAATATGGCGGCAAATCAGGATTACGAGGCATTTTACAATGAAGAGATAGCGATGCGCAGAGCACTGATATTTCCACCGCTGTGCGACATTTGTGTGATAGGAATATCATCTGCGTCAGATGTAAAGGCACATAATGCTGCTGATACGACACTTGATATTATTAAAGACATTGTAAATAAATCAAAGGTATCTTTTCCGCTGCGTGTGCTGGGACCTGTACGTTCATCAGCTGCAAAGGTAAACGGAAAATACAGATACCGCATCATTCTTAAGTGCAAGAATAATAATATGGTCAGAATGTTTCTGAGAGATGTCCTTATCAGGACATCGGGATTCAGAGAATTCGCAAATGTAAATATATACGCAGATATAAACGGCGAAATAGTATAAATGGAGAGATTAAGATGGCATTCAGAAATATAGTAACACAGGAAGATGCAGTACTTCACAAGCAGTGCAGGACTGTAGAAAAATTTGACCAGAGATTATGGACTCTGCTTGATGATATGAAGGATACTCTTTACAAGGCTCAGGGTTACGGACTTGCTGCACCGCAGGTAGGAATTCTTAAGAGAGTAGCTGTAATAGATGTAGGCGAGGGATATATTGAGCTTATCAATCCTGAAATAACAGATGTAAGCGGAACTCAGAGAGATGTTGAGGGCTGCCTGTCATGCCCGGAGACATGGGGATATGTAACAAGACCATACAGCTGTACACTGAAGGCTCAGGACAGAAACGGAAATTATTATGAAAAGAAGCTTACCGGACTTTTCTGCAGATGTGCATGTCACGAAACTGATCATCTGAGCGGCAAGTTATTTACATCTATTGTTGACGAGTTTGTAAAACCGGAGGATCTGTAAATTGAAAATTGTATTTATGGGTACGCCTGATTTTGCCGTGCCTTGTCTCAGGGCTCTTGTGAAATCAGGAGAGGAAGTTAAAGCCGTATTTACACAGCCTGACAAGCCGAAGGGCAGAGGTTATAAGATGATCCCTACTCCTGTAAAGGCTGCGGCTCAGGAATACGGTATTGATGTATATCAGCCGGTCTCACTTAAAAAAGGTGATGATGCCGCTGCTTGCCTTGAACTTCTTAAAGAACTTTCTCCGGATCTTATTGTTGTCGTGGCATACGGCAAAATTCTTCCTAAAGAAATACTTGATATACCGCAGTACGGATGTATAAATGTTCATGCTTCACTCCTTCCGGCATACAGAGGTGCCGCACCTATTCAGTGGTGCATATTAAACGGAGAGAAACAGACAGGTGTAACTACCATGTATATGGAAGAGGGCCTGGATACCGGTGATATGCTTATAAGCAGTACTCTTCAGATAGGTGAAAATGAGACTTCATCAGAGCTTCACGACAGACTATCGGAGCTTGGCGGTACAGTTCTTATCAGTACTCTGGAGCAGCTGAAAAACGGAACACTGACAAGAACAAAGCAGGATGACTCAAAATCATGTTATGCATCAATGATAACTAAAGATATGTCAGCAATAGATTTTACAAAAGATGCATATACTATACACAACGTGATAAGAGCGATAACCGGATTTTCATATATTGAAGGCAAAAGATTAAAAATGTTCAGATCAGAAATGACTGACAAAACATCCGCTCTTGCACCCGGTACAATAGCAGACAGTGAAAACTTTATGGTTGTATGCGGTGACGGCAAAATGCTCAGGATAACTGAAATGCAGGCTGAGGGCTCAAAGAGAATGAAGGCTGCAGATTTTCTGAGAGGTAATAAAATTAAAAACGGAATGGTACTTGAAATAAATAACTGACAATTGACTAGTGACAATATTTTTATAAAACGGAGGTATTGTACTATGTATGGATTATTATTGCTTTCGATCTTAATTGCACTTGTAGCCCAGATAAATGTCAAATCTACATTTTCAAAATACAATGATGTTAAAAATTCACGTGGAGTGACCGGGGCACAGGCTGCAAGAGATATACTTGATGCAAATGGTCTTTATAATGTTGGTGTGCAGCGTATCTCAGGAAAACTTACGGATCATTACGATCCGGCCGCAAACGTTATCAGGCTTTCAGATTCGGTATACTCAAGCTCATCTGTTGCTGCAGTCGGCATAGCTGCTCACGAAGCAGGTCACGCAGTACAGCATGCAGAAGACTGGTCATTAATCAGGATCAGATCAAGAGTCGTTCCGGCAGCAAATTTCGGTTCATCGTTATCAGTTCCTCTTGTTATACTCGGGGCTGTATTTTCAATAAGACCTCTTGTAAATATAGGCATCATACTGTTTTTTATAGTGGTTTTATTTCACCTGGTTACACTGCCTGTTGAATTCAATGCAAGCTCAAGAGCAATGAAAACGCTCAGAAACAATGCAGTTCTTGATGAGGATGAACTTGATAAAACAAAAAAGGTGTTGGGAGCAGCAGCTCTGACATATGTTGCTGCACTGCTGGTTTCAGTGGTACAGCTGTTCAGACTGATTGCTATATCCAGAAGGAATTAACATGGTAAACTCCAGAAAAGAAGTTCTTAAGCTTCTTAACAAGACATTTAAAGACAACAGTTACTCAAATATCCTGCTTGACAGCGTTCTTTCAGACGCTGAAATGTCATCACAGGATAAGAGATTCATAACAGTAATGTATTATGGAATAATCGAGAAAAAAATCACTCTTGATTATATTATATCAAAATACAGCAGCAAAAAACTCAGTAAACTTGATCCTACCATACTCAATATACTCAGAATGGGAATATATCAGCTGCGTTACATGGACAGTGTACCGGATAATGCAGCTGTCAATGAATCTGTTAAACTTACCAGGAGCTTCAAGGTCTCAAGTGCATCAGGTTTTGTAAATGCAGTTCTGAGACATTTTATCAGAGACAATAAGACAGCTGCCTGGCCGACAGGTAAAATTGATGCCATGTCTGTAAAGTATTCTGTAGATACAGGCATTATCAGAAAGCTTATCAGTGATTACGGAGATGAGTTTACAAACCGCTTTCTTGAAAGAGCACAGCTCAGACCCGATGTTTTTATAAGACACAATACCTGCTCATGCAGCAAAGATGAGCTTATAAAGGCGCTCGAAGGCTTTGAGATCACGCAGCTGAGCTTTCCGCCGGCATGCATGTGCGTACCGGGCGGTGATCTGACGGCAACAAAGGCATTTGATAACGGTATGTTTCATGTTCAGGATATCTCATCACAGCTTGCGTGTCTTATACTCGGACTGGTAAGGGGAGAAAAAGTACTTGATCTGTGCAGCGCACCGGGAGGAAAAGCATTTACGATGGCTCAGCTGATGGAGAATACAGGATCGATAACCGCGTTTGACATTCATGAACAGCGTGCGCAGCTTGTACAGTCAGGCGCCGCAAGACTGGGACTCACAAATATAACTGCCCGTCAGGGTGATGCGCTGATCCATTACGATGAATTCAACGGGGCAGACAAGGTGCTTTGTGATGTTCCCTGTTCAGGTCTAGGTGTTATAAGAAAAAAACCCGAGATAAGATATAAAGATACTTCAGAGTTTGAAAAGCTGCCAGAGATACAGTATGCGATACTTAAAAACGGTGCAGCATATCTTAAACCAGGCGGGGAACTGGTTTATTCAACATGTACTCTTAACCGCGCTGAAAATGATGATATAATAGACAAATTTTTATCAGAAAACGAAGATTATGAGAAGGCGGATTTTCCGGTGATCCCGGGAATGCCTGAAGGGATATATAAGCTGACACTCGGGGATGATGTATTTGGCTCAGACGGATTTTTTATTTCTAAGATAAAGAGGAAAAAATAAACCGATGGATAAGACAGATATACTTTCACTTTCCTGCGATGAACTTGAAAACATAATGATAAACAGTCTCTGCGAGAAAAAATTCAGGGCAAAACAGATATACAACTGGCTTCATGTTAAAAATGTTTTGGATTTTTCTGAAATGACCAACATTTCTGCTGGTTTGCAGGCCAGATTAAATGATATATTTTGTATAAAACGCCTAAATATCATCCGAAAGCTTGAATCAGCTACAGATAATACTGTAAAATATCTTTATGGACTTGCTGACGGCAATATCATCGAGTCGGTAGTAATGGAATATAATTTCGGAATCTCGATATGTGTGTCAACTCAGGTTGGCTGCAAAATGGGATGTGATTTCTGTGCTTCTGCGATCGCGGGCTATGTCCGCAGTCTTGAAGCGTCAGAAATTCTTCTTCAGATGTATGAGGCCCAGAAGGATACAGGAAAAAGAATTTCACGTATTGTACTGATGGGAATAGGAGAACCTCTTGACAACTATGATAATGTTGTAAAGTTTATAAGACTTGTTACAGCACCTGAAGGATGCAATCTGAGTCAGAGACATATTACGCTTTCTACCTGCGGTATCGTACCTGGCATCGATAAGCTTGCAAAAGAAAACCTTTCTGTAAATCTTGCAGTATCACTTCACAATGCCTCAGACAAGGGCAGAAGTGCAATTATGCCTGTAAACAGAAAATACGGACTAGATGAGCTTATTCCTGCCTGTGAAAGGTATGAGAAGCAGACAGGCAGAAGAGTAACATTTGAATATGCCGTCATTGAGGGAGTCAATTCTTCGTCTGAAGATGCAAAGAGAATAGCAGCATTGCTCAAAAATATGATATGTCATGTAAATCTTATCGCTGTAAACACTGTTAAGGAAAGAAGCTACGCATCAGAAGAAAAAACAGTGCGGAGATTTCAGGCCCAGCTTGAAAAGCTTGGAGTAAATGCGACAATAAGACGTAAACTCGGATCAGATATTGACGCTGCATGCGGTCAGCTGAGAAGAGAACTTGAAGCAGTAAGGGGGGATAACGTTGAAAGTACAGACTGATTCAAATATTGGTTTATGCAGAGCGGAAAACCAGGATATAGTCAAGAGCGAATGTATCGGTGACTCTGTGTTCGTTGTTTTGTGCGACGGTATGGGCGGTCAGAATTCAGGTCTTGACGCAAGCAGCATAACTGCTGATGTGGTCCTCAGCAAATTTATTGCAGGTTACGAGGACGGATTTTCTTCAAACAGTATCAGAAACCTTATGATATCAACTGTCAGCATAGCAAACTCGATAGTATATAATACTGCGTATACAGATCCGGATAAGCTGGGAATGGGATCAACTTGTGTAGCAGCATTTGTTAATGCACGAACCGGAACAGCACATATAGTAAATGTCGGCGACAGCAGGGCTTATCTGTGCAGTGAAGACGGGATAGAACAGATCACGACCGATCATTCATTTGTCCAGATGCTTATGGACCGGGGAGAGATAACAGAAGAAGAAAAAAATGCTCATCCGAAGAAAAACATGCTTATCAGGGCAGTCGGAGTGGAAAAGGATATTGCTGTTGACTACTTTGAAACTGAGCTTGGAGATGCAAGACTTCTTCTTTGCTCAGACGGACTGCATGGCTACTGCACGTCAGATGAGATTCTGGAGTATATAAATGAAGTGCCTCTGGAGGATGCAGTTGAAAAACTTGTGAATCTTGCACTTGCAAAGGGCGGATATGATAATATAACGCTTGCAGTTGTCGAAGACGGCTGAGAAGAGCACGAAAATAAGTAAAAAAAGCATTCAGGAGTGTTTGTTTGATGGATAAGAACATTGGAAAAAAGCTTGACGGAAGGTATGAGATCATCGAGCTTATAGGCGTCGGAGGAATGGCTGATGTCTATAAGGCAAACGATATACTTGATAATAAAACTGTTGCTGTCAAAATACTTAAAAGTGAATTTTCTGAAAACGAGGAGTTTTTAAGACGGTTCAGAAATGAATCCAAGGCTATTGCTGTTCTATCACATCCAAATATAGTCAGAGTGTTTGATGTAGGGTTTACTGATAAGATTCAGTATATTGTTATGGAGTATATTGACGGTATAACTCTTGATGAGTACATGATAAAAGAAGGCCGGCTTGACTGGAAGGATGCTGTTCATTATATTATGCAGATCCTGCGGGCACTTTCACATGCACACAGCAAGGGTGTTGTGCACCGTGATATAAAACCGCAGAATATAATGGTTCTGACTGACGGTACCATTAAAGTGATGGATTTCGGGATCGCAAAGTTTGCCAGGGAAGAAGGTCTCGGAGACAATATCCAGGCAATAGGTTCTGTTCATTACATAAGTCCGGAACAGGCGCGCAGTGACGTAACAGACGAAAAAAGCGATATATACTCAGTAGGCATTGTAATGTATGAAATGCTTACGGGTGTCAAGCCGTTTGATACTGACAATGCACTTTCAATTGCACTGATGCAGATGCAGGTAAATGCAAAACCGCCCAGACAGATAAATCCTGATATTCCTGAAGCACTCGAAGAAATAATTCTTAAGGCGATTGAAAAAAATCCTGCTGACAGATACCAGTCAGCCGTGAAGATGATTGAAGATATTGAAAAATTCAAATCATCTCCGCAATCAGTATTTGGTTATTATGAGGAGGAGAATAATATCAATATGAACGATAAGAATAAAAATGAGGAGAGCAACACGAAGTTTTTTAAATCACTTGATCCTACTATCTACAAGCCGCTGAAGAAAAATCAGAAAACACATGAAGAGGATGTACCGGAGGAAAAACCGGTTATCCCTGAGGATGATGATGTCGATGAAGAATATGTAGAAAAAAGATCAATGTTTATCCCTATTCTTTCAGGAGTTTCGATCGTCGTAATAATTGTTGCAGTGTGCTTTATTTTCGGACTGCTTTATAACTACTTCGGCGGAGACGGTTCTGACAATAAGGAATTTCAGCTTGTAAGTCTTGTAGGTCTGGATTACAATTACGTACAGCAGGAATACGGTCATCTGATAGAAGTCAAGACAGATGATAATAAAGCTGAGTATTCATCATATGATAAGGGTGTAATTCTTTCTCAGGATCCGGAAGCAGGAAAAGAGATCAAACCGGGTACTACAGTAAATGTTATACTCAGTAAAGGACCTAAAATGGTAAACGTCTATTCAATAGATCCGGGCTTTTCTGCTGAGCAGGCAAAAGCGCTTCTGGTTGATCAGGGCTTTGAAGTGCAGGAAAAATGGATCAACTCCGACTCAGTTGAGTATGGCAACGCAATAAGTACAACGCCTGAAGGCGGATTCGCTATGAAGGAAGGATCTTGTATTGTACTGTATATAAGCAGAGGTCCTGTAGTACTGGATGTTGACATGCCGGATCTGATCGGAAAAACACAGGAAGAAGCAACTAAGATACTTGAGGATCGTGATCTTAAGGTCTTAACAGCTGAGATATCTTCTGACAAAAAAGCAGGAACAGTTGCCATGCAGAGTCACTCGGCAAATCAGAAGATCAAAACTGATACAGAGGTAACTATCTGGATAAGCAACGGACAGCCGCCTCAGATGAGTATGCCGATCGAAATACCGTTCCCTGTGAATGCACACGGAATATTTACTTTCAGGGCATATATTGACGGAACACTTTCAGTAGAAGAAGCAAATGTAAATGCCGACTATACTCAGAAGAAAACGCTGACTCTTGTAAGCTCCGGCGGCAAAAAGGACGTCAGAGTCACTATTATAAATCAGGCGACAAATCAGGAAGCAGAGGTATGCAGATATGAATTCTCCTTTGATGACAATAAGACTAAGAAGCAGATATCTGATACAGTTCAGGAAGCATTTGAAAGCGTCGGAGGAATTCAGATTGTTACAACACCGCCTGTTACAACACCGCCTGCTGTCACAACTACTCCTGCAGGTTCAGAAACTACCGACATTACAACAGCTGCAGGTGACTGGGAAGCAACACAGTCAACTGCTGCAAACTAAATGTATATGATACAGGATAGCGAAAAGAAATCAGGACTTGTAATCAGGTCTATCGGGGGACTCTATACAGTGGAGTCTCCGGATGGATTATATGAGTGCAAACCCCGGGGTGTTTTCAGAAAAAACGGACAGACGGTATATGTTGGCGATAACGTATTTTTTTCAGGTGAAAATATTATAACAGAGATTTTGCCAAGAAAAAACTTTATTATCAGACCTCCGCTTGCCAATCTTGATCAGCTGTTCTTCATAGTTTCAGTATGTGAGCCGTCACCGAATCTGACACTGCTCGACAAGTTCATTGCCATAGCAGAATATAAAAAGATAAAACCTGTAGTTGTAATAACAAAAGTCGATCTGGACATTTATGAGAATATATATAATATATACTCGGGGGCGGGCATAGAGGTCAGGGTCATCGACTATAACGATAAGTCATCCGTAACAAGTCTGTATGATGAAATGAAGGACAAAATAAGTGCTTTCACAGGAAATACAGGAGCTGGAAAGTCGACGCTGCTTAATGCGATCGATTCCGGACTTAACCTTGCAACCGGCGAGATAAGCAAAAAACTTGGAAGAGGAAGACACACTACAAGGCATGCTCAGCTGTATAAGCTTGAGAATAAAGGTTACATTGCAGATACCCCTGGATTTTCGACATTTGAAACAAATAAATATGATATAATAAAAAAAGATGAACTGAGCAGCTGCTTTACAGAGTTCAGGGATTTTGCTCAAAAATGTCGGTTCAAGGATTGTTCTCACACTAAGGAAAAGGGCTGCGCTGTCATTGAGGCAGTAAATGCCGGAATTATTTCAGCAAGCAGGCATGAAAGCTACTGTCAGATGTATGAAGAAGCTAAAAATATAAAAGATTGGGAGCTTTAGTGAGACTAAGATATTTCAGAGTCTGTTAAAGGAGAAAAGCCGTTATGGATAAAAATATTGGAGCTATGCTTGACGGGAGATACGAAATACAAAAACGTATCGGGGCCGGCGGTATGGCTGATGTTTATATGGCATATGATATCGAGGAAAACAGGGAAGTTGCTGTCAAAATTCTGAAAAATGAATTTATAAACAATGATGAATTCCTGAAAAGATTCAAGAATGAATCAAAAGCAGTTTCCATGCTTTCACATCCTAATATAGTCAAGATACTCGATGTGGGATTTAATGATGAGATAAGATTCATCGTAATGGAGTACATCGATGGTATTACTCTTAAGGACTATATAGATGAAGAAGGCTGCCTTGACTGGAAAGAGACTGCCCATCTGGTTATACAGATACTGAGAGCTCTCCAGCACGCACATGACAGGGGAATCATACACCGTGATATCAAGCCTCAGAATATTATGATGTTCAAGGACGGAACTATCAAGGTCATGGACTTCGGTATTGCTAAGTTTACATACGAGCTTGGCATTACAGCAACAGCCCAGACGATAGGTTCTGTTCACTATATAAGTCCTGAGCAGGCGTGCGGCAAACCTACAGACGGCAAAAGTGATATCTACTCAGTTGGTATCCTTATGTATGAAATGCTTACAGGACGCAAACCGTTTGATACAGATAATCCTGTTACAGTTGCCCTTATGCAGATGCAGGATCAGGCGGAGCTTCCCAGAAACATCAATCCTGATATACCTGAAGGTATGGAGGAGATCGTACTTAAGGCGATAGAGAAAAATCCTCAGGACAGATATCAGTCTGCAAACGACATGATCAGGGATATAGAAAGATTCAAGGCTTCTCCTAAAATGACATTCGGATACTATGATACAGCTCCGATGGCTGCAGTAAAGCATGAGGAGAAAGTATATGAGGATCCGGAGCCGGAATATGAAAATGATGATGACTATGTTGAAGAGGATAACTACTATATAGGAAATTCCAGGGATTCGCGCAGATATGATGATGAAGATAATGACGAAACTGATTATGACGGGAAAAAGCCTGTTATGAGTAAAGTAGCTGCTGTTTTTACAGTAGTTGTTATAATAGCAGTTGTATTCGGTATTACAGCGTTTATCAGCAAGACACTGAGAAAAGGCGGGGCTGATGAGATCACGATGCCTTATCTTGTTGATTATGATTTTGATGAGATGACTGAAAAGTATAAAAATAAAATTCATCTTGTCAAAGACGGTGATCCTGTATTTTCAGAACTTGAACAGAATAAAATAGTTACTCAGAGTATAGATGCAGGTTCAAAAATCAAAAAAGGTGATACAGTTTATGTAACAGTAAGCAACGGAACAAATGTTTCTATAGTACCTCAGGTTGAAGGACTTGAATCCGAAGATGCGGTTAAACTTATCAATAAGGCAGGATTCAAAGTTGCACAGACACTCACGTTCAATGATGAAATTCCGAATAATCTTGTTATCAGAGTTTCACCTGAAGCAGGAACAGAACTTAATGTAAGTCAGCAGGTAACAATATTCGTAAGCAAGGGCGCCCAGAATGAGGCAAAGCTTGTTCCGAATGTTCTCGGCAAAACGCGTCAGGAAGCTGAAAAGATGATAAAGGATGCCGGATTTGAAGTCATCGTTGAGGAAAAAGATTCAGATAGGCCTAAGGACGAAGTTCTTTCCCAGAATCTTCAGGCAAACACGCTTGTAAATCCAAGTGAGAAGATGGTCATATACGTAAGCTCAGGCAAGCTTCCTGAATTTACAGTACCGATCAACATAACTTTCCCTGCAAATGCCAAGGGAACATTTAAGTTCAATGCATATATTGAAAACGAGCTTAAGGCTGAAAAGTCAGGAATAGATGTTGCAAATTCAGCATTTTTGAAGATCGAGCTCACAGGCTCAGAAACAAAGACTGTCAGAATTGAGATAGAGAATACGCAGACAGGTCAGCGTGCTGATATCGGAACATATACGTTCCTTTTCAATGATGTCAGATATGAAACTATCCATGATAATACACAAGCTGCATTTGAAGCTGTTGGTGCTATAAAGCATGAGACTGAACCGGTTACGACTCAGCCTCCGCAGACACAGGTTACCGATCCGCCGATACATTCGACAGCTGCACCGGATACAACCCAGGCACCTGTTGAAACAGAGCATACAACCGAGCATACTGATGATACTCAGGGTGATGTAACGGACGCTCAGCAATAACTTCAGAATATAAAATACATTATGATTAACGTCATAATGTATTTTTTTTGATTTACACACAATTATGAACCCTTTTTCCTGAAATGAATATAATATATTGTAAACGCCAAAAAGAAATCTTGAACAGGAGGAACGTTTTATGAGAATCGTTGTTATAAAGAGCCCTAAAATATTGTCAGGTGTACTGCGTGTTTTATTTAAAATAAAGAAAGAAGAGCAGACCGACTAGTACTTATGAGGCATTATCCTTAAACACATAGCAGAGGGTACACTTTATAGAAAAGGTGTATCCTTTTTGTTTTATTAAACACAACAACGGGAAGGACAAGCAGATAAATAAACATTTTATTCTTTTTATGTTGAAAACAGAATATATATTATCGGGCAGGTATTTTTATAATGAATCAATATATGCTTATATTGCAGGAGGTATTGTGATGAATGAAACGGCACAAACAGATAAAACAGAAGAAATCGAAGAGGAGAAAATAGAAAACGATAATGACAATGACTATACAAACCTGATAATAGACAATACACATGTAAGCCGTGTAAGTGAAAAACTGAATGATGTTATAATAACTCAGAGCATTATATGCCTTTTGACAGCGATAGGCATTATAGTTTTCAATCTTGTCCGTCCGCAGGCGGCGAAGCTTCTGTTTGACAGATTTGTTGAGCTGAGTCAGACAGATCTGAGCGGAAGGATAAGAGAGACATTTGAGCAGATGAAAAGTCTTTTATAGGCAAAATGATAGAGTTTTTCATAAAACGTGTGCGGATCACAGTCGATATGGGCTTTCTTGCCGTAATAGCCATAATGTCGCTCAGCAGCAACAGCATTTATCTGGATGTATTTCTTTCTTGTATGCTGCATGAACTGGGACATATGGCAATGATAATACTGTGCCGCAAAAGAGTATGCAGGGTAGGCTTCAATGCAGCAGGGATAAAGATATTTGAGTCAAGTGACAGGATAGGCTCTGCCTTATGTGAAAATATCATACTTCTCGGAGGACCATGTGCAAATCTGCTTGCCGCAGCAGCTGTAGCAATAACAGCGGGCGCTGACAACAGGTTTGTATATCTTAATTTGTTTCTCGGAATTTTCAACCTTCTGCCGTTTCGGTGTCTCGACGGAGGCAGCATTATTGTAAATATTCTTGACATTTATGCTAAGGGAAAATACGATACGCTTCTGTTTATAGTTAAAATAATTAATGTCTGTCTGCTTCTGTTTTTTTGTTACTTTTTCTCCGATGCGATCGTTTCAAATATTTCAGCAGTGATAATGATTATTTATCTTATCTTTAGTGAAATATTAAAATAATATTGAAAAATCAATCATTTTATAGTACAATTAGTAAAGTGTTTAAAAATAACGGAGGATGTTAATGATCAGGGAAGAAATAGAAAAATATCTGCTTCAGGTTCAGAAACCGTCAAGGTATATAGGCGGCGAACCTGGCAGTGTTACTAAGGATAAAAAAAATGTTGATGTCAGATTTGCATTCTGTTTTCCGGATACGTATGATATCGGTATGTCGCATCTGGGAATGAAAATACTGTATTCACTTATTAACGAGAGAGAGAATTACTGGTGCGAGCGTGTATTTGCTCCGTGGATCGATTTTGAAAATATCATGCGTGATCATGATATTCCTCTCTATGCACTTGAGAGTCTTGATCCGGTAAAAGATTTTGATTTTGTGGGCTTTACCATGCAGTATGAGCTTTCATATTCAAACGTTCTGAATATGCTTGATCTTGCCGGTATTCCTGTATATGCAAAAGACCGTGGTGAATCCATTTCACCGATAGTTGTAGCAGGAGGACCCTGTGTATGCAATCCTGAACCGTTTGCAGACTTCTGCGATATAATAAGTGTCGGTGAGGGCGAAGAGGTTACCCTCGAAATGATGGAGCTGTATGAGAAGATGAAGAAGCAGGGTGCCACGAGATCCGAATTTCTTCGGGAAGCAGCAAAGATCGAGGGACTGTATATTCCGTCCCTGTATGATATTTCGTATAATGAAGACGGCACCATCAGATGCTATACTCCGAAGGACGGTGCGCCGGCAGTTGTCAGAAAACGTATAATAAAGGACTTTGACAAGGTGTTTTACCCTAAGACATTTGTTGTGCCGTTTACTGAAATAGTTCATGACAGGGCATCTGTTGAGGTTTTAAGAGGCTGTATCAGAGGCTGCAGATTCTGTCAGGCCGGTTTCATTTACAGACCGTTCAGGGAGAAAAGCAGTGCTGTTATCAACAGTGAGGCAAGGGACCTGTGTGAAAATACGGGCTATGATGAACTCTCACTTGCATCTCTCAGTACAAGCGACCATTCAAACATAGACAGTATGCTTACTGACCTGCTTGAATATACAGAAAATGAAAAGGTAAATCTGTCTCTGCCTTCTCTTCGTATAGACAACTTTTCCGATGCTCTTCTTGAGAAGATCAAAAAGGTAAGAAAAAGCGGACTTACATTTGCACCTGAGGCAGGTACGCAGAGACTTAGAGACGTTATCAATAAAAATGTTACAGAGGAAGAGATCATGTCTACCTGTAAGATATCATTTATGGGCGGATATACCAAGGTCAAGCTGTACTTTATGATGGGACTTCCGACAGAAACTGATGAGGATATAATCGGAATTGCCGAGACTGCACAGAAGATACTCGATCTGTTCTACTCACTTGAAAACAGACCGAAGGGTGTTCCTTCGATTTCAATAAGTGTTGCAACATTCGTTCCGAAGCCGTTTACTCCGTTTGAGTTTGAGCCGCAGATAAGCCGCGAAGAGATCGAACGCAGACAGAAGCTTCTGGTAGATAATATAACTTCAAAGAAAATAAGAGTAAGCTGGCACAGCCCTGACATAAGTATTCTTGAAGAAGTACTTGCAAAGGGTGACAGACGTGTAGGTAAAGCGCTCTATGAAGCATTCAGAAGCGGCTGCAAATTTGACAGCTGGAGTGAAACATATGACTTTGAAAAATGGATGGCTGCATTTGAAAAATGCGGCATTGATACAAAGTTCTATGCAAACAGGGCAAGAGCTTACGATGAGGTATTTCCATGGGATCATCTCGATTATCTTGTATCCAAGGAATTTCTTATCCGTGAAAATAAAAAAGCTAAAGAGGACACAACTACACCTAACTGCCGCATAAGATGCTCCGGCTGCGGTGTAAGCAAATGTATAGGCGGTGAGTGCTTTGATTAAACTGAGAGCCAGATTTACGAAAACAGACAGGGCAAAGTACATTTCCCACCTCGATCTGTACAAGTTCATGCAGAGAACATTCAGACGTGCGCATATACCTGTCTGGTATACAGAAGGGTATAATCCTCGTCCGTATATAATGTTTCCGCTTCCGCTTTCTCTCGGTTACGAGAGTGACTGTGAGATAATGGACTTCAATATTACCGATGATACAAGCTGTGAGGAGATCATGAACAGACTCAATGCAGTACTGCCTGAGGGCATAAGGATCATCTCGGTAAGTCCTCAGCAGATGAAGCATACTGAGATCACAAAAAGTGAGTATGAAGCACATTTCGGCTTTGAAAACAGCAGTGATGCACAGGTTAAGTTTGGTGAATTTGTAAACAGGGATACGATAACAGTTTTAAAGAAAACCAAACAGAAGACATTTAAGGAAATAGATCTTAAGCCTCTTGTCTCAGTTATTGACATGAGTGTTCAGGACGGAGAACTTAAAGTAACTCTTACGATGCCGTCAGGAAATCAGAACAACATCAATCCATCTCTTTTATTTGACAGCTTCTTTGAATTTTACGGACAGACTCCGGAAAAAATCAATATCAGACGCAGGGGAATATTTGCTGCCGATGATCAGACATTTATGTAATGAAAGGTGATATGGGAAAATGAAACACGCAAAGAAAATATTATTTGCAGCAGCACTCTGTGCATGCCTCAGCCTGACCGGCTGTTCATCAAAGGTAGATCTTCCGGAAAGTACAGGATCACAGGCTGCCACTTCCGGGACAACCGTAACGGAAATAACAAGTGCTGAAACGCAGATCACAACTGATCAGGCAAAGAGTCATTCTGATATACAGAATCCGCTTACCGGTGAATATGATTACAATGAGGCAGCAGTAGGCAAGAGACCTATAGCCATTATGATAAACAACATCAGTCAGTCACTTCCGCAGTATGGAATAGGTTCAGCCGATTATATCTATGAAGTTGTAGTAGAAGGCGGCATCACAAGAATGATGGGCGTTTTTGCAGACTATACAAACATTCCGAATGTTTGTTCTATCAGAAGCTGCCGTTACTATTACCCGATCATAGCATACGGTCTTGATGCAATCTACTGCCACTGGGGCATGGACAAGACTATAGCAGCTGAAACGCTTGACCGTCTTGATATCGACAGATTTGACGGTGATGACAGTGCATATTACGGTTCTCTTTTCTACAATGACGAGGAGAGACTCATGAACTATGACCGTGAACATACAGGCTATATCGCGGGCAGTGAAATACCGGCAGCAATCGAACGTGCAGGTTACAGAACAGACCTGTCAGAGGACGAGAAACACAATCTGTTCGATTTCAATACTGAAGAAGCACCTATAAGCCCGTCTGGTACAAGCTGTACTGAGCTTAATGTAATCTTCTCAGATTCATATTACAGTACATTTACTTTTGATTCTGAGAGCGGAACATATCTTAAGCAGCATTCAGGTGATCCCCAGATCGATGCAACAACAGGAAACCAGCTTGCATTTACAAATGTATTTGTTCTCAGGACTACTGTTTCTCCGAGAGGAGTCGGCCAGCTGATGGATGTAGAGCTTTCATCAGGCACAGGATATTATGTTTCAAACGGCATGGCACAGGAGATCAACTGGTCCAAGCCTGCTGAAAACCAGAACTTTGTTATTACTGATACGAGCGGAAACCCGATAAAGGTAAACAGGGGAAAGTGCTACTTTGGAATTACGGATAATGTAAGTCTGGGATGATGAAAACTTAATAATAAAATATTAAACTGCCGCTTTCGGGAGATGATCCTGAAAGCGGCAGTTTTTGTATATATTTTGGATGCATAGCATAGCGATGAACTGATATAATGATTTATAATAGTGATTATTGATTAATTATTGTTGAAAATGTTAAAAAGATTGTTGAAAAGTACGAAATTAAAAATATGCATATAAATGTTATATTGAAAACAAGGACATTCTCATTATAGACGCAGCAGGATCAGATAAGACACGTTTTTAATTGTATTGACAAAAAAAGTCTCTTATATTATAATTTTAAATAATATATTCCAGAAATTAATAAATTGTAAAAATAGCATTTAATGTTTTATGTTCAATAAAACAATATAAAAATGTTTTGTTGAACAGCAGGATCCATCTGATTGTACTGCAGGCGTTTGAAACTATAAAAGGAAACGCTTAAGGATACACAGCTTGAAAATTATGAACGTCAATATATATGATCTTCACGTATCCGAATAAAAGAGAATACATAAAAGCAATCAGGGTTTAATTTTGCCTTATAAATCAACCGAAGTTATTCCGGTGCTTAGTAATTAGGGTTAAATCACAGTTTATGAGTGGTGGATTATATTTAGTAAGTCGTATGGCTTTTACAAGTCTCATATGCGGTTTTAATGAGACAAATATTTAATAGTGAGTTGAGTGATAAAATGAAGAAAGTGATTATCTGTATCATAGTTATTTCAATTATTTTCTTAATAAGCAGTATTGTTATGTATGTATCGTTTAGAATGAGATTTTTGGTATCAAATTTTATGTGTAAAATAGTGGGCAGTGTATGCGGAGTTTTGTTTGTTATATCAGCTGTAACAATAATAATAAGCTTGGTAAGGCTTAAACATTTAAAAAGATAATAAAATATAAAAAAAATTATTTTAAATAATAATAAAATATTAGATAATAAAAATTAAGATGTCGACCGGCTGACCGGCATTTGTTGTATATATGGAAATGACACGAGAAAAACCAGATAATTAAGAAAATATAGATAAGATTTAAGAATTTATTTACCATGTAAGTCGTGTATTATGGATTTTACATAATTTGTTTACAGAGGGTGATATCAATGAAGAAAAATATGTTTGCTATCCTGATTAGTGCAGTTCTATGCTGTGTTACATTATCAGGCTGTTTCGGAATATTTAACAGTAAAAGGGCGGCTGAACTCACAGAAGAGTATATGAAAACTAAATATGGGAAATCAATAAAAAATATTACTCATGATGATAGGCATGGCAACGGAGACAGATTTGAAGTACTGACATTTGATCTGGATCCGGACGAAGACTGTTCAGATCAAAAAAAATATTCAGTGCAGGTATTAAGAGACAGACAAACAAAGAAAAACTACTATGTAAACAGCGATAATTTTCTGGCTGATAAAACAATAGAAATTGTATCCGGTTCACTCAAAGAGATGCTTGATGAAATATCATTGAATGAAAACAGAATTTACATTTATTATGTGAATCAGTTAAATGCTGATCATAATTTCTTTTTTAAAGAATATACCATTCCCGATAGTGACAGTTTCAGACGCATATTATCTGATTATACTCTCTGCTGCAGTTGTACTATTATTATCAGTGAAAGCAGTTATTCTGAGAATAAAGCAGAATTATTTTGCCGGAAAATATCAGAATTTATCGATGATGATAGATTTCATATCGATATGGATGTATATACAGACGATGATTATTCCATAGTAAAAGATTTTTCATCAGAAGAATTGTGTAGTAAAAAAATGTGGTATTACGAACCTGTTGCAGAGAAGGAAATAGACCCTGAATATTCGGAGATCAGCGAATAACATTTATAAAGGGGTATTAAATCGGATATTTTTCTTACTGACCTCCCAGCAGACAATAATCCCTGACCGTAATCTTTCCATCCATATCAACATCCCCGCCTTCCGGCATCTGACCGCTTACACCGAGAAGCCAGTTCTTCATTCCTTCTGCTGTCTCATAATATTTATCACAGTCAAAATAATCAGCGCCAAGTTCATTAAGCTGAGAATTAACATCGCAAAGTTCTGTTTTTGCATCGTTATCTGTATTTACAGCAAAAAGATCATAGTGTCCGTTCTGAGAAGAACTGATGATAATATCTGTGTCGTCCACAAAGCATGCATCAGAACAGTTGAAACCGGGATCAGTTATAACGGCCTGCGCGGGCAGGTATTCTGAGATATATCTGAAAATGCCGTCGTTGTGATTGTCTGATCTGTTCCAGGCAGTAAAACAGATCCTGTCATTATGTACAACAGGATAGTAAGCACATATATCATCAGGATCATACAGACATTTTTCGTCTCCCGGATAAATATTTTTCATATAAATGCCTGAGTCTGCCCCTGTTCCTTTTGTATAGAGTACTGACTGACCGTCCGAAGTGAAGTACGGCATGGATTCTTCATCATCATCATCTGTGATAAGACGTGATTCTCCTGTAATAAGATCCAGGGCTGCGATGTTGTATCTCATAGTGCTGCCTATGTGATCCCACCTGCCCTGTTTATATACAACCGTGCATCCATCCGGTGAAAACTTTACATCTTCCTCGCGCAGACCGGAGTCCGGTACCAGATCTGCAAGAGTGTGGAACCTGAGATTATACCTGTAAATATTCCAGTCAGCATTATTACCGGTGCCTGTCAGACCCATAAACACTATATCATCCGGACTGCATCCGAAATTACCGTTCATAAGATCATAAACACCTGTAATTTCGTCATTTATGCATCTTGAGGTTTTTTCTTTGCAGTCATATACGTACAGTCTGCTGTCACGTGCTTCATATGATGAATATGAATGATACATGAGCTTTCCTGTAAGTGCCGGTTGTGTTCCGCCGGCACCTGTAAGCAGACTAACTGTAAATGCAGCAGCAGCTGTAGTTATTATTTTCTTTAACATCTCTTCGCCTCTTTTTTATTAAATGATTAAAAAAATTAATCGTGTCAACATTATTATATATCGTCATTTATATATGGTTATAAATATCAGCGGAGTTTTGATATCAGTAATAATATTTTAAGGGCATAGTTGACGATATATGCGCAAATACGCTCATTTTTTAAAATTTGCTCTTGAAAAATAAAATAAAATATGTTATGATTATATAGCATTTAAAGTCCGTCGGTTTTTCGACGAGAGTTAATGCCATACGATGACATTAAAATCGGATAGTCCGCTGCGCGCAGTGATCGTGTAAGAATATTCGAAAAAATTTAGGAGGAATTTACTAATGAATGCACTCGAATTAATCAGCCAGGACAGCATGAAAAAAGAACTGCCAGCATTTGCAGTAGGTGATACTGTTAAGGTTCACGTAAAGATCAAGGAAGGCGACAAGTACCGTATCCAGGTTTTTGAAGGAACAGTTATTGCTAAGAAAAACGGCGGTATCAGCGAAACATTTACTGTAAGACGTGTAGCTCACGGCTGCGGTATCGAAAGAGTTTTCCCAATGCATGCACCTGTTGTTGACAAGGTTGAGATCGTCAGAAAAGGTAAAGTACGCAGAGCTAAGCTGTACTATCTCCGTGATAGAGTTGGTAAGGCTGCTAAAGTTAAGGAAGCAATTCGATAAGATTAAGATTATCGGACGATTAAAAGGGACGTTCAGTCCCTTTTTTGCTATTAATGTTTTATAACAATATAAAAATAAAGTAAATATATAAGTAAAATCATAGTTGTGACATTAATAATAAGAACGGAGACGGTTATAGTGGAGAACGATGCAGTTGAAAATAAAAAGGACAGTTCTTTTAAAAAATTTCTGGATGATACAACCGATATAATTGAATCAGTCATATTCTCTATTTTTATTGTTCTGCTGATATTTACGTATCTGTTCCGAATCTCGGACGTTTCAGGACCATCAATGCTTCCTACTCTTCATGATGATGACAGGGTAGTGATCTCATCTTTATTTTATGAGCTCAAGCAGAATGACATTGTAATAGTTGACAGCAGTGCACTTGATAAGCTTATAGTAAAAAGGGTAATTGGAATGAGCGGACAGTCAGTTGATATTGACTTTGAGACAGGAATAGTAAGCGTTGACGGAACACCTCTTGATGAACAGCTTTATGTAAGCGGTTCAGATGGCAGTGAACCTGAACTCACGGCAGATCATTTTGTCAATACTCTTACGACTATTAACATGGGTGCTTTCGATACGTATCCGGTTATTGTTCCGCAGGGTTATGTTTTCGTTCTTGGTGACAACAGAAATCAGTCAAAGGACAGCAAGCATGCTGAACTCGGCTTTGTTCCTGAAGATGAGATAGTCGGAAAGGTTGTTTACCGCATATTCCCGTTTGATAAGCTTGGAACTGTCAAATAATACAGCTTCAGTTCACATTCAGACATACGGAGGTTAAAATGAGCGACGTTGATAATAAAGACAAAAATAAAAATATGTTAAATGACATATGTGAAATAATTGAAACAGTACTGATCTGGTTTTTTATTTTTATTATTCTAAGAACATATATTGCGGACAGAGCGATTGTGGACGGAGGTTCAATGCTTCCAACACTTGAAAATGACCAGAGAGTCCTGTATTCAAAAATATTTACTCCCGAACAAAACGACATTATTATTATAGACAATGAAAATCTCGGACCGATAGTAAAGCGTGTTGTAGCAACAGAAGGTCAGAGTATTGATATTAAAGACGGAAAAGTCTATGTAGACGGTGAAATGCTTGATGAACAGATCTATGCAGAAGGTGAAAAGCTTACTGCAAAGCATTTTGTAACATCTGAAACTGAAATAGTTTACAAACCTTTTGTAGAAGCTGAGGATTATCCTGTGACTGTACCTGACGGATGCGTTTTTGTCCTGGGTGACAACAGAGCTGTTTCGAATGACAGCAGAAGCAGTGATGTCGGATTTGTCAAAAAGAGTGATATTCTCGGACAGGTATTTTTCAGATATTTTCCGTTTAAAACAACAAGAATCATTTAACAGGTCTTTTTATGAATATCTGTTACGTATAAATTTTTTTGAGTAAATCAGAACAGGAGAATCGCAATGGATCAAGCACAGTTAAAATCTATACAGTGGTTTCCGGGGCATATGGCGAAAACGAGAAGGGCGATCAAGTCAAATCTTCCTCTTGTTGATGCTGTTGTGGAAATTATTGATGCACGTGTTCCTGTCAGCAGCCAGAATCCTGAAATGTCAGGAATGATAAGCGGCAAACCGCGGATGATCGTTCTCAACAAATGTGATATGGCAGACGACAGGGCAACAGCAAAGTGGATCGATTATTTCAGAAAAAGCGGAGTGCCTGCAGTTGCGGTTGACTGTAAGACAGGAAAAGGACTCAAGTCATTTATGCCTGTCCTTCAGAAGGAACTTCTTAAGGAACTGCTTGCTAAGAGAGCAAGCAAGGGCATGACGGGACAACCGGTGAGAGTTATGATCGTCGGTATTCCGAATGTCGGAAAATCATCATTTATCAATAAGATGTCAGGATCTAAAAAAGCAAAGGTCGAGGACCGTCCGGGTGTGACAAGAGTTAAACAATGGGTCAAGATCGGTGACGGTGCCGAGATGCTTGATATGCCTGGTGTGCTCTGGCCAAAGTTTGATGATCAGGAAGCTGCTCAGAGACTTGCGTTTACAGGAGCCATAAAGGATGAGATAATAGATACCGAGACACTTTCAATGTTGCTTCTCAGATATCTTGCTGACAATTATCCTGCAATGCTTACAGCAAGATACAAGTTTGAGCCGGACAGTGAGGATACAGGCAAAATACTTCTTGAAAAGCTGGGCAAAAAACGTGGAATGCTTATTTCAGGCGGTGAAATAGACACGGAGCGTGCAGCTATTACTGTACTTGATGAATTCAGGGCAGGAAAGATAGGCCGCATTACTCTCGAAATGCCGCCGCACAAGCAGGAAGAGGACATAAATGAAGACGCAGGAAACTAATCATGATCTTTATGAGTATGACGCTCAGATAAAAAAACAGGAAGATATATCACTTATTTGCGGAGTAGATGAAGCCGGCCGCGGACCGCTTGCCGGAGATGTCTTTGCAGCTGCAGTTATACTTGGTGATGCGAAAATTGAAGGGATCAATGACAGTAAGAAGCTTACAGCAAAAAAAAGAGACCTTCTTTATGATGAGATCATAGCAAAAGCCGATTGTTACTGCATAGCAAGGGCAACAGTCGATGAAATAGAGCATATCAACATCCTCAGAGCTGCAATGCTTGCAATGAAAAGAGCTGTCGAAGGTCTTGAAAAGACACCGCAGCTTGTTCTTGTTGACGGGAATACCAGTCCTGATCTGTCAGTGAAACTAAAGTGTGTGGTAAAGGGAGATGCACTCAGTGCAAATATTGCAGCTGCATCAGTACTTGCCAAGGTATCACGTGACAGGTATATGGAAGAAATGGCTCAGAAATATCCGCAGTACCTCTTTGAGAAACACAAGGGGTATGGAACCAAGCTTCATTATGCCAAACTTGACGAGTACGGTCCTTCAGAGATACACCGTCCGTCTTTTCTGAGAAAATACAATGAACACAAGGCAGATAGGTAATCTCGGTGAGACAGCCGTGTGCAGATTTCTTGAAAAGCACGGCTACAGGATAACGGCACGCAACTTTACATGCAGGTCAGGCGAGATCGACATTATTGCAGAAAATAATGATACTATTGCATTTGTTGAGGTAAAGTCACGAAAACCTGACAGTATGGTTACCGATGCCGAGGCAGTTGACACAAGCAAGAAGAGGAAGATCTTCCGTACAGCTGCGCAGTACAGCTTCAGGCATCCGCTTATGAAGCAGCCGAGATTTGATATTGCTGAAATAACATTAATCAATGATAAACCATATTCTATAAAATACTATAAAAATGCGTTTGATATGAGTGATAGTGGGATTATGCTGGCTATGGGCTGACAGTGACATTTTACCGCTGCAGAGTAAAATGTCAGATATTCCGATATCTGCAGGGAAACGGAGTAAAGATTATGTTTTATAAGAGTACCAGAAACAGTAACTTAAAGGTTGACAGTGCATTTGCAATTTCACAGGGAATTTCTGAGGACGGCGGTTTATTTGTTCCTGAATCGATACCCGGACTTACACTTGATGAGATAAAATATATATCAGGACTCAGCTATTCATGCAGGGCAGCATATATTTTTAAAAAATATCTTACAGATTTCACAGATGCTGAGATTCAGTACTGCACAGACAACGCTTACAGCACCAAAAACTTTGAAACAGAAAATATTTCAGAAATTTCACATCTTTTTGACGGAACATATATGCTTGAACTGTGGCATGGCCCTACATGTGCATTCAAGGACATGGCACTTCAGATACTTCCGTATTTCCTGACTGTTTCAGCAAAAAAACTTAAGATAGACAAGAAGATAATTATTCTTGTTGCAACTTCAGGAGATACAGGAAAAGCTGCTCTTGAAGGCTTCAAGGATGTTGAGGGAACACAGATCATGGTATTCTACCCTGAATGCGGTGTAAGCCCTATGCAGAAAAGACAGATGACCACACAGGAAGGTTCAAATGTCGGAGTATGTGCGGTAAAAGGAAACTTTGATGACTGCCAGAGCGGTGTCAAGAAAATATTTACTGACAATGAAATAAGAGCAGCCCTTGATGAGAACTCACTTATGTTCTCAAGTGCAAACTCGATCAACTGGGGCCGTCTTGTTCCGCAGGTCGTATACTATATTTCAGCATATGCAACTCTTGTAAGTGACGAAGAGATCTCACTCGGTGAGAAGATCAATATAGTAGTACCGACAGGAAACTTCGGAAACATACTTGCTGCATACTATGCAAAGCACATGGGTCTGCCTGTTGCAAAGCTTATCTGTGCATCAAATATCAACAATGTCCTTACAGACTTTATAAAGACAGGTGTATATGACAAGAACAGAGAATTCTATCCTACATGTTCTCCTTCAATGGATATACTTATCTCAAGCAACCTTGAAAGACTTCTCTACATCCTGACCGGTGAAAATGATCAGAAGATTAAAGAGTGGTTCTCACTCCTTGCAACATGCGGAAAGTATGAAGTTGATGAAGATGTAAAGAAAAAGCTTGCTGAGGAATTTTACGGCGGTTTCTGTGATGATAATGATACAAAGGCTGCTATCAGCAGTGTATTTGACAAGTATTCATATACATGTGATACACACACAGCTGTTGCTGTCAAGGTATATGAGGATTACAGAAAAGAAACAGGCGACAAGACAAAGACACTTATTGCATCAACTGCAAGTCCGTACAAATTCAGTGCAAGTGTACTTGATGCTGTATGTAAGGAAGCAGAGGGCATGGATGAATATGATATGATCGATAAGCTTTATGAGCTTTCAAATATTGACATTCCTCAGTCTCTTGCGCAGCTTAAGAATAAGCCTGTTCTGTTCAAGGAATGTATTGACAAGACAGATATGAAGGACTTTGTTCTTAAGTCATTCAATATAAAATAATAACGGAGTTCAGAATATGTCTCTTTTTGCTATCGGCGACCTGCACTTATCACTTGGTGATTCCAAAAAGCCTATGGGAATATTCAACGGCTGGGAGGATCACACGCAGAAGATAAGTGACAGCTTCAGTTCTATGCTTACCCCTGAGGACACAGTAGTGCTTGCAGGCGACACTTCATGGGCAATGGGACTTAATAACTCACTTGCAGATTTTCAGTTTATCAATTCCCTGCCGGGAAGAAAGATAATACTGAAAGGAAATCATGATTACTGGTGGTCAACAAGAAGAAAGATGGATAACTTCTTCAGGGAAAACAGCCTTGACACATTAAATATTCTTTATAATGACTTCTATGAATACAATGGATATGGAATATGCGGAACAAGAGGCTGGGTCAGCATAGACGGCAAGACGGAAAATGAAAGTGTCATGGCAAAGGAAGTACAGAGACTTGAAGTTTCAATAAGCGGTGCTGAGTCACAAAATCTTGAACCGATAGTATTTATGCACTATCCGCCGGTATATGGTTCGAGCTGCAATTATGACATTCTTGATGTATTATTCAGACATGGCATAAAGCAGTGCTTTTACGGACATATACATGGATATTCACAGAAAAATGCTGTTACAGGCATACAAGATGGCATAGAATATAGGATGATTTCTAGCGATTTTCTACATTTTGTTCCATTAAAGGTTATGTAATTTGTAAGAAATGTAGAACATTATATTGACTATAGCCAATGTAAAACAAATATGATATAATGATTTAGATGTTGTTTAAAAAAATGGAGGACGGTTAAAAATGAGTTTAAAATCAGCAACAAATGTATCGGTAAATACACATGAATTGTTAATGGAAATAGACGCTGAAGCGTTCAACGCAGCAATTGCAAAGGCATATCAGAAAGAAAAAAATCAGATTCAGGTTAAGGGATTCAGAAAGGGCAAAGCACCTCAGAAGGTTATTGAAAAGTACTATGGTGAAGATGTATTTTTTGAGAGTGCAATCAACAGCCTTGTTGCTCCTGAAGTAACAGCAGCTCTTGAAGAAACTAAGCTTGATATCGTAGACAGACCTGAAATCCAGGTTGTATCTGCAACAAAGGAAGATGGCGTTGTTATGAAGGCTATCTGCATAACAAGACCTGAAGTAAATGTTCCTCAGTACAAGGGCCTCAAGGCTCCTAAGGTCGTTGATGCTGTAACTGATGAAGTTATTGATGAACAGATCGAAGCAGCAAGAAAACGTCAGGCAAGAATCGTAACAGTTGAAGACAGAGCAGCTCAGATGGATGATGAAGTTACAATCGACTTTGAAGGATTTAAAGACGGTGTTGCTTTTGAAGGCGGCAAGGGCGATAACTTCCCGCTTACACTCGGCAGCCATCAGTTCATTCCTGGCTTTGAAGAGCAGATCGTAGATCACAAGACCGGTGATGAGTTCGAGATCAACGTTACATTCCCTGAAGATTATCAGATGGCTGATCTTGCTGGTCAGGCTACAACATTCAAAATCAAGATCCAGGAGATCAAAACTAAGGAACTTCCTGATTTCGATGACGAATTTGTTAAGGATGTTTCAGAATTTGAAACAGTTGATGAATATAAGGCAGATCTTAAGGCAAAACTTGAAGAGAGCGCTCAGAAAAAGGCTGATTCACAGTTTGAGAATTACCTCTTTGAAACAATTATCAAGGATCTTGAAGGAGAAATTCCACAGTGCATGTTCGACCAGAAGGTTGAAAGAGAAATTCAGGAATTCGAACAGCGTCTGTCAGGCAACAAGATGACTCTTGACCTTTACTTCCAGTACACAGGCATGGACATGGATGATCTCAAGGCTTCATACATGGACAGAGCTAAGAACGAAGTTAAGCTCAGACTTGCTCTTGAAAAGATCGTTGAAACTGAAAACATCGAAGTAACAGACGAAGAAGTTGACAATGGTCTTGCTTCACTTGCTGCTGCTAATAACTTAAAGGTTGAAGATGTTAAGCGTCTCATAAGCCTTGATGTTTACAAGATGGATCTTAAGGTTGGCAAGGCTGCAGATATCGTAAAGGAAACTGCAGAAGTTGACAACACACTTGCTGAGAAGAAGGAAGAAGAAGCTCCGCAGACAGCTGAGGAAGAATAATAATTTTTGATTTTACAGATGCACTCCTATTGCCGTTATGGCAATAGGAGTCATCTCTAACTATAAACCAAAATGACTTCAGTGCACAGCCTTTTAATATGGCTGGATCTTAAATATATATTTATATAAACGAAAGGAAGATAAGACATGAGTTTAGTACCTGTAGTTGTTGAACAGACAAGCAGAGGAGAGCGTTCATACGATATTTTTTCAAGACTTCTTAACGACAGAATCATTATGCTGTCAGAAGAAGTAAATGATACGTCAGCCAGTTTGGTAGTAGCACAGCTTTTATACCTTGAAAGCCAGGATTCCGAGAAGGATATAAGCCTTTATATCAACAGTCCGGGCGGTTCTATTACATCAGGTATGGCAATAGTTGATACTATGAACTATGTTAAGTGCGATGTTTCTACTATATGCATAGGCATGGCTGCTTCTATGGGAGCTTTCCTGCTTTCATGCGGAACAAAGGGAAAAAGATTTGCTCTTCCTAACAGTGAAGTTATGATTCATCAGCCTCTCGGCGGTATGCAGGGTCAGGCAACTGATATCAAGATCCACGCAGACAGAATCATCAGAATGAGAAAGAAACTTAATGAAACACTTGCAGCAAATACAGGACAGCCGCTTGAAGTAATTGAAAAAGATACAGAACGTGATAACTTTATGTCAGCTGAGGAAGCTTGTGCATATGGTCTCATAGACAAGGTAATTGAAAAAAGATAAGGTTGGTGCATTATGATTGATACTGGATTCAAAACATGCAGCTTCTGCGGCAAGGGTGAAAACCGGGTGCAGAGCATGTTTTCGTCAGGTAATACAAATATTTGTGATGAATGCGTAATGTACTGCTATGAAATTATAGCCGGACCTTCAGGCAAGGACAAAATCGCAGATAAGCCAAAGACTAAAACACCTAAGAAAGCAAATGATTTTTCTATCAAGCTCAAGAAACCGATAGAAATCAAAAAAGTTCTGGATGAATATGTTGTCGGACAGGATTCTGCAAAAATAGCTCTCAGTGTTTCTGTATACAATCATTATAAGAGACTTATGAGCAATGAGACCGATGATGATGTAGAGATTCAGAAGAGTAATGTTCTTCTGCTTGGACCAACAGGTGTAGGCAAAACACTTCTTGCACAGACACTTGCAAAAACGCTTGATGTTCCTTTTGCTATAGCAGATGCAACTACTATTACTGAAGCAGGTTATGTAGGCGATGACGTTGAAAATGTACTTCTCAGACTTATTCAGGCTGCAAACTTTGATATAAAGGCAGCTGAAAGAGGCATAATCTATATCGACGAGATCGATAAGATCGCAAGAAAATCCGAGAATACATCAATAACCAGAGATGTAAGCGGCGAAGGTGTACAGCAGGCACTCCTTAAGATAATTGAGGGTACTGTATCAAATGTACCTCCGCAGGGGGGAAGAAAACATCCTAATCAGGAGTTTATCCATATAGATACAAAAAATATCCTGTTTATATGCGGCGGTGCTTTTGACGGACTTGAACAGGCAATTCTGAAAAGAACCAAGAAGACAGCTATTGGTTTTGGTGCTGATGTTGCAACACATCAGGCACAGATGAAAAACCTGTTTAAAAAGGTGATACCTCAGGACCTTGTCAAGTATGGTATTGTTCCTGAACTTGTAGGACGACTTCCTCTTATAACAGTACTTGATGAACTTGATGAGGACGCACTTGTTAATATCCTCACACAGCCCAAAAATGCTCTGGTAAGACAGTATGAAAAGCTGTTTGATTATGATAATATAGAATTTGAGATCGAGCATGATGCTCTTGTTGAGATTGCCCGCAAGGCAATAGCACAGAAGACAGGTGCAAGAGGCCTCAGAGCTATAGTTGAAGGTATTCTTATGGAAACAATGTTTGAAGTGCCTTCACAGGACGTAGTAAAAGTTACTGTCACAAAAGACTGTGTTATCAATAACGCAAAGCCTGTTTTAAAAATGGAAACAAGCAAGTTAAAAAAGGTAATTAAAAAGTAATACAGTTTGATATTGTATATTTGATATAGATTCCCTCTTGCATTGATACAAGAGGGAATTGTTGTTGTATTTTCTTAAAACGGGGATCACATTCACAGCATGTTATTTCTGGGGAAGTGAGTATTGTACTCATACTTGAAAAAAAGCAGTTTGTAGTATATAATAGGTATAATAAATACGAGAAGGTGAGCAATATGAAAACTGATAATATGGAATCAGAATTAACAGTCGATGAAAACAGCCTTAGTGAGACTAAGAGTCTGAATAATGTATTTCCGGTTATTCCTATGAGAGGAATAGTGGCTTTCCCGCATCTTGTTGTACACTTTGATGTCGTAAGAGAAGCCTCGGTAAATGCAGTAAAGGAAGCACTCAAAAGAGACAGAAAGATATTTATTGTTGCCCAGAAGGATGTTTTTACTGAGGAGCCGGTACAGACAGATTTATATAAAATAGGTGTAGTAGCAGAAATTCGTCAGGTACTCAAGACTCCGGATAATGTTCTCCGTGTTCTTGTAGAGGGACTGAGCAAGGCAAAACTCACGGAGCTCAGTCAGGTTTCGGGATCATCAGCATATTATGAAGCCAAAATAAAACCTGTAAAAAATTCTGTACGTTCAAAGTGTACAGATACAGAGCTTGAAGCACTTGTAAGATCAGTTAAGGATATTTTTGAACGCTACGCTCAGTATATTCCCAAAATGCCCGATGAACTTGCAGCTTCGATCCTTTGTCAGACAGATCCGGAGCTATTATTTGAAAACATAGTATTTAATATAAATCTTTCTTATGTAGATAAACAGGATCTGCTTGAACAGTCAAGCGTATTCAATAAGCTTTCAATGCTTTTTGCAATGCTTAACCGCGAGGTTCAGGTTCTTCAGATCGAACATCAGATCCAGGAGCAGGTCAAGGAAAGCATAGGCAAGAGCCAGCGTGAGTATTTTCTGCGTGAGCAGATGAAGGCTATTTCGGAACAGCTAGGTGATGACAATGATTTTAAGGAAGAAATAAACGAATACCGAAAAAAAATTGAATCCATGAAGCTCCCTGAAGAAACAGCATCCAGGCTTACTAAAGAAGCAGACAGACTTTCGAAGCTGCCTGAGGCGTCTCAGGAATCATTTGTTATCAGAAACTATCTTGATACAGTTCTTAGTCTCCCGTGGAATAAGGAAACCAGGTCGAAAATCAATATTGAAAAAGCCCGTGAGATACTCAACAAGGATCATTACGGTCTTGAAAAGGTCAAGGAGAGAATCCTTGAAAGCATAGCTGTTCATGCTATGAAGCCGGATGTTACAGGACAGATCATCTGCCTTGTCGGACCTCCCGGCGTAGGTAAAACATCTATAGGCAGATCAATAGCAAAATCTCTTGGCAGAAAATATCAGCGTATCTCACTCGGAGGAGTGAAAGACGAATCTGATATCAGAGGCCACAGAAAAACATATGTAGGCGCTATGCCGGGCAGAATAATAAATGCTATGATAGCAGCAGGAACAAAAAATCCTCTTATCCTGTTCGATGAAATAGACAAGATGAGCAATGATTTCAGAGGAGATCCTTCATCTGCTATGCTTGAGGTGCTCGACGGTGAACAGAATAACAGCTTTGTTGATCACTATGTCGAAGTTCCTTTCGATCTGAGCAAGGTAATGTTTATTACTACAGCAAATACTACACAGACGATACCAGCGCCTCTTCTTGACCGTATGGAGGTCATCGAACTCACAAGCTATACTCGTGAAGAAAAATTCCATATAGCAAGTGAGCATCTGGTACCGAAACAGTTGAAGGAAAACGGTCTTAAGCCGTCAATGATGAAGGTAAGCGATGACGGCATCTATACACTTATAGATTCGTATACAAGAGAAGCAGGCGTCAGAAATCTTGAAAGAAACATAGCATCACTGTGCAGAAAAACTGCAAAGGAAATTGTTTCGGAGAAAACAAATAAGCTGACATTTACAAAGGACAATATTTCTGAGTATCTCGGACATGCAAAATATACGGATGATGAAAAGTCAAAGAAGGATGAAGTAGGTCTTGTAAACGGACTTGCATGGACATCTGTCGGCGGAGTTCTTATGCCGCTTGAGGCGCTTGTACTTAAGGGAAAGGGCAATATAGAGATCACCGGATCACTTGGCGATGTAATGAAGGAAAGTGCAAAGATAGCAGTCAGCTATTCAAGAAACGTAGCCGAGAAGTACTCAATAAATCCGGAATTCTATAAGGAAAATGATATACATATCCATGCTCCGGAGGGTGCAGTTCCGAAGGACGGTCCGTCGGCAGGTGTGACCATGGTAACAGCTATGATCTCAGCGCTGTCCGGAATCAAGGTCAGAGGCGATGTAGCAATGACAGGTGAGATCACGCTTCACGGAAATGTACTTCCTATAGGCGGCCTCAGGGAAAAAACAATGGCAGCATACAAGGAAGGCATAAAGACAATTATCATACCTGAGAAAAACAAACCTGATCTTGAGGATGTCGATAAGACAGTCAGGGAGAATATAAACTTTGTTTTTGCACGTACTCTTGATGATGTACTGAAAACGGCACTGGTTATGTAATAATGATGATAACAAACGGGACTATCATAATGACAGTCCCGTTTGTATAAGAAAGGAAATATATATATGAATTATAACAAAGCCGAATTTTTTGCATCATACGGTCTGTTTTCACAGATACCGGAGTATGAGAACAAGGAAATCGTATTTGCCGGAAGGTCAAATGTCGGAAAGTCTACACTTATAAATAAGATATTTAACCGCAAGGCACTGGCGAGAGTCAGTTCAGTTCCCGGAAAGACTGCAACAATAAATTTCTACAAGCTTGATGACATTTATTTCGTTGATCTTCCTGGCTACGGATATGCAAAAGTATCCAAGACAGAAAAGGAAAGATGGTCAGGACTTATTGAAGGGTATCTAAACAGCGACAGAAAGATAGAACTTGTATTTCTTCTTATAGATATGCGTCATGCGCCGAGTAAGGATGACATACACATGATAAGCTTCATGATAGATGCAGGACTGCCGTTTGTAATAATATTCACCAAAGCAGACAAGCTGACAAATAATCAGCGCAGGGAAATGAATAAGATATTTACAGAGACTATTCCTCAGTTTGAGGATATCGTATCTGTTCCGTTTTCATCCCAGACATTTGAGGGAGTTGAAAAGGTAAGAGAAATAATTGAAGACATAGCAGCAGATACTGAAGAAACAGAAGAAGAATAAAAAAGGAGCTGTATCAGACTTTAAAAGTAAAGTACTGATACAGCTCCTTATACGCTATGCGGCTGCAGCTTTTCTGATTTTCAGATGCTGCAGAAGGTTGAATGCTGTTTCGATAAATCCGCAATATTTGTCCACAAGAATAATAACAACCGTTTCCTTATAACTCGGAAGACGAAGAGTAAGTGGAAACATATGCTTTAAAATAATATCCTGTTCGCGTTCGTCAAGCTCAAAATGTGCTGAGGCATTGCTGAGAGCAACAGCCGGATGTGTCAGTCCGTGAAATCTGTTGCCTGTAAGCTTTCTGTGTGTATGCCAGTCATACAGAAAGAAATCATGCAGCAACCCTGCCCTTGCAGCACTTCTGGCATTGAGTTTTAAAAATTTACAGAGCTTATAATTATAATAAGAAACATTTACACAGTGCTGAAATGTAGATGTTTGTCCGTGCTGAACAAAGGATTTCATTGTTAAAACAAGATCATCTGTGATAATATCACTGACAGTATCAAAATAGCCGTTGCTTAACTCGCTGTCGAGCAGATCCTTCTTTGATCCTATAGCTTTTAACATATTTTGGCCGTCCTTATTTTTATTTTTTATATTTTTACTATATACAGTATAGCACATTTAGGCCATTTATGCAAGTAATGCACAAAAACATAATGTACAAATATAAATAACAATATTTTATATATATAAATATATAAATATAATAAAGCATTTTACCGTATCATTTTTTTGTTTTGTAGATAAATTTTTAATATAAATATATACAATATGAATAAAAATTTACTCACACCCAAAAATGCGCATATTAAAAAACAAGTATACAGCATTTTTATTATAGCTTTTTTTATAATTATTAAACAAAATTACTATTAGCGGCTGCTTGAAATAGACATTATAAGTTAAATTAACGAGAACAATATTGAATGCTAAGTTTTTTTATGTTATAATTGAATAAATTAATATTCAAAATTTTTGATATAAACCTGTTTTATCCGATTTTTATTCAACTATTAACATAAATATATTTATCTGGGTGGTGCTGATTAATGGATCTTAGACAAACGATTCTGATTGCTGACGATAACAAGGATAATATTGAAAAGCTTAAAAGTATACTTGAAGACAAGTATACTATAATCTATGCCTCTGACGCTGAGGGAGCAATGAAGGCACTGGTACAGCAGAACACTAAAATATCATGTTTTATTCTGGGACTGTCAAATACAGATGAAGATACATATGACGTTCTTCAGAAAATACATGGTGCTTCTCAGTATTCCGGTGTTCCTATTATCGTAATCATGAACAGCAATTCTGAAAAAGAGGAAATACGTGCGCTTGCACTGGGAGCCTACGATGTTCTGGAGATACCTCTGCGCACTGATATTATCCGTCACCGTGTTGCCAAGGCAATAAATGTACACGAAACAGCATTAATGCTGAATATGGCGCAGCAGGATGAAATGACAGGCTTATATAATCTGAACTTTTTTTATTCATACTGTGAACAGCTGCTGACAAAAAATCCTCACCATACATATGATATCGTTTGCATGGATGTGGATAAGTTTAAGCTTGTCAACGATCTGTACGGCAGAAGTGAAGGTGATAAGCTTCTTTCATTTCTCGGAAGTCTGGTAAAAACAGCAGCTCACAGTGCCTTCGGGATAGGCTGCAGGCAGACATCAGATACTTTCTTTATTTTTATATCAGCTCAAAACGACTACAGCGCTTATATCCGGCATTATTTCATCAATCCTACCCAGAATTACTGGCTTCCGCTCAAGATAAGTCTTAGTTTCGGACTGTACCATGTAACTGATGCAGGTATTCCGTGCAGCACAATGTGCGACAGGGCACAGCTGGCTGCAAAGTCAAATAAAAATAAATACAATGTTCTCTACGGCTGTTATGACAATACGATGCGTGAGAGAATGATATACGAAAAAAAGATCACCGACTGTATGCGCACAGCTCTTGCAGATGAACAGTTTGAAGTATACCTGCAGCCGAAGTACAGCTTTAAAAACGGCAGACTGGCCGGCGCAGAGGCTCTTGTCAGATGGAATCATCCCCAAATGGGCTTTTTGTCTCCTGACAAGTTTATTCCTCTGTTTGAAGCAAACGGATTTATTACTGAACTTGATATTTACATGTGGAACCATACCTGCAGACTCATACGCAGCTGGCGCGATAAATACGGCGGTTATGTACCTGTCTCGGTAAATGTTTCAAGAGCAGATATTTATAATCCGGAGATTGCTGAAGTTCTGTCTGAAATAGTTAAAAAATACGGACTTGGACCTGAATGTCTTAATCTTGAAATTACGGAAAGTGCATATACGGAAAATGCAAAGCAGCTTATCAGTGTAGTAGGTAATCTGAGAAAACGCGGATTTCTTATAGAAATGGATGACTTCGGCAGCGGATATTCCTCACTTAATATGCTCACTGAGCTTCCTATTGACAGAGTCAAACTGGATATGGTTTTTGTTCAGAAGCTGACACTTGACCAGCAGAAGCAGGGGGTACTTAAGTTTGTGCTGAGCCTTTCACACTGGCTTTCGTTTCCTGTTATAGCAGAGGGCGTGGAAACACAGCAGCAGGCCATACTTCTCAAGCAGATGGGATGTGATTATGTTCAGGGATTTTACTTCGGCAAGCCTATGAAAACTGATCAGTTTTCCGGGTTGCTTGCAAGAAGCCTGATATCACCTGATTCATGTGTCAAGTATATATCTGATGCTGATCCTGTACATGATGAAAGAGTTGATGAAACACAGCTTGCAGATCTTGAACTGATCACACTTCTTGACAATATGCCGGGCGGCGTTCACAGGTTTCAGCTTTATGGCAGAAAACATCTGGATTTTGTAAGCACAGGATTTACTGAAATGACAGGATATACACTGGATGATATCCATGACCTGTACAACGGCGAATATCTGCCGATGATCCTTGATGAGGACAGGGAAAAGTACAGAAATACCCTTGATTATCTGTCAGAGAGTCCGGGAATCAGGATGCTCGAATACCGTATCAGACGAAAAGACGGCAGTATAATCTGGGTATCTGACAACTTTCGTTCAGTAAGACTTCAGAACGGAAAGATGTGGGGATTCGGTGTTACAGCAGATATCACAGGACACAGGGAGCTAAATGCAAAACTAAAGCTTCTGATGAACACTATTCCGGGCGGACTGGCGGTTTATGAATATACTCCTTCTGGCATAAAGAATGTGTACTTCAGCAATAAGGTATGGCAGATGTCCGGATATTCCAGGGATGAGTACAGAAAAATGTCTGACGTGGATCCTCTTGCTAACGTATACAGGGAAGATCTCAGCATTATCACGAGAGAGATTGATACTCTGGCGCACGATAATACTGATATTAATATCATCTACCGTATACGGACCAAAAGCGGTGAATGCAAGTGGATAAATCTGATGGGGACAGCAAATGAAAGAGACGGTGAAAAAATTACTGTATTCTGCGTTATGCTTGACGTTACAGACGGAATGTTAAAAAATGAACAGCTGAGGATCAACGAAGAAGAAATGAACCTCGTTATGAAACATATGGGCAAAATGATATGTGTATACGATGCTGTATCAGGGAGACTTACAATTCCCGGGGAATATGCTCAGAAGCACTCCCTGAGAACTGTATATGAAAATATGCCGGCTGATACAGACAATAATACCACGGATTCAGACCTCGATGTCTTTAACAGGTTCTGCACAGAGATACTGAGCGGAAGTAAAAACGGGAGTGCAAGGACATTTTTCAGTTTAACAGACGGCAGCAGCTGCTGGGAACATGCTGAGTATGTAACGATATTTGACCGTGATAATAAACCACTCAAGGCAGTAATCGCAGTTGAGGATATAACGAGACAGCACAAGGAAGAAGACGAGTTCAGACAGCTGAGGGAAAATGAGGAGCTGTTCAGAACTGCTGCAGTACATACAAACCGTGTTGTTTTCAGATACGATATAGCTACTGCAACAGCATTTCTTGATAAAAAAATAGCCCGTAAATATAATCTTTCCGAGGAGTATCCGGATCTTCCTGACTCTCTTGTCAGGGACGGATTTATTCTTCCTGACAGTATCAGTGATTTCAGAAAAATATGCGCAGATATCACAAACGGCAAGGCAACAGGACATCAGAAACTTCATATAAATCTGCTCGACTCAAAGCAGCGCTGGATAGATATGCAGTATTCAATTATTATTCCAGAATACGGTGAGCCCGGATCAGCTGTTGTTTCTGTTGCTGATATTACTGCTGATCATGAAAAGGAAATAACCTATCAGAGATACCGTGAGACGATAAGTATGGCATCAATAAACCATATAGAATATTTTGATACGGATCTGACAGCTGACAGAATAGAAAAGCAGGGCGGAAACGGCTATGTCCAGAATGTCTCAATGCGGACCAGTACGTATTCTGATGTAATAAAATATATAATTGACAACTATGTGTGTGAAGATGAAAAACTAAGGGCTGAACTTTTCTTCTCACGTACACATCTTATGAATGCTTTTGACTCAGGCATACGCAATACGACTGAGGAATGGAAAGTAGCCGGACCGGAATGTAATAAGCTGCACTGGTTCAGAACAGATATTCAGCTGATTCAGGATCCGTACTCGTACCATGTCAGGTCATATACAGCAATTAAAAATATAACCATGGAAAAGACAGCTATGCTCACTGCCCAGAAACAGGCGCAGACAGACGGCATGACACAACTGTACAATAAAATTACTACCGAAGAACTTATCAGGTCACGCCTCGGTATACCTGGTCCGAGACCGTGTGTTCTGCTGATTGCAGATCTTGACGGACTGAAGTATATTAACGACAACCTGGGACATGCACAGGGTGACAGGGCTATCATACTGATGTCAGAGACACTAAGAAGCCAGTTTCGAAGCTCAGACATCATCGGGCGTATAGGCGGAGATGAGTTTATGATCTTTATGGAAGGAAAAGTTAATAAGACAAGCCTGCACAACACTCTTGAGGTATTTATGAACAGGCTGTCAGAAAAATATGTAGGTAAATATGATGATGTTCATCTGAGCGCAAGCATAGGACTGATCGCTTCACAGACAGGAGTGGATTCATTTGAGCAGATGTACTCAAAAGCAGACAGGGCGCTTTATTATGTAAAGCGAAACGGAAAGAATGACTATATGTTCTATACCCCTGAAATGGAAAACCCGGAGTATGTATATACAGGACATGAAGCACGGTCATCATGGAAAACCAGTTATTCTGAACTGCTGGAATTCAATCGTTTTCTTAAGGCTGTATCTGTTATATATCCTCTTGTAATATCGGTTAATCTTTCTCTTAATACATACAGTACTATGAAATTCAGGAACTTTTCAACAAGACAGAGTTTAAGTTCAGGATGCTTTGATGAATTAATAGAAGATGGCATCAGATCATTTCACCCTGATGACAGGGAAGGTTTCAAGAAAGCATTTTTAAGGCAGAACCTGCTTGATGCATATGCCGGCGGGCAAAAGACAGTAAGCTTTACCGGAAGACAGCTCGGAGATGACGGAAAGTACAGGATGATAAGAACACATGTAATATTCATAAATGATAAAATCAGCAATGAGGTCCGTGAGATCACTTTATCCGGTGAAATCAGCAGAGAATAAACAATATGAAAGCATTTGGGAGTGTATCCTTATTTTATTAATATGAATGATTAATACCATAAAAATTTTAACTTGACTATCAGTTATCACAAATTAGTCTGCTAATTTTATACAAATGCTATTGACAAAACAGCTAATCTAATATAAAATATAAATATGTGTATTTTCATTGTAATTTTGCATGAATAATAATACGGCGGTATATTAAGAATTATAAATATTAATAAAGGTGGACTAAATCAATGGGTTTATTAGATAAGGTATTTGGCTCATACAGCAAAAAGGAGCTCGCCAGAATTGAACCGATAAAGCAGGCTGTACTTGATCTTGAAGATGAGTATTCCAAGCTTTCTGACCAGGAGCTCAGAGGCAAAACCGACATATTCAAGCAGAGAGTAGCAGATGGTGAAGATCTTGATTCTATCCTTCCTGAAGCGCTTGCTACATGCCGTGAAGCAGCTTACAGAGTACTTGAAAAGAAACCGTTCCCTGTTCAGATAATAGGTGCGATAGTACTTCATCAGGGACGTATTGCCGAGATGAAGACCGGTGAAGGTAAAACATTGGTTGCATGTCTTGCTGCTTACCTTAATGCACTTTCAGGCAAAGGCGTTCATGTAGTAACCGTTAATGATTATCTTGCAAAGTTCCAGTCTGAGGAAATGGGCAAGGTCTACAGATTCCTGGGACTGTCAATAGGCGTTATACTCCATGGCCTTAACAATGATGAGAGAAGGGCTGCATATAACTGTGACATTACATATGCGACCAACAATGAACTCGGATTTGACTATCTTCGTGACAACATGGTTATCTATAAAAAAGACATGGTACAGAGAGCCCCGAACTTTGCAGTTGTCGATGAGGTTGACTCAATTCTTATCGATGAAGCAAGAACACCACTTATTATTTCCGGACGCGGAGACAAGTCTACAGAACTTTACAATATAGTTGATAAGTTTGCAAAGACACTCAAGCCTATCAAGGTTGTTGAGATAGATGAAAAAGAAGATCAGGATGAGATCAACAAAGAATACGATTATATTATTGATGAAAAGGCAAAATCAGCTTCTATAACAAGAACCGGTGTCAAGAAGGCAGAAAAGTATTTCAATGTTGAAAATCTTATGGACAGCGAAAATATGACACTTCTTCACCATATCAATCAGGCACTCAAGGCAAACGGCATAATGAAGAACGATATAGACTACGTTGTTAAGGACGGAGAAGTTATTATCGTTGATGAGTTTACCGGACGTCTTATGATGGGAAGACGTTTCAACGATGGTCTGCATCAGGCTATTGAGGCCAAGGAAGGCGTAAAGGTTGCTCATGAATCAAAGACACTTGCAACTATCACTTTCCAGAACTACTTCAGACTTTACAACAAGCTCTCCGGTATGACCGGTACAGCTATGACTGAAGAAGACGAATTCAAAGAAATATACAAACTTGATGTTATATCTGTTCCTACAAATAAACCTGTAGTCAGAAAAGATCTTTCTGACCAGGTCTACAGAACTGAAAAGGGAAAATTCTCAGCAGTTATTGATCAGATAGTAGAGTGCAATAAGAAGGGACAGCCTGTTCTGGTTGGTACTATCTCTATCGAAAAGTCTGAACATCTTTCAAATCTTCTCAAGCTCAAGGGCATCAAGCATTCAGTACTTAATGCAAAGCAGCATGAGAGAGAAGCTGAGATCGTAGCACAGGCAGGTAAATATGGTGCTGTTACAATAGCTACCAATATGGCCGGACGTGGTACAGATATTATACTCGGCGGTAATGCAGAATTCAAGGCTAAGGCTGATCTTCGTCAGAGAGGTTATGAGGAAGAGCTGATAAGTGAAGCTATCGGTTTTGCTGAAACTGATGACGAGCAGATCCTTGAAGCAAGAAAGCTTTACAGAGAGCTGTACGACAAGTACAATACCGAGGTAAAGGAAAAGGCTCAGAAGGTCAAGGAAGCTGGCGGACTTTTCATTATCGGTACAGAGAGACACGAATCACGTCGTATTGATAATCAGTTAAGAGGACGTTCAGGACGTCAGGGTGACCCCGGTGAGTCAAGATTCTTCCTTTCACTTGAAGATGACCTTATGAGAATCTTTGCAGGAGACAAGATCGAATCAATGATGAAGACACTCAATGTTGAGGAGACAATGCCTATCGAAAGCAAGTTCCTTACAAAGATGATCGAATCATCACAGAAGAAGGTTGAAGGAAGAAACTTCAGCATAAGAAAGAATGTTCTTAACTATGATGATGTTATGAATAAACAGCGTGAGATCATTTATGATCAGAGAGCTAAGGTTCTCGACGGTGAAGATCTCCACGACAGCATAATCAAGATGATCAATGAGCTTATCGAAGATACGGTAAACAAGTTCCTGCTTGAGGATGATGATGAGAAGGAAAACTGGAACCTTATCGGTCTTAAAGAATATTTCATGAACTGGATCACAACTGAGGATGATTTCAAGGAATATGAAGAAGACAGCAAGAAGCTTACAGAAGCTAAGAAGCAGGATATCATCGACATGCTCACAAAGAGAACTGTTGAAGCTTATAATGCAAAGGAAGAGGAATTCGGCCAGCAGATCATCAGAGAACTCGAGAGAGTTGTTCTTCTGAGAGTTGTTGACTCTAAGTGGACAAATCACATTGATGATATGGACGAGCTGAAAAAAGGTATCTCACTTCGTGCATACGGACAGAAAAACCCTGTTGTTGAATACAGATATGAAGGTTTTGAAATGTTTGATGCTATGGTTGATTCCATCAGGGAAGATACAGTCAGAATGCTCCTCACTGTAAGGATCAATAAAAACCAGGCTCCTCCTGAGAGAGTACAGGTAAATAAGCCGGAAGCTCCTAATGCAGGTGGTTCTGATGGCCTTACACAGCACAAAGTAAAAAAAATTGGCGATAATGATCCATGTCCATGCGGCAGCGGCAAGAAGTACAAGAAGTGCTGCGGTATGAACAAGTAATTAAAAACTTAATTACATTAAAAAAATCAGATATACCCCGTCAGGCAGACCGGGTATATCTGATTTTTGTTTATTAATTTTACTGTCAGCTATCTTTGATACCTATATACTATATGGCAATATCTGAGAATAATGGATTAATATAATATATTATGAATTTTAATCTATATATAATGTTCTTAAACACTAATTATACTATATTTATAAGTATAAACGCATTTATTTTTTGTAAAAAATGCATAAAATATTACATTCTTATTTAGATGGTGATATGAAAATATTCCAGACCTATTGTAATAATCAACTAAAAGTGCTATAATACAAAACATAATTATTGTATAAAGCAACTATAAAGGAGATTATGACTATGGATAAACATATCACTACAGTGAAAAATATTACTCTGACGGGACATAATGGCTCCGGCAAGACATCATTGACAGAGGCGTTGCTTTACAAGGCAGGTGCTTCGGACAGACTGGGTAAGATTGCTGAAGGCAATACAGTCTCAGATTTTGACACTGAGGAGATCAGGAGAAAGACAAGTATAAATACAACACTTGCTAACTTTACATATGATAACATAAAAGTAAATCTTATAGATACTCCGGGACTTCTCGATTTTGAAGGCGGTGTCAGGGAGGGCATAGCTGCTGCCGGAACTGTTCTTATAACAGTATCAGGCAAGTCAGGTGTAAAGACAGGAACACGCAAGGCTTATTCAATTGCAGGAAGTCAGAACAAGGCTAGAGTATTTGTAGTTACCAAGCTTGATGACCCCAACGCTAACTTCTATAATACACTTACTGAGCTTAAAACAGTATTCGGTCCTACTGTATGTCCTGTCATAGTACCGGTCATTGAAGACGGACAGATCGTAAGCTATATCAATCTTATCGAGATGAAGGCTTACAAATATGACAAGGACGGAAATGCATCAGAGATCGATATGCCAAACGGAGATATAGCTCATAACGACAAGATGGACTACAGACTCGACGGACTTATTCAGGCTATCAGTGAAGCTGTTGCAGAAACAGATGATGAGCTTATGGAGAAGTTCTTTGACGGTGAACAGTTTACACAGAAGGAGCTTATTGACGGAATACATAAAGGAGTCAATTCAGGCAAAATCACTCCTGTACTGTGTGCTTCAGCAGCAACACTTGCAGGCATTGATATGCTTCTTAAGGAAATTTCACTTCTGCTTCCGTCACCGGAGGAAATGCCTGTTGCACAGGCGTTTACAGCAAATGATGACATTGTAGAAGTACCATATGATTCTCAGGCACCTGTAAGTGCATTTGTATTCAAGACAGTAGTAGATCCGTTTGTCGGAAAGATGTCGTATATCAAGGTTATGTCAGGTACACTGCGTACCGGACGTGAACTTGTAAATGCTGCTACAGGCAGTACTGAAAAAACAGGCAAGCTGTATACAATGAACGGCAAAAAGCAGACAGAGGTAAGTGAGGCTGCTGCAGGTGATGTTGTTGCTGCTTCTAAAATGAATATATCCACCTCGGATACTCTGTGTGATTCGTCAAGAGTTGTCAGATTCCCTCAGATAGAATATCCTGAGCCATGCTTCTCTATGGCAGTAAAGGCAAAAACACAGGGAGATGAGAGCAAGATCTCAGCTGCTGTTGCAAAGCTGCTTGAGGAAGACCCGACACTTCGTTTCGAACAGGATGTCACAACAAACGAACAGTTGCTCAGCGGCCTGGGTGAACAGCATCTTGATATAGCCGTAGCAAAGTTAAGAGGCAAGCTTGGTGCAGAGGTTGTTCTTTCAGTACCAAAGGTAGCATATAAGGAAACAATAAGAAAGAAAGTAAAGGCCGAGGGCAAGCATAAGAAACAGAGCGGAGGACACGGACAGTATGGTCATGTATGGATCGAGTTTGAACCAACTGTAGGTGATGAGCTTGTATTTGAAGAGAAGGTATTCGGCGGAAGTGTTCCTAAAAACTTCTTCCCGGCTGTTGAAAAGGGAATCCAGGAGAGTATGAAAAAAGGAGTACTTGCAGGCTGTCCTGTAGTCGGACTGAAGGCTGTTTTACTTGATGGTTCATATCACCCTGTAGACTCGTCAGAAATGGCATTCAAAACAGCAGCATCTATAGCATATAAGGAAGGAATGAAGCAGGCTGATCCTGTAATGCTTGAACCGATAGGCAATTTATCTGTCATAGTAAATGATGACAATACAGGAGACATCCTCGGTGAGCTCAACAAGAGAAGAGGCAGAATGCTCGGAATGAATCCTGCAGGCGAAGGAATCACAGAAATACTTGCAGATGTACCGGTCAGGGAAATGCATGATTTTGCAACATTCCTCAGACAGGCTACAAAGGGTATGGGCAGCTTCCATTACGAGTTTGTAAGATATGAACAGCTTCCTGCTAATCTGCTTTCTGATGTAATAGTAAGTATTTCTAACAGCGGTGAATAAATCTTCATAGCTGTGCAGATATTATAGTGACATTTTTAATTAATTAAAATAAAGACTGTACAGTCACAGGACAAAAAATTGTCTTGATGTGACTGTACAGTCTTATTTATTCAGTGTTATATACATCTGTTTTTATAGTAATGCAAACTTCAAAGACCAGGTCATTATTAAGTGATGCTTCTGCTGTAAAACCAAGCTTCCGGGACAGATACTTTACTACATACAGGCCCAGACCGGATCCTTTCCGGCTTCTGGAATAAGCCTTGTAGAAGGGTTCAAACACACGGCTTAAGTCAATATCATTTTTATCATAAATATCGTTGTAAACACGCAGCATAACGATGTCATCTCTTCTTGACAGAGTGACTCCAAAATGTTCGTTAGTGTATTTCTGCGCATTTGAAAAAAGATTCTGAAGTATACGCATCATATAGCTGGGGCTGGTACGGATAAAGACCGCATCCTGAATATCAAAGGACGGATCGATATTCCGTTCTTCGACCCAGCTGTACTGCTCCATGATGCAGTCGGATACCATATTGCTGAAATTTATTGTTTCTTCTTCTATACTATCGTTTTCACATCTCATCTTTGTGAGCTCAAAAAATTCATCTGACAGCTCTTTAAGATACTCGTTCTTTGAAATCGCAATGTCAAGCCAGACGCTGTTGTTATCAGAGAGCTCACCGCTCTTTTTTATCATCTGAAGATAGCCCAGTGATGCTGTAAGCGGAGTTCTGAAATCATGCGAAATTCCTGAGATCACGTTGTTCAGCCTTTTCTTATCCTTCTCATACTCTGCTGCAAGCTTCAGGTCTGCATCCAGTTGACCGTTGATACTGACTGCAAGCTGTATAATATCCTTATCAAAGCATGTGAGTTTAAGAGGCTGGGCATAATTTTTGTCTGTGTGCTTTATCAGTTCATCTGTAAAATGCCTGATTTCTCTTTTCAGATGAGCCAGTCGAAGCACAGAGGCCAGAGAAAAAACAAAGAGAACTATACATACAACAGGAAAAATCACTCCCATGTGTATTCCTCCAAAAAAAATTATTTGCTGAGCTTATAACCCATTCCCCATACAGTTTCTATATACTCCTGAGTATCATCAAGTTTTTTGATTTTGCTGCGTATATTGCTCATATGTACCTTTATAGTATTGTCCTCACTGAAATACGGCTCCTTCCAGACGCTTTCAAAGAGATTGGATTTTGAAAAAAGCTTTGAAGGATTTTTAAGCATAAGTTCAAGGATAAGATATTCCTTGCTTGTAAGGACGAGAGCACTGCCGTTCACACGGGCCAGTGCACAGTTTGTATCCAGAATCAGATTTTTAAATATAAGAGTACCGGTATCAGTACTCTCAGATGGCTTGATATTCTGTGTACGTCTCAGCACAGCTTCGGTCCTGGCCAATAGCTCATCCAGGTCAAACGGCTTTGTAATATAATCATCTGCGCCCATACGGATGGCATCTATTTTAGTCTGGACCATACTTCTGGCAGAAACGATAATTATCGGAATATCTGAAAATTCCCTTACCTTACGAAGCACAGTATCACCGCTTGCAAAAGGGAGCATCAGATCAAGTATAACAAGTGATATATCGCTGCTGTCACGGATTATCCGGACAGCATCAAGCCCGTTTTTAGCAGATACAGTACTGTAGTCCTGAGTGAAGAGATATTCACAGATCAGACGGTTTATTTCTTTGTCATCCTCAACAACAAGTATTTTTTTCATAATACACCTCTGATACATTTTTCTATACATTATACCATATTTCAGCAGTTTATACAATAAGAGAAGATATGCTTCTCTTTGCATAAACAAAGAACGCACACCATAACCAGACGGGTCAGATGTGCGTTCGGAATGTAGATGAATTATCTTTTTGACGTTTAATCCACTGAAGATTGATGTTTGTAAAGCTTATTATAAATACTTAAAGAAATCAGTCCTTATATTCAGAGAGTGTGATCCCGTTTTCACCGAGAGCGATCTGATGATCGAGTCCGACAAACTTACCTTTGGAATCCTGCCACAGAACTTCTTTGACAAATTCGTACTTGTCCTCATCCCATGTAGTAAAGTCATCCTTTACAAGTCCCCCTGTGTCTCCTGAGTTTGCGTTGAAGCACCAGAATGTATGGTTAAGCTTATTCTTTCTGATAAGATCCCTGCAGTATGTCATCCATGAGATATTAGGCTCGGTCATATAGCCGCCCCATTCACCTATCAGAAGAGGAGCTATCTTTTTATCATATATATAGAACCAGTTATCATACCAGCAGTCTTTCATAAGAGAATCATAGTCATAATCACTCTTGAACCATGGCTGTTCATAAACTGTCGGGCCGTAATCATGAGGAGAGTAGACGAGCTTATCATTGTATTTGCCAAGGTCAACCGGATTGTCAGCTACTCCGCGCAGATTTCCGCCCCACCAGTTGTAGAGGTAATCATCCTTGTTCTGAGACGAAAAGTCACCGTTTGATTTTATATCTTTAGGATATATCTCTATACCTTCAACCATGATAAGAAGATTCGGGTTTTTCTTAAGGACTGCAAGACCGGCTTTTTGTGCAATGTACTTCCAGTTGTCTGAGTCCTTGGAGTCGTCCCATTTTGCACGCGGAGATTCATTTTCTTTGCCGTGAGGTTCATTCTCAAGATCCATTGCGATGATAGTATCGTCATCCTTATATCGCTGTGCTATCCATTCAAGACCTCTGATATAATCCTTTTCAGATACACCTTCACCTGTCCACATAGGCGCATTATGTCCTGATGCATCTGTTTTTGCACAGTGGAAATCTATCATGATCTTTATGCCGTTTGCGCGGCACTGTCCGATCACATAGTCAAAGATCTCAAGGCTGTTCATGCCAACAAGATAAGAGTTTGTAGCCTGATTGAAGTTGGCATCAGGAATATCCCCGTCTTCCCAGTTGTTGACGAGCTGTGTTGAGATCGGTATACGCAGCAGATTGAAACCATGGTCAGCTATTGCGTTTATGGAAGTGTTAAGATCAGCTGCCCATAAGCCATCAAATACATTGGTTCCTGTGTTGTATCCGAACCAGTTGCAGCCGGTAAGCCATACTTCCTTTCCATCACTGTCAACGATCTTGTTCTTTTTAACGCTCAGCCAGTCATCTGTTGATGGTGCAGGGACCTCTTTTGCATTGCCTGATGATGTGATGTTTTTTGAAGGATCAGAAGTATTCTCATTTTTATTTTCGTTTGTTTTCACATCGTTGTTTGCCTTTGCAGCAACGGATGATGATGTGAATACCGCAGAATCTGTATCTATGGGTTTGGAGCTTGCGATCTGGATACCAAAATTGATACTTCCGTCAGCCGGAACAGAACCAGTATTTTCATCAGGTGTGATCGTCATTGTTGTCTTATCAATGTCGTATTTCATTCCCCATGAGTTTTTTACAATGCTGCCATCTGAAACAGTTACAGTTACCTTCCAGTCAGACAGATCGTTGCTTCCTTTGTTTGTAATACTTCCGTCAAGCTGATATATCGTTTCACTCCCGTCAGTCCAGCTGTTGCTGTTGGCAAAATTAAAAATGATATCGTTTTCACTACTCTTTTCGGACGCGGATGAATCATCTTCGGAACTTTCTGGCTGTGTCTGTGAATCTGTTACAGATACTTCCGTACTGTCAGCTGTGCTGCTGTCATTTTTCAGAGAGCTGCATCCTGCCATAGATGAAACGGAAAATGCTGTTATCAGACATAATGCCATGATCTTTTTAATATTTATCAAACAGATAACTCCTTTATACATATAATATATGTTAATTTACTTTATAATTTTATACCATGTAAAATGATTTGTCAATGTGGACTTTTTTATAAATAATTTTATAATATGCACTAAATAATTGTTTATTTTCAAAAGCAATTGCAATAAAATAATTTTATGGTATAATTATAATGATACAATTTATATATCACTAGACTGAGATGAGTTGTAAAAATAATTTCATATATATACGGAGAGAAGAATTGTTATGAATAATAATTATGACGTGATCATTGTTGGAAGCGGAGTTTCCGGTCTGTACGCCGCTATCAATCTGCCGGAAAACCTGAATGTGCTGATAATGACGAAAAGAAATCTTACATTATGCAATTCGGCACTGGCACAGGGGGGCATTGCAGGTGTATATGATTCGCCAAATGACAATATTCAGCTTCATCAGAATGATACGTTAATAGCAGGCGGATTCAAGAACAATAATGAAACACTTCATATCCTTGTAAGCGAAGCTGCATATGATATCTCAAATATTATGAAGCTCGGCGTAGATTTTGACAGAAATCCTGATGGAACACTTCACAGAACTCTTGAAGGAGGACACTGCAGACACCGTATTTTTCATCACAAGGATGCAACCGGCTTTGAGGTAGTAACCAAGCTGCTTGAAAAAGTAAAACAGCTTAAAAATGTTACTATCCTTGAAAATGCTCTTATGTGTGATATCAAGAAGACATCAACTGGTTTTTCTCTTAATATCCAGCTTGAGGATGAGTCAAACCAGACTTTCAATTCACATTTTCTTATTCTGGGTACAGGAGGAATCGGAAGAGTATATGAGTACACTACAAACTCAGCTATAGCAACCGGAGACGGAATAGCAATGGCATATGAGCTTGGTGCGGATATCAAGAACTTAAGTTTCGTTCAGTTTCATCCTACCGCATTCAATAACAGACACACAAGAGAATGTTTCCTTATTTCAGAGGCAGTCCGCGGAGAGGGAGCATATCTTCTCAACTGCAAGGGTGAGAGATTTATGCATAATTATGATGACAGGCTTGAGCTTGCACCGCGTGATGTTGTTTCACATGCAATTATTCTTGAGAGCAGAAAACAGAATTCAACCGAATTTTATCTGGATATCTCACATAAGGATCCTGAATTCCTTAGGAACAGATTTCCGATGATATATAAAAATCTTCTTGATCAGGGCTATGACCTGACAAAAGACAGAGTACCGATATTTCCATGTCAGCATTATCTTATGGGCGGCATCAATGTTGACTGCAATGCGCAGACAAAGATAAAGGGATTATATGCCGTCGGAGAGTGTTCACATACAGGAGTGCACGGCAATAACAGACTTGCAAGCAATTCACTGCTCGAGGCGCTGGTATTTTCAAGACAGGCGGCAAACAATATTGCAAAGGATTCACAAAGCTGTCCTGATAAGTTTGATACATATGATTTTCCGGTCAACACCCAGGCAGAACATATCCCGAGCGGTATAAGAACTGAGGTAAGACACATCATGCAGCAGGCATACTTTGTAATACCTGACAAGGCAGCTGCTGTTGAGGGCTTTGAGCGTATCAAGGAGCTGAAAAAAATGCTCAGCACACAGAGTTACCATATAGACGCCAATTATATAGAAGCACGTTCACTTGTTACAGTAGCATATCTTGTTCTTAAGGAAGTAATCTGATAAAAAGATAAGGGAGTTTACAAATGAAGCTAACACAGTTATACATTGACAATATTATAGGGACTGCTCTGAATGAGGATATAAATTATACTGATGTAACAACAGATAATCTTATCCCGGACGGACACACAAGCAGTGCTTATTATGTGGCAAAGGATGACGGAATACTTTGCGGAATCGAAATAGCAAAGAGAGTTTTTGAGATCGTCGGAGCGGATGTAAGTTTTGAGATAAGGATAAATGACGGAGAACCTGTTAAAAAGGGTGATATCATTGCAGTAATGAACGGCTCAACCAGAACACTTCTGAAGGGAGAAAGAACTGCGCTTAACATTCTTCAGCATATGTCAGGAATAGCTACGGCAACAAACAGATGTGTAAAGCTTACAGAGGGCACTGACGCCATGATAACCGATACAAGAAAAACACTGCCTGGACTCAGGGCTATGCAGAAATATGCAGTTACAGTTGGCGGAGGCAGAAATCACCGTTTCAATCTGTCAGACGGTGCAATGCTCAAGGATAATCATATAGATGCATACGGCGGAATAGGTCCGGCTGTGAATGCACTCAGAAAAAAGATCGGACACATGGTAAAGATCGAAGTAGAGGTAAGAAATCTTGATGAACTAAAAGAGGCACTTGACTGCTCGGCTGATGTAATAATGCTCGACAACATGAGCTGCAGTGAAATGGCCGAGGCTGTAAAAATAACAGACGGCCGTGCTCTTCTTGAAGCATCAGGCAATGTTACAGCAGAAAATATCCGTGAAATCGCTCAGACAGGAGTCAATATCATCTCACTTGGTGCACTTACTCATTCAGTGAAATGCTTTGATATTTCAATGAAAATAGCAGCACAGAGATAGATTTTCAAATTAACAGTTAGGAAGTGAACAGTATGGATAGTTTATTTGACAGTTTTAAAAGTAATTATACAAGTGACTCATACAGGATAATGTGTACAGTCAGTGCTTCTGTAAAAGATACATTTTTTTATGTTCAGGAGGTTGGATATCTGGATGTAATCAAGCCTTATAATACTATACGTGATAATCTTGATTCATTTTTATTTGTAATAGTACTAGATGGAAAGGGCGAACTTGTCTATAATAACAGGACATATACTCTTACCAAAGGCTGCTGCTTCTTTATTGATTGTCTGAAACCGCATTCCTACAAGAGCAGTCTCAGTGATCCGTGGAAGCTTCTGTGGCTTCACTTTAACGGACCTACTGCAAGAGGTCACTATGAGTACTTTGTCAATGCATACATAAATGTTATTCATCCTGAGCTGATTGATCCGTTTGAAGATCTGGTAAGACAGCTTATCGAAATAAACACACGTCACGATGCCTCGACAGAAGTCCGCTCATCAAAGCTGATCGTTGAGCTTCTGACACTATTAATGACGTTCAAGAAGACAGATACTGTTTATACATCACAGATAGTCAGAAAGCTTGCAGAGGTAAGGAGATATATCAACAGAAACTATACAAGTGATATTTATCTTGAAACGATTTGTGAAAAGTTCAGCATAAGCAAATTTCATCTTACCAAGGAATTTAAGAAAGCTTATGGAATAACAATAGCAAAGTATATAATGCAGAAAAGAATAGGCAATGCCAAGTGGCTTCTTAAGTATTCTGACAAGACGCTTGAAGAAATATCACTTGCCTGCGGATTTTATGATACATGTTACTTTAACAAGCAGTTTAAAGCGATTGAACAGACAACTCCGTACAAATACAGAAAATCATGGCTTGAAAAGGACATCGAACTTCAGACAGATGATGATCTGAATTGAATTTTAAATGTAAATAAATTGTTTAAAAGCAGGTTTTGCGACCTGCTTTTTATTTTTGCGGTTGTAAAATAAAATTGTTAATGGTATAATACTACTAATAACTGTAACAAGGAGATGAGACATAATGAAGTATCTTGAGGATAAAAGGGTCAGATCATTTATTTTTGCCGGAGCAATTCTTGTTGCATTTGCATTTGTTTTTATCAAGTATGATAATCTTATGGAATTTGCCGGTAAAGCGATCGATGTATTCAGACCTGTAATGATAGGCTTTTTTATTGCATTTGCACTCAGAAAGCCGCTTGGGATGATCAACAGACTGTACAGTGCAAGATATGAAAAATATTATAACAGAAAGCTTGAGAGAATTAAAAGAAACAATCATGGTGTTCTTCCGGCTCAGCTGCCCCGGAAGAGCCGGATCGCATTCAAACTTGCACTTCTGAGTGTTTATATCTGCTGCCTGCTTGTAATCGGGCTTCTTGTTCTGATAATAGTTCCGCAGCTTGTCGAAAGTATCAGCGGATTTATCGAAAACTTTGATTTTTACTACACAAACATAGAAGAAAAGATGCAGACCTATTATTCAAAGCAAAATCCTGCTGTTATTGACTGGATAGAGACGCTCGATATAGAAAACAAGATCTACGGACTTGTAGAGTATGTACCTAATATACTCCAGAAGACCTTCGGAGTAACGGCAAGCTTTTTTGGCGGTACAGTTGATGTTGTTCTTGGCGTTGTACTTTCAGCATATATACTTGCAGAAAAGGAACATATCAAGGATCAGGGCAGGAGACTCGGAAGAAGATTCTGCAGTCCGAAAATATATAATTGCCTGACAAAGACTATGGCTCTGGTCTCCGACAAGTTTACTGATTTTATCAGCGGACAGCTCACTGAGGCATTTATACTCGGAATGCTCTGTTTCATAGGAATGAAAATATTTGGCTTTGATTATGCTGTACTTATAAGTACTATAATTGGTGTTACTAATATGATACCTATCTTCGGGCCGATCATCGGAACTATACCATGTGCATTTATACTTCTTCTTACGAATCCAAAGGATGCGATATGGTTTGTCGTATTTATAATAGTACTTCAGCAGATAGAATCAAATCTTATTTATCCTAAGGTAGTAGGAAGCTCAATGGGTCTGCCTGCTTTATGGGTATCAGTAGCTGTAATAGTCGGCGGAGGATTTAAGGGTGTAATAGGCATGATTGTCGCTATCCCTCTCATGTCCGTCCTGTATACGATACTGAAAGAAAAAACTGAAGAAACGGGTGACGGAGGAGAAGACAATGGATGAATTTAATGAAAATAAGAAATCAATAAGCGCTGAGATAACAGCCTCATCGACGAGGGTGTCTGCAATGATGCTGCTTTTTGTTCTTTTTGCTTTTGCACTCGGAGGACTTACTGATCTGATTTGTTCAAAAGTATTTGAGTCTGCTGCGTCATCAACAGCAGCTGCACTCACTACTCTCATTGTGTATTCAGTTCAGTATCTTCTTATTATACCTGTATGTGTTGCTTTCTCAAACCGCGGCAGTGATTTTAAAATTCGTTCTCTGTACAGAAAACCGGAGTGCAGTGCAGGATTTGCTTTCAAATGGATAATTATCGGATTTGCTCTGATGCAGACAGTAAACCTCATAATGAATGTATTATTTACAGTTATTCAGACTGTTACAGGAAAAGACTTCTTTGAACCGAATATCGGAACATTTGGTTCAAAGGCAGAGATTGCAGTATCTTTTTTCGTAATGGTCATATATGCACCGGTTTTTGAAGAACTTATGTGCAGAGGAGCAGTATATAAAAATTTTCACCGTTTTGGTCCGTGGTTTACAATAGTTATATCAGGAGTACTGTTCGGACTTATGCACAGAAACTATCAGCAGATTTTTTATGCGTGTGCCGGAGGAATCATATTATGCTACCTGTGTGTAAAAACAAAATCAATTGTCGTTCCGATGCTGATGCACTTTTTCTGCAATATACTTGGTGCATTTGGAATGGTCGTATACAGCAACGCAGGTATTTCAGATACACTGACTTACGATGAAATGTATGAAAAAATAACAAGTTCCGGATTGTTTGATATTCTCACACTTTTCGGATACATTATATTGATATATGGTCTCATACTAACAGGAATCATTTTATTTATCATAGAGTTATGCTGTCACCGGGAAAGCTTCAGATTAGAAAATGAATGTCCTGAGCTTACAAAAGGACAGAAAGCAGCAGCGTTATTCAGATCGCCGGTAACAATTATTACACTTTTAGTGTATATTGCAGTGACAATAATCAATGCATCGGGAATATTGTATATATAAATACGTTCATAAAAAGTTTACAATTGATTTTCAACAAAAAACCTTGTAAAAATTCTTGCATTATGCTATAATGAACAAGCGGTTGTGAAAAGACCGCAAATGATATGCGTTGAGACAAAAGGTTGCTGGCGGTATGTCAGGGAATTTTTGTGGAGTATGTCCGATTTTAAACCGGGCGATTGTAATAACGGACACTGTGTGTGCTTAGAAGTATATGTATAATTATGTACTTATGCCTCAAGTGCGCTTGTTTATGTATCTTACTATTACCAGCTTGGAAAAAACAAAATTTTTTCAAGCTTTTTTTAGTTTTACACATAAGGATACACACGGCTAAGTGTTACGAATCATAGCGCCCCCATTATCACCATTAAGGAGGCGAAAGAAGATGGCAGGAAAAGAAAAAATCAGAATCAAGATCAAAGGTTATGAGCACGCAGTAGTTGACGCTGCAGCAGCAAAGATAATTGAAGCAGCTAAGCGCAGCGGTGCCAGAGTTTCAGGTCCTATCCCGTTGCCGACTGATAAGGAAATAGTTACAATTCTTCGTGCAGTTCATAAGTACAAGGACAGCCGTGAGCAGTTCGAACTTAGAACACACAAGAGACTTATTGATATTATCAGACCAACAAGCAAGACAATGGAAACTCTCAGCGGTCTCGAAATTCCAGCTGGTGTACTGATCGAAATGGTTGAAAAATAATTTCGAATTACACCGAGTCAAGTTGATTTAATCAACCAATAACTTAGGAGGAATTAAAAATGCAGAAAAGTTTAATAGGCAAGAAAATCGGTATGACACAGATTTTCGATGAAACAGGTAAAGTTATTCCTGTAACAGTAATTGAGGCTGGTCCTTGCGTAGTAGTACAGAAGAAAACAGTTGAAAACGACGGTTATGCTTCAGTACAGCTTGGTTTCGGCGACGTTAAACTCAACAGAGTAAACAAGCCAATGCAGGGTCACTTTAAAAAGGCTGATGTAGCATGCAAAAAGACACTGAAGGAATTCAGACTTGATGACTGCGAATCAGTTAATATCGGCGATATACTCAAGGCTGATACATTTGCTGCCGGCGACATCGTTGATGTAAGCGGTACAAGCAAAGGTAAGGGCTTCCAGGGTACTATCAAGCGCAACAATAACTCAAGACTTAAGGAAACTCATGGTACAGGTCCTGTACACAGACATGCAGGTTCTATGGGAGCTTGTTCTTCACCATCACGTATCTTCAAGGGTAAGGCACTTCCTGGACATATGGGTTCTGAGAGCGTAACAGTTCAGAATCTTGAAGTTGTTAAGGTTGACGCAGAAAATAATCTTATTGCACTCAAGGGTGCTATTCCGGGTCCTAAGGGCGGAGTAGTTTGCATCGTTGACAGTGTCAAGAAGGCTTAATGGAAGGAGGAAGCATATATGTCTAAGGTTTCAGTATTTGATATGAATGGCAAACAGGTTGCAGAAACTGAACTTTCCGATGCTATTTTCGGAATTAAGCCGAATGAAGCTGTTATGCATGCTATGGTTGTAAACTATCTTGCAAATCAGCGTCAGGGTACACAGTCAACTTTGACACGTACTGAAGTTCGCGGAGGCGGAAGAAAGCCATGGAGACAGAAGGGTACAGGTCATGCAAGACAGGGTTCTATACGTGCTCCTCAGTGGACACACGGTGGAGTTGCTATTGGTCCTAAGCCAAGAGACTACAGATATTCTCTTAACAAAAAGGTAAGAAGACTTGCAATGAAATCTGCTCTGTCATCTAAATTACAGGAACAGAACATTATTGTTCTTGATTCAATCAAGATGAATGAATTCAAGACAAAGACAGTTGTTAATATGCTGAATGCTCTTAAGGTTGAAGGCAAGGCACTTATAGTTATGCCTGAGGTTAATCAGATGATAATCAAGAGTGCAGCTAATATTCCGGGCATCAAGACAGCACTTGTTAATACACTGAATGTTTATGATATATTAAACTATGATAAGTTCATAGTTGTTCAGGATGCAGTTGCTAAGATCGAGGAGGTGTACGCATAATGAAGACACCACAGGATATCGTTTTAAAGCCGGTTATCACTGAAAGAAGTATGGATGCTCTCCAGACTGGAAAGTACACTTTTAAGGTTGATAAGAACGCTAACAAAATTGAAATTAAGAACGCAGTTGAAAAGCTTTTCGACGTAAGCGTTGCTAAAGTAAATACAATGAACTGCCAGGGACGTACAAAGAGAGTAGGCAGCTCAATTGGTAAGAAAGCTGACTGGAAAAAGGCTATCGTTACACTTAAAGAAGATTCAAAGACAATAGAATTCTTTGACGGTATGATCTAATTCGTGCTCAGCGGCTGAAGCAATTCGGCCTGTATGGGAGTAATGCTCCCGCAAAACATGCATTTTAAGGAGTGAAAATCATGGCAATCAAGTCATATAAACCAACTACTCCGTCACGTCGTCAGATGACATGCACGGATTATTCACAGTTGTCAAAGGTTGCTCCGGAGAAGAGTCTGCTCGAACCATTGAAGAATACTTCAGGCAGAAACAGCTACGGAAGAATAACAGTTCGCCACAGAGGCGGCGCAAATAAGAGAAAGTACAGAGTAATCGACTTTAAGCGTGATAAGGACGGTATGAATGCTCAGGTTCTTACATTAGAATATGATCCAAACCGTTCAGCTCACATCGCACTTCTTCAGTATGAAGACGGCGAAAAGAGATACATCCTTGCTCCTAACGGATTAAAGGTCGGCGATACAGTAAGAAGCGGATCAGATGCTGATATCAAGCCTGGTAATGCACTTGCACTCGTTGATATTCCGGTTGGTACTTTCATTCATAACATTGAGTTATATCCTGGCAAGGGCGCACAGCTTGTTCGTTCTGCAGGTAACATGGCTCAGCTCATGGCTAAGGAAGGCACATACGCACTGTTAAGACTTCCTTCAGGAGAACTCAGAAATGTTCCTAACACCTGCAAGGCTACAATCGGTCAGGTAGGTAATATAGATCATGAGAACGTTAATTACGGTAAAGCAGGTAGAAGACGTCACCTTGGCTGGAGACCTACAGTTCGTGGATCTGCCATGAACCCATGTGATCATCCACACGGTGGTGGTGAAGGTAAAGCACCTGTTGGTCGTCCGGGTCCTGTTACTCCTTGGGGTAAGCCAGCACTTGGCTATAAGACCCGCAAGAAGCATAGCCGTTCTGATAAGTACATCGTAAAACGCAGAAACGGTAAATAAAGCTTGAAAGGAGGAAGTTACAAATGAGCAGAAGTATCAAGAAGGGACCTTTTGTACAAGAGGTACTTTTTAAGAGAGTTACGCAGATGAATGATGCCGGTGAAAAGAAGGTTCTTAAGACATGGAGCCGTTCATCAACAATATTCCCGGATTTCGTAGGTCATACATTTGCTGTTCATGACGGTCGTAAGCACGTTCCTGTATATGTAACTGAGGATATGGTAGGTCACAAGCTCGGAGAGTTTGCTCCTACAAGAACTTATAAAGGTCATGCCGGTTCTAAGACATCTAATAATGGTAATAAATAGCGGAGGGAGGAATACACGATGGAAGCAAGAGCATATTTAAGAAATGCCCGCATTTCACCACGCAAGGTTAAGATTGTACTTGATCTTATCAGAAACAAGCCAGTTGAAATTGCAATGGCAACTCTGAAGCATACTCCAAAGGCTGCTTGTGAAGATCTTGAAAAGCTTTTGAAGTCTGCAATTGCTAACGCAGAGAATAATCATGACATGGATAAAGAAAAACTCTATGTTGCTGAGTGTTTTGTTACTCCAGGACCTATTATGAAGCGTATTATGCCAAGAGCACAAGGCAGAGCTTATAGAATTCTTAAGAGAACATCACATGTTACTATGGTATTGAAAGAAAAAGATTAATCCCAAATATAGGAGGTAGACTATGGGCCAGAAGGTAAATCCACACGGTTTCCGTGTTGGCGTTATTAAGGATTGGGATTCACGTTGGTATGCCAACAAATCAACTTTCGGCGATACTTTGGTTGAAGACTACAACATCCGTAATTTCATAAAGAAAAAGCTTTATGCTGCTGGTGTTGCTAAGATCGAAATCGAACGTTTTGCTGATAAAACAAGAATCCACATCAACTGTGCTAAGCCTGGTATCGTAATCGGCAAGGGCGGCGCTGAAATTGAAAAGCTTCGTCAGCAGGTTGAAGCTATGATGTCAAAGCAGGCACATGTTTTAATCAATATTGTTGAGGTTAAGCAGCCTGATCTTAATGCACAGCTCGTTGCAGAAAAGATCGCACTTGATCTTGAAAACAGAATATCCTTCAGACGTGCTATGAAGCAGTCAATCGGACGTGCAATCCGTCTCGGTGCTAAGGGTATCAAAACAAGAGTTTCAGGTCGTCTCGGCGGTGCTGAAATCGCAAGAAGCGAGAGCTACAATGAAGGTACTATTCCACTTCAGACAATCAGAGCTGATATAGATTACGGTACTGCAGAAGCTCATACAACATATGGACGTCTCGGCGTTAAGGTTTGGATCTACAAGGGCGAAATTCTTAAGGGTGAAGCTGCTGCAAGAGCAACAGAAGAGAAGCCGGTAAGAAAGAGACGCGATGATAACAGATCATACCGCAAACCAAGAACTCCAAGAAGAGAAGAAGGAGGTAACCAGTAATGCTACTTCCAAAGAGAGTAAAATATCGTCGTGTGCACAGAGGTCGTATGACTGGTAAGGCATTACGCGGTAATAAAGTATCAAATGGTGAGTACGGTTTACAGGCACTTGAACCAGCATGGATCACTGCTAACCAGATCGAAGCTGCTCGTATAGCTATGACTCGTTACTGCAAACGTAACGGTAAGGTTTGGATCAAGGTGTTCCCAGATAAGCCAGTTACAAGTAAGCCGCTTGGAACACGTATGGGTTCCGGTAAAGGTGCTCCTGAGTATTGGGTAGCTGTTGTTAAGCCAGGCAGAGTTATGTTTGAAATTGCCGGCGTAAGCGAAGAAGATGCTAGAGAAGCTATGCGTCTTGCTATGCACAAGCTCCCGATTAAATGTAAGTTTGTTAGTAAAGAGGCAGAGGGAGGCGAGCAATAATGAAAGCAACTGAAGTTAGAGAATTATCTGTTAATGAGATGAATGACAAGTTGGTAGATCTGAAGAAGGAGCTTTTTGCTCTCCGCTTTCAGCTGGCTGTAAATCAGCTTGACAACACAGCTCGTTTAAAAGCAGTGAAGAAGGATATTGCTCGTATCAAGACAGTTCTTCGTGAGCAAGAAATCCAGTCAAGCGTAGAGCAGTAAGAAAGGGAGGATTTAGCGATGTCTGAAAGAAACCTTAGAAAAACTCGTGTCGGTAAAGTAGTTAGTGACAAGATGGATAAAACTGTTGTAGTAGCTATTGTTGACAATGTTAAACACCCGCTTTACAAGAAGATTATCAAGAGAACTGTTAAGCTTAAGGCTCATGATGAAAACAATGAGTGCAAGATAGGCGACAGAATTGAAGTTATGGAAACACGTCCGCTTTCAAAAGATAAGAGATGGCGCGTTACCAATATCATCGAAAAAGCGAAGTAATTTAAATTTGATTACCATGCTGTATATCAGCATTTATATTCTGAAAGGAGGAGAACGACTGTGATACAGATGCAAACTTACCTTAAGGTGGCAGACAACACAGGTGCGAAGGAACTGATGTGTATCAGAGTTCTTGGCGGTACACGCAGAAGATATGCTAATATCGGAGATGTTGTTGTTGCTTCTGTTAAGAAGGCAACACCCGGCGGCGTTGTTAAGAAGGGTGATGTTGTAAAAGCAGTTATCGTTCGTTCAGCAAAGGGCTTAAGAAGAGAGGATGGAACTTACATCCGCTTCGACGAGAACGCTGCTGTAATCATTAAAGAGGATAAGAACCCGAAGGGAACACGTATATTCGGACCAGTAGCAAGAGAGCTTCGTGACAAGGATTATGTTAAGATCTTAAGCCTTGCACCAGAAGTACTTTAATGGAGGTGTCATATCGATGAATAAAGTACACGTTAAAAAAGGTGACACAGTCATATTGCTGACAGGTAAGTACAACGATAAATTCGAGGGCAACAAGAAGCATAAGACAGGCAAAGTTCTCGAAGTAAGCCCTAAAGAAGGCAAAGTAATCGTAGAAGGCATCAACTATGTAACAAAGCACGTTAAACCTACCAGAATGGGTCAGGTCGGCGGAATTGTTCAGGCTGAAGCTCCTATATATGCTTGCAAGGTTCAGCTGGTTTGTCCTAAATGCGGCAAGCCTACAAGAACAGGTCACACATTTGAAACTGAAAAAGGTTCAGATAAGCAAATAAAGTTGCGCGTTTGCAAAAAATGCGGAGCATCATTCAAGTAAAGGAGAAACGACATGGCTAGATTAAAGGATTACTATATCAGCACTGTAGCTCCTGCTATGATGAAGAAATTCGGATACAAAAGCGTAATGCAGATTCCGAAGCTCGACAAGATTGTTATCAATGTCGGTGCTGGCGAAGCTAGAGAAAATGCTAAGGTTATTGATGCTATAATGACTGATATAGCAGCTATTTCAGGTCAGAAGCCTGTTATATGCCGTGCTAGAAAATCAGTTGCTAACTTTAAGTTACGTGAAGGAATGCCAATCGGTGTTAAAGTAACTCTTAGAAATGAAAACATGTACGAATTCCTCGATAAGTTCTTCAATGTTTCTTTACCGAGAGTACGTGATTTCAGAGGCATTAATCCAAATTCATTCGATGGCAAGGGCAATTATTCAACTGGTATTAAAGAACAGCTTATTTTCCCTGAAATCGAATATGACAAGATAGATAAAGTAAGAGGTATGGACATCAACTTTATCACAACTGCTCAAACTGATGAAGAGGCAAAGGAGCTGCTTACATTAATGGGTGCTCCGTTTGCTGAGAAGTAGGGAGGATTTATAAAATGGCTAAAAAAGCAATGGTCCTGAAGCAGCAAAAAACTCCCAAATATTCCACACGTGCTTACAACAGATGCAAGATTTGTGGAAGACCACATGCATATCTGAGAAAGTTCGGCATTTGTCGTATTTGTTTCAGAGAACTGGCACATGACGGTCAGATTCCGGGTGTTAAGAAAGCTAGCTGGTAATATTACAAAGGAGGTTATTCGGCATGCAGATTACTGATACTATAGCAGATATATTGACAAGAATTCGTAATGCGAATTCAGCAAAGCACGCTACGGTTGATGTTCCCGCTTCAAATGTAAAGAAAGCTATTACTCAGATTCTCGTTGATGAGGGTTATATAAAGAGCTTTCAGGTTATTGAAGATGGTAAGCAGGGTATTATAAGAATTACTCTTAAATATGGTGATAACAAGTCACCTGTTATTACTGGCTTACGCAGGGTATCAAAACCAGGTTTGCGTATTTATTCAAGTTGTGAGGATATGCCAAAGGTAAGAAAGGGTCTTGGTATTGCAGTTGTTTCCACATCAAAGGGAATCATGACTGACAAGAAGGCTCGTGAATTAAATGTCGGCGGCGAAATTCTCGCATTTGTATGGTAAGGAGGACACGTTATGTCAAGAATAGGTAGAATGCCAATTAGTGTCCCTGCCGGTGTTGAAGTTAAGAACGTAGACAACTTAGTTACCGTTAAAGGTCCTAAGGGTGAAATCACCAAGCAGTTCACTAAAGAACTTGGTATAGATGTAAACGACGGTGTTATTACTGTAACTCGTCCGTCAGAAGATAAAATGCACAAATCTCTTCATGGTCTGACAAGAACACTTCTTGCAAACATGATAGAGGGTGTAACAAACGGCTACTCAAAAACTCTCGAGATCGAGGGTGTTGGTTACCGTGCAGCTAAGCAGGGCAAGGATCTCGTTATGAACCTTGGTTTCTCACATCAGGTTATCTTCACAGAAGGTAACGGAATCACAATTGATGTTCCTGCACCGAACAAGATCGTTATCAATGGTATCGATAAGCAGGCTGTTGGTCAGTATGCAGCTGAAGTTCGTGAAAAGCGTCCGCCGGAACCATATAAGGGTAAAGGAATCAGATATGCCGGTGAAAGAATTATCCGTAAAGAGGGTAAAGCCGGTAAGGGCAAGAAATAATAAAAGGAGTGAATCGCAATGGTTAAAAAGGCTGATAGAAGAAAAGCCAGAGATGCTAGACACAGCAGAGTTCGTGCGAAGATTTCTGGTACACCGGAGCGTCCGCGTCTCAATGTTTTTCGCTCCGCAAAGCATATATATGCGCAGGTTATTGATGATGTAAGCGGCAAGACATTGGCTTCAGCATCCAGTCTTTCTAAGGATTTCACCGGTAACGGAGGAAATACAGAAGGCGCTCGTATGGTAGGTCAGTTAGTTGCTAAGAATGCACAGGCTGCAGGTATTACTGAAGTTGTTTTCGACAGAGGCGGTAATATATACCATGGTCGTGTAAAAGAGCTTGCAGAAGCTGCACGCGAAAGCGGACTTAAGTTCTAAAGAAGGAGGTAAAAAAACTTTGGCTAAGATAGATGCTTCATCATTTGAGCTTTCAGAGAAGGTTGTTGCTATTAACAGAGTTTCAAAAACTGTTAAAGGCGGCCGTATCATGAAGTTTTCTGCACTTGTTGTAGTAGGTGACGGAAACGGTATAGTTGGTTTTGGTCTTGGTAAATCAGGCGAAGTTCCTGATGCTATCCGTAAGGGTATTGAAGACGCTAAGAAAAATCTTGTTAGAATTCCACTTAAGGGTACAACAATCCCTCATGAAATCATCGGTAAGTTTGGTGCCGGCAGTGTTCTTATGAAACCAGCTGCTCCTGGTACTGGTGTTATCGCAGGCGGTCCTGTTCGTGCCGTTGTTGAAATGGCAGGAATCAAGGATATCAGAACAAAGTCTCTTCGTTCCAATAACCCATGCAACGTAGTTAGAGCTACTATTGCTGGCTTGAGCGAATGTACTTCAGCTAAGGACGTTGCTGAAAAAAGAGGCAAAACAGTAAAAGAAATATTAGGTTAAGGAGTGAGTTCAATGGCAAAGCAGATCAAATTAGTAAAAAGTCTTATCGGACGTCAGCAGAATCAGATTGACACTGCTCATTCACTCGGACTTAAGAAGATAGGCGAGGTTGTAACTCAGCCAGATAATGAGCAAACAATGGGCAAAATCAAAAAGATTTCCCACCTCGTGGAGGTTAAAGAAGCATAATAGCAAGGAGGTGCAATCAATAGTATGAAGTTACACGAATTAACACCAGCTCAGCCTGCAAAAGCTTGTAAGCGCATAGGCAGAGGAAATGGTTCAGGTAATGGAAAAACCGCTGGTAAAGGCCATAAGGGTCAGAACGCACGTTCAGGCGGCGGCGTACGTATCGGTTTCGAAGGTGGACAGATGCCTTTGATGAGACGTATTCCTAAGAGAGGTTTCAACAATATTTTTGCTGACAAGTATGCTATCATTAATGTATCAGATCTGAATAAGTTCAAGGACGGTACTGTTGTTGATACAGAATTACTCAAGGCAGCTGGATTGATTAAGAAAGAATATGACGGCGTTAAGGTTTTAGGTAACGGCGAATTAACATCTAAGGTAACAGTTAAGGCTGCAAAATTCTCTCAGTCAGCTCTGGAGAAAATCGAGAAAGCCGGTGGGAAGACTGAGGTGATGTAAGGTGTTTGAAACATTAAGAAATGCTTGGAAGGTTCAAGAAACTCGTAAAAAGCTCTTATTCACACTCTTCATCATTATCATTTTCCGTATTGGTTCTATTTTGATCCCGGCTCCGTTTCTGGATGCCCAGGTCCTCAGAGATTGGATGAATGCCAACGACAACAACAATGCTCTGAGTTATTTAAATGTTCTATCAGGCGGTTCAATGTCAAGAGCTACGGTTTTTGCATTGGGCGTTCAGCCGTTCATCAACGCATCAATCATAGTACAGCTTCTTACCTACGCAATTCCTCCTCTTGAGAGAATATCAAAAGAGGGAGAAGAGGGACGAAAGAAGATCGATAAGATCTCAGCTTTTGTTTCTTTCGGATTATCTATATTTATGGCGTGGGCATATTATCTTACTATGAAAAAAGCCGGAGCAGTAAGATATACTGATGGCTTTGAAGGAATCTTTGCAGCGGTTGTAATAATTTCAGTGTTTGTCACGGGTGCTATGATCGTTGTCTGGATCGGTAACAGAATTAATGAAAAAGGTATTGGAAACGGTGTTTCGATGATGATCTTCATCGGAATCCTCGCAAATTTCCCGAGTAATCTTCTTACTATGTGGAATGCAGCCTGGGATCAGCCAAATCCATATGTTTTCGTAGGAATATTTGTACTTCTTCTGTTCGTTTTCGTTATCGGATTTATCGTATTCATGAATGAATCTGAAAGAAGAATCCCGATTCAGTATGCAAAGAGAGTTGTTGGAAGAAAGCAGTATGGCGGCCAGAATACTCATATTCCGGTTAAGGTTTGCATGAGTGGCGTTATGCCGATCATCTTTGCAAATGCCTTTGTTTCACTTCCTATGACAATCGCAATTTTCTTCCCGCCGAACCAGGACGGTACTTCATGGTGGGATAAATTCTATACAGGATTCTCAAAGTTCTTCAGCTACAGAAGCCCTGTATATTCAATAGTTTTATTCTTATTAATTATTGGTTTTAACTATTTCTACGTTTCAATGCAGTATAATCCGGTTGAAATTGCCAATAATCTTCGTCAGAGCAACGGAGGAATACCTGGTATAAGACCTGGTAAACCAACATCTGATTACATTCAGAGAGTTCTGTCTAAGATCACATTGGTAGGCGCAGTTTTCCTCGGTATTATCGCAGTTATCCCGGCAATTCTGGGAGGCGTTTTCCCATTGCTCGGCAATCTGGCATTCAGTGGTACATCAATACTTATCGTTGTAAGTGTTGCGCTTGAAACAGTACGTACTCTGGAGTCACAGTTAATGATGCGTCATCACAAAGGATTTTTGGAATAGCAGGGGGTTAAAAGCATGAACTTAATTTTACTTGGTGCACCTGGTGCAGGAAAAGGTACTCAGGCAGAGGTTATATCCGATGCACTGAATATACCACAGATTTCTACTGGCAATATGCTTCGCGAAGCTGTCAAGAACGGCACTGAATATGGTCTTAAGGCCAAAGCCGCTATGGACAGCGGAGCACTTGTATCAGATGAAATAGTAATTGGCATATTAAAGGACAGAATTTCTGCTGAAGACTGCAGGAACGGGTTTATACTCGACGGTTTTCCGCGTACAGTTCCACAGGCAGAGGCACTTGACTCAATGGGTGTAAACATTGACAAGGTAATCGAGATTTTTGTTCCGGATGAAACAATAAAGCAGCGCGTTTCCGGACGCAGAGTCTGCAGTGGCTGCGGTGCTACTTATCATGTTGACTTTAAACCTTCAAAGGTAGAGGGCAAATGTGACAAATGCGGTGCTGAAACAATAATCCGTAAGGATGATCAGCCGCAGACTGTTCTTGATAGGCTTGATGTTTATCATAAGCAGACAGCTCCTCTGAAAGATTATTACGCAAAGCAGAACAAGCTTGAAACAGTAGTTGGACAGGAAGAGGTTGCTGAAACATCTAAGCTTACACTTAAAGCAGTGGGAGCTTAATATAATATGATCAGTGTTAAATCAAAAGCCGATCTAGCTAAAATGCGTGTTGCCGGTAAAATTGCCGGCGGTGCGTTACAGCTGGCAGGCAAATCTATAAAGCCGGGAATGACAACACTCCAGCTTGACAAAATCATTCATGATTACATTGTTGGGCATGGTGCTACTCCTTCATTTTTAAATTATGGAGGTTTTCCTGCAAGCGCATGTATTTCTATCAACGATGAAGTAATACATGGTATACCAAACAGCAAAAAAATTATCAAAGCAGGAGACATAGTAAGTGTTGACGTAGGAGCTTGTATTGATGGCTTCCACGGTGATACATGTTCTACTTTTCCTGTTGGTAAGATCACCGATGAAGCGAAAAAACTTCTTGAAGTTACACAAGCAAGCCTGTATGCAGCTATAGATGCTGCCAAGGTCGGAGTCAGACTCGGAGATGTTTCCCATACTGTTCAGGAATACTGTGAATCACGTGGCTATGCTGTAGTAAAACGCTACTGCGGTCATGGAGTAGGACGTAATCTTCATGAAGATCCAGAGGTTCCGAATTACGGTACACCTGGTCACGGCACAAGACTTGTTGCCGGAATGACTATAGCTGTTGAGCCAATGATCAATATCAAAGGCGAAGGCATCAAGGTCATGAAAAACGGATGGACAGTTCTTACGACAAGCGGATCTCTTTCAGCTCATTTTGAGCATACGATAGCAATTACCCCTGAGGGTGCAGTTATTCTGACTCAACCCTGATGGAGGTCAGTTGTGAAAATAGTAAAAGGAATAGTAGTTAAGGCGATTGCAGGACGCGATAAAGGCGGATACTTCGTAGTGAAGGATTATGCTGATAACGCATCTTATGCTATGATCGCGGATGGTAAAAGAAGAAAACTTGAATCTCCGAAAAAGAAGAATCTGAGGCATCTGATGTTTACCGGGACTGTAATTGATATTAACGATATTACTGACAGAAAGCTTAAAGTGGCACTGAGAAAGTTTTATGACTCAGTTGATGAAAGTGAGGTTTAGTATATGTCAAAAGAAGATGTTATTGAAGTTGAAGCAACAGTAGTTGAGGCATTGCCAAATGCGATGTTTCAGGTAGAATTGCCGAATGGGCACACTATTCTGGCTCATATTTCTGGAAAACTGAGAATGAATTATATTCGTATAGTACCGGGGGATAAGGTAACAGTAGAGATGTCACCTTATGACCTGTCAAAGGGACGTATTACATGGAGAAGCAAGTAATTGCCTATCGTGTAAAAACTCCTTTTTCTAACTATCAAAAGGAGGTATTTTAATGAAAGTTAGACCTTCAGTAAAGCCTATGTGTGAAAAATGTAAAGTAATTAAGCGCAAAGGTAAAATAATGGTTATTTGCGAAAATCCAAAGCATAAACAAAGACAGGGCTAATAATTAGTCCATAAACGGAGGTGCAATTAGTTAATGGCAAGAATTGCTGGAATTGACTTACCAAAAAATAAGAGAGTTGAAATAGCTCTTACTTATATTTACGGTATTGGTAATACAACTGCAAAGAAGATATTAACAGAAACAGGCGTTAATCCTGATACAAGAGTTAAGGATCTTCCTGAAACTGACGTTAATAAGCTGCGTGAATATATCGACAAGAACTTAAACGTTGAGGGTGACCTCAGAAGAGAAGTTGCTCTTAATATTAAGAGACTTGTTGAAATCAACTGCTACCGCGGCACTCGTCATCGTAAAGGTCTTCCTGTTAGAGGACAGCGTACAAAGACTAACGCAAGAACTCGCAAGGGTCCTGTAAAGACTATTGCTAACAAGAAGAAGTAAGGAGGGAAATGAACAATGGCACAGAAGAAAAAAGTTGTAATCAAAAGACGCAGAGAACGTAAAAACATTGAAAACGGCGCAGTTCATATCCAGTCCACTTTCAATAATACAATCGTAACTATCACAGATGTACAGGGTAATGCAATTTCTTGGGCAAGTTCAGGCGGACTGGGCTTCAGAGGTTCCAAGAAATCAACTCCATTTGCTGCACAGAATGCTGCAGAAACAGCTGCTAAGGCTGCTATGGAACATGGACTCAAGTCTGTTGAAGTTTATGTAAAGGGACCAGGTTCAGGACGTGAAGCTGCTATCAGAGCTCTTCAGACTGTTGGTCTTGAAGTAAAGATGATCAAGGATGTTACACCTATTCCGCATAACGGATGCCGTCCTCCAAAGAGAAGACGTGTGTAGTTTCCTGTATTGTATGTATAACTGAGCTACAGTTTGCTTGGTGTCGGATAATTCTATAAAATTCGATATTTTTTAAAAAACGGAGGAAATAGCAATGGCTATTAATAGAGAACCAATTCTCAAGAAATGCAAATATTTAGGAATCAGCCCAATGGTTATGGGTGTTTCAAAGGAAACAAAGCGTAAAGCTGACCAGGGAAACAGAAAAAAGGTTTCTGAATACGGAATGCAGCTTAAAGAAAAGCAGAAGTTAAAGTTTATATATGGTGTACTTGAAAAGCAGTTTTTACATTACTTTGAAATTGCTGAAAAGCAGCAGGGTCAGGCTGGTACAAACCTTATCACAATTCTTGAATCAAGACTTGATAACGTTGTATTCAGACTTGGTTTAGCTACTACAAGACGTGAAGCAAGACAGCTTGTTACTCATGGCCATTTCAGCGTAAATGGTGTTAAGATAGATATCCCATCATATAGAATCAAGCCTGGCGATGTAGTTGCACTCAGAGAAAACAGCAGAAAGAGTGCAAAGTTTAAAGAAATCGTTGAATCAACAAATGGCAGAGTTACTCCTCTTTGGTTAGATGCAAATAAGGATGATTTCTCAGCTAAGGTTGTTCGTATGCCTGTAAAAGAAGACCTTGACTACGAAGTAGAAGAGCATCTGATTGTCGAATTGTATTCTAAGTAATTTGATTGATTGCCGAATGACACAACCAACAGTCAGACGACTATTACTATTAATGTAATTGCGAAATAGGAGGGTTTTTATGCTTGAAAGAATTGAGAAACCGGAAATCGAAACAGTAGAGCTAAAAAGTGACGGTAAATACGGCAAGTTTGTTTTATCACCGCTTGAGCGCGGATATGGAATAACGCTTGGTAATAGCTTAAGACGAGTATTGCTCTCCTCTCTGCCGGGTGTTGCTGTTACTTCAGTTAAGATCGATGGTGTACATCATGAACTGTCTACGATTCCAGGGGTTAAAGAGGACGTTACTGAAATAATCCTGAGTATTAAAGGACTGACAGCAAAACTTCATAGTGACGGTCCAAAGACAATATTCATTGAAGCAGAAGGTGAATGTGAGGTTACAGCCGGAGATATCAAGACTGATTCTGAGGTTGACATACTCGATCCTGGTATGCATATTGCTACTCTCAGCAAGGATGCAAAGTTATATATGGAAATTACCCTGGACAGAGGCAGAGGCTATGTATCAGCTGAAAGAAATAAGCAGATTATTAATATGCCTATCGACGTAATTGCTGTTGATAGTATATATACTCCTGTTTTGAAGGTTAACTATCAGGTTGAAGATACTCGACTTGGTCAGGTTACAGACTTTGATAAGCTCACTTTAGAGGTTTGGACAGATGGTACAATCTCCGCCAAGGAAGCTATATCTCAGGCAGCCAATCTCCTCAACGAGCATCTTAAGCTATTCATTGACCTTTCAGAAGAGGCATGCATAGCTGAAGTACTGGTCGAAAAAGATGACAAGGGTAAAGAAAAGATCCTTGAGATGACCATTGAGGAACTTGACTTATCGGTACGTTCATTCAATTGCTTAAAACGTGCAGGTATTAACACAGTTGACGACCTTATCAACAAATCTGAAGAAGAAATGATGAAGGTTCGCAATCTCGGAAAGAAATCTTTTGATGAGGTTAAAGAAAAACTGCAGTCACTTGGTTTTGATTTATCTTCTGAAGAAGAATAGCAAGATATTTTCATACGCTGACATGGTATGTCAGCATTCAATATAAAGGAGTGAATTTCAATGCCAGGTACAAGAAAGCTGGGTAGAACAACAGACCACAGAAAAGCTATGCTTAGAGCTATGGTTACTTATCTGCTTGAGAACGGACAGATAGAGACTACTGTAACAAGAGCAAAGGAAGTTCGTGCTGTTGCAGAAAAAATGATAACCATTGGTAAGAATAATGACCTCCACTCTAAGCGTCAGGTATTATCTTATGTTACTAAGGAAAGTGTTGTCAAGAAACTTTTCGATGAGATATCACCTAAGTACGCTGACAGAAATGGCGGTTATACACAGATTTATAAAATTGGTCCTCGCCGCGGAGACGCAGCTGAGATGGCTATAATAAAGCTGATTTAATTAAATTTTAAGAAAAAAGAGAGCGAAAGCTCTCTTTTTTTTAATTAAATTATTGACAAATTACATTAAATTATGTTACTATATATTTGTAAACGTTTTCTACTTAATTAAGTGACTGAAAGGATGGGTTTTGATGAAGAGTTTTGTGCGAAGTATAAAAGCTGGCGTTATCAGCGCAGCACTTGTATTATGCACAGTGGCAGCGGCACCATTACAAATCAGCAATAATACTGAACATGTAAGTGCAGCAGCAAACAGCAGCGGCTACGAGTTTGATAATGTTGAGATAAGCGGCGGCGGCGGATATGTTTGCGGAATTATATACAATCCGACTGAAGAGGGCCTTGTATATGCAAGAACTGATATGGGCGGAGCATATATCAGAGACAAGAAAACTCTCGAATGGATTCCGATTACAGACTGGGTTTCAAATGATGAGTGGAATCTCCTCGGATGTGAGAGCCTTGCAACAGACCCCGTTGAACCCAACAGAGTTTATATTGCAGCTGGTACATATACAAATGACTGGACAAGCATGAACGGATACATGCTCAGATCTGATGATTACGGCAAGACATGGGAAAGAACTGAACTTCCATTTAAATTCGGCGGCAATATGCCCGGACGTAATGTAGGCGAACGTCTGATGATAGACCCGAACAGTAATAATATATTATATTTCGCTGCAAGAAGCGGTAACGGACTTTGGAGAAGCGAAGACTACGGTGTAACATGGGATAAGGTCGAAAGTTTTGAAAACGGCGGAGACTATGTTGAAGATCCGAAATATCCTTACTATGCCGATAATCTCGGCCTCTGCTTTGTTACATTTGACAGCCAGAAGGGAAAGGCCGGAGAACCAACAAAGGATATATATGTTGGTGTAGCTGATAAGGAAAATCCTCTTTATGTAAGTCATGATGCAGGAAAGACATGGGCACCGCTTGAAGGGCAGCCTGTTGCTTCTACATTTACCAAGCATAATAAGGACGCGCTCGAAATAGGAATTCCTATGCATGCTGTTATAAGTGAAACAGGTTATATGTTTGTAACTTATGGCGACAGAGGCGGTCCGTATCAGGTACAGGACGGCGCAGTATACAGATATGATACCAATACAGGTGAATGGAAGGACGTCACACCTCCAAGCGGTAAGGACTGGAGCGGTGCACCTGTTTATGAAAACTATTACGGATTCGGTGGTATTTCAGTAGATGCACAGAACCCAGATACTCTTATTGCTACTTCACTTCAGTCATGGTGGCCTGACAACTTTATCTTCCGTTCAACCGACAGCGGTGAGACATGGAAGGCAATATGGGAAATGGGCGAATCGTATCCTTCAAGAGACATGCATTATACTATGGATATTTCTAAAGCACCATGGCTATCATTCGGCAAGGAAATAAACGCAGCTGAAGGCGGTCTTGTAACAGGTATTGATATCTGTGATTATCCTGCACCGAAGCTTGGCTGGATGATGGGTGACATTGAGATAAATCCTTTTGATAGTGATGAAATGATGTATGGAACAGGCGCTACTATTTATGGATGTAAAAATCTCACTGACTGGGATGAAGACAAGTATGTAAATATCGAAGTTATGGCTCAGGGTGTAGAAGAGACTGCTGTACAGGATCTTATTTGTCCTCCGGTTGACGGTGTGGAGCTTGTCAGCGGTGTCGGTGACATATGTGGATTTGTACATAATGATGTTACTGTTGGTCCTGATCTTATGATGTCAGGTCCTATATTTACGACTACAACAGGTCTTGATTATGCAGGACTTGATCCTGAGATCATGGTCAGAGTCGGAAACAATGATAAAGAAAGATATGAAATGATCAAAAAGGCAGTTGCTATAACTAAGGACGGCGGAAAAACCTGGGGCGAAGTCCAGCCGAATCCAAGTTACACCTTCCCATCAGACAATGAGGACGATATACTACAGGGCGGTACAGTAGCACTCAGCGCAGACGGCGAAACATTTGTATGGTCTACTGCTACAACTCATGGAGTAATCTGTTACATAAACGGAGGCTGGAAGGCAGTTGACACACTTCCTCAGGGTGCAAATATCTGTTCAGACAGAGTCAATCCTGACATTTTCTATGGATATGCAGACAGCACACTGTTTGTAAGTCATGATAAGGGACAGACATTTGAAGCTGTAGCAACAGATCTCGAATCCGAAACTGCAAAGATCAAAGCAGTACCTGGTGAAGAAGGTCATGTATGGATTCCGGGTCCTCAGACGGGAATATGCTATACAACAGACTGCGGCAAAACTATAACAAAGGTTGACGGAGTAACAAGATGTGACTGCATCGGATTTGGTAAAGCTAAAAATGACGGAGATTACCTTGCAATATATATGTGCGGAAAAACTTCTGATGGTGTATACGGAGTTTATCGCTCAGATGATATGGCAAAGAGCTTTGTAAGAATAAATGATGATGATCATCAGTATGGTTCAATAAACTATGTAATAACAGGCGACTTAAGAACATACGGTAGAGTATTCTTCGGTACAAACGGAAGAGGCGTGATCTACGGTGATATAAAGGACGGCTCATCAATTGATCCGCCGGTAACTGAAATACCTGGTTCGGATGATATCATTTATGGAGATTTGGATGGTAATAAGATTGTAGAAATGACTGATCTGACTATGATGAGTCAGTGCCTTATCGGAGATATCAAGTTTACAAAGCATCAGATCCTGGCTGCAGATGTAACTGGAGACGGAAACTTTGATATTGCTGATCTCAGTCATCTCAAACAGTATACAATGAAGGAAAAAGTAAAACTCGGACCCCAGTAAATATTAAAGCTATATATTCTGCAATTAACAGGCAGACAATTTCATAACAGCAAATAGGCCGTACCGGATACTGTAAATAAATCCGGTACGGCCTTATGCGCTTTAAAGTCAAATCATTAGTCAACACGTCAATATGCAAAAACAACAATAAGTTGTTAAACTAATAGTCATATCTAATATTGACATAAAAACTGAATATGTTATAATAAAAATAGACATTTATGCGAAGGGAAGTGACGTTGTTGACAAATCAGCAGATAGAGTATGTAATGGCTGTAGCTGAGGAACGTAGTTTTTCCAAAGCAGCAAAAAAGCTATTTGTTACTCAGCCGTCTTTAAGCAAGTTTATTATTAACCTGGAAACACAGCTCGGGATAGCACTATTTGACAGGAGTTCCTCACCTATAACAATAACAGAGGCTGGTTCTATTTTCATTGAAACGGCAAACAGGATGAAAGAACTGGAACAGGATATGTTTAATAAAATGAGTGATCTTGCCGGATTGAAAAACGGTTCTCTGAGGATCGGTGCATCACCGTTTCGTGCGTCAAGTCTTTTGTCACAGAGCGTAGTTGCTTTTCACAGCAGATATCCTGACATTCAGATACTTATTTCTGAAAATCAGATAACTGAACTTGAGCAGGAGCTTCTGAAGGGTGAACTTGATATTGCTATCGGAATGTCCAAGTTCGACACTGAACTTTTTGGTGTGGAGGATCTGGCTCTGGAGAAATTATATCTTGCTGTTCCTGAAAAGCTGCCAATAAACAAGAAACTTGCTGCATATAAGTTAAATGCGGATGATATCAAGTTTAATTCTGAAAAATTATTCAGTCTTGAGCATGCTGATCTGAGAGAGTTCAGAAAAGAGGACTTTATTTTTCAGAACAACAGTGATTATAATTCACAGTCTATTTTAAAAATATGCAAAAATGCTGGCTTTAATCCTAAAATTACTTTCACTTCAAGAAGTCTTGAGACTATATTTTCATTTGTAACCTCAGGCCTTGGAATCGCATTTATTCCTGATACATTTATAAGATATTCGAACAAATCTGAACATCCTGTGTATTACGCAGTATCAGATATACTGGCTGAAAATCAGATAAAACTTATATATAAAAAAAATAAATACTTATCTAAAGCTGCACAGCAATTCTGTATTACATTAAAAGAACTTATCAGTATGGGTACATGGAAATGAAAAACCTCTGACATCTTTACGATGTCAGAGGTTTTCTGTTATATAGGTGTTATTTGGGTGAATAACCAAAAGGTTAATGCTGAAATAATTGCTTATGCACCTGTGTATGCTGTTCCTGCATTAAGAGGCTTGTTATTAGCTTTAAAGAGTTCTGATACACTAACAACCTGCCAGCCCTGCTGTTTCATGTATGGAAGGAGCTGTTCCATAGCGGATGCAGTAGCTTCGTATGTTTCATGCATAAGTACGACTTTGTTTCTGAGTGAACCGTTGTTCATGCCGTTTTTGATTGTACTCATGATCTGGTCAGTTGAAGCTCCGTTCCAGTCCTGAGTATCAACACCGCAGTTGATAAGCGGAACACCTGCATTGCTTGAGAAGTTTGAATCAACAGCAAGATACGGAGGTCTTACGAGGAAGTCACAGTTCTGACCGATAATTGAATTCAGAAGCTGTTTGTTCTGACTGAGTTCCTGCTGTACTTTTGATGCTGACTGTCCGCTGAGATTTGCATGTGAATATGTGTGGTTGCCGATCTCAAATCCTGAATTCCATGCTCTGAGGACTTCAGCTTTGTTCTGATCATTTATCCACTGACCAACGTAGAAAAATGTTGCGTGGAATCCGCTCTTTGTAAGTGCATTCTGGATTCTGATCGAAGTTGCATTATCAGCTGTTCCGACAGCACCGTCATCAAATGTGAAAGCAACCATTGGCTTTGATGTATCGATCCATGATGTGTCACAATTGCTGTTCCATGTGTTTCCATTCATAGAACCGGTCATTTTAACTGTTTTTGGCTGAGTTTCAACAGGCTTTGTAGTAGTTGTTGCCTGAGTAGTCTGTTTAGCAGTTGTTGTTGTTACAACAGTAGTTGTAGTAACAACAGGAGGAACATATCCGGCACCAAGAGTTACTTTATCCTTAAGTATATACTGTTTAAGATGCTGTAAATCTGAGAGATTAACATCATGGTCGTAGATTACATCAGCTGCCTCCAGCTGAGCTTTTGATAATGTTATATCTCCTATGAGGTACTGACTGAGCATTGTAAGGTCAGTCATTTGAACAACGCCGTCGAGATCAACATCACCAAACAGAATTGTTGGCTGCTGAGGAGATGTTGTGGTTTTAGGAGTTGTTGTTGTAACCGCCGGAGTTGTAGTTACCGGAGTTGCTTTCTGTGCAACTTCAAGAACTGATTTGTAGGCCTGTTTTTCAGAATAGTTAGCTCCAAAGAGCAGCGGGTTCTGGCTGCTGCGCCAGCTGATTGAGTCATGTGTACCCCAGACTGTAACAGCGCCGATCTGTGAAGCATGGTCAACGCAAAGCTGGAATATATCAGCGAAGAGCTTAGCCTGTGCAGATGCATCGCCGCATGTGATATCAAGCTCAGTAACCTGAACTTCGAGGCCTGTGCTTAAGAACTTTTCAAGAGCAGTTTTGTATACCTGGGCACTTGGGTATGAAACATCAAGATGAGACTGCATTCCGATACCATCGATAACGCCTGCTTCCTTAAGCTTCATAGCCAGGTTGTAGATATCATTTGTCTTTGCAGGAATATATTCGTTGTAATCATTGAGGAAGAGTTTGCATCCCTTAGGAGCATATTTTCTTGCATATGTGAATGCCTTCATAACAAAGCTGTCATCACCGTAGATTCTGGTCCAGTTCGAGTTGTCAGCCGGACGGAGTCCGCCGCCGTCATTTACAAATAATTCGTTGCAGACATCCCATGCATAAACATTAAGTTTAGGGAATTCAGTTGCGATTGCATTCATAACGTTCTTGATGTAGTTTTCAAGACGCTGGTCCATAATGTCTTTTGAAACGTAGCTTCCGTTGTTTGAGAAGTTTTCACGGAATAACCAGTCAGGAGTCTGGCTGTACCATACAAGTGTATGACCACGAAGTGCAATGTTGTTGTCCTCACAGAACTTAAGAGTCTGTTTTGCACCATAGCTCAGAGAAACCTGCGGGTTTACATTATTGCCCATCTGCTGGCTTGCCTGCTGGTTAAGAGTTGAATCCGGTTTAAGTTCATTTTCAGGAGTGATGCTGTTGAAGTGTTTCTTGATAAAGTCTCCGCCTGAGCTGAGCTCATTAGGGCTGACTGATGTACCGATCCTGAAGAAATCACCGAATGCTTCTTTAAGATACTTTGAATTCTGGTTGCCGGTTGTACCGCTTCCCGGAGTTGTAGTACCAGGTGTAGTAACAGGCGGTGTTATTGAACCTGATGAAGTAAGCGTTACATCATCAAGGTAGAAGTCAATAAGATCTTCTGCTGTAGCGGATTCAGTATATTCTGTCTGTACATACAGAGAAATGTTTGATGCACCTGACGGAATTGTGAAGTCACCTGAAAGAAGTGACCATTTGCCTGATGAAACAGTTGCATTACCAATATTGTCATACTGTGTTGTGCCTGTGCTGTCATCATACTGAACACCAAATGTGAAACCATGTGAAGGATAAGCACTGTTGTCATAGCTTACATAGGAATCAAAAGTATAGGAACCGCCGGCCTTAAGTTCGCTTGATGCACAAGATAAACCGTTCCATGAATCGGTTCTTCCTGTACATGCCATTGATTTGCTTCCGCCGTGCTTGTAACTGCTTGTAAGAAGTACATTTACATCGCCGCGTCCTGTCCAGCTGCTGCCTGTACCTTCAAATGTATCAGATACGCCAGTGCCTGAACCAACAGGAGTATCGCCGTCTAAAGGCTTTGTGGTAACCGGAGGATCAGTCGTCTGGGTTTCGCCGAAAGTAATGTTGTTCTTAGTAACGTTTGCGCTGCCGCTTGACTGGTAGCCTTCAACTGTAAGGGCAGTTTCATACATGTTTCCCATTTTCATTCCGAGCTTTTCCCATGCTTCGAAATGCTTGCTTACAGAAATTGTACCGCTTGTACGCTTTGTAGTACGAACGCTCCAGTACTGCTGGAATGTTGTGTCTCCTATGATTGACGGCTTATTTACACGAGTAGTCTCGTAAACATCATATGTACCGCCGTCAACTGTGATCTGAGCTTTCGGAGAAGATCCTGGTGGACGCCAGCTGCCCCAGCTGTCTACGATATAGTATTCAACCAGAGGTTCTTTGGTCCAGCCGTAAACACAAAGATATGAGTTTCCGTTTGGATTATAGTCACAGCTGTAATCAACATTGATACCTTTGAGTGACTGCCAGCTCGGTGAGGATCCGTATTTCTTTCCTTTACGGAAAAGAGCATTGCCGATATTGCTCCACTGACAACTGAAAGTACCGCCTGCATTAAGTGTCATGCTGGTAGTGCCGTAGTCTTTCCAGAGCTCGTAGTCATAATCGTCTGCGTTTCCCGTTTTATTCTCAGTCAGAACTGTTGCGGCAGTAACAGCCCCGGCAGGAATCAGGGTGAAACACATTAAAACTGCGATGAAACAACTTAGTAGTTTTTGTTTCATTTATTAACCACCTTCCTTTGATTTTCAGTTTACTATTTATAAAGTGTTTTGTCAAGCATGAACATTTTGTAACCAAAAATTGCGCTAAAAATTATCTATTGTTCATAAAAACACACCACTGTTAATAACAGAAAAAACAATAGAAAAATTATTGTTAATATTCAACAGAAAGCATAAAATAAAAAATGATATTCTTTTAAAATTGTATTTTTATATACTATATAAGCAATGAAAAATGATGAAAATGATTACAAAAATATATAAATAGATTAGAAATTATAACATGTATACACATAATTTTATACTGTATAATGTGTATATAGCATCATAAAGTATTGAAAAATAGCTGATTATGGTATATGATTAAATTAAAGAAGAATTATAATTATTTTAATAAAATTTTTATTACTACTACTCAAAATTATATGAAAGCAGTGTGATATGATATGGATCAGGCCAGATATGAAGAAGCTGTGGAAAAATCACTTTGTTCATACGGAAACAACTACAGATTAAAAACGATACTGGAGAAAACACAGAAAAAAGAAATAACGATTGCATTTCTCGGAGGTTCAGTTACTCAGGGATGGGACGGTGAAAAGATCCTGACGCAGTCATATAGTGTGCTGCTTCACAGATATTTGTGCAATAAGTATCCTATGCTGAAAATAAATTATGTAAATATGGCGCTGGCAAGCGAGAACTCATTTTTAGGCCTTTCAATTACAGACAAATATATAACTGGAATAAACCCTGATATAGTGATCGTTGAATATGCCGTTAATAATGAATGCGGCAGTGATCATATTACAGCATATGAGAGCCTTATCCGCAGACTGCTGGACCTTCCGCAATCACCTGCAGTAATTTCTGTATTCATGATAAACAGCTCATTTTACACGTGCCAGGCTTACATGAAAAAGGTCGGCGAAAACTATGATCTGCCGATGGTCAGCGTTGCAGATTCGCTCAAAATGCTTCTTGACTCCGATGAAATTCAGTGGAACCTGTATTCACCTGATTTTGCACATCCGAGTATATGGGGACACAGGTTTATTGCTGACTGCATGATAAACCTTTTTGAGAAGATCTCACAGTCTGAACCGGACATAAGCTGCAGCGAGTGGAAACCTCTTTATGGAGTTGATTATTCAGATTACTGTGCACTTGATCCGGAAAGAACGAAAATTAAACTGGTTGGATTTGAACCTGTAAAAGGTATAGAACAGTTTGACAATGCTCTGGCAACAACTAAAAATGTATCCGGTGGTGCTGTTATCAGATTTGAGGCTTCATTCAGGCATCTGTTTATTGCATATATGCATGACCGTGAGGTAAGATATGCAGATGCTCAGGTATTTGTCGACAATACGCTTGTTGATGAACTCCAGGGAAGCAGTGTGTATGGCTGGAACAATCCGGTTATAAAAAAAGTATGCAGTTTTTCCAGCTGTGAAAATCATATAGTGGAGCTAAGAGTAAAAAATAAAAAACTTATTTTTATAGCTGCTGAATTTGGTCTTTGCCAATAAAAAAACTTTACTGAATACTAAAAAAATCATCATACATCCGCACGAAGCATGTATGATGATTTTCTTGTTTAAAATAAATTCCGGATTCTGAACTGTTTTTCAGAATCCGGAAACTTTGCTTACTTATCAAAGAAGCATATTTTTAATTTTAATAACATCAATAATTGAAAGTCTGTTGTCTGCGTTAATATCTGCGTTAGCAAGACCTTCTGATGAAAGTGTGATCTTTCCGAGCATAGCCTGAATAATCTTCACTACATCTGTTGCATTAACAGTACCGTTACAATCAACATCACCCTTAAGGTTTTGCTGAAGTTTAGTAGTCGTTGTAGCAGGTGTTGTGGTTTTCGGAGTTGTTGTAGTTGTTACTGTTGTAACCTTCGGAGTAGTAGTTGTTGTAGTTGCCGGAGTTGCTTTCTGTGCAACTTCAAGAACTGATTTGTAGGCCTGTTTTTCAGAATAGTTAGCTCCAAAGAGCAGCGGGTTCTGGCTGCTGCGCCAGCTGATTGAGTCATGTGTACCCCAGACTGTAACAGCGCCGATCTGTGAAGCATGGTCAACGCAAAGCTGGAATATATCAGCGAAGAGCTTAGCCTGTGCAGATGCATCGCCGCATGTGATATCAAGCTCAGTAACCTGAACTTCGAGGCCTGTGCTTAAGAACTTTTCAAGAGCAGTTTTGTATACCTGGGCACTTGGGTATGAAACATCAAGATGAGACTGCATTCCGATACCATCGATAACGCCTGCTTCCTTAAGCTTCATAGCCAGGTTGTAGATATCATTTGTCTTTGCAGGAATATATTCGTTGTAATCATTGAGGAAGAGTTTGCATCCCTTAGGAGCATATTTTCTTGCATATGTGAATGCCTTCATAACAAAGCTGTCATCACCGTAGATTCTGGTCCAGTTCGAGTTGTCAGCCGGACGGAGTCCGCCGCCGTCATTTACAAATAATTCGTTGCAGACATCCCATGCATAAACATTAAGTTTAGGGAATTCAGTTGCGATTGCATTCATAACGTTCTTGATGTAGTTTTCAAGACGCTGGTCCATAATGTCTTTTGAAACGTAGCTTCCGTTGTTTGAGAAGTTTTCACGGAATAACCAGTCAGGAGTCTGGCTGTACCATACAAGTGTATGACCACGAAGTGCAATGTTGTTGTCCTCACAGAACTTAAGAGTCTGTTTTGCACCATAGCTCAGAGAAACCTGCGGGTTTACATTATTGCCCATCTGCTGGCTTGCCTGCTGGTTAAGAGTTGAATCCGGTTTAAGTTCATTTTCAGGAGTGATGCTGTTGAAGTGTTTCTTGATAAAGTCTCCGCCTGAGCTGAGCTCATTAGGGCTGACTGATGTACCGATCCTGAAGAAATCACCGAATGCTTCTTTAAGATACTTTGAATTCTGGTTGCCGGTTGTACCGCTTCCCGGAGTTGTAGTACCAGGTGTAGTAACAGGCGGTGTTATTGAACCTGATGAAGTAAGCGTTACATCATCAAGGTAGAAGTCAATAAGATCTTCTGCTGTAGCGGATTCAGTATATTCTGTCTGTACATACAGAGAAATGTTTGATGCACCTGACGGAATTGTGAAGTCACCTGAAAGAAGTGACCATTTGCCTGATGAAACAGTTGCATTACCAATATTGTCATACTGTGTTGTGCCTGTGCTGTCATCATACTGAACACCAAATGTGAAACCATGTGAAGGATAAGCACTGTTGTCATAGCTTACATAGGAATCAAAAGTATAGGAACCGCCGGCCTTAAGTTCGCTTGATGCACAAGATAAACCGTTCCATGAATCGGTTCTTCCTGTACATGCCATTGATTTGCTTCCGCCGTGCTTGTAACTGCTTGTAAGAAGTACATTTACATCGCCGCGTCCTGTCCAGCTGCTGCCTGTACCTTCAAATGTATCAGATACGCCAGTGCCTGAACCAACAGGAGTATCGCCGTCTAAAGGCTTTGTGGTAACCGGAGGATCAGTCGTCTGGGTTTCGCCGAAAGTAATGTTGTTCTTAGTAACGTTTGCGCTGCCGCTTGACTGGTAGCCTTCAACTGTAAGGGCAGTTTCATACATGTTTCCCATTTTCATTCCGAGCTTTTCCCATGCTTCGAAATGCTTGCTTACAGAAATTGTACCGCTTGTACGCTTTGTAGTACGAACGCTCCAGTACTGCTGGAATGTTGTGTCTCCTATGATTGACGGCTTATTTACACGAGTAGTCTCGTAAACATCATATGTACCGCCGTCAACTGTGATCTGAGCTTTCGGAGAAGATCCTGGTGGACGCCAGCTGCCCCAGCTGTCTACGATATAGTATTCAACCAGAGGTTCTTTGGTCCAGCCGTAAACACAAAGATATGAGTTTCCGTTTGGATTATAGTCACAGCTGTAATCAACATTGATACCTTTGAGTGACTGCCAGCTCGGTGAGGATCCGTATTTCTTTCCTTTACGGAAAAGAGCATTGCCGATATTGCTCCACTGACAACTGAAAGTACCGCCTGCATTAAGTGTCATGCTGGTAGTGCCGTAGTCTTTCCAGAGCTCGTAGTCATAATCGTCTGCGTTTCCCGTTTTATTCTCAGTCAGAACTGTTGCGGCAGTAACAGCCCCGGCAGGAATCAGGGTGAAACACATTAAAACTGCGATGAAACAACTTAGTAGTTTTTGTTTCATTTATTAACCACCTTCCTTTGGCTTATAGTGTACTATACTTATAAATTAAAGTCAATATGACACATTTTTATAGTCAAAAATTGCGAAACGCAATTTCTACTGGCTAAAAAATGAGAAGTAAAATTTAAAAGCATTATTATAGACAAACAGAATTGACATAAATATGTAGTTTCCACAAAAATGAAATGATAATCAGCTAAATAAACATAAAAATAATTAATTATTTAATTGATTTTATAAATAAGTTAAGCTTAAATAGCAAACTTATGAAATTCTATATATAGCTGTTATTCTAATATTTCATAATAATTCAGCAATTATTTATATGATTGCTATCTTGAAAAAACATAAACTATGCTTTATTATTATATTATCAGAATGACACTGGATTATTATGTATATTATATATATAAATGAATCAGAAAAATCACAATATATATTTAATCTATTTTGTCGAAAAATAAACGAATTTTATATAAGGCGGGTATGATAAGATGAAAAGATATTCTGCAGCAGTAATTCTCGGTCAGCTCAACCATAATAACAGTGAACTCGTACGAGGCATTATTTCTCAGGCTCAGAAGCTTGACTGCAATATATCTGTTTTCTATGTCTTTTCAGAATGTGAGGATGAGATACCGCATCAGTCGGGTGAGGAACAGCTGTACAGCAAAATAAACTTTGATGTTTATGACGGTGTGATTTTTGAGGACGCAGAGATCTGGACAGACAGAATGAGAGAGAAAATTATAGATATATTAAACCGCAAATGCCATGTACCCGTGGTGCGTATATGCTCTGATCCGTCAGATAATATCGGTTTTCGAAGTTTCTGCGTAAGCAGCAGAAAACATTTCAGTGAACTTGTATCACATCTGATCGACGTTCATGATCTCCATAAGATTTATTGTCTCGCAGGAACCAGGGGCAATTTTACATCAGATGAGCGTACAGAGGGATATAAGGATGCGATGAGAGCTCACGGGCTTGAAGCAGGCGAGGACTGTATTTTTGACGGAGATTTCTGGGTCGATGCTGCTGCCAGACTTGGAAAAGCTATAGGAACAGGCAGTGTGGAGCGCCCGGAGGCAGTTGTGTGCGTAAATGACTATTCAGCAGTATCGCTGATAAATACTCTTGCCCGGTATGATATAAGAATTCCTGAGGATATTGCTGTAACCGGTTTTGATGCGGTAATTGATTCGATGCTCAGCATTCCGACGGTAACTACATATCTCTTTCCTAATATCCAGGCAGGCCAGAAGTGCTTTATGAGATTATTCAATCTGATATCCGACAGACATATTCATGAACCTGAAATAGGGAGTGGAAAGCTTATCTGCAACAGGAGCTGCGGATGTGGCCGTTCAGACAGCGCTTTTGTAACAAAACATAAAAATCTTATTGTTTCAAGGCAGAAGTATTCAGAAAAATTTGAATCCGGCAATATGAATGAACGTCTGATGAGTGCTGCTGATATAAATGAGCTTGTTGATGCCATTGATTCGCTTACATATCTGATAAATGGCTTCCGCAGATATGTTCTTTGTGTGTATAATCCGTCTGATACAGGAAAAATTACTGTTCTTCTTGACAAGAACGAAGGATCTGATACTGCAAAATACCTGTCGGTCAGCTCTGACGATCTGGAGGTATCACTGCTTCGTGACAGGGAAGAAAGCCATATTCTTTTCTATTCACCGGTACATTTCAATGAACAGTTTCTGGGCTTCTCTATAATAGAGTATGATATTGATTTTGAGATACTTAGCGGGGTATACAGATTGTGGAACAAGAATATTTCAGATGCACTTATGTATCTGAAAAAGTATAGTGAGAACGGTCTGTCATGCGTTACTCACGGGTGCATTCCTGTCTGGATGAGAGATGTTATGCGTGAGATGGACAAGCCGGAGAACTTTATTGAAGGTCTTCCCAGACTCCTTGAATTATCACATATGTCACAGGAGCATATCACACGTGAATTCCGCAGATACACCGGGCTTTCACCGACGCAGCATATAAATTCACTGAGGTTAAGCTATGCAGCAGGGCTTCTTGATGCCGCAAAGGAGCCAATTACGCAGATATGTTACATGAGCGGCTTTAATAACCTCGGATACTTTTATAAGCGATTTCGTGAGAAATACGGATGTTCACCGGGCAGATACCTATCATTGCACAAAAATACAAAGTGCCGCAGCCAGTAAGACTGCGGCACTTTGCGTAAGGAAGAGGTTTGTATAAATAAGATTGGTAAAAGCTTTATAAAATTATCTTCCGGCTACACCTTTCATAAGAGCCTCCACTATGCCTGGGAATTCAAACTTAAGAGTGCTGCGGTTGAAAATGCCAATATTTGAATCAGCTGATGAGAAAGCATTGTTATCCCACCATACGCATGGTATACCATACTTTGAGGCAAGAGTAGTATATGTCTCAGCCCAGCGGATTCGGTCCTGAGTGTTGTTTCCCTTTTCAAGAGATGCAAATTCTCCTATTACAACAGGAATATTCTGACTGATAAATTTATCGTAAAGGGCTTTGAAGTTTGAGTCAAGCTCGTTTACTTCTGCTGCTGTACCGCTCCATTCTGCAGTTCCTTTCGGATCAAGTGCAAACGAATACGGTGCATATGCATGAATTGATACTATTACCTTGTCATCCTCAGGAACGACCATGTCATTGATAGTCTGAGGAATATTTGCTGCTGCATAAGTCGGCATCATAACGTATCTCTTCTCGTTGTTTCCGCCGTTTCCTCTGATAACGTCAAGTGCTGACTGGTTAAGCTTGTTTATGCAGTCTCTTGCTTCTGATGTTCCGCCCATCCATTCTGTTGCATCACCTACAAGACGAGGTTCATTCATTGTTTCAAAAATAAGGTGTTCATCATATGATCTGAAGTTTTCTGCTATCTGTTCCCAGAGCTTATCGAGCTGGGCTTCTGATTTGCTGTAATTTGCAGCAGTAGGGATCATCCAGTAGTCGTCGTGATGTACATTAAGAATGCAGTACATGTCATTGTCTATAACATAGTCAACTACTTCATTTACACGAGACATCCATGCAGGATCAACGGTATAGTCAGGACCATTACCCATTTTTTCACCCCAGCTTACAGGAACACGTACTGTATTGAAACCGGCAGCCTTTACAGCATCGATCATTTCTTTTGATGTTATAGGATTGTTCCATGATGTCTCGAACTGGGCGATGGTCGGATCTGTTATCCATCCGTTAGGAAACAGTCCTTTTGTTATGCCATATGTATCGAGGGTGTTTCCGAGATTCCAGCCGATTTTTATATTCTTTACAAACTCTATGGCACTTTCATCTGTGATTATCGGTTTATCTGCTTCTGCCCTGATGATCTTGTCTCTTATCAGAATAAAATCAAGCAGATCAACTGCACTGTCATTATTGTAATCGGCTGCATTTTCATTTTTTAGTTCTTCACTGCCGAGTAAATATTTCTGCAGAATAACAAGATCGGCAACATTGATCTTCTTGTCAGCATTAAGATCACCCTTGAGCGTGCTTGCAGTACCGCCAAGAACATTTACTCCGACACTTTCGACTGTAACGCTGTCCTCTGAGCCCCACCAGTACTGAATATTAATTGATGTAAAATCTTTGCCGAACACTGATGATACTTCCTGCGGAACTGTATACAGAAAATCAATTATGTTTCCTGAGCTTATTCCGGAATCTGAAAACCAGTCATCCTCATTATATCCTGCTACATGGCATCCATAGGCAACCATTGCCTGGGAGGAAGCCTGAGAAGTCGATACTTCAATGAGTATTTCAGAGATAGTGCTTCCTGATGCAATATCAGACAGATCAAGAATGTACTGATTGTCACTGTCAATCTTTTCGCCTACTTTAAATGAATAATCACAGTCAGATGTTTTTTTGGAAACGGCAACTGCATCGGCGGAAACTTCACCGGCATCAAATGAACAGGAAGGGGCTGAAGCTGAAAAAGGCATTAATGTCAGAACAGCTGCAGCTGCAGCACCGACTATACGGCTGAGATAACCTTTTGGTTTGAAATTCATTTTTTAATCCTCCAGTATAAATAAAATGAATGAAAATAGAATGAGATATTTTTATATGAGCATATTGTATCACAAAAAATTCCTTTTTGTTTATCCCATTTTGATGAGTTTTTACACTATATTGATATGTTTTTTTTATGTCACTGATTTCTCCCGATGTCTTGAAATATATAGGTGACATAATATTATTAAAACATTGCGCACGTTCAGGCAATTTAAAATAAAAATCCTTGATAATCTGGGCCCTGTCGTGTATAATTATAAATGTCAAAATATTTTATCCGGAGGAACAAACATGAAAAAAATCGGTTTTCTTGGTACAGGCAATATGGGATTCGCAATCATGAACGGTATTTCAAACAGTAATATAGATGATATCACACTGTATGCATTTGATGTGAATGAAAGCGCAAGGGAAAAAGCAGTCAGGACAGGTGCAATGATATGTACATCTGAGTGTGATCTTGTTGAAAAGTGCGATTATATCTTTCTGGCTGTTAAGCCTCAGGTGCTTCCCGGCGTATTAGAGACAATACGTCCTGCAGTGACAAATCAGAAGGTTATTGTTTCAATAGCTGCAGGCATTACCGGTGAGTATCTCAAGAGTCAGACTATAGATGATCTGAAGGCAGTTCTTGTTATGCCAAACACACCTCTTCTGCTCGGTTGCGGTGCTACGGCACTTGCAAAGGTAGATCCTGTAAGCGATGAGGAATTCGGACTTATATGCAGCATATTTGCCGCATGCGGCAGGATAGCAGTGCTCCCGGCTGACAGGATGAAAGAGATAATAGCTATAAACGGAAGCAGCCCGGCTTTTATTTATCTTTTTGCAAAGGGCTTTATAGAGTACGCAAAAAGCGTGGATATACCTGAAGAAACTTCATCAGAGCTCTTCGCTGCAACTCTTACCGGTTCAGCTAAGATGATAACTGATTCAGGATATTCTATAGATGAGCTTATAAAAATGGTATCTTCACCAGGCGGTACGACCCTTGCAGGACTTGACAGACTGTATGAGGGAAATCTCACACAGGTCGTAATCAATGCATGTGACAGCTGTACAAAACGTGCATATGAATTATCAGACAATAACAAATAAAGAAAAAAGCATGTAAATATAAATCCGGGCGCAGGTTTCTGGTTGTGTGCATTTATTTTTCATGGTCATATTTCAATCCGGACAAACATATTCTTTACTAATACAAAATTTTATTCCTGAAAACAAATACAAGGAAAAATAAAAGTTAAAGGATGATGGATATGACATTAAAAGAAACAAAGTATGCCCCGGAGGATATAAAGCGTATGCGGGTGCTCACTCTTCTGATGTGTGTGCTTGCAGCCGGAATTGCAGCAGGTACGATATTTTACTGTTTGACTGACAACAAGGCAGTATTTTTATCTGACAAGCTGAGTCATGGATTTATTAAACTGTCACAGCAGCAGTCTGTAATTTCAGTATTTTACAGATCAGTATCATGGACGTCGATGTTTGTGATATTGCTTATGCTGTCCGGATTCTGTGCTATATCCCAGCTCATCTCGATCTCTCTTCTGTTTTACAGGGGTGCAGCCCTTGGGATGGCAGTATCATATATGTATGGACTGTATGGAAGCAGGGCAGTCCCTGCAGTAATAATAATGGTACTTCCTCATGCTCTGTTTACTTCTGTCATACTTCTGCTGGCAGTCAGAGAATCAGTCAGGTTCTCAAATCTCAGCTTTCTATATATAGTCCGCAGACTTCCTGATGATGAAGAACGGCCGGAGCTTAAACTGTATATGATCAGATTTGCTGTTCTGTTGTTCCTGGTTCTTATTTCAGCAGTTATTGACTGTGTAATTACATACTTCACAACTGACATGCTTATCCCGTAAAAATATTATTAAATAAAAAACATGACAGCTGATGTATGTCTGTGATACATCGGCATAAAATTAAGGAGTGTAGAAAATTTGGCTGGTTTTTTTGGTTTGGGAGATTTTCAGAAGTCCGGAAGAGGAATCTCCAAAAGCTCTATGGGTAAGAGCAGATTTTCGCTGTTCTTTGAAATCGTCTGGGTACGTATATGGAAGCTGTTTGCGATAAATTTTATTTATGTACTGTTTTGTATTCCTGTTATTACAATAGGACCTGCTACAGCAGGACTTACAAAGGTTCTTAAAAACTATTCCATAGATAAAAATGCATATGTCTGGTCTGATTTTTTTGAAGCATTCAAAAAGAACTTTTTCAGATCTCTGCTGCTTGGAATATTTGATGTACTTGCATTTGCAGGTGTGACTGCAGGATGCTATATGTATCCGAGGTTTGCAGCAGCAACGGGAAACAATCTCTATTATGTTATATTTGCACTGACGCTGAGTGCAGCGATCATGTTTTCAATAATGAACTTTTATATGTATATGATGATGGTGTCAACTGATCTGTCTATGAAAAATGTTATCAAGAATTCGCTGGCACTGACATTCCTTGCACCAAAGCAGAATCTCGGAACATTATTCCTCTCACTGGCTATAATTGCACTGTGTATACTTCTCGTTTTTGTTAATTTGCAGTTTCTGCTTTTCTATCTGTTTTTCCCGGCATCATTTATCGGATTTATTGTCTGCTATAACTGCTATCCTGTAGTTCAGAAGTATGTTATCAACCCGTATTATGAGAGAAGAGGCGAAGTTAATCCTGAGCTTCCTGATTATGAGGCTGATCCTGATATGACTGTTTTTGAGGATATGGGCGGCAGGGAAAAACCTGTTGAGATCAAAAAGAGGAAAAAGGGAAAAACTATTTCGTAAAAAAACTTTACAAAAAAAATATTATGTGATATAATGTAACTCGTACCGTGTACTTGGGATCTGGAGAAAGCCCGATAGGGAGATTTACCTGCCTTACCCTATGTTATCGGTTAAAATTTGCAAAGAGGTGAAACTAATGTTACTCAAAGAAGAAAAAACAGCTGTTATTGATGCTAACAGAACTCATGAAAAGGATACAGGATCCCCTGAAGTTCAGATAGCTATATTAACAAGAAGAATCAATGATCTTACTGAACATCTTAAGGTTCATAAGAAGGATCATCATTCAAGAAGAGGTCTTCTTAAGATGGTTGGTCACAGACGTAACCTTCTTAACTACCTTATGAAGAAAGACATCAACAGATATCGTGCTGTTGTAAGCAAGCTTGGTTTACGTAAGTAATAACAAAAGGCAGTTTGGAGTAATCCTTTCTGCCTTTTAAGCATTACTTGAAAAAAATTTTTCAGGAAAATCTGAGGCAGTGATGTTTTAGCATTAAACCAAGCATTCATTTACTGAGTGTTTGATTTATTGCTAAATATACTGCCTTAAATTAAAAATTATGGAGGCGGAAATAATATGGGATTAAAAACATTTGATCAGTACAGAAAATTTGAGACAACATTCGGCGGAAGACCGCTTGTTGTTGAAACCGGTAAGGTATGCGGACTTTCAAACGGTTCATGCTGGGTAAGATACGGTGATACTGTAGTAATGGCCAATGTTACAGCAAGCGCAAAGCCAAGAGAGGGCGTTGATTTCTTTCCTCTTTCAGTAGATTATGAGGAAAGACTTTATTCCGTAGGTAAGATTCCTGGCTCATTTACAAAAAGAGAAGGTAAGCCTACTGAAAAGGCAATTCTCACATCAAGAGTTGTAGACAGACCTATCAGACCTCTTTTCCCTAAGGATATGAGAAATGATGTTTCAGTTGTTATGACAGTTCTTGCTGTTGAACCTGATAACGCACCTGAGATCGTAGGAATGATCGCAACTTCAATTGCCATCTCAATTTCTGATATTCCGTGGAACGGACCTATTGCAGGCGTAAGCGTAGGACTTGTTGACGGTGAGCTTGTAATTAACCCGACACTTGAACAGAGAGCACACAATGACCTTAACCTTACAGTAGCAGGTTCAATGGAAAAGATCGTTATGATCGAAGCAGGTGCTAAAGAAGTACCTGAAGACAAGATGCTCGAAGCTATTCTGTTCGGTCATGAAGAAATAAAGAAGATCGTTGCATTTATCAGCGATATCCAGAAGCAGATAGGCAAGAAGAAGTTTGAGTTTGAATCTCAGGAAGTTGACCATGACATGTTTGATGCAATCGAAGCATTTGCAAGTGAACGTGTAAAGGCTGCTCTTGATACTGATGACAAAAATATCAGAGAAGAAAGACTTGCACCTATCGTTGATGATATTCATGAAAAGTTTGACGAAGAGTATCCTGAAAAGGAACTTATGATAGACGAATGCATCTACAAGCTCCAGAAGAAGATCGTAAGAAGCTGGCTGTATGAAGGTAAGCGTGTTGACGGCAGAGCAATAGATGAAATCAGACCTCTGGCTGCAGAGGTAGGACTTCTTCCTCGTGTTCACGGTTCAGGTTTGTTTACAAGAGGACAGACTCAGGTTCTTACAGTTGCTACACTCGGTCCTGTAAGCGATTCACAGAAGATTGACGGACTTGATGAAGAAGAAACAAAGAGATATATGCATCAGTATAATTTCCCTTCATATTCTGTTGGTGAAACAAAACCAAGCCGCGGACCAGGAAGAAGAGAAATAGGACATGGCGCACTTGCAGAAAGAGCTCTTGAACCTGTTATTCCTTCAGTTGAAGACTTCCCGTATGCACTCAGACTTGTATCAGAAGTTCTCTCATCAAACGGTTCAACATCACAGGGTTCAATATGCGGATCAACACTTGCACTCATGGATGCCGGTGTTCCTATCAAGGAACCTGTTGCAGGTATATCATGTGGTCTTATCACAAAGCCTGACAGTGATGAATTCATGACTATGGTAGATATTCAGGGACTTGAGGACTTCTTCGGAGATATGGACTTCAAGGTTGGCGGCACAAAGAACGGTATTACAGCTATCCAGGTTGATATCAAGGTTGACGGTCTTACACCAGCTATTATAAAGGAAGCTTTTGAAAAGACAAGAAAAGCACGTATGTATATTCTTGATGAAATAATGCTCAAGGCTATCAGCAAACCAAGAGATTCAGTAAATGAGTTTGCGCCTAAGATGGTTAAGACAAAGATTCCAGTAGATAAGATCAGAGATGTTATCGGTCAGGGCGGTAAGGTAATCCAGAAGATCTCTGCTGAATGTGAAGTTAAGATCGATATAAGCGAAGATGGTTCTGTATTCATCTCAGGTATTGATAAGGAAAAGACTTCAAAGGCTCTTCTTATCATCAACACTATTGTTCATGATCCTGAGGTTGGAGCTATTTACAAGGGCAAGGTCGTACGTATAATGCAGTTCGGTGCTTTTGTTGAAATTGCACCCGGCAAGGACGGACTTGTTCATATTTCAAAGCTTGACAAATCACGTGTTGAAAAGGTAGAAGATATCGTTTCTATCGGTGATGAAATAGTAGTCAAGGTAATGGAAATAGACAATCAGGGCAGAATAAATCTTTCAAGAAAAGATGCACTTGCTGAAATAGAAGCAAAGAACGCGCAGAAGTAATAAATTCAGGGCTGCAGTGAAAAACCATAAGGTTTGCACTGCAGCCTTTTTTTACAGTCATTTAGAAAATATTGACAAATAGCCGGGACTGGGTTATAATAATTATATCCGGTTAAGCTTCATACATATTTATAAGATGAAAAAAGGATCAGCATATGACAGGGTTTTTATTCATTTACTTACCCCGATGATACTGGCCGGTGCCATATAAATTAAGAGATAAGGTGGTTTTTTGATGCAGTGTAAAAAATGTGGAGCAGATTTTGAAGGTATGTTTTGTCCGAAGTGCGGAGAAAAAATTAATGAAGAACAGTTAAAGCTCAAAAACGAGCAGGTAAAAAATAAAAAGCATGGTTCCATCCTTGCTGTCAGGATCGCAATGCTGATTACGCTGATATGCTTTGCACTTCCTTTCTTTACTGTATCATGTTCAGCATACGGTGAGAAATATGAGGAAAGTTATTCGGGTTTTCAGCTTATGGCAGGAGGAGAAGCATCAGAAAAGGATCCTGAAGGCGGTGACAAGCCCGGAAATGCTTTTATCACTATTTCATTTATATGTGCCGCAGCTGCACTGGGAATAAGTCTTGTGAAGAGTATAAAGAAGTTCGCATTTGCTCCTTCACTTCTGTCAGCTTTTATGCTGGCTGTTTCAAAGTGGTCATTTACAGGATATTATGACCTGAAGGACTATAAGCAATATGGACTTAAGGTCTCGGCCAGCGGTGGATATTACATAGTTATGATCCTGCTTGTCGCAACTGCTGCTGCATCTCTTGTTGTATTCAGCCGCAGCGAAAATGCAAAACTGGCAGCCGGAGGAACTGCATTACCTTTCCCGGATAATCAGGCGCCAGTCAGACAGACACCGCCTGTAAATACTGACACGCCTGTGCAGTCAGCTGGTGAGGCAGTAAACATTTCTGCACCGTCTGCCGGGAATGAAGGCTCAGATCCTGGTGTTATATCAGATAATGACAGTGAGCGTGAGCCGAAAACAGATCTTAATAAAGACTGATAATAGAAAAACCGTCAGGGAAACAGACTCCTGACGGTTTTATTAATTCACGGGCTGGCAGCAGTACCATAAAACGGACCAGCCGGCACAGTATGTCCGGCAGGTCCGCCTGCTTGATTTGATCTCAATAATATTTCCTGCTTACCTTCTCAGCGCCGGAAAGGTCAGGACAAATAATGCAAATGGATCAGCAGCAATGACATAGTATATAAAATACGTCTGCCATATCCAGTATGTAATTTTTCCGTAATTATTTTGTTGCAATTGTGTAACCAGTGTGTTATAATTAAGTCATCCCAAAGAGGGAAATAAATCAGGAGGTATTAAACTATGTGTAACATATTTGCTTCACTTTGCGAATGGCTTCGTTCATTCTGCGCATAATTATCAAACAACTTTAGATACATAATATCTGACATATATCCGGGGCCACAGATTCTTCGCTTTGAAGTATCTGTGGCCCCGTTTTTATTATGCTGTTGTGAAAACCGGCAACAGTATTCAGGCTGAGTCGCTTTTCATATTTTCAGGAGTATATCGTCCTCATAATATTTTTCATGTTTTAATAATAACATGTTTACAGGAGTCAGAATAAAAAATACATCTGCCATATCCAGCATGTAATTTTTCCGTAATTATTTTGTTGCAATTGTGTAACCAATGTGTTATAATTAAGTCATCCCAGAGAGGGAAATAAATCAGGAGGTACTAAACTATGTGTAACATATTTGCTTCACTTTGCGAATGGCTTCGTTCATTCTGCGCATAATTATCAAACAACTTTAGATACATAATATCTGACATATATCCGGGGCCGCAGATTCTTCGTTTTGAAGTATCTGCGGCTCCGTTTTTTTATGCTGTTGTAAAAACTATCAACAGTATTCAGGCTGAGTCGGTTTTCATATTTTCAGGTGTTTATCTGTCCTCATGAAATTTAAGTCCTTTAAGAATGACGAAAGAAAGGCAGCCGCATACCAGCAAAACAGCGATACTTTCGGTTTTACTAACTGCAGACGTTTCATAATAACCGGATACACCAAAGATCGCTGTGATCGGATATAAGGTCTTCAGTGTGTTCGACATACTCATAAACAGACCGGCAAAAGAATAGATCTCGGCTATCACTAAAGAGATCCAGTAGCTTTTTTTCATGTATGAAACAAGAGCTATGACAGGTGAGACAGCAAGAAAAACACCTGCTGCATCAATAATATATGCGGTGAGATATCCTGCAGCAATAGAAACTGACAGATCCTGAACGTGAAGAATTGCTTCAGCAGTAAGAGTTATAACAAAAAGCAGCAGGTATATGAGTATGCAGAACGCAAATGTAATGATCATTTTGGCGGCGGTCATTTTTGTTTCATTTATCGGGATCAGACGAAGGGATTTTATTGTGTCCTCCTGTTCTTCACGGCAGATCATATAGCTGCCGAGAAGGGCAATGACTGCAGGAATAACAAACATTGTTGACATTGGCTGAACAACTGACATATACCATCCGGCTGAGTCTATAAGACGAATGCTATCATTTTCTGCCGTACCGCCTAAAAAAACTATGGCTGATATCAGAAATGCGGCGGCCACTGAGATCCATACTATTTTAGAGCGGCGAAGCTTCATGCATTCCGTCAGGAGTAATATTTTCATGATACATACCTCACTTTCTTTTTTTAAGTGCTGTGTAAGCCGTAAGTACTGAGGCTGTGCCCCAGACGCCGATACAAAGCAAAGCCAGCGGGATATTTGCCGGTTCTGTCTGTGATGCAGCAGATGTGTCCGGCATGATTATAACTGCAGTACTTGATAACGGGTGAAGATACATATTCAGCGATGCTGTAAAGAATCCAAGAAAGTTATATATCAGTGCTGCAAACACCGGCAGAATATATCCTTTGCTCATTGCGGCAGCAGCCACTACAGGAAGTACAGCAAAAGCAACAAGGACACCTGTCTGAAGACTTCTGCCAAACAATAATAACACGCTGTTGAAGTCAAAAGAGACATATCCGGATAATACACTGAATGCAACCGAGAAGACAGCTGTAATTAACATAAAGCATACCGAGTAAATAAGTACTATAAAAAATTTGCTGAAGAAATACCCCATTTTGCTGACCGGAACGATCCAGAGCTGTTTGAGCATATCATTGCGGTTTTCGTCGTACATAATTACGGTGCTGAGTATTCCAAGGATAAAAGGCAGGACTATCCAGAGTGTATAACCGAAAGCAGATATTCTGTAAAACTGCATTGGTTCGATGCCTTCGTGACCGAAATATCTGAAATACAGCAGTGCAAAAAACGGCATAACCAGTGCTGCAAGCATCATTATAAAAATAAACTTTCTGCGTCTGAGTTTAAGAAATTCTGTATGTATCAGTTTAAGCAATGCCCTCGCCCCCTGTGATTTTTTTAAAATATTCCTCTAAGGTATCATTACAAAGCTGAGAACTGCTGACAGTAACATCCTGTGATATCAGGGTTTTATTGATCTGACCTATGTCCGCAGAGGTATCAAAAAGCTGTAAAGTATGATCGTCCTTAACACAGTAGTCTCTGATGGAGAACTGACGTTCCAATATCAGGGATGCTTTCGGAATATCTGAAACCTGCAGCTGGATATATCTGCGGTTTTTCTTTTTCAGTTCACTCATGCTGCTTTCCTCAAGAAGAATACCATGGTCAATAATTCCTATATCATCAGCCAGTAATGAGATCTCTGAAAGAATATGACTGGATATAAGAATTGTCTTTCCACGTTGCGCACTTAACTTTTTGAGTAAATCTCTCACTTCTGCTATGCCGATAGGATCAAGACCGTTAGTAGGCTCGTCAAGTATCAGTATTTCCGGATCATGAAGAACTGCGTTAGCGATTCCAAGGCGCTGCTTCATTCCGAGTGAATACTTGCAAAACAGTTTTTTATCTTTATATGGCAGCCCAACAATCTTCAGAGCGTCTTCAACAGCATGCGGTGCAGCAGTACCGCGCAGCAGAGCAAAGATCTCCAGATTTTCCGTTCCGGTAAGATTAGGATAGAATCCCGGTGTTTCTATAATAGCTCCGATACGGGGGAATACTTTCTTTTCCTGACCTATGATATTGCTGCCGAATATATTGACCTGTCCGGATGTTACAGGAGTAAGACCAAGGATCATTTTCATAATTGTGGTTTTGCCTGCACCGTTGCGGCCTATCAGACCGAAGATCTGCCCCTTTTTAATGTGGAGACTTACTGCGTTTACTGCAGTCTGCTCAGAGTATACTTTTGTCAGCTGTTTTGTTTCTATTACATATTCATTCATGTAAAACTTCCTCTTTTCTTTTTAATCTGTTTTTGCAATAAGTGCATCTTAAGTGCTGTATTTTCTTTTACAATTATCAGTATAGATCATCAACCTTGCCATAACCTTGCCGTAATCTTGTTTTTATCTTGTTTTACGATCAAAAGAAAGCCCTGCAATTTTACAGGGATGCAGGAAGAATTATTGTAAAAACAGTTTCCACACCCGGGGTGCTTCTCGCTGTAATAGTTCCTTTGTGAACGCTGATAAGCTTTTTAGCTATCTCAAGTCCCAGACCGTTGCCTCTGGCAGAGCGTGAATGGTCGCATTGATACATTCTTTCAAAAATATGGGGGAGGTCATCGTCACTGATACCTTTTCCATTGTCAGATACTATAATTTCTGCACGCTGAGAGTTTTCGCTGATACGAAGAGACATTTTGCTGCCGTCGCTGTGAGTTATGATATTTGAAAACAGGTTATTCAGAACACGCGTATATGCGTTTGTGTCAATTCGGATCAAATATTCGGTTTCAGGTATTTCAAATTCATATTCAAAATGATTATTTTCTAAAACAGGGATCCAGTCAGCAATAATACTGCGTGATAATTCATTCAGATCAAAAAGTTCAAAATGAAAGATCTGCTCTCCTGAATCAAGCTTAACCCATTCAAACAGATATTCTACGAAATGTTTGAGGTGATTTGCCTTGTCATATGCAACACTTATGTATTCGTCTTTTTCTTCTCCTGTAACGATCTTATTTTCTACAGCCTCAAGATAACCGACTAAAGAAGCAAGAGGGGTCTTTACATCATGGGATAGACTAGTCATCAGGCGTTTGTATGCCTGCTCAGACTTCTTTTGATGTATGAGCCTGGACTGACTGTTTGTTGCTATCTCATTTATGTCAAAGCAGATCTGTTTTGTCATATCATTTGTGTCTGCAAGAATACGTCTGTTAAGATTTCCGGTTTTAATATCTCCCAGGGCATCTTTTATAAGGGCAAGCTTTTTATGCACGCTGTGCAGGACAGAAAGGAGGAAGATGATTACGATCAAAGCCAATAACAGAGCAATAAACAGAAAAATAATCATATCAGGCCTCCTTGTTGAAACGGTAGCCGACACCGCGTACAGTCAGAATATAATGCGGATGTTCAGGATCAGGCTCAATTTTTTTTCTTAATTTACTGATAAAAGACATTATATTACTGTCATCAAAGGCATAGTCTTCTTCCCAGACCTGAGTATAGATCTGTTTTTTAGTATATACACGTCCTTTGTTGCGTGCAAGAAATTCAAGCAGATCAAATTCTTTTCCTGTAAGTTCTGTCAGTTCTCCGCTGATGGTAACTGTACGGTTTCCTTTATCTATTGTCATACTACCAAGTGTAAGAATGTCTGCATCTGCAGATGCATTCAGGGTAGTATACCGGCGAATCAGCGAATTGACACGTGCCAGAAGTTCGTTTATACTGAACGGCTTTGTCAGATAATCATCTGCACCAATGCGCAGTCCCATAACCTTATCTTCTTCGTTGCTTCTGGCAGTAAGCATTAAAACAGGAACATTGCTTTTTTCTCTTATTTTTCGCAGTACCTGAAAACCGTCAAGATCCGGCAGCATTACATCAAGAATAATAAGTGAACAGCTGTCCCTGTTATTATCGGCCATCAGCAGACCGCTGCATCCGCTGTGTACAGCAGATGCTTTAAGTCCTTCCTGTTCAACACACTTTATCATAAGAGAGCAGAGCTCTTTATCATCGTCAATAATCAGTATATCGTTCATCGTGTTATGTCCTTCCTTAGTCTGTCAAATGATTTGTAAGCAGTATACGGCATATGATGTTTAAAAAATATCCTATGTTTATTGTAAACGGTCAGCCGGATAAAATCAAGAAATACTGTAAGCAGGAGATGACGTCTTAGCCGGAGTCATTGTCTTTGCGGACCTGGCTTTTTATCATATCAATGAAGTAGCTGTAAATAAGTGTGCTGTCATCCAGCTGCGGATGAAAAGACACAGCAAGCTGACTGCCGTCTCTTGCAGCAACGATTCTGCCGTCTGACACAGCAAGTACTCTGGCGCTCCCATGCACCTGAGATATGAAAGGTGCACGTATAAATGTCATAGGAATGATGCCTGTTTTATCAAACATACATGCCTTGTGAACTATACCCGGATTTTTTCTGTATGAGCCGCAAACCGCGGTTATATCCATAGATCCTATTCTTTCAGTATCACAGTCAGCAATGTTTTTTGCAAGCAGAGAAAGCCCCGCACAGGTACCCATCACCGGAAGTCCTTCTTTTATTATCATTTTAAGCTTCGTAAGCATTCCAAGTTCCGAAAGTACAGCACTCAGAGCTCTGCAGTCTGAGCCGGGAAGGATTATGCCGTCGAGTATATCTGTCAGCTCATCCGGCCGCTTTATTTCAGATACCTCACAGCCGCATTTTTCGAGCATATGCATATGCTCAGTATACGCACCCTGGAGTGCGATCACACCTATATTCATTTGTCCGCCTTTCCTGTATTGAATACTGTATCTGACAGTACGCGGCCGATACAGGCCGCTTTATTTAAATATAATTTTGTTTTGCTTTAAGAAAGTACCGTAAAAAAGGAATTAACGGTGTAAAAACTTATAAATTCCAGTTAAAATAAACCTTAATATTTTTATGGATCAAATAACAGCACTTTCACAGATACTAAGTCTTTTTAAGGGTTATTTCTGTTTAAAAAATCATTGCAAAAAAAACGTTATTATGATAAAATAATAACTAGCAGGAAACTAATAATGGAGGTAACATTTATGAAATATCTTGTAGTTCTATGTGATGGTATGGCTGATTATCCAATTGACGCATTTGGCGGAAAAACTCCTCTTGAAGCTGCATACACACCAAATATGGATGCACTTGCGAAGGATGGTTTAGTGGGCCTTGTAAAAACAGTATCAGATGATATGAAGCCTGGAAGCGATGTTGCAAATCTTTCTGTTCTCGGATATGATCCGCATAAGTATTATACCGGACGATCACCTCTGGAGGCTGGAAGCATAGGTATTGATATGAAGGATACTGATGTGTCTCTCAGATGCAATCTTGTAACTCTTACCGATGAAGCAGAGTATTCTGACAAGACAATAGTCGATTACTGTGCAGGGGATATTTCAACAGAAGATGCAAAGGTCCTCATTGATTATCTTGCTGAAAAACTTGACAATGATGAATTTAAATTTTACAGCGGCGTAAGCTACAGACATTGTCTCATCTGGAATAACGGAACAATGAACGTAGGAACACTTACACCTCCTCATGATATAACAGGCAAGCCGATAAAACAGTACATTCCATCTCATCCGAATGCAGCAAAGCTTTATGAGCTTATGAAAAAATCATACGACCTGCTTTGTGATCATCCGCTCAACAAACAGCGTATCGCAGATGGAAAGAGACCTGCAAACAGCATCTGGCTCTGGGGTGAAGGCGTTAAGGCACAGCTTGATCCGTTTATGGAAAAGTACGGCCTTAAGGGTTCTATGATCTCAGCAGTTGATCTGCTTAAGGGAATAGGCAAGTTCTCTGATATGAATGTTGTAAATGTTGAAGGTGCAACAGGCTATATCGATACAAACTTTAAGGGCAAGGCTGCTGCTGCAATAAAAGAATTTGAAGACGGCAAGGATTTTGTATATATCCATATTGAGGCGCCCGATGAATGCGGTCACAGAAATGAGACTCAGAACAAGAAAAAGGCAATTGAGATCATCGATAAGGAAGTTCTCGGACCGGTAGTCAAGGCACTTTCAGAAATGGGAGACTTCAGGGTTCTTGTAACACCAGACCATGCAACTCCTCTTTCTCTTAAAACACACACACATGATCCGATTCCGTTTATGATATATGATTCAGCAAATAAAAAGAACGGCCCCCGCGAATACAGCGAGACGACAGCTAAAGAGAGCGGAATATTTATTGAAACAGGTTATACAATAATGGAAAAGTTCATTAAAGGCTAAATTAAATCAGCAATAACAAAACCCCCTGTTACAGCTTCTGAAAGTTCAGTATGCTGCAATAGGGGGTTTATTTATTTTAATACCAGCTGTTGTATTATACCAAACCATTCTCTTACCCAGTATGTAGGAATAAGATACATCGGAGTATATGATGTGCAGCTGAATGTCTTTAGTCCGCATTTTCCGGCTATCAGAGAAGCACGGTACTGATGAAATGAATCAGTAATAATGACAGCTTCATCACCGAGTCCTCTGTCATTCATAATTTTTTTTGAAAAGCTGATATTTTCATAAGTATTTACAGACTTGTCCTCACAAATTATGCGGTCTTCCTTTATACCGCGGGAAATAAGATCATTTTTCATACACTGCGCTTCAGATATTTCTTCGTTGTCACCTTGTCCGCCTGATACGATGATAACTGCATCAGGATACTCTGTAAGATATCTGTATGATGCATCAAGTCTCCTTGCAAGCATATAACTCGGGGATGAACCCTTGACCTTGCATCCGAGAAGTATTGCTGTATGGGATCCATCCGGTTTACATAACACAGCAGAAACCATCAGTATTGACAGGACTGCGGCGATTATAATTCCTGCTCCCAGAAATGATATAAAAATAATGATCAAAGGTCTGCCGGCTTTTGTCTGAACTGCTTGTCCAAGCAGTCGTGCTGCAGCACTGTTGAAAGTAAAATAAACCGTTCCGAGCAGTGAAATAAACAATCCGAACATATTTCCGATATTCGCAATTCCTTTGAATACCGGAAGTATGAATAAAACACATGCAGCAAGAAATATCAGTGAACCCGACAGCTTTACTATATGGTTGTGGATCTCAAACATTTACTTATCAAGTGACTGTCTGAGTGCTTTTGCAAGCTGATCGGGACATGATGTCCCTTTCATTCCGCACTCAATATTTTCAAGCTTGTCAATAACGTCCTCAACCTTCATGCCTGTTACAAGTGCGGATATACCCTTGAGATTTCCGTTGCAGCCGCCTGTAATAGAAACATTTTTTACTATTCCGTCCTCAACATCAATAAGCATCCTTCTTGAACAGACGCCCTTTGGAATATAGTCAATAGTCATAAACAAACACCTCTGAATTTTTATTATTAAATATTGTACTCTGTAAGTCTTGCTACGCCGGATTTGATTGCGGCATCAGCAACTGCACGTGCAACAGCCTTAGGAACTTCTCTGTCAAATGAATCAGGAAGTATGTTGTCACGTGAAAGCTTTTCGTCACTTACACTTGCAGCTATTGCATAAGCAGCAGCAAGCTTCATGTCTTCATTTATGTCTTTAGCTCTTACGGCAAGTGCTCCCTTGAATATACCAGGGAAAGCAACTACGTTGTTTATCTGGTTAGGGAAGTCACTTCTTCCTGTGCCTACAATAAATGCTCCGGCTTCAACTGCCTTGTCAGGCATAATCTCAGGAGTCGGGTTTGCCATTGCAAATATTATCGGCTTGTCAGCCATGGACTGTATCATTTCGGCTGTAACAAGGTTAGGTTTGGAAACACCGATAAATGCATCAGCACCCTTGAGTGCATCAGCAAGTGAGCCTCTTATCTTGTTTTTGTTTGTGAGCTTTGCAATTTCATAATGTGCAGGATTTTTAAACTCGTCACCGTCACATATGATGCCGGCGATATCGACCATAATGATATTGCCTATGCCGAGAGAGAGAAACTGCTTTGCAATTGCAGTACCTGCAGCACCGGCACCGTTTATAACAAGAGTCATATCAGAAATGGACTTTTTGCATACCTTTGAAGCGTTGATCATAGCAGCACTTGCAACTACAGCTGTGCCGTGCTGATCGTCATGAAATACCGGTATATCAAGTTTTTCCTTGAGTCTTGCTTCGACTTCAAAGCACCTTGGTGCAGAAATATCTTCAAGATTTATACCTCCGAAGCTCTTGCCGATAAGTTCGATCGTTCTTACGATCTCATCGGTATCCATAGAGTCAACACACAGAGGAAAAGCGTCAACGTCAGCAAATTCCTTGAAAAGAGCACATTTTCCTTCCATTACAGGCATTGCTGCAAGAGGGCCTATGTTGCCGAGTCCGAGAACTGCGGTACCGTCTGTAATAACTGCAACAAGGTTGCTTCTGCGGGTGAGCTCATATGAGAGATCAGGGTTCTTTTCAATTTCCAGACAAGGTCTGGCAACACCTGGAGTATAAGCCAGAGACAACTCCTCACGGCTGTTGATGTGTGTTCTGGAGATTATTTCGATTTTACCGTTAAGTTCCTTATGCTTCTTAAGGGATTCTTCCATTATATCCATTTTTATGACCTCTTTGTTATTAAAATTATTGGTGTAAACAGACTGCAGTTATGCGTCAGTTTTTTTATTGGCAAGCTTGATGATACGGTCAAGATTTTCCTTGGTAGTAAGCTCGCTGCCTATATATGTAGGGGTTGAGTTGTACAGGCCGTGAAAATCAGATCCGCCGGTAACAATAAGGTTGTACTTCTCAGCTATCTGCATAAGCTTTGCTCTGTCTTCTTCATCAGCAGTATAGTGATTTACTTCCACACCGTCAATTTTGCCTTCCTGGGCAAGTTTTTCAAGCAGTTCTGTGTTATTGTACAGCATCGGGTGAGCCATAACAGCTACTCCGCGTGCTGAGTGAATAAGATCAAGTACAAAGCGTACATCAGGATATTCACGTTCCACAAGACATGTTCCGTTTTCCATATTGAACAGTTCATCATTAAGCTTTCCATAAAACTCGAGTGCATATCCGTAATCTATCAGAGCCCTCATTATGTGCTGCTTGAAAATACTTTTGCTTCCGGTACAGTGTTTCAGAACATTTTCTGCGGTTATAGGATATTTCTGCATGACCTTTTCGATCATTTCCTTTGAGCATGATTTTCTGATCTCACAGCATTTAAGGCAAAGACCTTCCAGACGGTCAGGTTTTTTTGGGGCATAACACAGGATATGTACCTTCTGACTGCGTTCTTTGTCCCAGGCAGACATTTCTACGCCCTGTATTATTTTTACTCCGTATCTTTCTCCCAGAACAGAAGCCCTGGAAAAAGAGGCGAGTGTATCATGATCTGTTATTGATAAAAAGTCAATAGAGGTGCGCTTGGCCTGTATGATCACATCTTCGATTCCAAGTGAACCGTCAGATAGTGTAGTGTGACAATGTAGGTCGATTTTCATAGAATTCATTCCTTTCAGCACATAATTTATAATAAATACAGCTGATTGTAAATACAGGCTGTATAGATACTAATATTATAATTATACTATGACAGTTAAAATATTGCAAGTTTTTTTATAACAGAAAATTCATATAATTTTTTCAGCAAACCTGCCTGTGTCATATTATGTATTAATAATTGCAATTATTGACATATACAATATAATCCTGTATAATATCAATGCATGCAGAAAAATACATAAATTATAAACTTTTAACATTAAAGGACGAAAGATGGATTTCATAATATGAATTATACTGTTTATATTACCAGCGGTGATACACTTTCAGAGTATCATCTGTGCCTTCATAACAAAAAGAAAATAAGTATAGATTTACATGAAAAGGATAAATCAGTACCGGTCAGTATAAGCTTTGAGGTGACAGGTGATGACGTGTATGCAGTATCGGATAATACAGCAGCAGTACTTGATAACCGCGGACACGAAATTATGTCAGCAAGACTGTATGACGGTTTTATATACAGTCTCAGGTCAAGAAAATCCTCAGCAATATACCCTGTTGCGGTACGCCGTGCCGGGATAAGCATCAACAGATTTTTACTCTACAGTACTGAAGGAAAGAATGAAATAAAAATAGGAAGTTCATCAGCTGATGATATCTGTATAAACAGTCATGCGGTTAATACTGAGCATGCATATATACTGTGTGAGGATAACGGATATTATATAGAAGCCTGCGTAAAGGGTGAAATATATATAAACGGCAGACGTACTTCTTCCAGACAGTGCCTCAACAGATCTGATGTCATATATCTTGCAGGAGTAAAAATTATTTTTTTAGGCGACATTATCTGCGTGAACTGCTGTGACAGCGTACATGTCAGCCTCAAGAGATATAAAGGAGGATATGAGCCTCCCGGCGGGAAAAAGGAAAGTGTTATCAGAACGCCTGTCTGCCATGATCTTCCCGACATGTCGCCTGTTGTACTTTCATGCAGCCATGATGATACAGACGATTCAGGACACGTGAGAAATTACGGTGAAGCAGCACTGACATCAGTTATATCAGCTTCAGTGCTTACATACGTGTTTTCAGTGTATCTGCAGAAACCTTCGCTGCCTGGTCTTATATTTCTTTTTTCAGGTCTGACAGCGGCCGCAGCAGTACTATGGTGTGCTGTTGTACAAGCTGCCGGAAAACTTGCCAAGTGTGTTAAGCTCATAAAAGACAGAAAACTTGATTCTGCCTTTGCCGGACATCAGCTCAGTTTGCTTGAGGAGAGAGTAAGACAAAATGCAGAGATACTCAGATCAAGATATCCTGGTGCTCAGTACACAGCAGATCTTTTGTACTGCCCGGATGATCTTGTGAGAAGACGTGACAGTGATGATTTTCTATGTCTCAGGATCGGAGCGGCAGGGGTAAGATCAGAGATATCTCTTTCACCTCAGGAAGCTGTCATGTATTACAGAGATACGATCGACAAAATACTTCTCATGGATGATGTACCTGTCCTTGCAGATCTGAAAAAAGAGCGGATCATTCAGATAAAGGGCAATACTGATGAGGTGTATATGATGGCATATTCACTTATAGTATGTGCCGCAGCTTCACACAGTGCCCGGGATGTTAAGCTTGCAATACTGTGTAAAGCAGATGATATTGACAGCTTCAGATGGGCGGGATGGCTGCCGCACTGTCTGTCAGATGAGAACAGTTTCAGATATATTTCCGGTTCTGAAAGCACATATACAGATGTTATGTATTGTATATCAGATAAGTTGTCTGAAAGAACAGCATTGAGGGTTCAGGGATATACAGAGCGGTTCTTCCCGCATTATATAATTTTCTGTACAGATCTGCCTTCAGCACAGCAAAGTGCGGTTAATAAGTATATGTTCAGCAAATACGATCTTGGAGCAACATTTATTATCCTGAACTCTGATGAAAACTTTTCAATGAATGAATGTCATCTGACTTGTGAACTGACTGACAAATTCAGGGGAATAGTCAGATGCGGCACAAAAGGAAATGTTACAATGGATTTTACAGACATGAGTACTGCAGATACATTTGCACGAAGACTTGCGGGCAAGAAAAATTATACTGTAACCAGACATATGCTGCCGGACTGTATAAGCTTTTTCAAGCTTAATGAAATATCTCAGATACAAAAAATCAGTATTACTCAGAGATATAATGTCAATCACGCATATGAAGGGTTGAGGGTAAACCTGGGAACAGATGCGGCGCAGAAAATATTTGTTCTGGATATAGGGGAGAAAAACCACGGTCCTCACGGTCTGGTTGCAGGAATGACAGGTTCGGGAAAATCAGAGGTGCTGCAGAATATAATCCTTTCTCTTGCCATGAACTATCATCCGGATGAAGTTTCAATGATCCTTATCGACTATAAGGGTGGAGGAATGTCACAGCTGTTTGAAAATCTGCCTCATGTGAGAGGTGTACTGACAAATCTTGATACGGCCAGAGGACTGTCATCAGTTATATACAGGGCCTGTACTGCAATAAAAAACGAGATAAGACGCCGTCAGGAGCTGCTAAAAAAATATAAACTCAGTCATGTTGATAAGTATATGAAAATGTATTTAAAAGGTCTTGTAAGCATGCCGCTCCCTCATATTGTCATCATTGTTGATGAGTTTGCGGAGCTTAAGAAGGAAAATCCGGAATTTATCAGTGAGCTTATCAGTATTTCACGTATAGGAAGAAGTCTTGGTATTCATCTTATACTTGCAACTCAGAAGCCTGCCGGAGTTATCGATGAGCAGATATGGAGCAATTCAAGCTTCAGAATATGTCTTAAGGTCCAGGATAAAGCAGACAGTCTGGAGATGCTGAGACGGCCTGAGGCATCAACACTTAAAATTGCGGGAAGGGCATATGTACAGGTCGGAAATGATGAGATCTTTGAACTGATCCAGACAGCGTATTCCGGAGGAAAATATACGGATGATGATGCCTCATATATGAAGATGGTAGATACAGATCTTTCTGAAATGGTTCTGCACACAGCAGCTGTAAATGATGAAACAGGTGCAGGTGATACGCAGGCCGGTATTCTTGCAGATTTTATAATGAAGTCCGCCAGGGAGAACAGGATAGATCCTCTGCCGCCGTTATGGCTTGATCCTCCTGCAGACAGTATCTTGCTTGATGACGTCCTTATGCCAGGTGAATCTGACTTTTCGCAGGGGATCATATGTGTACCCGGACTTGCAGATGATACCGATAATCAGAAGATATATCCTGCTGTTATCGATATAGGCTCATCCGGCAGCATTCTTATTTCAGGAGATTCGGGAAGCGGAAAAACAACTCTTATAAATACCATGCTCTATTCTATGGTATCAAATTATTCACCCTTAAGACTTAAAATAGCAGTGATGGATTTTGAATCATCTGCGTTCAGTATATACTCAAAGCTTCCTCATACTCTTAAAATATTATCTCCGCCTGATGAAGAAGAACTGGCTGCATTTCTGGATGAGCTGATCTCCCAAATGAAAATCAGAAAGAAAACTTTTGCACAGAAATGCGCCGGAAATTATAATGAATACAATGCCAGATATTCTGATATGGCTGCAGTTGTTGTATGTATAGACGGCTTCTATTCATTCAGCGGGCTTTATCCGCAGTTTGCTGACAAGTTTGAACTTATTTTAAGAGACTGCTGCAGATATGGAATATATTTTATTGTTTCAATTAAACATCTGTCAGACATGAAACTCAGAACAAGAAGAAATTTCGGTACACAGGCTGCTCTCAGGTCAGGAGACGTGAGTGAATATGCGCAACTGCTGTCATATGTACCGGCTCATGGTATTCGTGATAATCCTGGTTATGTTTATCTTCATTCGCGCGGTTCCTGTGAGTTTCAGACAGCTCTGATTACCTGTGACAACAGTGAATCGGTGCTCAGGAAGTTCATGTCAGAAAAGTTCGGTGAGATCGTACTCAGATACAAAGATACGGCAAGTGACAAAGATGATGGTCAGGGCAGAGAAAACGACTGTCTGTGCAGATGTCTTGATGTACGTACAAGAAAAGATTACCTGAAAGCCGCTTCACTTATTATTCAGGAAAATATTTCTGTGCTGCAGTGGATTCCTGAGGGGGATGACAGATACATCATTGAAGGTGCTCAGGTATTTGCAGGGATGCAGGGAGCATATGATATGCTCGTTAAGCTCAGAAAAGAGTTTGAACGCAGAAAAAGTCAGAAACGTCCGCTGTCTGTAACCCACAGGGTGTTTCTCGGAAGCCTGTATGAATTTTGCAGCTGTGTATATTCACATGACAGTTTTGACGGCATGAGTGAAATAACTGAGACATTTTTTCAAAGGGCACAGGGATACGGAATAGAGTTTGTAGGGTACAGGGATGCTGCAGGGCTTTGTATGAAGTATAAGGCAGCTGAAGTATTTTTACATGTAAGCAGAGGGGAAGAGGAATGTTTGATATTCTGATATATGACAGTGAAAAGGAAAAGGCTGAATCGTTATCAGCTCTTTGTAAATGCTGTGTCAAAAAATCAGCCGGAGAAAGTATAAGTGTAAAGAGCTACTATAGTTTCACAACGATATACAATGCTCTGCCGGAGTATACCTGCATTATGCTGTATATGCTCAGAAAGGACCGGTATCTTGGTAAGCTTTCAGCTTCAATAAGAAAGTCCAATGATGACAACTATATAGTACTGGTAGTTTCGTGTGCTGAAGAAATGTTCGGTTTCATGGGCAATGATACAAAACCTGCTGCAATTCTCCCGGTACAGGCAAATCAGGAACAGGTCGGATATGTTATAGATGAGATATATGCAGATTACAGCAGACTTGAGGAAAATCAGTCAGACAACAGCTTTTACAGTTTCAGGATAAGGTCAATAGACTATAAGGTCTCATTTCGTCAGATAATCATAATCGAGGTACAGAGCAAAAAAATAACACTCAGGACTGCCGGTCAGATCTTTGAGTTTTATGACAGCCTCGAGTCTGTCATGTCTCGTGCACCTGATTATTTTCTGCGTGTTCACAGAAGCTTTGTTGTAAATACAAAATTTATTGATCAGATCAATTACAGTGAAAAGACAATATATATGAATGATGGTTCACAGGTGTTCTTTTCACGTTCTTACAGTCCGATGGTAAAGAAATATATGAGTGAAGCGTTAAAGGAGAATATTTTCTGATGGCAGTATCGTACAGATTAAAGAAGAGAGAACTGATATTTCTGCTTGACAGGCTGGGAGATATAAACAGTCTTTATCAGGGATTCGGGTTTATGTATCTTGACAGTGAAGACTGCATGAATGCTGCCAAGGGACTGGCTGACAAGGGTGTGCTGACAATTGCAGGTGAAAATATTTATTTAGACCGCGGATTCAGATATATTATCCAACTGGTATTTTGCGCATCCTGTGTGGCATGTGATGAGGAAATAAGTCTGTGGATATACTGGAATGACGGCGTATCTTTACTTATAGAGCCTGACAGCTTGTCAGAGGGTGACTATATAATCACACCGCTCAGTTGTGCTGATGATCTTGAACTTAAGCTCAGTGATGATTACCCTGACAGCAGGTTTATTATTTTTGCATCTGAAAAGATAAGAACTGACCTGCCGGGACTTATCGGGTATCTTAATAAAGGAATGAACAAAAATGAATAACAGGATAATACTTATTGGCATTTACTGTCCGGCTGTTTCAAAGAGATATGATTTTTGCGCTGATGACGGGCTGTTAGTCTCACAGGCAGTTAAACTTGCACTCAGAGAGATAATGGAATATGAAAATAACAGTGAACTGTTCAGCATCCCGGAAAACACAGCTGTTTTTACATCACTGTCATCGAAACCGCTTGATCCTTCAGTAAAACTTTGTGATTATGGGATAGTAAGCGGAAGTGAACTTATAATCATATAAAAAAATAATCTGCGTTTCATTTGCTATATGAAACGCAGATATTATTATTATCTTCTTTTACTGCCTTTTAGTATTATGCCGACGACCTTATGCCCTGCATGTGACGAAATTGTAGGGCCTATTTTCTGATTGTACTCCGGTGCATATCCAAGAGCTTTTGTGATCTCTTTTTCAAGCTGGGCAGATTCATCAGGAAGACTTCCTGAGAGAAGGATATACGGAGTTCTCGGGACCATGTTTTTCTTTGCTATTTCGATTATCTTAGGAATAATATTTTTTTCACCGCGGATCTTTTCAGGAACATAAGAAACTCCGTCGACCATCTTTATTACAGGCTTAAGTCCGAGCAGTTCACCGACAAATGCCGCAGCTGCGGACAAACGTCCGGAACGCTTGACATACTCAAGTGTATATGGTACAAAGTACATTTCTACACTTGAAAACCAGTCATCAAGATAGGCAAGTATTTCTTCAGCAGTCTGTCCCTTTTTAATTTTAGATGCTGCTGTGATCAGAGGATATCCATAGCAGGCAGTGTAGTTGAGTGAGTCAACAACACTGATTTTTATCTTGTCACGTGCATCAGGTACATCGTCAAAGAACATATCGATCGCATGTTTTGCATTGTTGATAGTTGCTGAGCCGGTGGATGAAATAGAAACATAGATAAGATGAGTATAGCCTTTTTCATAATAATCTTTATAGATATCAACAAACTGCATAGGAGTTATCTGAGCAGTTTTAGGGAAATCATTTGAACTGTCGAGCATCCTGTAAAACTCATCAGTTGTAAAATCTGTCCCGTCAATATATGATTTCTGACCGAGTGAAACTGAAAAACCGATAACATGAATATCGTTCTTTACGGCTGTTTCATGGTCTATATCTGATGCTGAATCAGTAATTAATTTTATTTTACTCATATTTTTACCTCGTATTATATTTTTAATATCTGGTCAGTCTGCCCTGCGAACTTAGATCAGGATAATCCCATTGTCTGAGAACCTCGTACGCTGCAATTGCAACCGAGTTTGAAAGATTCAGACTTCTCAGCGTATTTCTCATCGGGATGCGTACGCAATGGTCCATGTTTTCATATAACAGCTTTTCATCGAGTCCTGCGTCCTCACGTCCGAAAACTATGTATGCATCAGACGGGTACAAAACATCACTGTGTGCTTTCTTTCCCTTGGTAGTGAAATAAAAATAATTGCCGTTTGTTCTTTCAAAAAAATCATTCATATCTTTATAATATGTTATGTCGAGCTTATCCCAGTAATCAAGTCCTGCACGCTTGAGCTGTTTATCGTTTATCTGAAAGCCTAAAGGCTCTACCAGATGAAGTGATGCACCTGTGACTGCACATGTTCTTGCAATGTTTCCCGTATTTTGCGGGATCTGCGGTTCAACAAGTACAATATTTAGTTTATGCAAAATATCATCTCCTTCTTACGAGAAAATTACACAACTATTTTATTATATCATAATCTGTGTGTATATTCAACATTTAAATCAGTTTTGAACACTACTGTTGTATCATGCTTACATAAGAAAATAATTTATATATCATATGAATACAAAAAACCACTGCCTAAGCAGTGGCTTCAAGGATTAAAAATTATCTGTGTGATATTTACGTATAATAAATGTATCAGTAAAAATAAGCACAGCAAATGAGATCAGGATAAGCAGAAATGAGTAAAGTATCTGATCACTTGTCTTGTCAGTATTGATTATCTGAATAAAAATATCTCTTCTGGTTATGCTGTCAAGATAGTCTTTGCTTTTTTCACCCAGAAAAGCGTACCGTTCATTTAAAAGCTCCTTTGATAATGCAGCGTTTGATATTTCATTTTCGTCCGCTTTGACTATCTTTCCTTTAAGATTTACCGGGAATTGTGCATATGTAAGCATATCAAAAGTCTGTTTGTCACTTATAAGATATACATGCTTGTCACATCCTGAAGGCAGAGCCCAGAATTCACAGGACGCATTGCCCTTTACACAATCCTCGCACCACGCAAGGCTGAGATCGATGTTTATGTATGGCTCATCTGTATATGAGTACTGACTGAGCGGTGAGTATTTCTGAGTATTTCTAACTGATGAAAGCCTTGCTGTGTAATATAAGCAAAGAATTATCCCTGTTGAGATCCCGATTACACAAGCCAGTCTGATAAAACGGATCTGTTTTGATATATTATGATTTTTAACAGCATTTTTAAGAAGCTTATCACCTGTGCCGGAGCCGAACTCTGCAAACTCCTGCTTGTTGTCGGGTCCGCTGTTGTATGAAAAAAAATAAGGATAGTCCGCAAGTGATGAAAGAGATTGTTCTATGCACTCATATCTGAAAAGAATGATATGTGCTGATAGTGACGGCAGTAAAAATAGTTCCAGAAAAATAAAAATTAATAATTCACCTATACCGAGTCTGGTATTAAATAAATACTGCAGTGTCATAATCATAACGGCAGTGGCATTAACAGCTGCAGATATTACAGATTTTCTGATGTCATGTACAATAATTAGATATATGTCTTTTATTATTATAAGAATCAGAGCGGGCATGATAATATTGCAGATACCTATCCAGTAAAATGAAAAAGCCTGAAAAATGAAATATAATTCTGACAGAACAAAAATTCCTCTGAAGAGTTTTACTTTTTTTCTTATCACCCTGTAAAAAATATAGTTGTCATAAGATGATTTGTTGTTTAAATCAGCCCGTACACCTGTCATACATTCCACCTCTGTTTTTCTATTATTATACAATATTTTAAGCGTTTATACTATTCAATAAATCAACAAATATAATTGTATGAATTATATGTTTTGCATTATGATTACATATATGCCATACTCTGACTATAGATAAAAAAGCATACAGGAAAGTGAAAAATACTGATCTCTTGTCAGATTTTATAATATTTAAGCTTATTTTTTGCAACATCAGTAGTTACCAACAAAAAAAGAATTAGTTTTATGTTGACTTTTATCAGTTCATGTTATAAAATAGTACTACATAGATTAATAAATAAGATTTTTATATATATAAAGGATGATTAAATGAAAAACAGGCGTATAAGCTATCCCAGAATTTTCGGGGTTTTTGCTCTGATAATAATTTTCATCTTTGGATTTGACTCATTGAAGAGAAATGCTGCCAAGAAGAATGCGGAGGATAATCTGGAGAGCATAATTTCTGTTGTAACGGAAACTTCGCCTCCTGATATCGGACAATATACTACTGAGACCACATCAAATAAATCAATAATGGTTGACAACGAGAGATACAGGGAAATTGACAAACCATCAGGTGATATTGAAAAAGGGCCTCTTGTGCTTGTAAATGATGAACACAAGTACAATTTCCCGGATATCAGTGATTCTACTTCTTCAATTTATGATTCAATGACTGCACAGCATTATAAGCTGTCTTATCCTACACATATTGCCCAGAATGAGCTGCTTGTGAAGCTTAATCAGATGATGGATGACTTTTATACATTGTATAATACAAATGATATGACGATAACTTCGGCATACAGGACACTGGATCAGCAGAAAGAATTGTATGAGGGTACACAAAGTTCCTATGTAACTCCGGAGTATATGCCTCAGCCGGGATTTTCGGAACATCATACAGGATATGCATTGGATTTTACACTGGTAAGCAGCAGCGGAAAGATTACACCATATGATGCTTCGGGTGATTTTGCGTGGGTAAACTCAAACTGTTACAAGTACGGATTTCTTGTAAGATATCCGCAGGACAAAACAGATAAAACAGGTGTTGACTATCAGCCATGGCATTTCAGATATGTCGGAGTTCCCCATTCATTTATTATGAATGAACAGAAACTTTGTCTTGAAGAATACATCGATTATCTGAAAAAATATGAATTTTCAAAAGATCACCTGAGGTACAGTGTTTATGGATACGATTATGAGATCTACTATGTACCGGCACAGGAAGGCCAGACAAAGGTACCTATTCCGGTAGACAGGAAATATGATATTTCGGGAAACAATGTAGATGGCTTTATTGTTACTATTACTGAAGCAGGAGCTGAACTTAAAACTACGACTGTACCTGATCCCGCATCATCTGAAACAGGATCTGTCACACAGATCCCGGCAGGCACATCATCATCTGCTGTTACGTCAGCGGCATCATCAACTTCATATTGATATAAAAAAAGCTGTATATGCAAGAATAATATCTGCATATGCAGCTTTTTCAGATAATAATAAAATGCCTGCATCAGATATTACATTATCTGATGCAGGCATTTATTATGACATGTGTCGTTGATTATTAGATAATACTTAAAAGAACACCGGCAGCAACTGCTGAACCGATAACACCTGCAACGTTCGGTCCCATAGCATGCATGAGAAGGAAGTTTGTAGGATTTTCTTTTGCGCCTTCTTTCTGAGAAACACGAGCAGCCATAGGAACAGCTGAAACACCTGCTGAACCGATGAGCGGATTAACTTTGCCGTGTGTAGCAGCGCACATGATCTTTCCGAAGAGAACGCCGGATGCTGTACCAACGCCGAATGCAATAACACCGAGGATGATTACCTTACCGAATTCCCAGTTGAGGATCTTGTCCGCAGTAGTTGTAGCACCAACTGAAACGCCAAGGAATATTGTAACGATATTCATAAGTGCGTTCTGAGCTGTATTTACAAGTCTGTCACAAACTCCGCTTTCCTTGAGAAGGTTGCCGAGCATCAGCATGCCTACGAGAGGAGCGGCTGAAGGAACAAGAAGAGCAATAATTACAGTAACAGCGATAGGGAAGATAAGCTTTTCAGTTTTTGAAACCGGACGAAGTGTTTCCATAACGACAAGACGTTCTTTTTTAGTTGTAAGAGCTCTCATTATAGGAGGCTGAATGATCGGAACAAGCGCCATGTAAGTATATGCCGCAAGGGCTATAGTACCAGTTGATATTGAAGCTCCTGCTCCAAGCAGCTTGCTTGATACGTAAATAGCAGTAGGGCCGTCAGCACCGCCGATAATAGCGATTGAACCAGCTTCAGCAGCAGTAAATCCAAGAGCAGCAGCACCGATAAATGTCAGGAATATACCTGCCTGTGCAGCAGCGCCGAGAATAAAGCTTTTCGGATTTGAAATAAGAGGTGCGAAGTCTGTCATGGTTCCGATGCCGAGGAATATCAGCGGAGGGAATATCTGAAGCTTAACTCCGAGATACAGAAGATCAAGAAGACCTCCGTCATGAAGAATAGTACCGTACTGGATATTTGTCGGATCTGCAAACAGATCCGGATGATACATTGCAGTGAGCGGCAGATTTGTCAGCAGCATTCCGAATGCAATCGGAAGAAGCAGCAGAGGTTCGAACTTTTTAGCAATAGCCAGATACATAAATACAAAGGAAATCAGGATCATTAATATATCCTGCCAGCCGAGATTGGCGAATCCGCTCGTAGCAGCCAGGTCCTTTATCGTATCCGTGAAAATGTGTAGTACTTCACTCATTGATTAAAACCCTTTCATTTTTATTTGAAACAAATATTAAAACGGACGTGTATTTTCGCGAAGGCCAGCTGCGCTCCATACAGAGCTGCCTGATGCCTTTTTGCTGCGGGCAGGCTTAACAGACTTTATCTTGTAGTTTTTGCCTTCACCGGCACCCATCATTGCGATCGCCGCAGCAATAACTGCGACTGTTTCGTCGTCATCATCTTCATCCTGCACGTCTGCATCAGTGATTGTTTCCTGGACGTCAGGTGTTGTCTGGGCAGGCTGTGAATCGCTGATCTTCTTTTGTTTTCTGACTTCCATGGAATCGAAAAACTTTCCAAACAGGGAAATAAGAACAATCAGAAGAATAAGTGCAAGAAATACAACAGCCAGACCGGTTATAACAACAGCTATAACGTATGTCCATTCCATTTGCATAATAAAACTCTCCTATCATATATTGAAATTAAACCATATGAAACTATTATAACGCAATTTTTCATCCAATGCAATATAAACATTTAAAAAATCTGAAAAAATTGTAGTTTTTCAACCTGGAAAAATGTGAATGGGATGCAGGTATTTGTCATTATGCATGTTCATGGTTTTGTGCGTTGCAGCAAGATATGATAAAATATAAATCAGCTGATAACCGGTGCCCGGACAACGCATGCATCATATTATGTTTTCCGGGGCAATACACAGTGTGATGCCGGACTGTTATGCTGCATCAGAAAAAAGGCAGAAAAGTTAAGGTTCCTGACACCGTTCTTCAGCAGCCGTACCTGACGGGGGATCATCTTTTTATCTTATATTGCGTTCAATTTTAATCTGAGTCAGAATCAGGACAAAATTTTTATGAAAAATAAAAAAAACTGTCAGATAATAAACGATATTCATTGTATTATTAAGCATTATGTGCTATAATTTACTTAAATAGATAACAATAATTCTGAAATACTATGTTCGTAAATTAAAATCAGCAGACAGAATATATAACAGTAAAAAAGGTTTATGCGCCGTGTAAAATCCGGACTATTACAGTATTTTGTGCATAAGCTTATTATGCCGCACATTTTTAATGAGCATGTTAAAGATCAGTAAGGGGTTACATTATGAATGAACAAATAATTGTAAAGCAGACCCAGTATGCACGATTAAAAGTAGATATAGATGATAACTTCAGGATAGTCAGTGCAGATGAACGCTTTACCGATATTACAGGATTTAAACATAGTGATATTGTAACAGGTCTTTATATGAGCCGTATGATTCCTACTGAAGCATATAACGATTATATAACATCCATAAGGGACAATATTACAAAGAACGGAGAATTTTTATGTGAGCATCCTATCATCATCAAAAACAGAACAGTAATCACTGTATCCTGCTTCGGTGAAATTGAGCTCTATGATTCGGTAAATACGCGCAAGGTAAAAATGGTCATGACAGTCAGACGAAATGATGTCAGCGAAGAGAGCAGAGATCACCTGGGTCCGGAATCTGACGGCAAGGATAAGCTGACAGGATTGTTTTCAAGAGAAAGCGGAGAAAAACTCATCAAACAGTATCTGAAGATCAAGCCGAAAGCCGAGCTGTGTGCCCTGTGTATAATAGACGTTGACAGTTTCTTTGAAGTAAACAATCTTTATGGAAGAGAGTTCGGAAATTCGATACTTGAAGAGGTAGCTCAGAAACTGAGTGCAATTGTACGTCCGACAGATATTGTAGTGAGGCTCGGCGGGGATGAGTTTATGGTATTTACCAAAAATACCAACAAGTCATATATAAAAACATTCGGAACATCGATCAGTCAGAGAGTAAACAGTATATATGCAGGACAGGAGAAGGATATAAGCATTTCCTGTACAATAGGAATAGTAAATACCTTTTACTCTGAAAAATATGAACAGCTCTTCAACTTCGCATACAAGACTCTCATGTTTGCCAAGAAAACAAAGAAGGGTTCGAGTCTTCTTTATTCTGAGGTCTCACATCTTGTTGACTCAAAGGCACTCGATGATACTCTTCTTGACAAGGGCGTAGACACGATAATGGATCTGAGTCCTAACTACAACAAGAGTATAATATCGTTTGCGTTCTCCCTTCTTGAAAAATCCAGGGACCTTAAAAGTGCTATCAACCTGCTTCTTCCTAAAATTGCAAGGACATTTAATTTCAGCAGAATAATAATCTTTGAAATAAACGACGACAGCATGTTCTATAAGTTTACCTATCACTGGTGTGAAAAAGGAAAGCCTATAGATTTTAACAAGCTCTATGATTTCAACCGCAGGGACTATAATGTACTGCTTGACAATTTTGAAAATGACGGAATCTTTCAGCTTACTCCCAAGATCTCTTCAAAGCTGTCAAAGCCGTTGAGAAAGCTCTTTGATAAAAATGACAAGAATCAGTATATATTCTCGGCTATCTATAATGAGGGTATTTTCAAGGGCTCGCTTATTTTTGAAACACATGAGAAGAACAGAAAGCTGCTTGCAGATGAAGCAGCTACTCTCAAGGAGCTTTCAAGAATCATATCAACTCATATAAGCATGGTAAATGCAGACCTTGCAAGCAAGGCAAAGTCAGAGTTCCTCTCACGTATGTCACATGAGATAAGGACTCCTATCAATGCAATAAAAGGAATGACAGACAGAGCACTGTATGTCATTGAGAATGATGAAAGATTTGAAAACGATGAGGTATACGGATGTCTTGACAAAATAAGAATATCAACAAGGTATCTTATTTCTCTTGTAAATGATATTCTGGATATGTCAAAGATCGAAAGCGGTAAAATGAGCATCATAAATGAAGCTTTTGACATGAATAACCTTATTGAAGAATTTGAACTTCTAATCAGACCTCAGGCAGAACAGAGATGCATAAACTTTACAATAATAAGAAACTATGCATCAAATATGCTTATGGGAGATCAGCTGAGAATAAATCAGGTACTTATCAATCTCGCATCAAATGCCCTTAAGTTTACTCCGTTCAGCGGTACAATAAGTGTACTGATCGATGAGATCCAGACAACTGACGAGTATGCAAAGCTTAAGTTTTCTGTAGAAGACAACGGCATAGGAATAAGACCGCAGAATCTGAAAAGGATATTTGAAAGCTTTGAACAGGCAGAACCCAATATTACCAAATCCTTCGGCGGAACCGGTCTCGGCCTTGCTATCAGCAGAAACCTTGTGGAGCTTATGGGCGGAAAACTTGATGTCGAGAGTGAAGAAAATAAGGGTGCTAAGTTCTTTTTTACTGTTAATTTCAAAAAGTGTGACAATATGAAGGAAAACCTGAGACAGATATCCCAGTCAAAGTCAGTAAATATAGATTTCACAGGCAAAAAACTGCTTCTGGTAGAGGATAATGACTTTAATGCAGAGTTTTCAAAAGCACTTCTTGAAAGTGCTGGATTTGAAGTAGAACTTGCTATGAACGGCAAACAGGCTGTATATACTTTTACTGTAAATCCTTCCGGTACATATGATGCTATCCTTATGGATATAAGAATGCCGCTGATGAATGGATATGAGGCAGTAAAGTGCATAAGGTCATCAGGAAAGGATGATGCTCACTGTGTTCCGATCATAGCTCTGACTGCCAATGCTTCAGATGATGATGAGAGGCAGGCAATGGAGAGCGGAATGAACGGATACCTGTCAAAGCCATTTGACAAGGAAATGCTGTTCAGGGTCCTGAATCAGTTTCTCAAGTGTACAGATTCATCTCAAAATGAATTTATCATGAATCGTTCCGGAATAAATATTTAAAACAGTTATTGATACTTTTATCCGCAGCTTACCTGCAGCGGGTAAAAGTATTAATTGTTTGAAACAAAAGTTTACAGAAATTATCTTGACATAATCTACATTTTGATGTATTATTATTATGTAAAACTATCTGACTAATGTACTATTATAATTAGTACACAAAATATAGACATTAATAAGCAAAAAAGGAAACAGCAAAGAAAGACGTGATTACAAAATGAAAAAAAAAGATTCTGCAACAGCAGTAGCTGTACACCGGAAAAAAGGCATGACTCTTAAAAAGAGCGAGAGAATTACAGAGTGGTCATTTCTCGGTCTTAGTGTAGCCGGTGTTCTCGTGTTCTACATACTGCCTTTCCTGGTCGTCGTTTTTTATTCGGTCGTGGACAACCCCATCAATAAAAAATTTGTCGGTCTGGAGAACTTTTCGAAGATCCTTCACAATGATGCATTCACACTGGCTGCCAGGAATACACTGATTTTTTCTGCTGTGGCGGTACCAGCGGCAGTTGTACTCTCAATAATCCTTGCGCTGGTGCTGGACAGCAAAATTCCCTTCAAAAGTCAGCTGAGGGCATCATTTCTTTGTCCTATGATGGTACCTACTGCATCCGTTGTTCTGATATGGCAGATAATGTTCTATAAGACAGGCACAGTAAACCAGATGCTTGACGTTCTGGGAATCGAGAATGTTGACTGGCTCAAATCCGGGCTGGGAATGGTCGTTGTCATAATAATGTTCCTGTGGAAGAACCTTGGCTACAACATGATTTTATTTCTGACGGCGCTTAACAATATCCCGAATGATATACTGGAAGTTGCAACTCTTGAGGGAGCAGGCCCGTGTTATAAATTTTTCCATCTGAAGCTCAGGTATCTTTCTCCCACAATACTCTTTGTTACAATTCTGTCACTCATTAATTCATTTAAAATATTCAGAGAAGTATATCTTCTGACAGGTGATTATCCGTATGATGCATTATATATGCTTCAGCACTTTATGAACAATACATTTAATCTGCTTGAGTATCAGAAGCTCTCATCAGCCGCCATAATAATGTCACTCGTTATGATAGTGATTATTGCTGTACTGTTTGTAGTTGAGTACTGGTTCGGAAAGGATGTGGAGTAGTTTTGAAGAAAGCAGGCATCAGGGCCGGGAAAATCAGAAAAAGGGTCCTTCAGATATTTCTTACAGCATATGCAGTCGTCAGTGCTGTTATCTTTCTTTTTCCTACAGTAATGACAATAGCAAACTCATTTATGACCGAAAAAGAGATCAATGCCAACTATGGTGCGATGATCAGCAACTTTGATGACAAGGAACAGAAGAAAACATATATTTCAGAAAAACTGAATCTTAAGATTATCCCGGACAAGGTAACCTTTGATCAGTACAAGACAGTTCTTTTCAAATCCTCGGATTATCTTATGAAATTCTGGAATTCAGTACTGCTGGTGGCACCTATAGTGTTTTTCCAGATTTTTGTTGCACTTCTTGCAGCATACAGTTTTGCAAGGTACAGGGGAAAGTTCAAGGAGATTCTTTTCTTTGTCTACGTAATACTTATGCTTATGCCGTATCAGGTAACTCTTGTTCCGAATTATCTCGTAGCAGACTGGTTTGGAATTCTCAATACAAGATGGTCGATCATTCTTCCCGGCATATTTGCACCGTTCAGCGTATTTCTTCTGGCAAAGATCATGAGAAGAATCCCATCATCGTACATTGAGGCTGCAAAGCTTGACGGTGCGGGTGAAATTCAGATATTTACACAGATATGCCTTCCTCTTTCAAGAAGTGCGATATTTTCTGTTTCACTGCTGCTGTTTATAGATTACTGGAATATGGTTGAACAGCCGCTTATCATGCTGTCAGACAGTGACTATCATCCGCTGAGCGTTTTTCTTTCAAAGATAAACACAGGAGATGTCGGACTTGCATTTGCAGTTGCAGTAATATACATGATCCCTACTCTGCTTATGTTTTTTTACGGAGAGGATTATCTTGTAGAGGGTATTACTTATTCAGGCGGAATAAAAGGATAAAATCAAGCAGATCAATGAAAGGATATTTAAAATGAATAATACAGAGACAACAGAGATTACAGCTAAAAACCCAAAAGTAAAAAACAGAAGAGAATGGGTAAAAAATGTTATAATAATCTTTCTCATTATTATGGTTATTCTTACTTTTTTCTCAAATACAATTATGAACTGGTCGCTTGCTGAGGTATCAGTAGTCAGCATGTCGAGAGATTCTGTTTCAAAAAAATATCAGCTTGATATAATGGTTGAGGCTAATAAAAACTATACTCTGACAGCTGATGAATCAAGAGATATAAAAAGAGTAGCGGTCAAGAAAGGTCAGGAGGTCAAGGAGGGACAGGTTCTTTTCTATCTTAAGGAAGTAAAGGACAGCGAAGAGGCAAAAGCACTTCAGGAACAGATAGATACTGAAAACCTGGCCTATGAAAAAAGTCTGATGAAAGTTGCAGATGATTATTTTGACCTTAATGCAGCAATTATTCAGGCACGTGAGACCCTTGACCAGAAAATCCAGCAGAAAAATCAGTCTTATTCTACAGATGCACCGGTTGATAATTCTTTGAGAATTGCAGATCTTACGGCACGAAAATCAATGATGGAGTCTGATATTGAATCACTTGCATCACAGACATACAGTGCTCTGAGTTCTGATATGTATAGAGCTATTGAAAATGAACTCAATGCATTCAATAATGCAAAAACAGAAAGCATAAATGCACAGGCTGATCTGTCCCAGATAAAGTCACAGTACCAGGGTGGCTCGATCGACAGTGATATTACAGCAGGACAGAGAAATGTTGATCGTCTGGAAACAGAACTTTCAAGACTTATACAGGATAATTCATCAGAAAGAGAAATTGAGGATAAGCATACCGAGATAAAATATGCAAAGGAGGATCTGAATAATCTTATCAGTTTAAGAGATAAGATCAACACAGCTTCTTTTGCTGCTTCCGAGAAAGACAATGCTCTTACGTCTGCTCAGTCTGCACTTGACTTAAAAGCTCAGCAGACAAAATCTTCCCTTCAGACACAGCTTACATCAGTCACAAATGAGCTCAATTCACTAAGCTCAGATTCTTCCGGCATGTCACAGGAGATGCCGGGTTCCTCTGGTATTGATTACGATTCAGAAATATCTCAGGCAAGACTTGCTCTTAACACAGCTACACATGCGCTGGAGGCAAAAATAAAAGAAGACAAAGTCTTAAATGCACAGACAGCACTTGAAATAGAAGCACAGAAGAAAAAAATTGATAAGCTTCAGGCTGATCTGGATGAGATGCTCACAAAGGAAAAATCAACAGAGATCATCTCACCTGTTGAAGGTGTAGTATCAGAAATAAGTGTAACAGCCGGTGTAACCGTTGCTCAGAGTGATCAGCTGATGGTTATAAATATATCGGATGACGGATTTACGGCAAAGGCTGATATTTCGATGGAACAGAGCAAGTCTGTTAAAAAGGGAACTGAGGCAAACGTAATTACTCCTGGTTTTGAAGATACTTCTGTAAAAGTCAGAAGTGTAGTAAAAGGAAAGGAAGATCCTACGAAACTTACTGTAACATTTTCTGTTGACGGAATCAACATGTCAGAAGGACAGAATCTGAAGCTTGAGATCGGTGAATCATCACAGAGCTATGATATGGTGCTTCCGAAAAATGCAGTAAAGAAGGATACATCAGGAAGTTTTGTATACTCTGTAAAATCAAAAAGTACGCCGCTGGGCAACAGATATATTGTTAAGAAGGTAAATGTTACTGTCATCGCAGAGGATGACAAGCAGTGTGCTGTAAACGGCGAATTCGGTGATTCAGCTGACTATGTAATAACAGCATCGTCAAAACCATTCTCAGCAGGAGATCAGGTAAGATTAGCTGAGGGGTAAAAAAATGAAAATAAAAAAACATATATTCAGAAAAAGGCGCGTAATATATTTATCAGCTGCTGTTTTGCTGTACTCTGTGACGTCGGCGGCATCCTTATCAATTAAAGATGTGCATTCATCGCAGCTTATGGCAGACAGATGGTCAGCAGACGGCAGTCCGTATGCCCAGATCTCAGTTTTCTATCCGCCGGATGAAAAGATGTATACGAAAACCGAAGCCTGTAATCTCAGAGAGAGTATACAGGCAACACTGGATGAGGAGGCATACAAGCCGCTAAACGAAAATGCACAGGTGTGGACGGATGCATACAGTTCACAGATCTCTGTTGTGCAGATATCATCGTCAAAAAATCCTGTGACTTATATGCCGCCGGATAACGGCATGGATGGATTCTCAGACTCTGAAAAGCCGGCTGCAGCTCAGAGCAGTGATACAGCCAATGCAAGCATTATCGGAGTTGATGGCGACTTTTTTGAATTTCACCCGCTTGAACTGATAAGCGGCAACTATATATATCAGGATCAGCTCAGTACAAACACTGTTGTTCTTGATGAAAAGGCAGCATGGAGTATATACAGTTCTTCAGATGTGACAGGACTTCCCGTTTATATTTCTGGTACAGAGTTTATTATAAACGGAGTAGTAAAAAGTGAGAATAACGCTGCAACAAAGGATGTGTATCCTGAGGCACCTCTCGTGTATATTCATTACGGCAGTCTTGAAGCAGCAGGTGCAAGTGAAACGCTCGGTACATATGAAGCGGTGCTTCCTGATCCGGTTGATAACTATGCGAAAAACATTGTTCTCAAATACTATGGTATTGATTCAATGACTGAAAAAAACATTGATAAGAAGGAACAGGCTCTTGCTTGTGTTATCCGTGACAACACAAACAGATACAGTACAATGAATCTCTGGAAAAATGTCAGAACATTTGACAGGACAGCCGTTGTATCAAAACCGGTAGCACTGCCGTACTGGGAAAATGCGGCCCTGATAACTTCAGCCAGATTAACCGCTCTGTTTTTTATAAGGCTTTTATGTGCAGCAGCATCTCTGCTGATAATTCTTGCGTTTTTACTGAGGGTAAACCGCGAGCGTACATGGCATCTTAAGGACTTTACCGAAAAACTCATGTATAAGTACACATATAAGAAGCGTGTATCAGACTATATCAGATCATACGAAGAGGATAATATTAAGTTACAGAAGAAAGGAAATTAAGAAGATGGAAAGACTGGATATAACAAAAAGAGTATTATCTGTATTTCTTGCTGCGGCATTTGCTGTAAGTACAGCAGGATGTACAAAAAAGGATGATAATAAAAAGACTACCAAACTGAACAGTGCAAGAAAAATTGAGAACTATTTTGTGCCAAAAGAGCTTGATATGCCTGAGGGTATGGATTATGTTGAAAATATCAGATATTCTAATGACAAAATTTATCTTACCGGATATAAAAACGGCGGCGAAGGAGAGAATATTTCTAAAATACTTGATATAGAAAACAAGACAATGAGCGACATCAAGCTGAACGCTGCTGTCAGTTATATTATGAGTGCTTGTATGACTGAAGATAAGATATATGTCAGTTATGCAAATTCAGAGTCAAGTCAGTTCCTGTCTGTTTTTGACAGAACTACAGGAGAAGAAACAGCAAAGACGGAACTCAGTATGGATCAGTATATTTCATCAGTTTTCTTAAATGAACAGGGTAACTTGTGTGCAGTAAAAATTGAGTACCAAATGATGAATTCAAAAGTGAGTCTTCAGATTTATGATAAGGCACTTAATATCATGGAGGATATTGATCTGACAGAAAAACTCGGACTCTCTAAAAACTCTACTATCAGCTCAGTAATATCTGATAAAGAGGGTGGATATTATGCCGTATCAATGGACTACTCATCTGAGAGTGGTTCTCCGTCTGTCTATAAGCTGAGTTCTGAATTAGATGTCATTTACACTGCTGATGACATGGATGATGCCGGATACGTATCACAGTGTTTCATAGCACCAAACGGGAATCTGATCCTCAGCAGTATTGATAAATTCTCATCCGGATTGATGATGTTTAATGAAATAAGTTCTCAGGACGGTTCAACTGTGGGCAGATATGAGATTCCTGATGCCCAGATGTGCTATGGAACTGCAGGAGGCTATGATGTAGTGTATGCAGATGAATCATCTATTTATGGGTATAAGTTTGAAAATGAGGAATCTGCCAAGCTGTTTGACTTTTCAGATGAATTTGATTCTTCATTTATGTATTCAACAACCTCTTTCTATGGCAGCAGTCTCTTCATGAATACTACAACATACGGAAATGACAATGGCCAGACTATCGAAATTATGGATCTGGACGGAAGTATTTCAAAAGAAATCAATCTGAATGAAAACGTAAGTAACAGCGGTTATGTAAATCTGACAACTTTAGGTTCAGACGGCAGGCTGTATGCACTTGAGACCGTAAGCAATTCTGTTAAGGACGAAGAAACAGGAGACTATACACAGGACAATGATTACAGCGTACTTGTTTATGATGAAAACGGAGATTTTTCCGAATCAGTAGATCTTGATGATCTTGATCTTGATTCTGAGGCATATATTGAAAAAATGGTTGTTAAAGACGACGGAACATTATTACTTGAATCCCAGACTTACGGTGAGGACGGAGCGAAGGCAAATATATCTGTTGTTGATGCTGACGGAAAACTCAAGGCAACGATCGATGCGGGTGAATCAAATTATATCAACAACGTAATTACTACAGCAGATGCAGACTATGTAATGTCATATGATGATGAAATGAAAATTCAGCCGATAGACTATGAAAACAATAAACTTGGTGAAAGTATTGAAATGGATAATGCAGCTATCGGAAACGGCGGAGAACTGTACGAAGGAGCAGGTTCATACGATTTTTATTTTTCAAACGAGGACGCTGTTTATGGTTATTCTGTTAAGGATAAAAAGCATACAGAGATCATCAACTGGGTAGATTCTGATATAAGTATAAGTGTACAGGGCTTTTATCCGGTTGATGATAATACTATAGTCTGCTCAGCTTTTGACAGGCAGGATGGTTCGTCAAAGGTATACATTCTTAACAGGGTTGATGAAGAAACACTTAAACAGATCCAGAGCAGACAGATCATTACTGCAGCAGGAATTGACATTACATATGGCTCGGTTATTGATACAATAACAAAGTTCAATAAGGAAAACCCGGATTACAGAATACAGATCACCGACTATTCAAAATTCAGCTCATATAAGGATGACAAATATGTATCAGGGGTCAATAATTTAAACACTGATATAATTTCAGGTGATATACCTGACATTATAATAGGAAATTATGAAACGGACATGGAATCATATATTGCAAAGGGACTTCTTACAGATCTGAACACTTTTATTGACAATGACAAAGATATAAAGAAAGAAGACTATTATACAAATATCTTTGATATGTATACAACAGACAATAAATTATATCAGCTTGTTCCTCAGTTCGGAATCCAGACGATAGTAGGAAAGGCATCAGAGCTCGGGGAGGATCCGGGATGGACAATTGATGAATTTCTTAAGTTTGCTGACAGCAAATCCGGCAAGAGTATTTTCTATAAAACAACTTACGAAGATCTCCTGTATACTCTTGTAAAAGAAAATCTGTCAGAGTTTGTTGATTTCAAAGCAAAGACCTGTAACTTTGATAATGAAACATTTATAAGTCTTCTGGAATTTATCAAGAAGGACGGTATAAAGGAAGACAAAGAGATCGAGGCAAAAGAGAAGTATGACGAATCGGATAATGCAAGTCGTTTCAAAGATAACAAGTGTTATGCAGAGATATTGAAGACCGGCGGCTTTGAAGATTTTAATTCTCTTCAGCAGGGCAGTATCCGTGAAGCTGCAGTGTTAAAAGGTATTCCTACATCTGAAGGAAACGGAACTTTAATTATTCCGGTAGTTACAGTAGGTATATCAGAGAAATCAGACAAAAAGGAAGCTGCCTGGTCATTTGTGAAAAACTTCCTTATGGATGATTATCAGAACCCAACGGAAGATAATTATACTAGTGGTTCTTTCCCTCTTAAGAAATCCGCAATGGATAAAACCATAAAGAATGCCCAGATCTCTGATAACGGCAGTTCATATACAATTGGTTCTGACGGCGAAGAAATAGAAATAAAGCCGATAGACACTGAATCGGCTCAGAAACTTGTCGGATTAATATCTGATTCAACAAGACACTCAGTAATTGATTCAAAAATAAATGATATAATTGATGAGCAGTTCAACACATTCCTTGAAGATGGTACAACAGCACAGGAAGCTGCCAAAGCAATCCAGAGCAAAGCAGCACTTTACTTAAAGGAAATAAGCTGATATAATAATATAAGATGCACAGGCATATGCCTGCGCATCTTATAATTGTTTTTGAAGGGTGGAGTATATGAAATATTATAAATCAGTACTAAGCGGATTTACAATTATTCTTGCAGCGGCTCTTTTATGCAGCTGTAATAAAAATATTCCTGACAGCAGCAGTCAAATCGAGCAGACAACTCCGGCAGCAACGACCGTTCAGACAGACGAACCGGAAGAAGATGAAAAAGCCTTGTTTGATGGTTGTAAAATGCAGGAAGCGGAGCTTCCTGAAGGACTTGATTACATTCAGACTCTTCAGTACACAAACGGCAGTGTATATTTTTCCGGCTGTGTTCAGAACAATATTACTGAGACTTCCGAATGTATTTTCGATACAAAAACAGGGAAGATAAGCAAAACAATATGCGGAGTAGACAGTACTTATATAGATCATGTGCTGCTTACAGATAATCAGACCATATACATATATTCAGATGAAGAGTATAATACAATTGCTGCAGCAGCTGATTGCGCAACCGGCAAGATAACCGCACAGACAAAACTCGATGACGGCGTAATTGTTAAAAAAATGATATTTGATGAGCAGACATCCCATATTATTATGCTTACGGTTACAGGCAGCTCTGAAAATGTAAAATCAGATATAAAGGTTTTTGATACCAGACTTAATCCTGTATCAGACATTCAGCTCGGTGATAAGCTTAAGTTTGAAGAGTTTGAACGGGTAGAAAACATAACTGAGACAAAAGAAGGATATTATATTCTTACATATGTTATTGACGACAAGATTTTTTTGTCATCTCAGATGATTCCGGATGAAAAACAGCCTGTATATAAGTTATATGCAGTTGACAAGGACATGAAGCTTAAGTATGAGATAGAAAATACATATGGAAGCATAGCTGATCTTTTTACTGCACCTGATGGAAATATAATTCTTGTTCCGGGTAAAAATAAAGAAACAAAAATAAATGTATATAAGCTGGATTACACAAACGGAAATCAGCTCCAAGAATATGAGCTTCATGACGTGAGTACAATATATCCGCCATGCTCAGACTATGATATACTTTTTGAAAAAAACAGTGATGATTATCTGTACGGACTGTCCTCTGAAAGCGAAGAACCGGTTAAGATAGCTGTATATGGTACAGATATAGACAGTATTTATTCACTCAGCAGTATATCAAGTTCATATGCTGACATGATCCTGTTCAGTTCACAGGTAAGTGATGATGTCCGTCCATATATGTTCAGAGCTGATACGAACGGCAGGTTACTTGATCAGACTGCTGTTAGCGAAACGGATAACGATTTCTATGCCCAGCAGACATATGTATCGGAAAATGGTGATATATATTGTCTCAACAGCAAGATCACAGAACCTGTCAGTGAAACCCAGGCTGCTGATCAAACGGAGGATACGCAGGAGAATTATCTTGTTGAATACTTCATTTGCGTATATTCACAGGATGGAAAATTTAAATTCAGCAGAAGTCTTGGCAAAGCAGCAGATATATCAGAGCCTGTTACAGTTAAGACTATTTTAGCTGACGATGAATATGTATATGTTCTTATGAACACAGAAAATGAAGACATGTCATGCTGGAAAGTGATGCTGATTGATCAGGAATCGATGAGTATCAGCAGTACAGTAATTCCGGAAGGATATTACAGTCCGCAGATACTGAAGCTTTCAGACAACACAACAGCTCTCAGCTATTACAGCAGTGAACAGCATATAATTGCATTGCTTGAACACGGTTTAATAGGCAAAGAGCTGTATACAAGTAAAATATCGCAGCAGGATGAACCGTTTCTGTACAGCGGTGCAGGAAGATTCGATTTCTTTTATCAGACAAATAACATTTTTTATGGATGGGACAGCAAAACAAGTGAAAATGTAAAACTTCTGGATCTTTCAGAAGAAAGCCTGGGAATAGATATCCAGATTGTTTGTCCTGTATCGGATGATACACTGATATGTGCTGCTTATGATTATGATGACTGTGACAGCGAAAAGCTTTTTTTCCTGAAAGCACGTTAAAATGTAACTGTAAAGGAGATTATTCCATAATTGTACTGAACACTTATGGAGCCTGAGTGTGCCTCAGCTATAGTCTGTGCAATGTTGAGACCCAGACCGTTGCCTCCTTTTTCACTGTTGCGTGAATCATCAAGTCTATAGAATCTGTCGAATAACTTCGGCAGATTTTCTTTTTGTATATTCTCACATTTGTTTGAAATACAGAATTTAACTCTGCCCTGATTGTTCCTGAAGAGCGAGGCAGTTATTTCTGTGTGAACGATAGAATATTTGACAGCGTTGTCAAGAAGAATAGTAATCAGCTGCTTGATCCTGTCCTCATCACCGAAATATTTTAAATGGGGTGTAATATCACTTAGCAGTGTTCGTCCGGATTCAAAAACAAGTGGTTCAAAAACAAGGCATACACTGGATATCAGATTAGAGATATCAAATTCGGTTTTCTCCATTTTTATCTCGTTTGAATCGGATTTTGCAATGTACAGGAGTTCGTTGACGAGCTTGGTCATTCTGACAGTTTCAGATTTGATGTACTTTATCCATCTTTCCTGATTCATTATATAGTCACATGGATTTGCAAGAAGTACATCAGTATTTGCCGATATTACTGTCAGCGGAGTCTTAAGTTCGTGTGAGGCATCAGCGATAAACTGTTTTTGCTTTGTCCATGCAATGGCTGTCGGTTTTACAGCCCATGCAGAAATAGCAAGACTGATAAAGAAAAATGCTACTATTCCTATACAGCCTATGATTATGAAAGTATATCTCAGACGTTTGAGCGTTGAGATCTCAATCGATCTGTCAAGCAAAAGCACATAATATGATTTGTGGTCAGGCGTACTTGTAATTTTATATCTGTATGAAATTGACTCAATTTCATATTTTCCCTTTGTTTCGGAGCTTTTCATGATCTCTTTTACTGCAGTTTTGAGCTGTGCATCATATGCCTCAAGTTCTTCCCTGGTATCATTCTGAAAATACTGATATGATATATCTGTGATATTTTTCTTAATATCCAGTACCACAAATATATTTGACCTTATCAGATTTCCGTTATACTTGGCAGATATATCATGTTTCGGCTCACGGGGGATGGTTTCCTGTATAGGTTTATCGGCCGGCACAGCAGTTTGCGTGCCTGTGGAAGTACTCTTAGAAGCAGAAGACTGCGGCTGTGAAGATACGGATGAAGATTCCGGAACAGTCGTTGAAGTAGGCTGAGTGCTGGTTATTTCTTCACCTGCCGCCTGTGGTATTTCCGGCTCAGTATCCTCAGTATGTTCTGAAACGATAACGCTTTCCTGAGTAACAGCAGGTGGTTGTGTAGTTACTTCAGGCCTGGCAGTTGTGGTGTCCGTCTGGACAGGCTTATCATGATCAGGTTTAGAATAAGGTGGTTCCGGGTTTTCCCATACCGGCTGTGTCCATTGGGGCCAGACAGGCCATTGTGGAGGATAAACGGGGTTTTCTGGTTTAGGAGCATGTTCGAAGTAATCTTTCCAATAGCTTTCCCAGCCCGGATCAGAATAAGGTTCAAATGAATAATTCTGATCATCTCTGAAATCATTCAGAAGTACAACAGAGGCCTGGCAGTTAAGATCATAAGAAACCGGATCAGCAGACAGTACTCTGTTTGTATTGCTGTCGGAATTGACAGGGGGATCAGAAAAGTGCTGATCTGAATCACGGATATTTTTTCTGTGATTATCAATAAGCGTATCCATAATTTCTTCAGACATCTTGACTTCTGAATTTACCATAAGGATATAGATGCCGCTTAGTGTAGCAAACAGAACTAATGTAAGCATAAGCATGTTTACAAAAACAAATCTCATTCTAAGCTTTTTAATCATGACATCAATCTCCTGAAGAAAGGCAGTAACCGACTCCGCGTACAGTTTTGATCGTAACTGCTGATTTTAAATGAGACAGTTTTTTCCTGAGAAATGATATATATACCTCGACATTATTGTACTCCGCGTCAGAATCGTATCCCCAGACACGGTCAATAAGCTGTTCTTTGCTGAGAACTGAGGTCCCGTTTTTTATAAAGAGCTCCATCAGATTGAATTCCTTTAATCCAAGCTTAAGGGAATTTCCTGAACATATGATCTCATAGGTAGATGTGTTGAGTGAAATGTCACAAAATGAGATCACAGGTTCATAAAAGGCACCGTTTCCTCTCCTGCAGAGGGAACGTATTCTGGCAAGAAGCTCCTCGGTGTTAAATGGCTTTGTCATATAATCATCAGCACCAAAATCAAGACCGTTTACCTTGTCGGCTATTTCATCCTTGGCAGTCAGCAGAAGGACAGGGGTCGTTATCTTATTGATGCGGACACAGCGCAGTACATCAAATCCGTTTATTTTAGGGAGCATTATGTCCAGAATTATCAGATCATATATTCCTGAGAGTGCACAGTCCAGGCCTTTTTGTCCGTCATAGCAAACATCAGTCATATATTTGTTTTTCTGTAGTATCTGAGACAGTGCATCAGCGAGGGCAGCCTCATCTTCAATGATCAGTATTCTCATAATTAACTTTCCTCCATGAAATATAATTAATAAAATATATCCTGCTGATACTTAAATAATTTTGTAACCCGCAATAAAATATATTATAAATATAAGATATGTTATTTTTGTGTTATATAACAGATTATCCTTCAAGTGTCTTTCGGTGCAGACGGATCAGGTCAAAAACATCGGCCGTTTCGTTGTTATTCATGTCAGAGGCCCTTTTCTGCTGGGAATCCGGCTCGGTGCGGTTAAGAATTATCTGTTTCAGAATCAGGCAGTCAGACATTGAAAGTGTACCGTTGTCATCAAGATCCCCGCTTAAATATGATGATGGCAGTGTTGTGATGCTGTTGTATGTGCACTGGGTTTTCAATGACTGTTTAGTAGACTTGAATCTGACAGCTATAAGATATCTTGTTTCTGGTTTTAGTCCTGTAAAAACAGGTGAGTCCTGCCAGCTGTAATCATAGTAGTAGTCTTCTTTTATTGCATATTCAAGATCCGGATAATAAAACATGCTTATAGAAGAGTCTGTATAAGACCTGATACTGCATAAAGACTGCTCTGTCCTTATGTAATCAGGAATTTTGATAACGCAGTACTCTGAAGCAAATGTATCTGAGGTCGCTTTTTTTCTGATAAGAATAGTATCGTTTGCAGAGAAGCTTCTGGAATACAGATCATCTATCCATATATAACCATCAGCTCCCTTGATATATGAAACTGATGAAGGAGAACTGTATATATACCCCTGTGCGGTCAGTCTGACGTAAGTATATGAGTCATCAAACAGATAGTCGATCCTGCCTTTTTCATAGTCTATGCCTACTTCAGGTATGGCAGGACGCTCAGGTACCTGGATCATTACCGGATCAAGCGGTGAGGACTTTCTGAAAACGGAGAGCTCTGTACCGATATAATCTGTTATGCTGTCATAGCATTTGAGAGTTTTGCCGTCCCACGTTCTGATGTAATAACGGTAGTCATCAGTAATGATTGTTTCAGTTTCATAGTCAAATGAACAAACAGGAATTTCTCCTTCTGTTGTGAACCTGATAACTTTTACTTTTGTTGCAAAGCATTCGTTACCTGCTAAATACCTTACTCTTACAATATATTTGTTGCCGGGTGCAAGATCATTAACAAGTTCTGTATCATTTTTAAATTTTTGATCCAGAGATTTATCAATATCAAGTGAAGTAGTGTCCAGATCAACTGAATACTCTGCTCTGTTTTTGACAGCATCCTTTAATGTTATCTCAACGCTGTTTGAGGTAATGCCGGAAATATTGAAATCATCATAGTCTATGTCCGGACGTTCAGGAACAGTCATATGAAAAATTGTACTGACCGGGGAGGTCTCGGTTGCGGGAATCTGAAAATACAGTTCCTTGTCTGAGTCCGGATAAACTTTGAAATAGCTGTCAGAAAGAATATTGAACTTTCTGCTGCTTATCGGGGAAGGTGAGGCCATGTTTGGGTATGCACTGAACTGCATAGAGCCTGATACACTGAAGATATTTGTAACTGCCTCTACTCCATATAGAATTGACGGAGTTCCCAGTGCCTGAGTGAGATCGATCCTTTTTGTCAGTAAAAGCTCATATGACTGCGAGTTTGCACAAACAGTGAGAGACTGTCCAAGATAGGAGCTTATACTGTCTTTATCTCTGAATATATGTCCGTCGGGAGCGCTGACAACCGTAGTTTCTTCGTCAAATAGTATCATTTCATTTATATAATCAACAGATGCATAGTTTTTAAAAACCGTCAGAGTATATTCAGTATTTTTTTTGCCGGGTTCACTTGATGAGATTTTTATTTTGGTATATCCGTTTCTGACCAGTATAGGTTCAGTGTCATGACCGGATTTTGCCGAGCTTGAGTTGACTGATATTGAGCCCTGACCGGTTGGGAAAAGAACTACGCTGTCTCCGGTTCCTTCAAGGTTATAGCTGAGCTGGGTATTGGGATTATCAATGCTTCCGAGATCCATTACAGTATCATTGACTGTAATACTTGTCAGAAGAGAAGCGGCATGGGTATAATGCCTTGTAACCGGCTGTCCCATTGTACCGTCTGAACAGAGTGCTGCTGTAATATCAGTTTCCTCATCAATAACTACAGGACCGGAGTATACGGTGCTGTCTGTATCCGGTACGCTGCCGTCTGTTGTGTAGTATATCACGCCGTCAAAATCGCTTGAGAGTTCAACTGTATCTCCGAAAGCTACAGGACCGCTGTCACGTGAGAATTTTACCAGTCCTTCAGAGCTTGTAAACGCTTTAAGACATACATTTCCGACATAATATACGACGTTAAAATCAGTAAGTATGGGATTTTCATAAGTGGTTTCCAGGGTCAGCCCTTTGGTGTCTGTCCACTTTGTTCCGTTAGAGCTGATAAAGCTTTCGCCTGCGGCGGATGATTCATATATCTTTTCTCTTGAAATACCGCTGGAATTGATTCCTATCTTGTTGTCTCCCAGTATAACAGAAGCTTCTACAGGTATCGGATAGGGAATCTGAGGATTTGTAAGCTTTGCAGTAACGGAAAACTTCTCGCCCTTGTTTATTCTGACAGGCTCATCAAGAGTAACTGTATGATATCCGGCATAAGTCTGTGTGCCTGATGTGCAGTTATATGTTTTGCCTGATAACGGATTTTTATCATCGGTAAGTCCTGTGCAGACATTTATTTCATAGCATGCGTTATTGTCTGTTGTATACAGACCGACAGCTGTAACATAGTCATCATCCTCAGCTGTAAAGATATTTGCCATATATGAAGAATTGCGGTTTTCATTGTCTGCAGTTATTGATGCCGTGTATGCAAGAGTATCATACTGGTAATTATGATCATATACATCAGCTGATTCAAGAAACATGCAGTTCGTATCTGTCAGTGATCTGTCCTCATATGATATCCAGAAGCAGCCGTTGTCACCCCAGTCATCACCCCAGCTGTTTTTGCACAGCCAGGCACCATCATTTTCAGGAGCAGTAAGGAAGTTGTTTTTGTCGAATGAGTCATCCCAGCCTATGATTATTACTGCATGATTCGGTGTTTTCTTCGTGTCGCAGTACTGTGCACAGGTGGCAGGGTTATAAGAGTTTTCATACCTGAAGTCTACTGATACACATGAATCCTGGGTAATAAAGTGTTTTATCTGGTTTACGGAAAACCTGATATTGTTGTAATCTGCAACTTTTGAATTGCTGTAGGAGTTGAGTACAAGAGATTCCCTCAGGCGATATTCACTCTGATATCTGAGGCTGTCATCAATATCATCCTGCGGTGTTTCATAAGGCAGGACTCTTTCACTGACAGGACCGATTCCCTGTGCAAAGGCTGCGGTAGAAAATGTGGGATGTCCGCCCGCATTGTAAAACTGCAGACCTCCTTCTGGTTCCATTGCACCTTCTCCGTGGAAATTAAAGTATGCCAGATGCCATTCTGAAATGTCTATAAGAGGATTATTTCTGATAAGCTGGGTCTCCAGCAGACCTGCAGAAGCAAATGCCCAGCATGTTCCGTTGTCTCCCTGATTTTTTATACCTGATACAAGTCCGTATTCTCTCATATCATAACTGACCGGATAGTTTTCATCATAGTCGGCAGATACAGGCGCAAAAGAAGACGTGTCAAATGCATTTATGTAAGTTTCGCCTTCCTGTGCAGCAGCAGCAGTTGCGTCATTAATCGGAGCGGCTGATATTTTATTTGTACCTGAGGCAGTTGAGCTGACTTCTTCCGAATATGCTGCAGGCCAGGCAAAAACTGAAAGATTCATGCCGGCTACGCTTACTGCTGCAGCAAAAGATAAAACAGTACTGCGTATTTTTTTAAACATATATTAGTTCACGCCTTTCAGATTAAAAAATAAGAGGATTTACAAAACAAAAAAATATTTGTAAAAACCTCTTGTATATATTCTATTTTGTATTTTCAATAAACTCCTTAAGCCTAAGATAAGTTTCCTCACTTATAACATGCTCGATTCTGCATGCATCATTTTCTGCGGTTATTTTATTTACACCAAGGGTTTTTTCAAGAAAGTCTCTGATTATCTGATGTTTGCTGAAGATTTCCCTGGCCTTCGCAAGACCGGCCTTTGTCAGATTTATCTGACCATCGTCCGCCATAGTAATGTATCCACGTGTTTTAAGGATACTCATTGCACGGCTGACACTGGGCTTTGTGTAACCCATATGCGCTGCTATATCAACACTGCGCACATAATGTGTCCTCATGTCGAGAATATATATTGTTTCAAGATAATCCTCACCCGACTGATGAATATTCATCTGAAAGCCCCTTTCTTTTTAGTGGAATCAATAAAAAATATTAACATTCCTGCATATAGAATTTTAACATGAAAAACGGTAAAAATCAAGACATTTAGTGCATTTTCACAATGTGAAACTTTAACTGTATAATAACAATATAAAATTTTATTTTTTTTTAAAATAATACTTGTCAAACACGTCAAAATATTATAAAATAGTATTAATCGTTGTTAAATGTAAAACAACGCGGATAATATATGATATTTGAAAGGAAGTTAAACGATGGCAGGTTTAAACAAAGTTACAGTTGATGATATTAATGTTAAAGGCAAAAGAGTTCTTGTTCGCTGTGATTTCAATGTACCTCTTAAGGAAGGCAAAATCACAAACGATAACAGAATAGTTGCTGCATTGCCTACAATCAAGAAGCTTATTGCTGACGGAGGAAAGGTTATACTTTGCTCACATCTTGGTAAACCGAAGAACGGTCCGGAAGATAAGTTCTCACTGGCACCGGTTGCTGCAAGACTTTCTGAGCTCCTCGGCAAAGAAGTTGTATTTGCAAAGGATGATGAAGTTGTAGGCGAAAATGCTAAGAAGGCTGTTGCTTCAATGAACGACGGTGACGTTGTACTTCTTGAAAATACACGTTTCAGAAAAGAAGAAACAAAGAACGAAGAAGCATTCAGCAAGGATCTTGCTGAAATTACAGATGTATTTGTAATGGATGCTTTTGGTTCAGCTCACAGAGCTCACTGCTCAACTGCAGGTATTACAGATTTTATCAAGGATACTGCTGTAGGATACCTTATGCAGAAGGAAATCAAGTACCTCGGAAATGCTGTTGAAGTACCTGAGAGACCATTCGTTGCTATTCTCGGCGGCGCAAAGGTAGCTGACAAGCTCAACGTTATCTCAAATCTTATCGAAAAATGTGATACACTTATCATCGGCGGCGGTATGGCTTATACATTCATGAAGGCTAAGGGCTATGAAGTAGGTCAGTCACTCGTTGATAACGAAAAGATCGAATACTGCAAGGAAATGCTCAAGAAGGCTGAAGAAAAGGGCAAACAGCTTCTTCTTCCTGTTGATACAGTAGTTGCTGCTTCATTCCCTGATCCGATCGACGGACCAATCGAAGTAGTAAGCTGCCCTGTAGATCAGATCCCAGCAGAAAAGATGGGCCTTGATATCGGTCCTAAGACACAGGAACTTTTCGCTGAGGCAGTTAAGAGTGCAAAGACAGTAGTCTGGAACGGACCTATGGGCGTTTTTGAAAACCCTGAACTTGCAAAGGGTACAATCGCTGTAGCAAAGGCTCTTGCTGAAACAGATGCTACAACAATAATCGGCGGCGGTGATTCAGCTGCAGCTGTAATCCAGCTCGGATTCGCTGACAAGATGAGTCATATCTCAACAGGCGGCGGTGCTTCTCTTGAATACTTAGAGGGCAAGACTCTTCCTGGCGTAGCAGTTATTGCTGATAAGTAAAAAAATTTAAGGCGGGGAACCCTCCGCCTTTTTAATGTAAAAATTTAATATATTTTTCTGAGACTATATGTTTAAGAGCTATATGATCCATACATTATAAAAGGAGTATATTATAAATGAATAAAGAATTAAGACAGGCTATTATTGCCGGCAACTGGAAAATGAATAAAAACAGACCTGAAGCAAAGGCTCTCATCGAGGCTCTTGTGCCATATGCTGAAAAAGCAAGCTGCGGCGTTGTTATCTGTGTTCCTTACACAAATCTTGAAACAGCTGTTTCACTTACTGCAAACACAAATATCAAGGTCGGTGCAGAAAACTGCCACTTTGAAAAGAGCGGTGCATTCACAGGTGAGATATCAGCTGATATGCTTACTGAGATGGGCGTAGAATATGTTATTATCGGTCACAGCGAAAGAAGACAGTATTTCGGTGAGACAGACCAGACAGTAAACAAGAGAACAAAGGCTGCTCTTGATGCAGGTCTTAAGGTTATCCTCTGCGTAGGCGAACTTCTTGATGAGCGTGAAGCAGGCATCACAGAAGAAATAGTTTCCATGCAGACAAAAATCGCTTTCAGCGGTATAACAAAGGAACAGGCTGCAAATGTTATTATAGCATACGAACCAGTATGGGCTATCGGAACAGGAAAAACAGCTACAGCTGAACAGGCAAATGAAGTATGCGCTCTTATCCGTGCTACAGTAGCAAAGCTCTATGACCAGGCTACAGCTGACGCTATGACAATCCAGTACGGCGGTTCTATGAATGAAAAGAACTGTGCAGAGCTTCTTGCTCAGCCTGATGTTGACGGCGGACTTATCGGCGGCGCTTCACTCGTAGCTGAAAAGTTTGCAGTACTTCTTGAAGAAGCATCAAAGTAATTAAATCATATAACTACGATTCACGCCAGTACCTTTTTAAGGCACCGGCGTGAGGTATATCTGAAAGGAATGGAATAATAATGAGCAAAAAGCCAGTAGCTTTACTGATACTTGACGGCTTCGGATATAATCCGGAAAATTACGGCAACGCAATTTCAGCTGCAAAAAAGCCTAATATAGACAAGTACTTTAAAGAATGTCCTCATACACTTATCGGAGCTTCAGGACTCAATGTCGGTCTTCCTGACGGACAGATGGGCAACTCTGAGGTAGGACATACAAATATCGGTGCAGGCCGTATAGTATACCAGGAACTTACACGAATCACAAAGTCTATTCAGGACGGTGACTTCTTTAATAATGAAGCATTTATTGCCGCTGCCCAGAACTGCAGAAAAAATGACAGTGCACTTCACCTGATGGGTCTTCTTTCAAGCGGCGGAGTACACAGCCACAACTCACACCTTTACGGACTCCTCGAAATGGCAAAGAAACAGGGACTTAAAAAGGTATTTGTTCACTGCTTTATGGACGGCCGTGATGTTCCTCCGACAAGCGGAAAAGAATTTATCGAAGAACTTGTTGCTAAAATGAAGGAAATCGGAGTCGGTGAAATAGCTACTGTCAGCGGCCGTTATTATGCTATGGACCGTGACAATCGCTGGGACAGAGTTGAAAAGGCATATAATGCAATGGTAAACGGTGTCGGCAACGAAAACCCATGTCCTGTAGATACAATGGAAAAATCATATGCTGCTGATGTTACAGATGAGTTTGTAATCCCGACTGTATGCAGCAAGGATGGCATGATAAAGGAAAATGACAGCGTTATCTTCTTTAACTTCCGTCCTGACAGAGCAAGAGAGATCACAAGAACTTTTGTTGATGATGAATTCAACGGATTTGCAAGAAAAAGATTCAATGTTCACTTTGTATGCTTTACTCAGTATGATGCTACAATGCCAAATGTTGAAGTAGCTTTCAAGCCTCAGTCACTGTCCAACACATTCGGTCAGTATATTGCCGAAAAGGGACTTACACAGCTGAGAATCGCTGAAACCGAGAAATATGCTCATGTAACATTTTTCTTCAACGGCGGTGTTGAAGCTCCTTACTCAAACGAGAGCAGAGAACTCATCAAGTCACCAAGTGTTGCAACTTATGACCTTAAGCCTGAAATGAGCGCATATGAGGTATGTGACAAGGTCGTTGAGTGCATCAACAGCGACAAGTTCGATGTTATAATACTCAACTATGCTAACTGTGATATGGTAGGACATACTGGAGTGTTTGATGCTGCAAAGGCAGCTGTTGAAGCTGTTGATACCTGCCTTGGCAGAACAGTAGATGCTATACTTGCAAAGGGCGGTACAGCACTCATTACTGCTGACCACGGAAATGCAGATCAGATGTACGAGGGCGACGGTTCACCGTTTACAGCTCATACAACAAATCCTGTACCTTTCATAGTAGCAGGCATGGACTGTGAACTCAGGGAAGGCGGAGTTCTGGCTGATATAGCTCCGACAATGCTTAAACTCCTGGGCCTTGAAAAGCCGGCTGAAATGACAGGAACTTCACTTATTAAGTAATTAATATGAACGTTATAAATAATCAGCTGTTAAAACAGCTGTAAAAAAAAAGTGGGTCTCAATGATATGTACCCCCTTTACTGGACAACACCAGTAAAGGGGGTATTTTTATGCGTT
>JAUNSK010000046.1 GCA_030539275.1 Oscillospiraceae bacterium | reverse complement strand
GAAACATGAAGCTTGGAAACTTTTCAATAAGCTTTGAGGATATGTCACTTAACATAAATAATCTTCCTGTATCAGTAATAAGGACCTATGACAGCAGAACAAGATACTCAGACAAAGAGTTCGGATACGGCTGGGATCAGTCATTTACAGACGTAACTGTTCAGGCAAGCTGTGTACAGGGTGAAAACTGGGATGAAAAAGCAGCAGGTTCATGGATAACAACATATTATCTTGATCCAATAAAATCACACAAAGTAACAATAGATCTCGGCAATGGAAAATCAGAAACATTCAATATGAAATTGTCTCCGTCACAGTCTAAGTTTTATCCTCTTCAGTACGGAATAAGCGCATACTATGAACCGGTAAATAAATCAAAATCAACACTGGTACCAACAGGTATTGATACAACAGATCTGATCTATATTGGAGGAGTTCTTTACACATTTGACCTTGAGGTATTTGATCCTCAACAGTATGTGTATACAACAGCAGATGGTTCAAAGTATCTGATAGATGTAAATAACGGACTTCAGAAGATGACAGATGCATATGGAACAACCATGTCATTTACAGACAAAGGAATAATATCATCTGACGGCAGATCAATAATGTATACATATGACAAAAACGGAAGAATAGCAAGCGTATCAGATCCATCAGGAAAGTATGTACAGTATGAATACAATACACTTGGAGATCTTATATCGTTTATTAATGAAAAGGAAGAAAAAACAAGCTTTGTTTATACCGATCATTATCTAACTGAAATTATTGATCCAAGAGGTGTCAGAGTTACAAAGAATGTTTATGATGATGACGGAAGAATCATAAAGACAATAGATGCAGACGGAAATGAAACTGCTTATGAACATGATATTGACGGCAGACAGGAGATCATCACGGACAAAAACGGCGGAGTGACAAAGTATAACTATGACTGCTCCGGAAATATGCTTTCAAAAACAGATCCGCAGGGCAGCACGGTAACATGTACATACGATGCCAACGGCAATCCTGAAACAGTAACAGATGCACTCGGTAATGTTATAAATTATAAGTATGACTGCTATGGAAACATTTTGTCGCAGACAGATGCAGCAGGACATACAGTTACAAACGAATATGATTCAAAGGGTCAGCTTGTAAGCATAAATGCAATGGGAATCAAGGCAATAAGCGTATCTTATGATGAATATTCAAATTTGACATCAACTGCAGATGCCCTTGGAAACACAACAAATTATAAGTATGACAGACAAGGCAGACTCACATCTGTTACAGATGAAATAGGCTCATACAAAAATATGACTTATGACCAGGCAGGCAATGTGATTTCAACAGTTGACGCATCCGGAAGTACTGACACATATACATATGACAAGGACGGAAACTGCACATCCAGAACAACAAGCTTCAGCTCTGGTGGTGAAATAAAAACAGTAAAAGAAAGCTATGTTTATGATGAAGCAGGTCAGCTTGTCAAGATCATCGACAATGAAGGAAATATTACATCAACAGAATATAATGTCATAGGCAAGATTTCGTGTCAGACAGATCCGCAGGGAAGACAGACAAAGTATGAATACGACAATGTCGGAAATCTTGTAAAGATCACTTATCCGGACGCAACTACTGAAAAGTTTACATATGATAAGGAAGGAAATAATCTAACAGCCACTGACCGTTCTTCACGAACAGTGACAATGGAATATGATAAGGTCGGAAATCTGATAAGCAGGAAAAATCCTGACGGTTCCCAGATCTCATACAGCTATGATAAAAACTATAATCTCATATCAGAAACAGGAGTCAACGGTGGACAGACTTCCTATGAATATGACAGTACAGGCAAAAATACTGCAATAACAGATGAACTCTCAAACAGAACAGAGTTTACATATAATGAACTTGCCCAGCTTTCACAGATGAAAGATAAAAACGGAAACATTGTCAGATATGAATATGACCTTAACGGAAACAGAATAAAGACAATTTATCCGGATAATACAACAAGCGAAAGCGAGTATGATGCAAGGGGCAGACAGGTAAGCACAACTGATCCCAACGGATATAAAACTTACTATGAATATGACAACGGTGACAGACTTTCTAAGGTAACTGATGCGATTGGAAATATTACAGGCTATGCATATGACCAGGAAGGAAATCTGATCTCAGTTACGGATGCAAATAATAATACTACCACCTATACCTATGACAATTACGGAAGAACAACAAAGGTAACAAATGCACTCGGTCAGAGCTCACAGATGACATATGACGCTCAGGGCAACATACTCACGTCTACAGATTTCGGTGGAAATCTTACAACATACACCTATGATGACAAGTCACAGATGACATCCCAGACAACAGCCGACGGTACCGTATATTATTCATATACTTCTGACTCAAAACTCAGTCAGGTCAGAGACAATTCAGGAACAATAACATTCCAGTATGACAAAAATGATGGTCTGACAAGAGTATCATATCCGAACGGCAGATATGTCGAGTATAAGTATGATCAGTCAGGTAATATCACATCAATGGCAACACCATTCGGTACTACATCATATGAATATGACCTTGCAGGAAAAATGACTAAGGTAACTGACAGAAACGGTTATGAAACACAATACGAATATGATGCAAACGGCAGTCAGACAGCAGTTAAATATGCAAACGGTATAACAGTATCATATAACTATGATGCACTCAACCGCCTGATATCAGAAAGTACTCTTGACAGTACAGGAAGACTTGTGGCACAGTATGACTATACTCTCGGACTTGCAGGAGAGCAGATAAAAATTCAGGAATATAATTTAATACCGCCTGCGCAGGAACTACCAGCAGAAGCTAACGGTGACATCAGTGAAGTAACACAGATGCTTACAGGTGAAAGTTCACCTGATGAGCTTAACCGAACAGTTGAGTACACATATGATGCACTTTACAGACTGACAGGTGAAAAGATTACTGAGGGCGAAGAAACAACAGAGTACACATATGCATATGACAATGTAAGCAACCGCATAAGCAGGACTGAAAACGGTGAAGAAACAACAAGTACATATAATGAACTTAATCAGCTTATAAGCGAAGGTGAAACAACATATGAGTATGATGAATGCGGCAACACAGTAAAAATTTCATCTCCTGATAAAGTTATATTATATTCTTATAATGCAAAGAATAAACTTATAAAGGCTCAGGTATCTCAAGGCGATGAAGTCAGTGAAGAAGAGTATGAATATGACTATGCCGGAAACAGGACAGTAAAGAAGACAGCGTCAGATTATACATATTATCTTAATGATATAAATTCACAGCTGACTCAGGTAACAGCAGAACTTGAGAGAAACGGCTCGGAAAAATGTTATTATACAAGAGGAAACAGCCTTATTTCACAGGAGCGTTCAGGAAATACAAACATATATCTGTATGACGGACACGGATCTGTAAGACAGCTGTCAGATATGAACGCAGAGGTAACAGACAGCTATGTATATGATTCATGGGGAAATCTGCTGTCATCAACAGGCAGTACAGAAAACAGCTATAAGTACTGTGGTGAGAGCAATGATACGCTCACAGGACTTTATTATCTCAGAGCAAGATATATGGATACATCAACAGGTAGATTTATTACGCAGGATACGTATCCGGGTTCACTCAGTGATCCTGTAACGCTGCACAGGTATATGTATGCAAATGCAAATCCTGTAAGCAATGCAGATCCAAGCGGAAATTGTGCTGTGCTGATGTTGGCCGGTAATGTCAAGACACCTGCCGAAATACAATATGATGAAACAGTTATAAAAATAGGATTGGCACTGATAGCAGCACTTACTGTGATAATTGCACAGCAGACGAAGGTGTTTGATACTATGATTATGGATATGACTCAGGGAATTACCCAGGGAACGATGACCTTTACTGACTGGCTTAATAAAATCAAGGAGAAGATAACCGCACGCCCGGTGGCTATTGAAACTTATGGTGAAAGAAAGGATAATGACAGAGTATATTATCATGCAACAACTTTGGCAGCAGCTGCACTGATAGTAGCGACAATGACTCTGCTGGGTTCAGTGCAGGAGGGCGGATATGTATTTGCATGGGAACTCAGACCGTCAAAGAAAGCACTCAGATTGTCAGGTGCAAAGAGTGCAAATGTTATTATTGCTTTTTCAACATACGCATCATTTGAACCTGACTGGGGAATAAATCTGCCGGAAGTTCTGTTATACAGACCGGTATGCTCTGTTTTACGCCTGCCAGTTCATATAAATAAAGCAGTATTGTTTCCGGTATGATACAGGAGTGAATAATGGATCTGAATATTATGTACCAGGGAAAAATAACGGATATCAGAGATGAATCAGCGAATGACAGCCATGATTGTTTAACACTTCATTTTAAAAACGGCATTAATTTTATTCAGACACAAAAGGATAATAATATTCTTGAACGTCTGACAGCACTGTTCAATGAAAAAGGAAATCAGGCATTTGATCTGTATGTCGATGACCGGAAAATACAGATGTCTGAGTTCCGAAAACTAAGTTACAGCTTGAATTATAATGAAATGTCATTTCTGAACCGAAAGAGAAAACTCAAAAGCATGATAAAGGGCAGTAGCACACTTACTGACGTTTTCGAAATATCAGACGATCTGCTTAATACAAGATTTGAAAGTCTGTGGCATTACTCTTATCTGTGCTCACTTGCAGTAGGATTATCAAAAAACAAAAAAATATTTCTGTTTCCGTATCTTCCGTGCAAAGAGTGCTTTATACAGGTATACAGATTGAATCTTATCTGCTCATATGCAGATTCAGATGATATGATCGCTATTATACCAACAGATAATGTCACATACCATGGTGCAAATATTGAATGTGCATATAATTTAATAAAAATATAAAATACATGATATGAAGAACGTTATCCGGATTCATTAATAATTAATTACCTTCTGACACAGTCTGCAAAATAATGCGGACTGTGTTTTTTTAATCATTTATAATATTTATTAAAATAATTTCTGAAGTTTGAGTAATTATTGCCTGATTTTAATTGTATCTCTTGACAACTTAAGTCAGGAGTGCTATATTGATATTAACAAATTGATAATAACAAAATATTTAAAAGAGGTGTGCGTTATGAAATATCTTCTTCCAGACAAACAAAACATTTTTTTAAGAGCATCAGTAAGTGATGTATGCAACTTTTCCTGCAGATATTGTGCAACAGATTTAGGTATGGAAAACCATACGCCTGAATGCTATAAAAATACACTGCTTGGTGCATATGAGTATCTGCGCAATATGAAAATGATCGCACAGCATGGATTTAAAAACATATCATTTACAGGCGGTGAACCTCTTCTCAATCCGCACTTCAGCATTATTGCAAAAGGCTGCAGGAGTCTGTTTGAGACTACAGAAATAACAACCAATGCAACAAATCTCATTAATAACATTGATACGGTCAGAAAATATATTGATGTATTGAAAATATCCATAGATGCACTTGATCCTGCGCTTGCAGCAGCAACAGCCCGAAATCCGGCGGCTGCCAGAACACCTCAGATCATAGAGCAGTGCTGCCGTGAAGGCGTCTCAACCATAGGACTGAATTTTGTTTATATGAAGTGCAACCAGGGAGAACTACCGAAGCTTATCGATTTTGCAGCATCGCTTAAACGCAGATACAACACAGATATTTATATAAGCATCCTTGATCTGTATTATTCTCAGGGTAACAGGCAGTTCTGGGAAGAACAGTTCGTGGATCTGTCTCAATTAAGAGAAAAACTTGAACGTGACGGCAAAGAGATACACAGGCGTCTGAGGATCGGCTGCGATTCTTATAATTTCACTGATAACGGTGTTGTTGTTAATATGAAAGACAGTATATCATGCACGCACAGGGCAGAGATATGTGATCGCTGTACTGAATACTGTCAGGAGGGAATATACAGTCTCAAACATTCAGCCAGCGGTTGGATAAGCGTATGCCCTACCAACAATCCTGAATACGGCTCTTTGCTTGGCGGTGGTGTATCCGAAGTTAAGGCACATGATATGATAGATAAATATGTAGAAATACTAAACTTTATAAGACGTTCAGATCAGACAGGGGATGCATTTAAGAAAATGAGAAATCTGGTGACAGTTTATGAATGATATTTTATCGCATCTTTCAGATCGCGATGTAAAGAACAATCTTATAATGAAACGAAAGATCAGGAAAGCGGCAGTAAAATTTCTTGATGACAGCGGATTTGATGAATATGATACACCACTTCTGATACCATCGTCAGGGGAGATATATAATCCTGTTTTTGGTGTTGATATTGACTCGCAGGGTGCTTTCCTTGCTGATTCACCTCAGCTGTGCAAGATGATGCTTAGTTTTTCAGGGTTTAAAAGATACTATCAGTTTGCTCATTGTTTCCGCCCTGTTGCACATGAAAAAAACCGTGAGACAAGACTTTGTGAGTTTATGCAGCTCGATATCGAAATGCAGGTATCGTCGCTTGCGCAGCTGACTTCATTCGCTGAAAAAATGCTTCGTGAAATATTTACATACCTGGATCTGAATGTTTCAGTAAGCCGTATGGAGGGCCATGACTGCAGAAATATATGGGGCAGTGAAATGAAGCCAGACCTGAGAACATCCGACATTAAAACGTCGGCAGTAATAATAGAACACATGCCGCTTACAAATGGCGAGAAAACAAGCAGCGGCACTCTGATCCCATGTCATCATATTTTTGCTCTGCCAAGCTTAAGTATAACAAGTACCTCAGAAAAAAATCTTATAAATATGACGACTGAATCCTTCGACATTGTTGTAAACGGCATAGAAGTAGGCGGAGGTGATCTGAGGATAACTGACAGGACACTTCAGGAAAATGTCATGGATATATTCGATGCAGATAAAAGCAGATGTTTATGGTATCTTGATGTCCTTGATGAATATAGAGGTGCTCAGACTGGTGGATTTGCAATAGGTTTAGAACGACTGATAATGGCATTGTCAGGCTGCAGTGATATACGCAAGACAGCGGCATTTCCGGATTTATATATGAGAGGGCGATAAAAAATGAGCAGTGATAAAGAAGAAAAAATATTTCTTGAGAACTATGACCCTTACGATTATACGCCGATGGCTGTCACAGTTGATCTTGTTGTTTTCGGCATAACAAGAACTATAAGTGACAATTACAGAAAACCAGACAGTCAGGAACTGAATATTTTACTGATAAAAAGAGATATGATGCCATACAAGGATTGTTATTCACTTCCGGGAGGCTTTGTCCGTCCTGATGAGACCTTCATTGAAACGGCCAGGCGTATACTCAGGGAAAAAACAGGTCTTGATAATATTTATCTTGAGCAGTTATATACATTTGATGCAGTAAACAGGGATCCCCGTATGAGAGTAGTAAGCTGTGCGTATATTTCTCTTATCGATGCCGATAAGGCAAAGATAGATAATGCCTGCTGGGCTGGTATAGCAGAGGCAGAAAAATGCAATCTGGCATTTGACCATAATAACATTCTGGACCAGGCACTTATGAGGCTCAAAAACAAAATAACATATTCTGATATAGTGTTCAATATGATGCCTGAAAAGTTTACGATAAGTGCACTTCAGGAGGTATACGAGATAATTCTTGGTGTAAAGCTTATTCCTGCTGCATTCAGACGTACAATTGCTGAAAAGATCGAACAGACAGGGGAGTATGAAAAAAATTCAGGACACAGACCATCCATGCTGTACACAAAGAAGCATATATAGACAAGATATATTATTCAGGTTTAAGAATGTAAATGAACTTATAGATTTTTTGTACTACAATTACTTATAATATGACTAAAATATATATAATATTCACAAACAGCAAAAAAAATTAAAAAAACAGTTGACATTGTCTTTTGTATGTGATAGAATGATAAAGCTGTCGGACGAGACAACAACTTGAAAGACAAGCAAAACCTTAAGTAT
>JAUNSK010000032.1:2668-41661 GCA_030539275.1 Oscillospiraceae bacterium | reverse complement strand
ATACTTAAGGTTTTGCTTGTCTTTCAAGTTGTTGTCTCGTCCGACAGCTTTATCAGTATATCACTTTTGATTCTGTTTGTCAACACTTTTTTTTAAAAAAATTTATTATTATACAAAAAATTTTTTTGGCAAACCTATTGACAAAATTATTTATGTGGTGTACTATGTAACTAGTGAAGCGAGGAGGTGCTAAAATGAATTTCGATTCTAACTATCCGATATATCTTCAGATAGCTGATGATATAAAAAGACGCATAATCATAAGTGAATTGAAACCCGGAGATAAACTTCCATCAAACAGTGAACTTGCTGAGTATTATACTATTAACCCCAACACAGTACAGAGAGTATATAAACAACTTGAGCTTGAAAACATCTGTTATACGCGAAGAGGACTTGGTACATTCCTTATAGATGATATAAACCTTAAAAGCAGACTTACTACTGAATGTGTTTCAAAAATAGCAAATGATTTCTTAAAAAAGATGGCTTCGCTTGGATTCCCTACCAGAGATGTGATAAACATTATTAACGACATAAACGACAAGGAGGACAAATAATGTTAAAGTTTGAAAATGCAACAAAGGGGTATGGTGCAAAGAAAGCACTGAACAATCTTAATGTTTCGTTCGAGCCAGGAAAAGTGTATGCGCTGGTCGGACCGAACGGAAGCGGTAAAAGTACTATGATGAAGGTGGCTGCAGGACTTGTAAAACTCTCATCCGGACACTGCACATACTGCGGAATTCCGATAGGGGTCGATTCCAAATCAAAAATCGCCTACATGTCAACAGAACCTTTTTACTATGATTATATGAAAATATCTGATGTAGCTAAGTACTATCATGATTTTTTCAGTGATTTCAGTTATGACAGATTTAATGATCTTCTGAAATTTATGCAGCTTGATCCCGGTATGAAGATAAAGTCACTTTCATCAGGTATGGCTGCAAAGCTTAAGATTACCGCAACACTTTCGAGAGACGCTCAGGTCATCATGCTTGATGAACCGCTCAATGGTATTGATCTCTTAGGCAGAGATCAGATCATAAACGCCGTTATCAAGGCTACTAATCCTTCAAGTACCTTTATAATATCAAGTCATCTTTTTGATGAACTTGAAACAATTGTTGACAACGTTGTAATGATTAAAAACGGATGTGTGGCTCTTGAGGGTGAATTAGAAGCTATGCGTGAAGAACACGGAAAATCCATTTCTGATCTGTACAGAGAAATCTATGCTGCAGACGAAGGTCTGTCAAGCAATATATGGGGGAAATAATTATGAATAACATGATAAAGCTTGTCAAGTATGATATTATTAAAACAAAAACAGTACTTCTTGCTGTTTTTATGGGCCTGTTTGTAACGGAAGCTGCATTTATAATAGGAATGATCACAAAGCTTAATCTCATGATCGGTGTTTCATCGGTTATACTGGTACTTGCATTAACAACTTCACTGATTGCCCTGGTTATTTATGCAATTCATATTTACAACACTGATTTTTCTAAAAAACAAGGATATATGCCTTTTCTTACTCCTACCAGTCCATATGCAATAATTGCATCAAAGCTTATAACCACATTATTAGTAGCTTTTGTTGCAACAATAATTGCAATATGCTTTTTCTCAATTGATATGTATCTTGTTACAAAAGATGTTAAGCCGGAATTGTCACTAGGATATGCAATTAAGGTTGTTCTTGATTCATTCGATGGTAAGTGGGGATCGGTTATCTTATGTCTTATAAATATAGTACTCGAATTCCTGAATAATATTATCGTAATATATCTAGCAATAACATTAACCAATTCACTGCTTGGTGAAAGCAAATTAAGGGGAATTACAGCTTTCGGAATGTGGGTAGCTATTAATGTTATAATGATGCTGATTGCAAAAGTTCTCAGCTTAGCAACAAAATCCTCAATTTTCAGCGGATCACTAAACACAAGTGCAGGTTCTGTAGAAGACCTGGTGAACTTATCATTTAACAATAAACTTATTATTCTCGGAATAATTTCTAATCTTGTAATATCAGTAATAATTTATTCTGTTACAGGTTGGATCGCAGATAAAAAAATGAGCATGTAATCAGTAAATAATAAATATATAAGTAACTAAATAGATATATAAAAAATAAAAAGATAAATAGAGAGATAAAAATAAATTGTAGAACAAAAGTAAAATAAAGAAAGCGCAGATTATTGTGATCTGCGCTTTTTTCGTATTACTGATCCTGTTTTCTGAAAATCATGAAAGATAAAGCAAGCATTAAAATAACTGATATCAGATATATGGACACTGATTTTACAGCTGTTATATTTTCATAAACAATACTGTTGAAGCCTGTTTCACTCTGCCACAGAACTGTCCCGAAGTCGAGAAATTTTCTGAAATCAATATTCAGAAAAGGCAGATATCTGATAAATTTGTAATACTCTGAAATAAAATTACCGAATACAGTTGAGAAAACACCTGTGAAAGAACAAATAACAATTGATATTGCAGCATTTCTGCTGATCACGCAGATAAAAACTGAGAAGATAATATAGAACAGTATTTCTACAAGTTTAAGAAGAACGATAATAATACTGTAAGTACTCATTTTCATCGTAGTTATTGTATCCCTGAAATAAAGCACAGTCTGAGCATCTATTCTGTCTGTACCATGCAGTATAAAACCGGATAAAATACCTGTGACAATAACTATACCATACAGTATCAGTCCGGATACAGCGCAGGCTGCTATTTTTGAGAGAAGTATGCGCCACCTGTTATAAGGAAGGAGCAGAACCTGACGGATCGTGTCACCGCGGTATTCACCGGCAATACACAGTCCTGAAATAATAATGATCATAACAAGGACAACCATTGAGGATGTGTTGAATGACCTGTCATTAAAGAACCACCAAACATTTTTATATACATCCTTCGGAATATTGTTGTCAAGACGATACTGTGCTATCGCTATACGGCGTGTTATCTGATCACGCTGAAGATCTGTCAGCCAGTAATCCTCATTGAGTGACTGCGTTCCAAACTTAATAGTATTTAGTTCTCTTTCTTCCCATGACATTACCTCCTGCTGATATCCGGGGTTGTCTCTGAACGCTTTTACATCCCTGTATTCAGACATAATGTATCCTGCCATTACAGCTATGATCAGGATAATGAAAAAAATAAATAGTTTACTTTTAATAATTTTACTGAGTTCAAATCTTATCAGCACTGACATTATCTTCACCTTCGCTGTTCTTTATACTTTCTACACATGAAACATAATAATCTTCCAGATCTGTATTACTGTCTCTGAGATTTTCAACTGATGTTTCGCCTATCATGTTTCCATCATTTATTATTACTACACGATCACAGAGTTTCTCCATCTCAAGAAGCATATGACTTGAAACAAGAACGCAGACATTTTTCTCATGTGCAAGTTTTTTTAGAAATAATCTGAGGTCACGGATAGCGATCGGATCAAGTCCGTTTGTAGGTTCATCCAGTATCAGCAGCTGCGGTGAACCCAGAAGTGCTATGCCTATTCCAAGTCTCTGCTTCATTCCGAGTGAATATGTTCTGACTTTGTCTTTGAGCCTGTCCCCCAGTCCTGTAAGCAGCTTTACTTCTTCAAGCATATTAACCGGTGTTTTTTTTACCATTGCAAAAAGTGAAAGATTCCGTTGACCGCTTATGTTCTGATAGAGACCCGGATTTTCTATAACCGCACCTGTATGTGAGGCTGCCTTCTCATAAGATTTTTGTATATCTGATCCGCAGATATTTACTGATCCGTCTGTTATTTGTACAAGTCCGGTCATCATTTTTATTGTAGTAGTCTTTCCCGCTCCGTTTGGTCCTAAAAACCCGATTATTTCACCGTTATAACCTGAAAATGAAAGATTATTTACTGCTGTATGCTTTTTATATTTTTTAGTTAATCCGGTGACCTCAAATACAGTTTTGTTTTTCATGTGCTTCATCATCTCCGAACTACATTGTTTGTTATAGTTTTTGCTGTATTTTTTCATTTATTCCTTATCAGGCTTTAATAAACAAAAAAGGCCAGTCCCGGATCATTATATGTATGATCCAAAACTGACTTTGAAGATCTTATCCGAAAAGTTTTGACTTAAGGTACTGGCAGTCAAAAACGTTTATTACTCCGTCGCCGTTAAGGTCTGCTTTTTTATTATACTCTTTATCAGGCTCAAGCAGGTATTTCTTTAATTCATAATAATCATTGATATCCTTTTTGCCATCTCCGTTGAGATCTGTATCAGGCTGAGCACTTAGATTTATTGCATAATCAAGAGCACACCAGCCTACATATCCGTTATATGTCACCTTGCCCCATGTATATCCTTCAGCTTGCTTTTTTTCATTTACCCTGAGGATCGTACCGGTTGGCACTGCACCGATCGAACCAAATGAAACACCGGCACCGCATCTGAGCCTGAGAGTCGGCATTGCGGTAACGTACCACTGTTCTTCGGGAATTTTATTGTCAGGTTTATTCTCAGGATAGATCTTATATGCGATATTAAGATCTACTGTATTATCCGGTATACCGTTTAGCTTACCCTGACTTGAATACTGCCACATTCCAGCCATATTACTAAGACTGTAGTTGCCAGGATTTATCGGATTTGAAAGTGTGGGATACTGTGCCCACCATATCTCATAGCCTGCATCAAGTATCTGCTGTCTGTCAACATAATTTGTATACCAGTATTTATTTGAGTAAACACCTGCAGTATAGCCTGCTTCCCTCAGAATGTTAAGTGCGGCAATTGTATATGTAGTAAGTGCCTGTTTTCCGACAGCCATCTGTTCATCTGACTCAAGATCAATGTATACCGGCATTTTCATATCTTTGCCTTTAAGATACTTGATAAAAGTTTCTGCATCGGCTTTGAATCCCTCAAGAGTAGTTGAACTGCAGAAAAGATATGCACCAACTTTCAGATTTGTTGACTGAAGGCCTTTATAATACTCCTCATACTTTGCATCGATACCATACTTTGTTGTGCCGGCACGAAGTATAACAAACTTTATATCATTTGTGGTCAGCTGAGAAAAATTAATATTGCCCTGATACTTTGAAATATCAATTCCCAGTTCGGTTGCTTTAACTGCATTGACCGACTGCCCCATTAAAGAAGCTGTTAGTATAACAATACCGGCAGCAGCTGTTATTAATCGTTTCCTTAAAATGTTCAATTTCTTTAATCCCCTTTTTGCGTATTGAATAGACAAATTTTATGTCATAAAGATATAATACTATATTTTTTATCTAAAGTAAAGAGTTTTCGACAATTCTTCCATATATTTATTGTCTATATTTTAATGATTTTTCCTGCATAAAAAACATGCACTCTGTACAGACATTGTACAGAGTGCATGCAAAATTTATTAGGGTATTATTTTGAGTTAAGAAGCTTCTGGACTGATGCAAGCTTTACGCATATACAGAAGAGCTCCATTGCCTTTGTCAGTTCCTCAACACAAGGGTATGTTGGTGCAATACGTATATTACTGTCATCAGGATCATTTCCATATGGATATGTTGCACCTGCGTTTGTAAGTACGACACCTGCCTGAGAACACAAAGACACTATTTTTTTAGCACATCCGTTCATTGCATTGAATGATATGAAATAACCACCCTGTGCATTATGCCACTGTGCTATACCAAGGGGCCTGATATTTTTTTCAAGCTCGTTAATAACCACTTCAAACTTAGGAGCAATAATGTTTTTATGCTTTTTCATATGCTCCCTGATACCATCTGCATTTTTAAAATACTTTACATGGCGCAGCTGATTGATCTTGTCAAAGCCTATTGTAGAAATACCAAGCTGTTTTTTTATACTGTTTACATTATTTTCACTTGCAGCCATTACAGCTACACCAGCGCCAGAGAAAGTAATTTTTGATGTTGAAGCAAATTCAAACACCATATCCTCTGTGCCGTTTTTATTGCATTCATCAAATATGTTAAGTATGTTCTTAGGTTCATCAACAAGATGATGAATACAGTATGCATTATCCCAGAATATTCTGAAATCAGCAGCCTTTGGTCTGAGAGCTGCAAATCTTCTGACAACCTCATCAGAGTAAGAAATTCCAGTTGGATTTGAGTACTGAGGAACACACCAGATTCCCTTGATGCTGTCATCTTCAGCAATAAGCTTTTCAATAAGGTCCATATCCGGACCTTCATCATTCATAGGAATATTTATCATTTCGATCCCGAAATATTCACATATAGCAAAATGTCTGTCATATCCGGGAACAGGACATAAGAACTTTACCTTATCATACTTTGACCACGGTTTATTACCTAAAATACCATGTGTTACTGCTCGTGAAATTGTATCGTACATTGCTGCAAGACTTGAGTTGCCATAGACAATTATATTCTGAGGTGCAACACCAAGCAGGTCAGCAAACATTTTTTTAGCTTCCGGGATACCGTCAAGGATACCATAGTTTCTGCAGTCCGCTCCATTTTCGGTTACCAGCTCTTCACCGTTAAGAACATTTATAAGAGGCATAGAAAGATCCAGCTGATCCGGTGACGGCTTACCTCTTGACATATCAAGTTTCAGGTTAAGGCTCTTAAAATCATCGTACTCACGCTGTGCCTGCTGTTCAAAGGCTTTGAGTTCATCTGTCTGCATATCACATAATTTCTTCATCAGAGAAATCCTCCTTGGCATAATTAATTCGATCTCGTTTCAATAATTCAGACTCTATATAATATAATATTACATATGAAGAAATTTTGCAAGTAGTTTTAATGGCTCTTGCAAAAAAAATTTATCTTTGCATAATACAGACTGTTTTTTCTACGCAATTATATGAAAAAGTGCTTATTCTTCTAATTTTTTTACAACAAAAACTTCATAAAACAAACTTATTATAAATGCCAATGAATTTTTTCGTTTTTTAAACTGCATATAGATTTGTTTCCCATGCCGGGATATAAGGCTGATGCCTCATATATATTTTATAATCCGGATTAAGCTTCCTGATTTTAAGAGGCAGATAAAACATATCGCGGTTGCGGTGATAAAGAGATATCATAAGCTTTGGCTTGTATTTTTTTATTGTCTTGATACAGCCGTCTATCGCCTGTTCTTCTGCACCCTCAACATCCATTTTAATTATAGTTGCAGCACCATCAGAGAGTACGCTGTCGACACTTCTTGCAGCAACAGGCTTTCCCTGTGCACTTACTGATGACTGTCGTCCTGATCTGCTGGCAAAACTGAGAGTAGTATCACAACTCCATACAACACAGTTGAGTGCTGTGATATTTTCCATGCCCTCAACACTGTTCATAAGTTTTCTGTAATTTCTCGCATCCGGTTCAAAAGCATATATCTGTTTGTACCGGTTGTTTGTAAATGACACAAACTCGCTCACAGTATCACCGTTGTAGGCACCGAGATCTACATAGATCTCATTTTCACCAGGGTTTATTATATCGGTGTATACCTCATCCTTTGCAGTAGTGATATCATCAAGATAATCAATTTTTCCGCTTATTTTAAAGTTAATGACATCTGCAAACACTTTCCTGGACAAATCATCTTCAAGCATAGAATAAACTTCTTCAAGTTCTCCTGCATGATCCAGACAGTACTGATATGTGAACAGACCGCCGCCTTCTATAGGAACATCCGGAGCATATAACGTATGCTCACCGGACATTCTTTTGATTTTTGTGATCAGAGAGTCATATCCTGCAGCAAAAGCAAGCACGACTATAAAATCATCGTATTCACTGCAGACTTCAGAATATTTTTTTACTTTAAAACCACTGAATGAATGACCTCTGACAAACTCATCACTGGCAAATATTCCTTCTGTTTTTATTTTGTATTCCTCAAAAACGTCAAGGATCTTCTGAGCACCGTTTCCCATGCCGTAAATAAATATTGGTCTGGTCTCTTCTGCAAGGATCTCCCAGCATGAACGGGTCTCTTTTATAAATGACAGCATTTACTCACTACTTTCCGACATATAGCCAATTTATATTGATAACAGTAATCTTTTAAGACCGATAAGATCCAGTACATTGACTCTTGAATCCTTATTTATGTCTGCTGCTGATATCTGTTCTTCAGTCAGCTTCTGAGCTGACAGAAGATATCCTGTAAGCATAGTTATATCAGATGCTGTAACAGAACCATTGCCATCAACATCGCCTTTAATAATATCCGGGTCTGAACCCTGACTGCTTTCATATACAGCCTCAATAATTACAGGATCCTGTGTAAGATCCACATTTATTGTACTGTCATTATACACCTGGGTTTTGCCGGCAGATGTCACTTTCCACTCCTTAAATGTGCAGCCTTCATCCGGAACAGCTGAAACTGTTACAGGATAATCTGTATAGTAACTGCCTGTCCATTCATCCTCAGAAGTTTTTACTGTATTTATCATTGTCATGCCTGTTCCGGTATTTTTTATAGTCACATCAGTAAGGTTTCCTGACAGATTCAGAGCAGTTTTCATCTGTTTTGTGATATAATCATATCTGTTATTGAAAAAGCTTCCTATATATGAAACCTGGGTGTCAAAATACTTACCTGCTGAATCTGCAGTTTTAGAACTGTATCTGAGGAAATAATCTGTCATCAGAGACCTGTATTGACTGCTGTAGCTGCTAAGTAATGCATTTGTCTTTTCAGAGTCAAAATTATTATTTGCAATATCCATAAATGTTGTTACAAACTGTTTTTTAAACTGTTCGTTCTTCAGAAGGCTTGTAAACAGCTTTGCAATACTGTTGCTTCCTCTGTCATTCATAACAAACCTGAAAGAATCTCTGTTATATGCAGTGTATGACTTCTGATACATTCCGGATGAGTACTCAGTATCAAACATCAGCCATCTCCACTTTTCGTCTGCATACGGATTTTCGGGATCAATATTTCTTGCTCTGAAGAGACTGAAATTATTTGATACCCAGTCATGGTTAGCTATGTATATCTCAGAGCTGAAGTAATCAATAAAGCTCTGGATATCCATCATGTCTGATATCTGTGAATATTTACTGTCATCTGATAGATCATTTTTCACAGCAAAATCTATAAGATCTTTATAATACTGTATATCTTCAGCTAATCCTTCATCAAGTTCATTATTTTTAATAATGATCACATCATCTTTTTTTATACCATAATGACTCTTTATATAGTCTTCACTGAATTTTTCACGCAGATTATATACACCCCAGTACTCACCATCAAGAAATACAGCACATGGCTGAGATGCCTGAGTTCCGAAATCTCTGTCACTGACAAGTTCCTGTATATAAGGATCTCTGATCTTTGTAAAAGCACAGTCATTGCCGCCGTTTCTGAGCATCAGACTGCTGAACTTATCTATATCGGATCCGTCGGTTTCAGCTTTCAGGTTGTTGAAAAGATCAAATTTAAAACTGCCTGAACCATATTCTTTCCTCGCATATATATTAAAACTCTTCTGCATTACACATCTTGATGCACCGCCATGTATTCTTATACCGACATTTTGTGTAAATGCCTGTGTTCCGTCCGGATTAAAATACGTAAGTGATGATATTTTTTCCCATTTTTCCTGATAATTAGCAGGTTTTTCTGCATCAGGTGTAGTTTCAGGATTTCCTCCGGACGCAAGCCATTCGTCATATTTTGCTCCTGTTACATAAATTCCGTTATCGTAATCAAAAAGATCAGCAGGGTCAGTCACCAGGGAAATCACCGGTACCTTCCCATAATAGTCTGATCGGTTCTGATATCCTATAAAATATGACTTAGTTACGGTTTCACTGCTGTTTCCGTCTGCGTCAAAAGCTGCAGCCCTTACAATAGTCCCTTTAGGTACCCTTGATGTTGACGGCGTATAAAAATATCCGGGAAATACAGTTGTACTTATGGCAGAATATATATTTTTGGAACCTGAAACATCTTTTATACTGAGTTCGCCTGTATACACCGGTGAGTCCTGAGCAGGCTGACTGCCGTCAAGAGTATATCTGATAACTGTGTTTTCAGATGTGGTTATTCCAAGTGAAAAAGCTTCATTGTAAAAACCGCTCTCAGTTGAAAATACAGGAGCAGGTATTTCTTTAACCTCTGAGTCCGTATTATTAGTTTGTCCCGGAGTTGGTGTTAAAACAGCAAATTCACTGCTGCCATCAGGTTTTCTTCCATATGTAGTATCTGCTGTTATTGCAGGGAGTTCAAAAATATCTGATGTATTTCCTTCACTGTCAGTCAGTATTAGTGTTTCACCATCAGATGACAGTCCGAATGGTACGAGAAGTTCACTGCTTGTAAAAGAAGCTTTTTTATCAGCATACACCAGCAGAAACTCTTTTGCTTTGATTGTTACTTCACCGAATCTGAACTTATAAGGAACTGCCGGATCATCGGACAGTCCGTATCCGGAAAGATCATAATCTTCATTACCCGGATTATATATTTCGATCCAGTCGTATCTTTCACCGTTTTCAGCCTTTATGCCTGCAGTATTTTTTGAACATGCTTCGTTGATCAGTATTTTTTGAATCTGTTCCTGAGCTTTGACCCGTGTATCAGTAAGCTGACTGTAACCACAAGCTAAAGAAAATGCTAATAATAAAGATATAGTTCTTTTTATTTTCTTTTTCATGATTTCCCCCCTGAAATTCTTTCGTGAATATTAAAATAATATTATGTTTTATCCTGGATCGTCACCGTTTACATCATCTTCCCCCATCATATCTCTGCCTCTTATTCCGTACTTGTCTCTTTCGCTGTTAAGCTGCTCATCAATAAGCTTGTTTACATCATACGGATGTTTTACGGAAATAAGATCCTTGACTCTTGTATCGGTATCCTTTGAGAATATAGTTATAGTTCCGCATCCAAAGAGTCTCTGAAAAAATGGAAGCGTCATTTTCTTATCAGTTATCTTGTATATATTTATTTCATCCTCTGTTATGTTAAAGAATCCGTATCTGCAGATTATTTTCTTCTCAGTTATATAGTATCTGGTAAATGAAAGAGGAAGTCCGAACAGGGTTCTCTTTTTATCAGTCCATATATAATCAAAATTCTTTTTCATATTCTCCATGCCTTTCAATTATGTTTTTATTCATTAAGTAAATACCTGATAAGTTCTATTATATCAAGTATATTTACTCTGGAATCTTTACTTATATCTGCAGCAAGCATCTGCCTGTCATCAAGTGAAACACCGCCAAGTATAAATGACTTAAGTTTCATCAGATCCGATGCTGTTACTGAACCGGAAAGATCCACATCACCTATTATAGTTTCATTTATCTCTGGTCCGTTTATTTTTAATCTTGAATATTCTCCTGTTAATACATTGTACTGCCACAAAGTATCGTCAGTCCTGAGAATGTAAAGATAATCGTAGCAGTTATACTCCTGATACACACTTCTGACATTTGTCATGGAGAAATATTTATCATTTGTAATTATGTATACTTTCCCGTCCGGACTGTATGATACACGTCCTTCGTAATAATAATCATCAGAACATATTGCTCCGCTTTCAGGACCAGGTTTATGAGTTCTTATTACTTCATCTTTGTAATAATTTGTATTGCAGTATATCCTGTCATTATATAAGAAATCTGATTTAACTATATCTGATGCATCAGCAGATTTACCATCTTCACAATACCATACACCAGAGTCTTCTTTCTGATACGCAAATTCGGACTGAACCCCGCCTATCATACCGATATTCACAACATTTTCATCAACAAGTAATACTTCAAGATAAGAATTAACTTTATTCCAATTATATTTTATAGAATAAAGTCTGCCCTGGGAATCGAGCGCATAATTATGATCAATTGCATCAATAAAATCCACGACATCAATTTTTCCTGCTTCCATCTGACTTATACCAACAACATTGTTACCCTCTGTGTCTTTATGCGCATAAACGAGTGAGCCGTCTGTCAGCATATAGTAATCATCATCTATAAATCTGTCAAAATTACTGCAGACCTTTATGACTGACAAACTTCCTGAGTCTTTACTTATATAGTAAAGATCATTTCCTGAGCAGGCAAAATTTCCGCTGATCCTGTCAATCGTTATATCATCGCTGAAAACATCAGCTGAGTCAACTTTTAGTTTTCCGTCACTGTAGAGTATCATCTCAGAGTTTTCGTCCGTTGAGTAATTTTCTATATACGAAATATCGCTGACATTTTCATCAGACTTTGAAACACAGTTATCTTTAATTGTATAACATGTGCCGTTTTTATCTACTGCCTGTAAGCCGTCTGTTCTTCTTGACTTATAATTACTCATTGAATAACCGCTCAGAAAAGAAAATTCACCATCACTGCAAAGCTCCGGATCAGCAGAAACAGTCTCTGTTATTTTTATTTTACCCTCACCGATTTTTTCAGAGTCCGCATAAACCTCATATACCGTTTCTCCCGGTGATAAAGCATACAAACGCGTGCTGCTCTTTTGCGTATCATCTTTTCCTGCCATATCGAAAGCAGCTATACTGCTGTCTTTTATTTTTATCGTGTATTCATTAAGGACACTCGGTCTTACAGACAAAATAGTACTGTATCCCTGACCAAGTTCATAATCATTAAAAACAGAAAGTCCATGCCTGTCTTCATCAGAGACATTTGTCCCTTCAAGCGACAGTACCTGAAGATCCAGGGATTTAAAAGCAGAGATATCACTTATCGGTACTTTATAAAAAAACAGATACTTTAGATTTTTCATCTGAGCAAGGACTGAGAAGTCCGTTATATTACCGCCATCTAAAGATAACTGTTCAAGCGGTCCGGCTTTCGTGATCCAGCTTATATCATCAACACCTTCAAGGTCAAGAGAAATATATTTCGCAGCAGCAAGCTCCGTCTCATCAATAACTCCATTACTATCTGAATCAATATAAGAATTATAATCCAGAAGATACTCATAAGCTGTTTTGTCTATATCGACCGGGACCGCCCCTGAATCAGCAGCCGCGACACTGTAATTGTTGCCTGATAGAGTAAATGCTGCAGCCGCAATAACTGCGGAAATTTTTTTTGCTTTCATATCATTGTCTCCTTTAATGTCATTTCATTAATGTCCGTATGATCAGAAAAATAATTAACAGCCATATCAGTGCAATAGGTATTGCATAATACCATTTCTTTGGTTTGCCGTCTTTCCACATGTCTGCAGCTTCAAGGCGGCACTTTGACATGATATCTTCCGGAATCAGCTTTATAGTCAGGGCAGCCATAGCCGGCAGAAGTATCAGATCATCAAGGTAACCAAGTACCGGAATAAAATCCGGTATCAGGTCAACCGGAGACAGAGCATAGCCGACTGTGACAGCAGCCATTAACTTTGCTCCAAGCGGTGTCTCTTTTTTTTTAAGGGCTATAAAAATAGCAGGTATATCATATTTTAACTTTTTTGCTCTCTCTTTCAGATCTATGCTTATCACCCCCGGTCAGTCTTATCCATATATACTAGATCTGCCAGAGCACACCTGAAGCATCAGAAGGCATTCTCCAGTCTCCTCTGGGAGAAAGTGTAACACTTCCGACTTTTGCTCCGTCAGGAAGGCATGAACGTTTGAACTGCTGAGCAAAAAATCTTCTGTAGAAAGTTCTGAGCCATTTTGTTATCTCTTCCTCGTTGTAGTCGTCACCGAATGCATACATTGCAATTCTCTTTACCTTCTTCGGAGGATAACCCCATCTTATTCCGTTATACAGGAAGAAATCGTGGAGTTCATACGGTCCCACAAGATCTTCTGTTTTCTGTGTAACCTCTGTAGCTGAATCATCTGTCGGAAGAAGTTCAGGTGAAACAGGAGTATCAAGAATATCATTCAGTACTTCACTTAGTTTGCTGCTGTTGCAGGTATCTGCATAATATCCGACAAGATATCTTACAAGTGTTTTCGGAATAGAGGCATTTACTCCGTACATTGACATATGGTCTCCGTTATAGGTTGCCCATCCTAATGCAAGCTCTGACAGATCACCTGTTCCGACAACAAATCCGGATACCTGATTTGCAATATCCATAAGGATCTTTGTTCTTTCACGCGCCTGACCGTTTTCAAAAACAACGCTGTGGTCATCAGGATTATGTCCGATATCCTCAAAATGCTGCAGAACACTCTTCGTTATATCAACTTCTCTGAATGTTACTCCGAGCTCTGTACACAGTATCTCAGCATTCGATCTTGTACGTTTTGTTGTGCCGAAACAAGGCATTGTAACGGCAACAATATCTGAGTGCGGACGTTTAAGAAGATCCATAGCCTTAACACATACAAGCAGAGCGAGACAGCTGTCAAGGCCGCCCGAAATGCCCAGTACTGCAGCCTTTGATCCTGTATGCTCCAGTCTTTTCTTGAGTCCGTGCGACTGCATCTGAAGTATCAGATCGCATCTCTTGTCACGTTCAGTCTTGTCTGACGGAATAAACGGTGTTTTAGAAAAATATCTTGTGAGTTTTGTATCAGTAACCGGCAGTGTAAATTCACCTCGTGTAATAAAGTCCATACTCTTTAATGGAGGGAAAGAAGTGATCTTTCTTCTTTCAAATACCAGTTTGGATACATCTATCTCACTTGTAATGATCCCGTTTTCAAAAAGCTTGCTCTCAGAAAGAATAATTCCGTTTTCTGCAATCAGATCGTGTCCTGAGAAAACCATATCCTGAGTTGACTCACCGTCTCCGGCAGATGAGTAAATATAGCCGCAGACAAGTCTTGCTGACTGATTTTGTACAAGCTGTCTTCTGTAGGTGTCTTTTCCGATTACCTCATCACTTGCTGACAGATTGCAGATTATTGTACATCCGGCTTTTGCAAGATAATTTGAAACCGGATCAGCTGTCCACAGATCCTCACATATTTCAACACCAACTATTATTTCTGGCATATCAGTGCAGACAAATACACGCTGACCGAATGGGATCTTATCCAGTCCGTAAACAGACAGGTCAAGTGTTCCCACACGTCCGATATAAGGAGAGAAATGTCTGGCTTCATAAAATTCATTGTAGTTCGGAAGTGATGTTTTCGGAATTATTCCGAGTATCTCACCGTGCTGTATAACTACAGCACAGTTATACAGCTTGCCTTCAAATCTGACAGGACACCCTACTATGAACATAGCCTGGATATCGCTGCTCTTTGCAACAAGCTCTGCAAGTGACTTCATTGCAGAATCCAGAAGTGTGTCCTGAAAAAACAGATCCTGACATGTGTAGGCTGTAATGCAAAGCTCAGGGAAAACTATTACTTTAGCTCCCATCCTGTCAGCTTCACACAGCTGTTCGTAGATCTTACCGATATTATAATCAGTATCAGCTACCTTTACATTTGGCGTACATGATGCAACTTTTACAAAACCATCTTTCATTACATTTCCTCCTTATCAGAATGACATCTGTCCTGGATCCGGCAGATTTTTCAGGAATGAGCCGGCTGACGGAATTGATTTTACTCTGAATTTATTGTAAATTTCATTAGTATGAGTAGTATCTGCTACTATAGCACCGGACACACATGCCTTGTTTTTTAGAGTCATAACCTGTACCCCCTGTGTATCCCTGGTCGTCTTCGGAAGAATAAGCGCCGTATCAAAAATAATTGCCCTTCCTGAATCGGTCATTATCATAACCTCACAATTATCACTGATATAAAGCACAGATGCAAGCGGTGCCTTTGCTGAGTAGGCTTTTGAGAGCTTTTTGCGGTTTGTTTTTGTCTCAAATGACTTGAGCGGTACCTTTGCAACCTTTCCGTTTGTAAAAACAAATAATAAAAATCCTGAATAATCAACTGTCTTTATCATCGAGACTACGCTCTCATCAGTATCAAATGAAAGCTTGACCGGAACGTAATCACCGATAACACTGGCTTTTGTATCATCAAACAGGCTGGCCTTCGTTTTATAGACCTGCTGCATATTTGTAAAGAAAAGCAGTTCTGTTTTATTTGTGGCCTCGGTCTGCGTTATGATCTCATCGCCCTCCTTGAGCTTTTGTTCTGAGCTCATTCTCAGCGATGCAGGAGTTATCTTCTTAAAATATCCGCTGCGTGAAAGAAACAGAAATACCGGATAGTCAGGAATATCATCATCAAAATTAAATTCCTCAGTTTCGTCTTCATAGATGATAAATGTCTTTCTTGGACGGCTGTATTTCTTTGCAACCTCCCTGAGTTCTGAAATGATGATCTTTCTGATCTTTTTAGGATCTGCTATAATTTCTTCCATCTCAGCAATATCTTTTTCCAGATTTTCAATTTCAGCTGTTCTGTTGAGAATGTACTCACGGTTAAGATGTCTGAGTTTTATTTCAGCAACATACTCAGCCTGGATCTCATCTATGCCGAAGCCGATCATAAGATTCGGAACTACTTCTGTTTCAGCAGCTGTTTCTCTGACGATCTTAATCGCCCTATCTATATCAACAAGAATTTTCTGCAGACCTGACAGCAGATGCAGCTTGTCGCGTTTTTTATTGAGATCGTGTATAGTTCTTCTTTTTACGCAGTCCTCTCGAAACGCAGTCCATTCACTGAGAATTTCCCTGACGCCCATTACTCTTGGAGAACCGCCTATAAGTATATTGAAGTTACATGAATAGTTATCCTGCAGAGGTGTCATTTTATACAGCTTCTGCATAAGCTTATCAGGATCTGTTGCCCTCTTGAGATCTATAGCAAGCTTGAGACCATTCAGGTCTGTTTCATCACGCATATATGAAATTTCACGTATCTTACCCTGCTTGATAAGCTCGATGATCTTATCCATTATAGCTTCAACTGTTGTTGTATATGGTATCTGGGTGATCTCTATACAGTTGGCAGCTTTGTCGTAATTGTACTTTGAACGTATTTTTACTGAGCCTCTGCCTGTTTCATAAATCTTTCTGAGCTCTGCCTCATTATATAACATAAACCCGCCTGAAGGAAAATCAGGTCCCTTAAGCGTTGACAAAATATCATGATCAGGATTTTTTATGAGTGCTATACATGTCTCACAAACCTCACCCAGATTAAACGAACAAACACTGCTTGCCATAGATACAGCAATGCCGACGTTGGAATTTACCAGAACTGACGGAAATGTTGAAGGCAGCAGCACCGGTTCAAGCATTGTGTTGTCATAGTTTGGAACAAAGTCTACCGTTTCCTTGTCAATTTCACCGAAAAGCTCATTACAGATCGGATCCAGTTTAACTTCTGTATATCTTGAAGCTGCATATGCCATATCTCTTGAATATGCTTTTCCGAAGTTGCCCTTTGAATCTACATATGGATGCAGCAGAGTTTCATTACCTCTTGAAAGCCTTACCATAGTCTCATATATCGCGCCGTCTCCATGAGGATTAAGTCTCATTGTCTGTCCGACAACATTTGCAGACTTGGTTTTCTGTCCTGTCAGAAGTCCCATTTTATACATCGTATACAGAAGCTTTCTGTGTGAAGGCTTGAATCCGTCGATCTCCGGCAGTGCACGTGAAATAATTACACTCATTGCATATGGCATGTAGTTTTTCTCAAGCGTCTCTGTAATTTTTTCCTCAACAACTACGCCTGCGCCCTCAATATATGCATCAGGAAGCTGTTTTGGTTTGATTTCCTTGTTTTTTTTCGCCATTATTAAGATTTCTCCTTGTCATAACTGCTTTGCGTGGCAATACTTATGAGATATCAGCAAGTTCGAGATAATCTCCGCCAAATTCTGATATATAATCTTTTCGTCCCTGAAGATCATCACCAAGCAGCATATCAAACATTTTAGCTGTATCCTCCACACTGTCAGGCGTTACCTGAATAAGTCTTCTTGTATCAGGATTCATTGTAGTCAGCGCCATCATTTCAGGCTCATTCTCACCGAGTCCTTTTGATCTCTGCAGAGTGTACTTTTTATTCTTTATCTGATCAAGTATTTTAGTTTTTTCTCTTTCTGTATATGCAAAATATGTTTTGTCCTTAGTTGATATTTCATAAAGCGGTGATTCCGCGATATATACGTATCCGTCTTCAATAAGTGTAGGGGTCAGTCTGTAGAGCATTGTAAGGATCAGCGTCCTTATCTGGAAACCATCAACATCGGCATCTGTACAGATGACTATTTTGTGCCATCTGAGACCTTCAATACTAAACGATGAGAGATCTTTGTTCGCCTTTGTCTTGACCTCGACTCCGCATCCGAGCACTTTTATCAGATCTGTTATAATATCATTTTTAAAAATCTTATCATAATCTGCCTTAAGACAGTTGAGTATCTTTCCCCTTACAGGAATTATTGCCTGAAATTCTGCTTCTCTTGCAAGCTTTACAGCTCCAAGCGCTGAATCACCCTCAACTATATATAATTCTCTTCTGCTTACATCCTTGGTACGGCAGTCAACAAATTTTTGTACCATGTTTGAGATATCTATGTTTCCGGCAAGCTTTTTCTTGATATTCAGACGTGTTTTTTCTGCATTTTCACGGCTTCTTTTATTTATCATGACCTGCTCTGCAATTTTTAATGCTTCGTCAGGGTTTTCTATAAAATAGATCTCCAGCTGATGCTTGAGAAATTCAGTCATGGCTTCATAGATGAACTTGTTGTTGATAGCCTTCTTTGTCTGGTTTTCATAGGATGTCTGTGTTGAGAAAGAAGATGAAACAAGTGTCAGACATTCTTCGACATCCACAAATGTTACCTTGCCTTCGTTTTTCAGGTACTTGTTATTCTGCTTGAGATATGAATCTATCTGTGAGACAAATGCCTGCTTGACAGCCTTTTCAGGCGATCCGCCGTATTCAAGCCAGCTTGAGTTATGATAGTACTCAAGTCTCTTTACCTTATTGGAAAATGTCAGAGCTACCGACAGTTTTACCTTGTAGTCAGGTTTGTCCGGTCTGTCACGTCCTGTTTTTTCACACTGCCAGTACTGAATACTTGTTATATTCTGATTCTGAGCAATTTCATTTACATAGTCTGTTATACCGTTTTCATATATAAATTCCTGTGTGGCAAACTTTCCGTCGTCTTTCTGAGAACGGTAGACAAAGAGGATATTAGGATTGACCACTGCCTGTCGCTTGAGAATATCACAGAAAAATTCATCAGGAACGTCTATTTCAGTAAAGACATCAAGGTCCGGTTTCCATCTGGTTTTTGTTCCGGTGTTTTTCTTAGTGTATTCTTCCTTTTTCAGTCCTCCGATGTTTTCACCTTTTTCAAAATGAAGACTGTATCTGTATCCGTCCCTCAGTACCTCAACATCCATAAATTCGGATGAATACTGTGTTGCACACAGTCCGAGTCCGTTAAGTCCGAGTGAGTACTCATAGGATTCACTTTCTGAATCGTACTTTCCTCCGGCATACAGTTCACAGTAAACCAGTTCCCAGTTATATCTTTCTTCAGCATTATTATAGTCTACAGGACATCCTCTTCCGAAGTCCTCAACTTCAAAAACATTGTCATTATACTTTGTTACTACGATCTTTTTTCCGTAGCCTGAGCGTGCCTCATCTATAGAGTTTGAGATTATTTCAAAAACCGAATGCTCACATCCGTCAAGTCCGTCCGAACCAAAAATAACAGCCGGTCTTTTTCTGACCTTGTCGGCACCCTTGAGCATAGTAATACTGTCATTTCCATATTCTTTAACTTTGTTAGCCATAGTGTTTCCGTTCCTCTGCAGCAGATATTTTATTTACGCATTTTGCTGCAGTAAAATGCAGAAGTATATTTATTACAAAACCAGAGAGCACAAATGCTCTCTGACACTAGTTTAATTTTCATTATTTGACCTTATTATGTACAGCTTTCCGAACCTTACACGTCCGCTTATGCTGATGATAGTGCTGTAGTCCTTTGGTGCGGCAAGTCCGTTTGTAAAATCACCTTTTACGGTTGATTCTACAAGAACATCGGACGGGAAAACCAGATACAGCCTGCCAAAGTTCACATTTACTGTTAGCTGCGATCTTGATTCTATCTTTGCTTTTCTGAAATCATAGAGCAGTGAACCTGAGAAAACCTTAAAAGCCGCACCGATAACACCGTCAAAATTGTTTCTTATATGCTTCATGCCGGCAAATACCCTGACGACAGGTTTTACTCTGGAGATAGTTACAGGTTCAAGCGATGTAGGTTTAATAAATCTGAATGAACCTCCTATCAGTGCTGTTGCCGCAGCAAATGCAGCCATAATACCGATAAAGACAGGAATACTGTCATCCGGTACAAAACCATTATGATAGATCAGGAGTCCGAGTCCTGAAAAAAATCCGAATGAATTAATAAAATTCACTCCGAAAACAAGCATCCACAGCAGAAACGGAGCTGCAACGAGAAGTATCCATGCATTGTCGATGTTATAACCAAACTGCCACCAGCTGCAGGTTATACCTGTAAATATGATTGCTGCAATCGCGATCACAGCTCCTGAAAGTTTGCATATAAAATTTGCCTTCATAATACCATCCTTTATGACTTTCCTGTGTTGTACCCTGTCTTACTGATTTTTTGTAAGCATAACTGCTGCCCAGTCGCTCTGCTCACGTGACTCAGTTATTGTGAAGCCTGCATTTACAAGTGCATCTGTAACCTCTTCTTTTCTTTCACCTATAATTCCTGATACAATAAGAATTGCTCCCGGTTTCAGGAACTGATAGAAAAGATCCTTCATTGCGATAAGAATATCAGCAACTATGTTTGCTGTAATAAGATCATAGCCCGTGCCTATCTTGTCAGCCAGGCTTTTATCATTTATTATGTTTCCGCAGTAAGCAGTATATACTGAGGAAGAAATGTTATTTTTAGCTGCATTTTCAATAGCTGTCTTTGCAGCATTCTCTTCAATGTCAACTGCAACTGCATTCTCAGCTCCGAGCAGCATTGCACCGATCGACAGAATTCCGCTTCCGCAGCCAAGATCAAGAACCTTCATGCCGCTCAGATCAAGTGAGTCAAGATATTCGAGGCAGAGCTTTGTTGTATAGTGCTGTCCGCTTCCGAAGCTTGATGCAGGGTCTATTTCCAGAACCGTTCTTTCGGTATCATCGATATTTTCCCATGACGGCTTGACAAGAAGCCTGTTTCCTATATTCATAGGCTTGAAATACTGTTTCCAGTTGTTTGCCCAGTCCTCTTCCTTTACATTTTTAAGACCGATCTCAAGTCGGCCGTATTCCTTCTGAGTATCCTGCTGTGCCATACTGCTGAGCATATTCTTCATATCCACGAGCATCTGTGCACCCTGTCCGTTCTCAGGAAGATAAACAGTTATGGTAGTTTCACACTCTGACAGCTGCATCAGGTCTTCATCAAGATAGTCCCAGTTTCCCTCTTTATTTTCTAAAAACTCATTAAAATCATTTGCATCCTTTATAGCGAATCCCTTAATTCCTATATCCATAAGCTTTGAGCAGATAAGCTCAACACCTTGTGTCGTTGTATAAATTTCTACTTCAGTCCAGTTCATAAAATCTTCCTTTCAAAAAATAAAGATACAATTACTAATATATCATAGATTATTCAAATTGTAAAGGTTTTTCTAATATATGTCAAAATAAGCTGTATCAAAGACTTTTCTTTAATACAGCTTATTATAATTATATTTTTTTGTTTTATACTGAGAGGTCTTTTGAAGAATATTTGATAAAAGCCGTAATTACTCCGGCAGCTGCAAGGATCATTCCCACTGCTATAAGGCCTGCATCAAGACTGTTCTGTGTGAATATGTCTGCAGCATCTGTATAGGAAAACGGTGTTAAGTATCTGAGAGCACTGACTTTATCACTGATATTTTCAAATATATTCAAAAAGTAAAATACTGCTGCGATCCCAACTCCTATTCCAATTCCGCCGTGTCTTAAAAATGCAGATACTCCGAAACATACCGAAGCGATCTCGATCTGACTCAGCAGCTGTGCTATGTGGAATAATGAATACTGATCCCAGGCAATTTCCTCTCCTATGATCACAAAGGATACAGTGGAAAGCGCAAAACAGAAAACGTTAAGTACTATTATCTGTGTAATACAGGCTGCAAACTTCTGGGCAATTATGCTTTTTCGGCTCAATGGATGTGAAAAAAGAAATTCTGCAGTATGTATATGTTCTTCCTTTGACAGTATAGATACACCTGAGATACCTGCATAAAATGCACCACCTATTGCAATAATACTTCCGCATTCTATTCCGTAAAATCCCATAATAGAAGAAAAATCTATTCTGTCCATACCAAAAGCTGCCGTAAAGCCTCCCATACCGGAAAACATATTGCTTACATCATCCATCTGTGATTTCATATCAGGATACATAAATATACACATTGCCACCATCAGGCCTATTGAAAGACTCCAGATTATTAGGGCCTTTTTCCGGTCCTGAGTTCATGTAAAAATATTGTCATGATTATTCGTCCTCCTTCTGATAATAGTGCATAAATATCTCTTCTATATCAGGCTCGCAGATACTCAGATCACTCAGCTTATATTCTGCGAGGGCTGAGACAAGCATGTTAATATCCCCGCTGAAAAGAAAACTTATTCCTTTTGATGACTCATTTATATCTGATATACCGCTCAACTCCGGCAGTGTCTTTATTCCGTGAACTGTAACTCTTCTTGCATTTGCTGCACTCAGGTTGTCAATGCTGTCCTGTAAGATCAGCTTTCCTTCACGTATTATTGCTGCATTTGCGCAGTTATGCTGTATTTCAGAGAGAACATGTGACGAGAAGAAGATCGTTGCTCCTTTTTCATTTCTCTCATTTAGTACATCAAAAAATTCTTTTTGCATAAGAGGGTCAAGTCCGCTTGTCGGTTCATCCAGGATCAGAAGATCAGGGTTATGCTGGAGAGCACATACTATAGAAACTTTTTTCCTGTTGCCCAGTGAGAGCTCTTCAATTTTTCTTCCGGTATCAACACAAAATCTTTCACAGAGATACTGTGCCTCTTTGCTGCAGTCTTTTTTTCTGATATCTGCTGAAAGTTTTATCATATCTTTTACTCTGACGCCCGGATAAAACATAGCTTCACTCGGCATATACCCTATCCTTTTGAGTATTCCGATCCTGTTTTCTGACGTATCCATACCAAAAACCCTGGCCTTGCCGGAGTTTTGCTTTATCATTCCCAGAAGTATACGGATCGTAGTACTCTTTCCGGCCCCGTTAGGTCCTATAAAACCGAAAATATCACCCTCATCAACGCAAAGATCAAGTTCTGTGATGCCTCTGCTTGAACCATATGTTTTTGTAAGCCTGCTGACTTCTATAGCATGTTTCATAACAGTACCTCCTTAAAATCATTTCTCAAAATAAATATTCAGTCTGCCGTCCTCGTACCTTGCTTTGCTTATCTCACATGAACGCAGATTTGCAGGAAGTTCAAATGCCCTTTTTTCGTTTTTTACACCAATGATCAGCTCACTTCCGGTGTGGACCATCGTCATATCCTTTTTATCAGCAAACGGCATATTTATACTGAATATTCTGTAGCTATCCTGTGATGTAATGCTGAAAATATTTTCTTTGAATAAAACCTTACGGGGATCAGTATCACCGTAGATCTGATCTCCGGCCAGTGTGAGCTGCTCCATTTCCCTGAGCTCATGATCCTGCAGATACATTCTGAATACCGGTATTTTTCCGAAGCCTTCATATATATCTTTTATACTCTCCTGCTGAAGTGCTCCCCAGCGGCTGAAGTATCCTTCAAGTGAACGTTCAGGGAATATCTTGTTTATTATAACCGCATCAACATTATAGTCAAACAGATGAAGGTATGTAAGACTGCGCTTAGCTTCCTTCACTACGATCTTTTCCGGTGTTGTCACTATTCTGATACTGACTGTATCCTTATCCATAAAAAGCTTATACAGCTCATCAAGCTTGTTGAACAGAACTTCAAACTCATCAAACATGCTTTCATCCGGCATAGGGATCTTAGTTGCAGCATGAACGACAGGTCCTGCTATCTTTACAGCCTTTTTCTTCTTTTTATAAAATTTGTCCATCCACCATTTCATAAGTTCAGGCGACTTGAGCAGTGACATTGTTTCACCGGTAGGTGCACAGTCAACGATAATGGTATCAAACTCACCGCTGTCGTAAAGTTCCTTTATTCTTACAAGGCTCAGAAGTTCTTCATAACCCGGAAAAACCATCATTTCTTCTGTTTCTATAGTTTCCTGTGCCTTGAAAGTAAGTATTTTCTGCATGTAATCCATAGTGATCGAGCAGTTCTTTTCATTTTCCTTTACAACATCGATCTCCATACCCCAGAGGTTATCACCGATATTAACCGGATCACCTGTCAGCTTTATACCGAATGAATCACTTAAGCTGTGTGCCGCATCGGTACTTACTACAATGGTTTTTTTGCCGCTGCGGGCCACAGCGCACGCCGTAGCTGCTGCAATACTCGTTTTGCCTACTCCGCCTTTTCCTGTATAAAGAATTATTCTCATAAGTTGTGTCCTCTCTTCTATTCTATAGTAACTTTCTTTGTTTGTTTTGTATCCTGATTGTGTGACTTCTCCTGACTGAGAATACAGGCTGCAACTTCAGTACAGAATTTTATTGTCTTTGATTCTGCCCTGTCAGCAAGCTTCTTTATCCTCTCAGGCATAACCGACTTCACTGCCTCGAATTCAAGCTTCTTTGCCATTATCATTTTTGCTGCAAACTCTGCTGTCATATTAATCATCCTTCCTTTATAAATGAAACCTTCAGAACTGAATTTTCAAACTTTGCTCCGCTGATAGTGCAGCCTGTAAGAGTCTGCGGAAGCGGAATACTTCTTTTAAAACTGCCTGTTTTTATTATTACGTCAGTACAGGACTGATACAGATCAAACTCTTTTTTATCTGCAAACGGCATTTTTACGCTCAGTGAATAACCGTCAGCAGTTTTCTCATAGACCTCATTTTCCTCTGATATTCTTACTGAGAAAATATCCTTGTCATCAAGGGAATCGTCTATAACCCTCTGAAGTCCTGCAACACCGTTGATGTCTGTTTCATACCATTTTATCTTATATACAGGCAGATGGGAAAATGCATATTCGAGCTCTTTAGTATATTTAGCCTGTGTTGTTTTCCAGACACTGAAAAATTCGTTGGCTGCATCCTCAGGCAGAAGTCTGTTGATATAAACAGCATCGACATTAAAGTTGTACAGATTCATGTACATGTAATTTCTTTTGCTTTCATCTACTACCATCTTTTCAGGTATCGTAACGATCCTTATACTTGTAACTTCTCTGTTTTTGAGCAGTTTCTGCAGATTTATAAGCATCATATACAGCTTTTCAATATCATTTACTGCTTCCTGATCAGGAAGCTCAAGCTTGAAAATAGCTTTTGAAACAGGTCTCAGCAGTCTGAGTGCTTTCTTGCCGATCGGAAACATTTTTTCCATATACCAGGACATTACTTCAGGATATTTAAGCAGTGCAAGTGTCTCACCTGTAGGTGCGCAGTCTACTATAATAAGATCATACTGACCGCTCTCATATATATCATTTATTCGTATGAGTGCGAAAAGCTCTTCTATACCCGGAAACGCCACTATATTTTCAGCCTCGTCATTGTTGTCACTGCCTGTATTCATTACTGCATCAAATGCTGCTAAAATATTTGCATATCTTTTATTCATCTCAAAGTCAGGATCGATCTCGAGTGCATCAAGATTTTCGAACACACTGACCGGTTCATTACCCATATGTATCATGAAGATATCCCCAAGATTATGAGCCATATCAGTACTGACTATAAGTGTTCTGATCCCTTCATGTGCTGCCTTAACTGCATGTGATGCTGCAACACTGCTTTTGCCTACTCCGCCTTTTCCTGTAAAAACAATTATTCTTCCCATTGTATTCTCCTCTTTCTGTCGAATTATTCTTATATAGATTTATTCTACGCACGAAGTATTTTTTATAAAAAACAACCTTTTTCAAGGCTGCTTTTATTCAATAGTGATTCGCTTAACTTTTTTGGGTGGTTTTATTATGTTTTCAGTTTTCTTCTGTTTTCTGCTGTTTACCATATAAACAAACTTTGTAAAAATGTTCATAAGCAGTGTCATTTCTTCACTGGAAAGTGAATTACAAACGGTACCATAGTATTCGGACATTATGTCAATACACTCCCGTACCTCAGCCATTCCTTCATCCTGGATCGCAATATTCACAACTCGTCTGTCCTGCTCAGATCTGACTCTTGAAACAAGCTTCTTTTTCTCAAGTCTTGAAATAACTCCGGTTGCCGTATTGAGCGGTGCGCCGAGATATTCTGCTATCTCAGTCATAGTAGCTTCCTTTACCCTGTAAAGATATACAAGTGCAAGAATTTCATTTTTTGAGTAATCTACAAGAAGACTTCCCCATGATTCACCGTTCCAGATAGATTTGACGCAGTCAAAAAACGTAAACAATAGTTCTTCATTAAATGAATCAGAATTTTCAGACATTTTAATTCCTCCAATTCATAAACTTCGTGTCCCGAAGTTTCTATAATTATTCTAGCACCGAAGTATTCTTTTGTCAATACTTTTCTAGTAAATATTTTAAAAATCCAGAGTCTTTCTTTCAGCAGGCAGATTGAATTCTTTAAGCTTTGTGTAAAGCCAGCCAAGATATTTATCAGGCACTCCGTTTTTCCTTGCATTCATTTCAAATTCTTCTGTCTTAACGTCTGCCTTGTGTTTAGCATTCCCGTTAAGGCTCCTCTTTGCATACTCAAATATTACGCTGTCCTCTTTTTCTATATGCCGTTTAAGAAGTGAACCATAGGCGGATGCATTCATTATAACATCCAGCTTTGCGTTCCTGTCATGACTTTCATCATATCTGTTTATTGCTTTTTCAAGTTCGCTCAGATGAAATCTTCCCAGATCATGTTCTATAAGCATTCCGCCGTTAATGATCTTATCCGCTATACTGCCGAGTTCATCAAGCATTATCCTGAAAAGAACCTTTTCTTCCTTGCTGTGATGATGCTTATCTGCAAATGAACGGCCGAAGTCCACACATTCGCGCATCAGCTTAATATCAACATCATTGCCGTCGATCACTCTGCAGCATATTTCACGAATGAGTCTGTTAAAATCCAGAATGCACTTATGTTCCTTTATCAGCAATTCTACTGAGTACATTTTTTTCACCTCTGCGTTTTACTAAAAATAAGCAGCACATCTCAGAAACTGTGATGTGCTGCTTATGCTTCATACTGAATATGCCGGCATAAATAAAGTATCAGCTATGTTTTGAATGCTATCCCATATTATTTATTACGTCTATAGGATTAACATAGTTTTCACTTTTGAGTACTTCAAAGTGAAGGTGACACTCCATTGATGATTCAATATCTGCAGTATCTCCGATTGCGCCTATTACATCATTTGCTGCAACGTTAGTACCGGTTTCAACTGAAACGCCCTTATTAAGGTTGCAGTATCTGCCTGTAATGCCGTTTCCATGATCAATAACAACTACTACACCCCACAGAGCGTCCTCATAAACATCAGTAACAGTACCGTCAGTCATTGCTCTTACTTCATCTCCGGTATTACCTGCTATATCTACTCCATTATGAGTCTGCCATGCACCTGTAGTAATGTTTTTTACAAGATCACTTCCGCTGTATTCCTGCATAATTTCTCCGCTCATCGGAATGCAGAAGACTTTCTTTGTAGCTTTTGCTTCAGGTTTTTCTTCAGGACCTGGTGCCTCAGGCATTGTAGTCTCTTTCTTTATATTATCTTTTTTCTTTACAACATCGAGAGCGCTGTCCTCATTTCCTGCATCAACTGCGGTTTTATTATCTGTATCACCTATAGAGTTGATCTGTTCTGAGAGATCTTCAGCTGTCTGTGTATAGGAAAAATAACATGCGAGTCCGACCATAGCCAGACAGATAACGAGTGCTGCATAATATAACCTGCGTGAGAATAAACGGGATTTTTTTGTTCTATCAAACTTATTCAATATAAACACCTCCGACATTATCTTTGACAAATATCTCATGTTTATTCTAAATATTTGAAACCAAACAAAAAAATTTTTCAAAAAAAAACAGACTGAAATTTATTCAGTCTGAAAAATCATATACATATTTATATGCATTCTCAGGTAATGCGCTTTTATTCCTGTGATCCGGCTGCCTGATTTTTACCATAGCAGCCTGAATTCATTTAACCTGAAATAATTATGAACTTCAGAGAGATCAGATCTCTGACAGTTATTGATGAGTCGTTGTCGCAGTCTGCTGCTTCCATAAGTTGTGGACTGATCGGATCATGATGGCCGAAGAGCATATTGATCAGCATCACCATATCCAATGAGTTTACCTTTTTATCGCCGTTAAGATCACCGGGCATAACATCAGAAGGATCAAAACTTTCATCTTCAGGCTTCGGACTTTCAGATACAGGTGTCGTTGTCACAGCCGGTGGAGTTGTCTGTAATGATGTGGCCTCTGTTGTTGCGGGTGCCTGCGTTTTTTGTGTCTGTGTAGTTTCTGAAGTTGTCTGAACAGTTGTTGTAGTCAGTGCAGTTTCAGGTTTCTGAGTCTGCTGTGTTTCAGGCTCTCTTGATGTTTCAGTTACCATAGTAGTAACCGGTGCAGCTGTAGTAGTTGTTGCAATTGTTGTTACGGCTGCTGTTGTGACTGGTGCCGGGGTTGTTACTGATACAGGAGGCTGGCTCTGGGTCGTAACCGGAGTTGTTGTCTGTGCAGTAGTCTGGGTTGCTTCAGGCTGAGTTACGATCTCTGAACTTATAAAGTCAGCGTATTCAAGACATACCCAGCATGTCTTACCGTTATAAACAGTCTTGCCCCACTGACCCTGTATCTCTGTTATTGCCAGAGGTGTATTTTTTTGAATCAAACCGAATGACTGTGAAGATATATCAGCTTTCTGACGATAGTTTATTACATCTTTTGTTTTATAAGTGCCTGTTTTATACACAACTGTCTCTTCATCTGATGAGTCAATTACAGCCGTATAGTCAAGACATATCCATCCTGTTTTTCCGTCATATGTAACCTTGCCCCAGTTCTTTGATATCTCAGTTACTTCAACTCGTTTGTTTATATCAAGAACGCTTAATATATTAGCTGATGTTGAGGGATTATCTCTGAAATTGAGTTTTGCTGTAGTAACATAATGTCCTGTTGAATATTTCTTGCCGCTGTCCTGGTCCTGTGCAGGCTTTGACGGTGTTGTCTGTGTTCCTGATTTTCTGAAGAGCTTGAGTCTTGTTGCTCCTCTGTAGTCATACTGATCAAACAGGATGTTTGTAGTGTATGACGCAGGATCAATTGAATATACCGTATTGTCAACAACAGAATCTATAGCAACCCAGTGTCCGCAGTATTTTACATCTGAAATAACATAATAGCCCTGGTTGAGATAGGACTTGATTTCAGATGCTTTTGCTTCCTCACTTGAACCGTATAGATACTGAGTACCTGCAAAGCTAAAATCAGGAACCAGCTGTGTTACAGCACCCCAGTATATGTTTCCTGAACCATCTACTCCGCCTTTGCTGCTCAGAAAATTACAGAATATTCCCGGATTAAAAGACGACTCATCCAAATATCCGGCCTGAACAACCAAAGCTGCAAGAGACGTAATAGCGCAACCGCTCTGAGACATTGTCTCTCCGCTTTTTCCTATATATGTACCAGCCCATCTCGGGTCACTCTGTTTCCATGTTTTATATTCCCCGGTTGCTGCTGATATATGTAAAGTGTCCATAAATCCGCCTGCAGCACTGACAGCCAGCATTACACATGCTGATGCAGCCGCAGCTATTTTTTTAAGTCTGCTTTTTTTTATTAATGTAAACATAATTCCTTCTTTCCTGTAACTTCTCTATCCGTCCTGGGATAAATAATATTTATATATGTTTTTATCACGCGGATAGTTCATTCCAATAGTCTAACAAAGCAATACCGGAATCTTTCATATAAATCCGATGTATATTTTCAAAAATAAATAAAAAAAATAAACATGAGCAGATCTCTGTCTTAACATCATGCATTTTAATGCAGAAAATTAGAAGACATTTTTGCTGCTCGTGTTTATAGATTATATCATACAAATTCTTATATTTTGTTAACAGATTTTTATTAATATATGTTCTTTGTAATAATTTTAATGTTTTATTACAATTTTATATGTAATTACTATATATAAGTATACATTTTTGTCAAATAATTCAGTTTTTTACTGAACCGTCTCATACATCTTCTTAAGCTTTTCAAGAGCCTTCTTTTCTATTCTTGATACATAACTTCTGGAAATGTCCAGGTTCTGGGCAACCTCACGCTGTGTCATCGGAAAGTTACCGAACAGTCCGTATCTCATAGTAATTATCTCAAGTTCTCTTTTATCAAGGCACTTGTCAATATACATGTAAAGCTGCTTTGAGTTTATTATCAGCTCAACCTCATCAGCAATGGATCTCTCATCAGCAATAATGTCCATAAGTGTAAGAGCATTTCCGTCCTTATCAGTGTCAATAGGCATATCGATATACACATCTCCGGCCATCTTTTTCTGTGATCTGAAAAACATCAGAATCTCGTTTTCGATGCACCTGCTTGCATATGTTGCAAACCGGCTGCCCTTCTCACAGTTAAATGTGGACACTGCCTTTATAAGACCTATCGTTCCTATGGATATAAGCTCTTCCTGATCCTTTGATTTTGAATAGTATTTTTTTATTATATGTGCTACCAGACGCAGATTGTGCTCGATCAGCTTATTTCTCGCTTTGGCATCGCCTTCCTCATTCATCAGTCTGAAGCATTCTTCCTCCTGAGTTCTGCTGAGCGGCTTCGGAAATACGCTGAGGTTGTCAACGTGAAGTGCAATAAAGAGAAAGTTTCTGATAGCATTCAGCAGCAATTCATTGAACATATGATATCACCGTACTTTCTTCAAAGTGTCACGACAGCTTCTTACTTATTATATATGCGTGACAGATTGGTGATAGCACATTTAATCATTTTATTTCTTACTGATAACACCCATTATCGTATTGCCGCAGTATGTACATATATAGTTCTCGTCAACAGCACCGACAACCGGCGCACCGCATGAAGGACATTCATCCTTGACGATCTTTCTTGCCAGCGCTACTTTAAGAACATCATCATGCTTTTCAAAAGAACAGTTTATAAGATAATGTCTGCAGATCGCACCTTTTACACCTGAGATCCCGTGCTTCTTTTTAAGTACCGGCAGATCCTCAGCATTAACAAACGGCGTTTTACTGTCAGCGAAAAACCTGCAGCATATATCAGTCGTAAAGATACATTTAAGCCTTACGATCATAGTCAGTATCAGAGAAACCATAGCAAGCATCAGAATAATTATCCAGATGATATTTTCCAGTATATCTGATTTTATCAGTGCGAAAGATGAATAGCTCTTACCGGATAACAGGACATCGGTCAGATATTCCTTATCATTATAATGTGTGATCTGTTCAGTCAGTCCGATAGAAGCTATAACAAATACGCTCAGTCCCAAACATAATCCACACAGGAACAAAGCCTTTTTCACCTTAAGTAGTTTTGACGAATAGAAATCCGGACTTTTTCTTTTTGGGGACATCTGATTTGTAATACTGTAAAATCTGTTTCCTGTCAGAACCTTTGCAAACACATCAGAGCTTTTACAATAAGGACATATACCAGAGAAATACACACTTTTTTCAATTACAGCTCCGCATTTCCTGCATTCACAGGTACATTTCTTACTGCTAAGCTCCACATGCTCTTTCTTGCTGACTTTTTTGAAACTGAAATTTTTCATATAGATGATTCTTAAAAAATGCAGCTGAAATTTTACCATGTGAGCACTTTTTCCTGTTATCGCAGCCAGATCACTGTATTTTATTTTCCCGTCAAGATCCCCGTCAAAATAGCTTGAATAGAAATAGGCATCTCGGATCATTTTCTTTGAGACAAACGCCGTGATAAATAAAATAATCCCTTCAATAAACCACTCAATACAACCCGGAGTTGCCTTTGCAGTTCTTATCGTCTCCCAGTCCCCCCAGTAATATGTAATAAGCGATATCATGATCGCAGCCGAAACTGCAATGAAGAAAATACCTGCAGCAGTAAATATTCCGTTTTTGATCTTAAGAATTTTAACGAGTTTCTCTCTGATATACACACTATAGCCTCATTTCGTAGTAGTTTTGAATCTGTACTGTATTTAATTCTGTTAAAAATTATAACATTTATATCCGTATAAAGCAATAAAAGAATAAAGAACGGCACACTTAAGCTTGTGTCTTATGAGCTCAAGTGTGCCGTATCTAACGTGAATAATCTGATCTTACTAATTTTTTACCGTTAGGAAGTATGTATTCCAAACTGCATATTTTATTATAGCCTGCCCTTTGCATTACAGCTGTAAGCTCTGTTTCCTGCGCCTCATGCAGCACTTCACCTGACCTGTCAAATGCGTGATTGTACGGAGAATCAATTTGTTTTTTTCTTGAGATATTTAAATTTACTGAATCGGAGGATGTTCTTTTTCGTACACATCAATCATTTCATTGATGACATCTTTTCCTACAAACGTAAATTTACAATATTCATAGACGGACTTCATAAACTGGTAAGCAAGTTTGCATTTTCCATAATCGTCCGCATTTTCGAACACAGGAAGGAACTTATCATTATGATACTTTGTGACATTAGCACCCCTGCCCCACTTATTATCAATAAAATTATAACATGAAAATAATTTTCCAACTTCAAGACCAAAAGTATAAATTTCTGCCGGAGCATCTCCAATGATACAATCCGGACGCACATCATCTTTGTAAATTTCACGCAGACATTGTTTATTCAGTGTTGATGTTTCAAAAATATACGTTTCCCATACAGTACTTATCTCCGGAAACGTACCTCTTAGCTTCACGCCCGGATTAATTGCCTCTTCCCAATACCTCGGATATTTTCTCTGTGTATCCTCAGAAAAGATTTTAAGAAGAAAGGCTTCATAATTTGTATAGCCTTGTTTAAATAACTGATCCAGTCTGGCTATCTCATCCGGTTGCAATTCTCTTATATCAAATTTATAATCCAGACTATTGAAGTACTCTCCGGCAATTGAGTAATCATCATCTATATTGATTTCTGAACAAATTGTTTTTAATGAATGTAAAATCAAAATAAGCGTTTTCCATTCACTTTTCTTTTCGTTCTCAAACAACTTTCCATCCATTGGGAAAGCCACTTTACAAAAACCCTCGGCTTGCTTTTTTACAAAATGCAGGCAAAATGTTTCACTTGCACCATCGCCGAAATCAATAATCAGAGACTGTCCCTTTGTTTGAATAATCCACTTTGCAGTTGCTCCTTTAGGTTTTACTTTTTTTTGAATCCGTTCAAAAACTTTTTTTGTACTTTTGTTGCTATTTATTTTTAATGAATAGAAAATCGTATCTGACATATAAATTCCCCCCGGGTTCAGAACCCGGCATACCTTTCTTTGAATTTCAATTTAATTCAGGTCAGCGGCATGTACTCTGCATACTCCGATTGTGGAATGACATTATTTAAGGGATATATATGTTGTTATATTTTGTTAATAAATCCTTAGCAAACCCTTATAAACATTGACTTTTCTGTGAGTGAGATTTCCCTTATTTCTTCCCTTGTGTTATATCGTGTCACAAGGCTTTATGAACCTTGTTAAGGGCAAAAATGAGGGAAGAAAAATCTGATAACACAATATAAAATTATATGAACGGACTATGTGGACTGATTGAAATGCTTTTAATATTTACAGGAAAGGACAGATAAAAAATGAATGTGATTTATGCAGAATATAATATACATCACAATAGTATTGATGTAGCTACCAAAGCAGGGTATCTTTTAAGAATTGACTGTGGAAAGGCAGAAGAAGGTTTGAAAACCACTCCTGGATCTGAATGTGCATTAAATGCATTTGCAATAGACGAACCGCTTGAGTATGCGAAGATGTATCTTGATGGCAATATGCAGATGTGGATTGATGCAGAGGATTCACTGGATGTATTCTAGCTTGATTATATGAAAAATCTTTTTTAAATCCTCGAAAGCTTGTATAGGCAAGAATTTTGTCTCGCTTACGAGCCTTCGGGGATTTTTTGGTGTGTAGAGTATGTGAAGAATAATTGCTCTGAAGGAGAGCTATTTCATCTGCTCCATCCCCGCAAACATGGCCGCCAGTTCCGTTCCTGATTCCTGCATACCTCTCTTAATCCATTCAATTACCCAGCCATATGTCAGATACGCAAATGCAGATTTTACATAAGCTGCCGCATTCGGAAGTTCGTCTGTTATTTCTGCACTTGAAATAAACGTATCCTGAATCATATTACTCAATCCTGCCTTATAGAGTGCACAATAAAATTCAGAATGATCTTTGTAAAAGTCAAGAAGATGAATAATTTTCACTGACATGTTCTGTGGATCATCGTTTTGATATAAACTTTGATACTCCTCCATCAATCGTGTTGCTTCCTGTCTTAATATATCCTCTTTACTATTATAGTTTCTGTAAAAGGATGCTCGTCCAACACCTGCTTCTTCAACCAGCTGACTAATAGAAATCTCCTCAAATGTCTGCTTATCTATCAATTCAAGTAACGCTGTAAGCATCCTGTTCTTTACATAACTGTTCTTTTCTGCGTTATTCACGTGACGATACAAACCTCCTCTTTTTGTCTCATTTTTTTTGAAGTATTGCAACTTCTTGTTTATAATGATACACTTGTCTCATCAGTAAGTCAAGAAAATATTTTAACACTTCAAGAAGGGATAAACATATGGCAAAAAAAATTTTGAAAGTTTTAAAGGTAGTCATAATCATCATTATCGTTTTAACTGCTCTGATTCTTGCATTCTTTTTCTATATAAGCCGTCAGCCAGCCGTTCCTAAAAATTATGTAGACAAGGTTGAAACCGGAGGTGAAACAGAAGCGAAATATTTGAGTTACGGTGAATTTGAAGTTAAGAATGAAAAAGTAACAGTCAATGAACCAAGTAAAGAAATTGAAATCTTCTATCCTAAAGAACTAGAAAACAACAATGCTATCTATCCTGTTGTTTTGTATGTAAATGGTACGGGAGTCAGTGCTGATAAATACACTGAGGTATTCGAACATTTATCATCATGGGGATTTATCACAATTGGAAACGAAGACGTTGCATCTGGAAAAGGAGATTCCTCTGAACAGACAATATCCTATCTGCTTGAGCAGAACGAAAATCCTGACAGTAAATTTTATCACAAAGTCGATACCGACAATATTGGTATCGTTGGATATTCGCAGGGTGGCGCCGGTATGTATAATGCAATTACAGCAACAAAGCATAGTAATATTTACAAAACAGGCATTGCACTTTCGCCAGCCAATGAACCATTAGCACAGAATCTTGAGTATCCTTACGATATTTCAAAGGTTACGATTCCAACACTTTTGTTAGCTGGCAATGGAGATAAGATGGAAACTGGATACGTCATTCCTTTTGATACTATGGCAGAAATGTACGACCGTATTTCTTCCACGACCAAAGTTATGGCGATAAAGAACGACAAAAAGCATGAAGAAACATTATACGTAAACGACGGATATGTAACTGCCTGGTTTATGTATTTTCTAAAAAACGATGAGGCTGCTGGAAAAGCATTCTTTGGTAATCAACCAGAACTTGCAAGTAACAAGTTATATCAAGATGTTCAAATTATTGACAAAAAATAGGAGGTAACTTTATGTCAGACTTTTTTACTAAAAAGAGAATTATCATTTTAATTATAATCTGCCTAGTAGGAATTATACTTGGCAGGCTGGTATTTCGAGCATTTATCAATCTCCTTCTTGGAGGAACATTATTTGGAGGTAATTTACTATGAAAAGAACAAAAGAAAGGGGAAATAAACGGGCTATGTTTGTTCTACTATGCATCGTTGTCTTTCTGATTTCATTTATTGGTTCTCTGATATTCAAAATGAAACACACACCTAATTCACTAAAAAAATACAGCGTTGACTGGAATGACTCTATTGGTTCCCTTCATTCTAATATTTCCTATGGCGATTTAGACTCCAATAAATTTGATCTTTATCTTCCTGCTGATGATACGAAAGAAACATATGGACTTGTAATCTATTTACACGCAGGTGGATTTACGGAGGGTGATAAATCAGATGATGCTTCCATGCTTCAATGGTTATGTTCCAAAGGTTATGTTGCAGCTGGTGTAAATTACACTTTGTTTAGTGAAGAACATCCAGAGGCAAATGTATATACACAGTCACAGGATGTGAAAAACAGTGTGCCTTATATCATAGATGCTGCAAAAGAACTGGGATACAATATTGACCAAATGGCAATATCAGGAGGATCAGCAGGTGGCTGTCTGGCATTACTCTATGCCTATCGTGATGCAGACACATCCCCTGTACCAGTAAAAATGGTATTTGAAGCTGTCGGTCCTTCTTGCTTTTATGCCGAAGACTGGATTAATATAGGTCAAAATCCTAATGAACCGCTTGACCTTGCTGATGCTGATATCAGTGGTATTGCTGCAATTTTTACTGCAATGGCGGGTACTGAAATCACCTCTGAAATGATTACTTCAGGTAATTATTTAGATAAAATGAGGAATATATCCGCAGTAGAATGGATTACGGATCAAAGCGTACCCACCGTATCTGCATATGGTTCATGGGATCGAATGCAGGCTTTTTTGGCATCAAAGCGGCTTGACGTTGCTCTTTCGAAACATAATATTCCACATGAATATATTGTTTGCGAACATTCCGGACATGGTCTGCAAAACGACAACGACAAATATCTTGAATATATGAAAAAGATTGAGGAATATCTAAATACATATATGCCAACTAAATAAGTGAACGATAAAAACAGGGGCATATCACTATCTTGCCCCTCTGTTTTTCTTCTGATAATTTGGCGTGTAAGTCTGTTCTGCCTTTTCTTTTTGATACCGTTCCATTCGCTGTGAAATGGTTTCCCCTTTTTGAGATTCTGATATTCCATAAGTGGATTCCCAGTTCTTAACCTTGCTTTGATAATCTCTATAAGCAGAGGCGGAAGCGTGGTAGCTTCGGTAAAAGTCCTGTACTGTCTGAAATCCATATCTCCAGACAATTCCTTTTAAGCCTTTCTTCAAGGTTTCAATCTGCTCGTTCTTACGGTCAATCCTTGCCTGTAAATCTCCTTTCTTCGTGAGTTTGGCAAGTCCTTTCAGACTATCACGTTGATCTTCCAGAGCGTTGCGTTCCTTTTCAGCCTCAAAGATAATATCGTTGTGCTGGTTGAGTTCCTGATAAATTCTTGACAGTTTAGGAAATGCCTTTGCATCTGCTGGCATAGATGGTTTAGGTGGTATCTGTGGCTTGGCTGTCTCGTGCACTGGTGTAACTGCCTCTGGTTTTTTCTGAATATCAGATACTGGCATATCTGATATATTCGATACTTCGGAAATAGTCTCTGGATTTACTTCCGGTGGGATTGGATACATTTCAGCCTGTTTCTCTTGAAAGAGCTTGTTTTTCAGTTCTCTTGCAGCGTTTAGAACCTTTGAAATCAGAAGTGCCAATGCTGCGATTGCTGTTCCAATGATATGACCAAATAATTCTGGTCTGTTGCCATTTACTTCCATCGAGGTTTTGATGCGGTCAGTAATATATTCCTTTTTTATCTGCCGTATTTCGCCCTCGGATACTTCACTGACAATGGCTCGGTCAACCTCGTGATTCCACTTCATACGAATTTCGTTATCGGACTGTATCTGCTCTGCCTTTGGATTACGCTTGCCAATCTTTTTTGTTGCAAGATATAATCCGTTTTTGTCAAAGACATGGAGCTTTTCCATATCATCTTTGATCAACAGATTGATAAGATCAGTATAAAAGTGTTTTGCTTCATCAACGAAACTTTCCTGTTTGAACAGTGTATCCTTGGTTGTAAAAAGATTGCGTTCATAGACATTTCCTTTTTTGACTATTTTGCAGCCTTTGCGAATATTGCCGTTCTCATCAAGTATCTCTTTCTTGGTTCGTACATGATTACCCTTTTCATCATAGAACATATTGCGGGTGGCAATCTTTTCTATGGGTTCTGGCAGTAGTTCCCTTTCAGAGAAGATAAGATGGATATGATAGTTAGTCTTGCGTTTATTATGATGCAGGGCAGATACGCACTCTACACCATATTTTTCCTTGAAACGGTTGGTAAACAGTTGCAGAAGGCTGTTTGGGTCATAAAGGGATTGAAATGATTCTGGCAGTGCAATAATCAGCTCCCTTGCCTCAATACATTTTCCAGGAGTGTTGCTTTTCTTAAATTCCTGTTGATTATATCGGGCTAGCTCTGTCCAATAGCTTCTGTCTGTGGTTTCATAAACAGCATACAGATTTTCCTGCTTGGCATGGCTTGAGATATAAGTAATCCTGCCTCTGACATTTGTCAGCTTGCTCATCTGTATAAATGAATTTCGATTCGTGTGTGCTTCCTCCTCTCGTGAAATATGGAAAGAGGGAAGATGATTTTAGCGAGTGGATAGCATAGGCAATCCGTATACGAGCAATAATGCCATAACTGGCATAAGCTCCATGCAATGGCGAAATACCCCTCGCATAAAACGAAGTTTTGTGCGAGGGGTATTTCGCTCTCAAACGCCGAGGGCTTAGCATAAGAATTACATTATTACTTGGATGGTCTTATTTTTTCAGTTCATTTTTGATATATGAACTTACTTTTTACAATCATTTTGTTGAAATGATTGTACTTTTTCAGACCATTTTCATAATCGCTTTTCAAAGTGCATGTGTGTTTTACATGTGTTTTTGGAAAGATACTGTGCATTTTACATTCACTTTCTAAAAACAGTTGTACTTTTTACA
>JAUNSK010000032.1:0-2568 GCA_030539275.1 Oscillospiraceae bacterium | reverse complement strand
GGAAAGATACTGTGCATTTTACATTCACTTTCTAAAAACAGTTGTACTTTTTACAATCACTTTTCCTCTCTCCCGATAAGTTCTGGTTGCATACCAGAGAAAGCACATGTTATAATCTATTTGCGTGTAGGTATATCATGGCTTCGGTCTGATACATACCAGAGGGTGGTTTCTTAGGAAGCCACCCTTTTAAGTTGCCGCTTTTCTTGCGACAGCTTTTACAGAATTCTTATCTCTTAAGTCCTTGCCTTCATTGGCTTCCATGAACATCTCCAGAATATCAGTCTTGATCAGAACTTTTCTTCCAACCCGAAGTACAGGAAGCTTTTTCCATTCCACCAGATTTCGGAGCGTATTTCTTCCGATACCTGTGTAATCGGCAGCTTCCTCAATAGATAAAGCAATTTTCATTTCTGTCATTAAATCACCTCCTCAATAATTGCATTATGCAATTTCTTTGTAGTGTTACTATAACGGTTTTATATTCTATTGTCAAGCATTACGAAATTACAAAAATGATTATTAACTTGCATATTGCAATTATGAAAAAAGCATGGTATAGTATTGTCATACCGAAAAAGGAGGCGTATCACAATGAAAGATAAAGAGTTACGCAAGCTAATCGGTAGCCGGGCAAAACAGCGAAGGTTAGAGCTTGATTTGAAACAGCCTTATATTGCTGAGAAGATGGGAGTAACCGCTTCCACGATTCAAAGATATGAAGCAGGAACAATCGACAATACCAAGAAGCTGGTGCTTGATGGTCTTTCAGAAGCACTTCACGTATCTGTGGAATGGCTTAAGGGAGAAACAGACGAATACGAAACGGATATTACGGATAAGAAAGAATTACTGATTCGTGATGCAATGGGAAGTATTATCAATGGTCTGCAGTCTGACCTTAAGAATGAGGAAGCGGATTTCTCGAAAGACTTACTGCTACTGATGTTACAGGAATACGAGTTGTTTATGGATTCGTTCCAATATGCCTGCAAGAATTTCAAAGGCAATGCGGAGAATACCGATCTAGCAACCACCATAGGGTTTGATTCAAACCAAGAGTACAATGAGATCATGTTTCTAAGGGAAATTACCCATAGTGTCAATGCTTTTAACGATATGGCAGACATTATCAGGCTTTATTCCAAGAAACCAGAAGCAGCTACCCAGAGACTTGCAAATCTTTTATCGGAGAAGTCCGAATCGGTATAAGCAGACAACCGGAGTTATGATATACTTACACGCAAAAAAGCATTTCATCAGTTCCGATTGTCCAATATCGAAAGGAGCAATACGATTATGGCAAAAGGTTCTGTAAGAAAAAAAGGAAAGAAATGGTACTACCGCTTCTATGTGGAAGATGCAAGCGGCAATCTGGTTCAGAGGGAGTATGCAGGAACAGAAAGCAAAAGTGAGACGGAAAAACTGTTGCGACAGGCAATGGATGAATACGACAGTAAGAAATTCATTGCAAAGGCAGACAATATCACACTAGGGGAACTGCTTGATATATGGTCAGAAGAAGAATTGAAGGTTGGTACACTAAGCAATGGTACAGTCGGAAATTATCTTCAGGCAATGAACAGAATCAAGAAGCACCCACTTAGTGAAAGAAAGCTGAAAACAGTTACGTCAGAGCATTTGCAACAGTTCATGGATTTACTTGCTTTTGGTGGTACAGCAGGAGAATTCGTTTCAAAGGGTTATTCGAAAAGCCACATTCATTCCTACTCAGCGGTGCTGCAACAGGCATTTCGATTTGCAGTATTTCCAAAACAGTTTATAACCTTTAATCCCATGCAGTATGTGGTATTGAAGAATAAGGCGGAAAATGCGGATATATTTGCAGAAGGTGATGTGGAGGAATCAAATGTAAAACCACTGACCTATGAAATGTATCAGAAGCTTTTAGAGGAACTTGGCAAGCGAAGCAAAGATGCAATTCTCCCAGTACAGATTGCTTACTTTACTGGACTTCGTCTTGGAGAGGTGGCAGGCTTATCATGGCAGGACATCAATCTTGAAGAACAGTATCTGACAGTGAGGCGAAGTGTCCGCTACAACAATTCGAGGCATAAAACGGAGATTGGACCTACAAAACGAAAAAAGGTTCGTGTTGTTGATTTTGGAGATACCTTAGCAGATATTCTAAAAACAGCCAAAAAGGAACAGCATAAGCAACGTTTTCAGTATGGTCAGCTATATCACAGGAATTACTACAAAGAGGTTCGGGAAAAGAACCGTGTCCACTATGAGTATTACACTCTGGATGGGACACAGGACGTTCCAATGGATTATACAGAAATCTCTTTTGTTTGCCTTCGGACAGATGGGCGTCTGGAACTCCCAAGCACAGTTGAAATAGCTTGTCGAACTGCCAGCAGGAAAGTGCCAGAGCTGGAAGGTTTTCACTTCCACACATTAAGGCACACCTACACGACCAATCTTCTTACAAATGGAGCACAGCCAAAGGATGTGCAGGAATTGTTGGGACATTCCGATGTGAGTACCACCATGAATGTTTACGCTCACGCAACAAGGGAAGCAAAGCGAAGTTCCGCTAAACTT
>JAUNSK010000031.1 GCA_030539275.1 Oscillospiraceae bacterium | reverse complement strand
ATGTGTTGTGTCTAATTCATAAATCAATGTGTCCAGAAATCTGGGTACATATCAAACCGAGCCCCTTTTTTTAATATGTCAGTTTTTTAATATTGTCGTCATCACAGAATGTAGTAGCATTGTAAAGAAACAGAATCTGGCTGAAGTCTGAAGGATCAAAATAATCCCTGTAGTTCTGGATATATCTCATATCTGCAACTGTTATCTGACTGTAATGCTGTGTCAGGAACGGAACAAATGAATTGGCATATGAATCCTTGAAAATAAGGATCTTCTTGTCACTCTCAAGATTTGTCCTGATGTTGATGACAGGAACATTCGGTCCGAGATATGTTGTGTATTTGTCCTTCTTCTGAAGATTCTCCCTGAAATAAATATCATCGTAAGTTTTTTCCTGGTTGCCGGTGCTGACTGTACATGACGTTACACTTTTTCCGTCATTGTAGGTATAAATATCTATTGTGTCAGCCTGTATATCAGTATACAGTGTCTTTGAATAATATGTACCAAGAAAATCGCTGCTGGCATGTTCAATATTGTATTTGCTGTAGGCTATAGGCGTAAATCCAAGTTTTTGTATTACATAGTTATATGCGTAATATGCTCCGAGTGAAGTCCAGTGATGATCAGTCCTGTAATATATATAGTCATCACGTGTAGCATAAAGCAGATCATATATATCAATGACAGAAACCTTCTGCCCTGCCTGAGCGTAAATGTGGTTTATTATTTCCTTTTGTGAATACTGCGGTGCATTTTTGCCAAGTGTATCTGCATAAATACCGCCTGACGTAGGCGCTATAACGACATATGCAGGAACTCCGGTCTTTTCAGCGAAATCATTTATTGCAGCAACTGAGATGTCTGCATTTGTGTAGTCCGGCTCTTCAATATGTTCGATAAGCCTTTTGTCTGTAATGTATATTCCATTAAGCTCTGTTTTTCCGAGCATAAGCTGAGTTTTTATCTTTGTTTTTACCCAGCCTGTCCTTCCGGGAAAATGGTCAGCAATATAGCTTTCTGTATTAGTCATAAAGCTCTTGCTGAACCAGCTGTCGAAGCTGAATGACGGAGCTTTCTGAAGTTTTCTGTTTTCTATGTCCGAAAACTCCGTTTTTTTAGATACCAGCAGAGTTACCGGAAAAACAAAAATGATAATCAGAAATAAGATCGTAGAGATTATGTGCTGCTTTTTCTTCAAATTTCTCATCCTCTCTCAGACAGCAAAACTTAAAAATTAAAATACAGAAACGGATTATAGGTAGAATCAACAAGATAACAGGTACAAAGAAAAAGCATGGCAACCTGAACAGCCGGTACGGCGTACATAAAAAGTCTTCCGTCTGACTGTCTGCTGTGCACATTGTTTATAAGCCTTGTCCAGATATCCGTTGCCGCAAATATACAGAGAATAAAAATAAGAATAAATGATTTGAACTGATACAGCGCCAGTGAATCACACAGATCTGTCGTAAAGAACATTGCTTTAAGATATCTGAAGGCATCCGCTATATTTTCTGTGTCAAAGAACACCCATCCTATCACTACCATCAGGAAAGTATAAGCCGTACTTAGTGCCGGCGGTATTTTCTGCAGTACTTTTGCAAATCCGAGACGTTCTGCTATGATCAGGGCTCCGTAAAACAGACCCCAGATAATAAAATTCCAGCTGGCACCGTGCCATAATCCTGTCAGAAACCAGACAACAGCAAGATTTCTGAGTGTTTTAGCTTTTCCGCATCTGTTTCCTCCCAGTGGAATATAAACATATGATCTGAACCAGCCGCCAAGCGTCATGTGCCATCTGCGCCAGAATTCTGATATGCTCTTTGACATATAAGGATGGTCAAAGTTTTCCGGGAAGTTGAATCCAAGCATTTTTCCGAGTCCTATTGCCATATCTGAGTAACCTGAAAAGTCAAAGTAGATCTGGAAAGTAAACGCAAGAATGCCCATCCACGCAGTTACTGCAGATATCTCTGAGTAATCCATGGCCTTTACCTGAGCCCATAAGACGCCTATGTTGTTTGCCAGAAGAACCTTTTTACATAAGCCTTTGATAAATCTGCCTACACCTTCTCCAACTCCCTCAGCGTTTACCTTTCTGTTCGTCAGTTCGTACTGTACGTCCTCATACCGTACTATAGGACCTGCTACAAGCTGAGGGAACAGTGAAACATATGTCAGATAATCCAGAAAGTTTTTCTGTACCTTTACCTTGTTCTGATATATATCTATTGTATAGGACATACTCTGGAATGTATAAAATGAAATTCCTATCGGAAGTGGAAGATCAGGTACATTAAAAGAAGTTCCGAAGCAGCTGTTTACTATATTGACAACGAAACCGCTGTACTTGAATACGAAAAGAAATCCCAGGTCAACTACCATGGAGATGATCAGCGATGTTCTTCGTTTGTACTGATTTTTGGTCCGGCTCATATACAAACCGGCATAATAGTCAACAAATGATGATATAAGCATTACATAGATGTAAACCGGTTCGCCCCATGCATAAAACAGCAGGCCAAAAACAAGCAGAACGAAATTTCTTGTCTTAGGCTTACTGACTATATAAACCAGAAACATAACGGGCAGAAAAAAATATATAAATATAAGGCTCGAGAATACCATTTATCAATCTCCCTCGCTTTTTAGTAATTCCTTAAGTCCTTTACGTGTTGTTATTGTATTGAGAACCTCTAGCAGCCCGTTTGCCGAAAGTTTTTCCGGAAGGTTCAGGCTCCTGAGAAGCTCCTGACGTCTGGCTGAGCTGTCCGTCCCGCCTGATAAACCAAGTTCAACAAGATCAGCTTTGACAATTGCGTCTTTCTCGTCAACCGGATCTTTTTCTCCGAGCAGCACGCCGCTGCGGTTGAACGCCTCGATGATAAGCTGTTTTTCAATTCCCTCTACACCGAGTTTTCCCTCACTTGAGGGCTTAAGCTTTCTTTTTTCCTTACCGAATACATCAGGGATATAGACGTTGTATATCTTAGGGTCATGAACAGACCCTTTTATATAGTTTCTTATTTTAAAACCGGCACTGTCAGAATCTGTCATGATAATTATCCCGGTTTCTCTGGCATAAAATCTTATAAGACTGAGTTTTTCCTTGTCCTTAAACACGCTGAATCCATTTGTCACGATTATTACTGCGTCAATTATTGAAGATAACTTTATTTTATCATACTTTCCCTCAACTATAATAGCCATATCTGTCGATAGCAATGGTTTTTTCACCTGCCGTATTTTAATTTAATCTTTATATGAAAGCATTGTAATAACCGCTTTTTCTATAATTGTTTTCTGATCAAGTCTCGTTGACTTACACTGGGCATCCGCATTCCTTAAGATCAAAAGACATCTGCGCAGATGATTCAGAGATGTTTTAGATGCATCTCTGAAAGCATTTCTGACAACAAACTCGCGGCCCCTGTAATTAAAATCAGATGCCATATCCGAATCGCTCAGGGATTTTTCTATTGCAGTCCTTGCTCTGTACAGATCGATAAACGCTGAAGACAGAGCAGATATTATCACAACTGCTTCCGTTCTTTCAAGCATCAGTTCGTCAAGGATCCTGAGCGCTGACCTGGTATTGAAAGATGTAACTGCTGATGCAAGAGCAAAGGCGTTTGTATCAAGTGCGGCCGGTACCATGGCTTCGATCATCTGAGCAGTTATTTCACTTCCCTGAGCATATGAACAAAGCATATCAGTCTGATTAATAACCGCAAGTGTATCGCTGTGGCATCTCTCTGCAATAAGCTGTGCATCCTGGCGGCTTATGATGCAGCCATTATTTTTTACAAGATCCATTATATACTTTGACAGCTCTGCAGGCTTTTTTATCATTGCCTCATAAACTATTCCGTTTTTGCCTGCTGCATCTATGATCTTTTTATTTTTAGCACCGGGTGTCTTCTTTCCGTTTTTAACATCAAACCCGGTAATATATATAAGCACGACCGTTTCACTTGCGATGCTCTCAAGTGCTTTGATCAGCATTTTAAGTTCATCCGCACCAAGTTCATCGGCATTCAGATCATTTACTGCAATAAAATTATAATCACTGCACATTGAGAACATCTGCGCTGTGTCAATAAAATCACTTACAGAAAAGCCCTTCCCGTCATACTTTGTAAAATCTGACGAGGTATAGCCCTTTCCAAGTACTTTTACCTTTACAGCTTCAGCATATTTTGCTACTGACGCTGTATCTGACCCGTAGAAATAATACAGACCTGCCGGCTTCTCACCTTTTATGTGTGCTGTCAGCTGAGTTTCTGTGAGTGTTCCCATAGAGTGCATTTTCCTTTCACAAGACTTCTTATACTGATTTTTCCTTCTTTGTTTATTCTGATGACACTGTCGCAAACATCAACAGGATATTCTGAGTCAAATTCCGCTCTTGACGGTGAACAGTCTATACTGTGCCCTCCGAAGTCTATACTGACTGTATGATCTTCAGTGAATGCAGCGGTATAATCTCCGTATATGAAGCAGACATCACTGAAGTCAGTATATTCCGGCCTGCAGCCGCAGATAAGCTGATCATCATGCATAAATGTACCTTCCGGCAGATACACATGCCTTACCCTGGTAAGCGACAGGTGTCTGTCATATGAAACAGCTGATGCATATGCATTACGAGGGATACTGAGTGAATTGATTTCATAAAGACCATAACCTCTGCAGAGCTTTGATGCATATCTGGGATCATTTTTATTACCTGTAAGATCAATAACATCTGTATTATTGCCATGCGAAACTGCCATAACCGAAGATTTTTCATCACCCAGCATATAAATCATCAGGTTATCCCTGTCTGCATAACTGCTTATTATTCCTGATATACATAAAACCGCTGCTGACAATACTATACTCCATGCAGTATAGTAAGGCTTTTTAAGCATGAGCGCAGTAATAACAACGAATATACTCAGAATAATAACAAGCGGTACCATATACACATACCCGGAGGCTATGTACGACAGTCTGAACCTTCCAAGAAAGTCAGACAGTTTAATGATAAGTGATGCTGAACCTGCACCAATGATCAGTACAGGACTTAATATAAATCCTGCCCCTCCTGTCAGTGATACTATCAGTCCGCACACAAGCACACATATACACAGCGGCATGATGATCAGATCAGACAGAAGTGAAACAGCAGAGATCTCATCAAAATACATAACTGAAAACGGAAAAACCGATGCGCTGATACAAAATACATTTGCAGCATATTTTTTTATTTTTCCCCATATAAATCTGTCATCGATGTCTGATGTCATGTACGGTGCAAAAACTGTCACACCGAATGTTCCTGCCCACGACAGTAAAAATGATACATTATGTATTATAAAAGGATTGAACAATGACAGAATAACTGCTGCAAGGCAAAGGGAATTGAGGGGATCAGGTTTTCGCCCGAATATGCATGCACCATATACAAGTGTGATCATTACTGCAGATCTGACAACAGATACCGACATTCCTGAAAAAATAACAAACAGTATGATACCTGATTCCATTAATATGAACCGCAGACTTCTGCGCATATAAATGCGCTTTGTCAGTGCGCAGATAACTGCCGCGGCCACTGCAAGATGCATCCCGGAAACAGCCATAGCATGTCCTATTCCGCATCTGTAAAGAAGAGTCTGTGTATCTTCATCAAGACCATCCTTCTGCCCGACCAGCATAGCTGTGATCAGTGCCCCGTTTTCTCCGGGGAGGACCGACCGTATTTTTGCAGTTATTTTGTCCCTGTAGTCTTGTATGACCGATATCAGTGAAAAAGAATCATTTCTGGTTATCTGTATATCATATCCGTCATATGCCTTCAGAAAAATACCTTCTGACATATAATAATCCTTCTGTGCAAACAGGTAGGTATTTTCAAATTCCTGAGCTTTGGCGGAAAAAGAAATAAAGTCGCCTCTCGAGCATTCCATACTGTCAGTATAGAAAATTATCTCTGCACGCTGAATACCGTTGATCCTGCCTCTGACACGGTATGACGAACTGTCAGCAGAAAAATCATCGATCTGCGTGATCTTCCCGGCAAAGCTTATCTCACCTGATGCAAATGCTGATATTTTGTCATAGACAAATGTATCATATGCTTTGTACAATCCGAAACCAGTCAGAAACGAACATACCCATACAAGCGTACAGACTGCACCGGGCTTTCTGATACATAAAAATACCGCAAATGCAAATGAAAGGATAAGTAAAAAAGGAATCTGGGCTGCAAAATTAAAAAATGAAGCGAAAAACAATCCTGAAATATAAGAAAATCCTATATGCACCATTTTTCGCTTCATTTATATATTCCTTTCGGTGACGTTAAAAATGTCTACTTAAAAAACAGAGGAAGCTTTTCAAGATATACGATATCGTCCCTGTCTGCAGCGTCTCCCTCAGCAAGCACTGCACAGCTGCAGCATATATCAGCACCTGCATTTACTGCAAGCTGTTTAAGAGCTGCCAGAGATTCACCTGTACTTATAACATCATCAGCTATAAGAACTCTTTTTCCTCTGAGCATTGCAGCCTTATCCTCATCGATATACAGCATCTGTGATGCTGCAGTTGTTATAGACTTTACTGCTGCACTTATCGGGTTATTCATATACAGTTTAACAGATTTTCTGGCAACAACATATGTCTTTGATGTCTGACGTGCAAGCTCATAGGCCAGAGGTATTCCCTTAGCTTCAGAAGTGAGTACAACATCAAACTCCGGAAGCTTTTTAAGAAGCTCCTGAGCACATTTTACAGTCAGTTCAACATCAGAAAACATAATAAAAGCTGCTATTTCCAGTTTATCGCTGACAGGACAAAGAGTAAGTTCTCTGGTCAGTCCTGCTACGTGAAGTGTATACTTTTGTGACATTTATATTCCACCATTCCTTTATTAACCTGCGTTGTCGCCATCCCAGCCGAATTTTCTTCCTGCTATTACGTGAAAATGAAGATGCTTGACACTCTGACCAGCATCGTCTCCGTTATTTGTTATTACCCTGAAACCATCTGTGAGTTTCATCTCATCAGCAAGTTTCGCAATAACTTCAAAAATATGTGCTACAACAGCTGAATTTTCAGCTGTAACTGCTGCTGCACCCGAAATATGCTGCTTCGGAATTACAAGAAAATGTACTGGTGCGATCGGATTAATATCATAAAATGCATAAACCTGATCATCTTCATATACCTTCTTGGAAGGTATCTCACCTGCGGCTATTTTACAAAACAGACAATCCATATCCAGTCCTCCATCATAGCTTAAAATCTGTCCGGGCAGGAAAAGCTCCTGCCCCGGCAGACATAATATTTATTTTATCATTGAACCAATTATTTCTGATGCTTTTGCAAGTGCTTCATCGATCCTGGAAACGTCACCGATACCTGCCATAGCGCTGTCAGGACGTCCGCCGCCCTTGCCGCCTGTAAGTGCTGATATCTCCTTGGCGATCTTTCCTGCATGAGCGCCCTTTTCTACAGCAGCCTTTGAGCATGAAACTGCCAGTGAACCGCTGTCCCTGCCTGTACCTGCGAGTACTGCAACAACAAGTTCTGACTTGTCGCGAAGTCTGTCACCCATAGTTCTGAGAATGTCGTTCTTTACTCCGCTTACCTTGCCTGCTATAACGCTGATTCCTTTTACCTCGGAAGCATTGTCTGCAAATGACTGTATCTTCATCATAGCAGATTCTTCACTTACCCTGAGCATTTCCTTTTCAAGTGCCTTGTATTCGCTCATGAGTGATGTGCACTTTGCAACGAGCTCTCCGGCATTTGGTGCCTTGAGTGCTGCAGCTGCCTGATTGATAGTGTTTATATTTTCATTCATAAGATCAAGAACAGCAGAACCTGTAACAGCTTCTATACGTCTTACGCCTGCAGCTACAGAGTTTTCAGAAATGATCTTGAACAGTCCGATTTTAGCTGTATTGTCAACATGAGTACCGCCGCAGAATTCTACTGAGAAGTCTCCTGCCTTAACAACCCTTACAACGTCACCGTACTTCTCACCGAACAGTGCCATAGCACCGAGTTTCTTTGCTTCTTCAATAGGCATTTCCTGTGTAGTAACATTAACTGCTGAGAGAATGATCTCATTCACTCTTTTCTCAACCTGTGAAAGTTCATCAGCAGTAAGTGCGCTGAAGTGAGAGAAGTCAAAACGGCATCTTTCACTGTTGACAAGCTGACCTGCCTGGTGAACATGAGTTCCGATGATCTCCCTGAGGGCAGCCTGAAGTATATGAGCGCAGGTATGATTTCTCATTGTAGCCTTGCGGACATCTTCATTGACCTGTGCTGTAACCTTATCACCTTTTCTGAGAGTACCTCTTTCAACAGTTCCGATATGCAGGAAATGCTTATCATCTGTCTTTGCAGTAGAATCAACATTGAATACTGCATCAGTACCTGTAATAACACCGCAGTCTCCTGTCTGTCCGCCGCTCTCACCGTAGAAAGGCGTTTTGTCAAGAAGTACAACAACGCTGTCTCCTTCACCTGCTGATTCAACTTCCTGCGTTCCCTTATATACAGCAAGTATCTCAGCCTGATCATTCAGTGTCCTGTATCCTGTAAATTCAGTTTTCGGATAAGTTATCTTTATGCTGTTGTCTGCCCATGAAGAGCTTGCCTTTGCTATATGGTCTGCTCTTGCAAGTTCACGCTGTTTTGCAACAAGCTCGTTATACTTGTCAGTATCGACCTCAAGGCCTTTTTCAGCAGCAATTTCTATTGTAAGATCTATAGGGAATCCGAATGTATCACTTAACTTGAATGCATCCTCACCGCTGAGAACGCCGCCCTTTGTTGCAGCGATAAATTCATCAAGCAGTTCAAGGCCCTTGTCTACTGTCTTTGCAAAATTTTCTTCTTCAACAAGAATTACCTTCTTGATGTATTCTGCCTTTTCCCTGAGTTCAGGATAAGCAGATTCATTTTCCCTGATTACTGTTTCACATACTTCATTAAGGAAAGGCTTTGTGATTCCGATGAGTCTTCCGTGACGTGCAGCACGTCTCGTGAGTCTTCTGAGAACATATCCTCTTCCTTCATTTGACGGCATAACACCATCGCCTACCATAAATGTAGTACTTCTTATGTGGTCTGTTATTACTCGCAGTGAAACATCAGTCTTATGATCTTTTTTATATTCAACACCTGCAATTGAGCAGATATGCTTCATAATATTCTGTACTGTATCGACCTCAAACAGGTTATCAACTCCCTGCATTACACATGCAAGTCTTTCAAGTCCCATACCTGTATCTATATTAGGCTTTGCCATTCTCTCGTAATGACCGTTTCCGTCACTGTCAAACTGTGAAAATACAAGGTTCCATACCTCAACAAATCTGTCACATTCACAGCCTACATGACAGTCAGGTGAACCGCAGCCCTTTTCGTCGCCTCTGTCGAAGTATATCTCAGAACAAGGACCGCATGGGCCTGAACCATGTTCCCAGAAGTTATCTTCCTTACCGAGTCTGACCATATGAGAAGGATCAACACCTATCTTCTTTGTCCAGATGTCAAAAGCCTCATCATCATCCTCGTAAACGGATATATAAAGCTTGTCAACAGGCAGTTCAAGAACCTTTGTGAAGAATTCCCAAGCCCATTGCGTAGCTTCGTTTTTAAAATAATCACCGAAAGAAAAGTTACCCAGCATCTCAAAGTATGTACCATGACGTGCTGTCTTGCCTACTCTTTCGATATCAGGTGTACGGATACATTTCTGACAAGTTGTAACTCTTTTATTCGGAGGAACAGCCTGTCCGAGGAAAAACTTTTTAAGCGGCGCCATACCGGAATTTATAAGCAGAAGACTGTTATCACCCTGGGGTATAAGCGGTGCACTTGCCATTCTTGTATGTGACTTGCTTTCAAAAAATGAGAGAAACTCTTCTCTTAATTCATTAACTCCACGCCATTTCATAAAAAAAACTCCTAACTAAATTTATAAAGATTATAGTACTGACTTTCTGTTAAGATCAAACATGTCTATATTTTCCTGAACAAAATGGTTCTGAAGTTCATCAATTCCATGTTCAGCCATATATTCTTTTTCAGCATCTGATATAGGCAGTGCATACAGAAATACTACTATGCTGTCCTCACAGTCAATAACTTTGAATTTATCGCTCCATATCGGAGGAGGCAGCATCAGAAACAGATGCTTCATATCAGAGTTCGGGAGATAACCTTCAAGTATTCCTTTTAGAAGTGTTCCATATCCGTACTGTATACCATTGTCGCAAATTCCTATTGCAGCTGTAGATAGTATCTTTCCGATCAGATCGCTTCCGCCGTAGCTGCTCATAATAAGCTCAGCTCTGATTTCCTTCTGTGAATTTTTATCCTTGTAACCAGTTGTTCTGTTCACCATGCCAAGGGTTGAAGCTGTAAGATATCCCTTAGAAGGACTGCTTTTTGCAAATAGTATATCAATATCGCCGTACGGGGTAGAATTTTTTTTACCGTTTTCCTGATGATACGAAAAAGCCTTCTGCTCTCCGCCAAGCACATTCTTAAGACTTTCGATCATTTTTTCTTCGTATTTATTAAGCAATGTGAACCTCCGACTTATTTTAATATATTTTTAGAACATACATTATTATTATATCAAATTCGTATGAATTGTCAATAAATATTTATTATAGCAGCTCAGTTCACATAAAAGGATATAATGCTTCTCTATACCGTGCACAGCAGGTTTATGCGGCCTTAAACAGGAGTTTTAAGCTGATATTATTATTATAACAATTTATTCGCTTTTAATTTTAAAAAAATACCATTATTTATTATATTCCAGTATTTTACTGTTGTCAATATACTTATAGTCTTTTGCTGTGCATTTTATGAAATCTTTATATTCAACAGTTATCCTGACATTTAACGCACTTTATTTATTTTAAGAAAAGCTGTGTAAACTTCTGGTTGCACACAGCTTCTTAAAATAATTCAGATATTTTTTTAACATGACAACTTTTAGTTTATTGCATTTTATAGTTGGCTGTGCTATGATGAAGTAAACAAAAGAAAGGGGATAAATTTATGGCACTAAAGGAAAAACTGCAGGAGATCCGAAGAATTAATGAGCTTTCCCAGGACCAGTTTGCAGAAATGCTTAATGTATCAAGACAATCAGTATCCAAGTGGGAACGCGGTCATGGTTATCCTGAAATAGATAAACTAATTTTTATAAGTGAAAGATTTAATGTATCACTTGATGAGCTTCTGAAAGATTCACCTGCTCAAAGGAAAACGATCAGTCTCAGAAAAGATGATGTATACCCTCGTAATGAAATATATCCGGGGAATACTCAGCCTGCACCTTCAGTAAAATTAAAGACACAGGACAGCTTCAGGGCACCGGTGAACTACCAGAATTACAGTAACTGCACACCGCAGCCTGCACAGGCTCCATGCAAAAGAAAAAGAAAGCGCCTGGTCAGAAAACGAGTTGTTGCTGCAGCTGCACTTGGAACGGTAGTTATATGTTTCATCTGTTTTGTTGTATCAGTAAACCGTACTGGTCCTGTCTATGAGGAAACTGCTTATAACGTAGCTGAACGCTGCTATGAGAACGATGATATAAAATGTCTTTATAATAAAAACAGCCAGACTTACTACATCGTTGAGCAGGGTCAGGGATTTGTAAATAGTATTTATAACGAAGATTTTGATAATTACATTCAACTCAGTGATATGTCTACCGATGAGACATTTTACGTAGAAAGCAACTATGAATCTTTTTACAGCTGTGAAAATGTAATTTATACTGATGATGAAAATAACTCACTCAAATTTATCATTCCTTATTATATGATGCCTGATTATATTTCTGCCGATCAGATCTCAGATTATATTGTTATGAAGAACTATGATGGTGAAACAAAATTTGTTCTCAAAAAAATGGTCTTTCCTGCTTTTGAATACAGCGGTGTTAATACTGACAGCAGGAATTCACCTTCAGGAGGCGACAACTCTGTTGTTTCACCGTCAGGCATGAATCCGGATGATAATGATTTAAACGGAGAGCTTGAATCTGTAAACCGTCCTGTCAATTAAAATTATACATTCTTTTGCATATTGACAGTATTTTTTCATAAAATATATTTGACTTTTTTACTTTGTTGATTTAAAATTAAATCAGTGTTATCTGCAGCATAGAGCATGCCCTGATAACAGGAGTATATAAAGGAGGACTTTTATGAAAAGATATCATTTATCGATCGATTTTGTTACAGCGGTAAACATAATACTTGGAATTGTTCTTATAGTCAACCCGTCCTTTTCTACTAATGCTGTCTGCAATATTCTTGGTATTGTCAGCCTCTTATGGGCTGCTATAAGTTTTATACAGTACTTCAGTACAAAAAAATTCGGAATCAGTTCAAAGTTTGAAATGTTTCAGGGACTTGCCGGTGCTGTCCTGTGCTTTATCTTCTTCTTTGCAAAATCATTTCTCACAAGACTTATCCCGCTCATAGTCGGACTTACAATCGGAGTTCAGAGTATATCCAAAATAAAACTTGCACTGCTGCAGAAGAAAAACGGCGTTGATAAATGGCTCCTGGCGCTTATACTCAATATAGCAGGGCTTCTGGTCGGTCTGTGTCTCGTTATCAATCCGTTCAGTTCACTTATGACTGTTATAAGATTTATAGGAATTGCCCTTGTAATAAACGGGATAATCAGATTTATCTCAGACTTTTTTCTTATCAGACAAATATACAATATGTCTAATACCGGAACCCGTCCTGATATAATCGACATTCCTTACAATGAAGATGACAACAGTTAAATAATTCTTATTTTATATGATCTGAGTTATACCGGTATCTAATATAAACTGACAAAAGCTGCAGAAGACAGGTAAGTTTCTGCAGCTTTTATTTTTTTGTATAAAATCTGTCCTATATGGTCAGTACCGGGAAATTATGAACAGAGATCATATTTGCTTTCATAATTTCTCTTCTTCTTTTCAATTATATCTTTTACATTACTGGCATCCACACAATATACATCAAGCAGAATGCCCGGAACCTCTTTCTTTCCGTTATCAATAAGCTTGTCATATCCGAAGTCCATACCGCAGGCCAGTTTTATGCATATGTCCACAGTCCTTCGTGCCAGCTCATCAACAGGTTTATATATTGTCAGTGTCTGTGTATTATCTTCTATACGCTTACACGCGCTGAGATCCGCATCCTGACCGGCTACAAATATTTTGCCGGATAATCCGAGCACTGCTGCTGCGTTTACAGCTCCCCACGCAAGTGAATCATTAGCTGCAATAACCGCTTTTATGTCATTATCCTTCTGTGACAGCCTGTCAAGGACCATATCATATGCTTCTTCTTTTCTCCACTGTTTAACTGTAAGAACATCAGCTGCGGCAGTGTTTTCTTCATTCAGCACGTCCGCTACTCCATCATACAAAAATCCGCTGTTTCTGTCTGTTTCAGGTCCGCATATTATCAGAAACCGTCCTGACGTTGCATACTTCAGCAATTCCTGTGCCTGTATGCGTCCTGTTTTGTAACTGTCAAAGGAAATGTAAGCATCTAAATCACTGTCGCCTGCAAGTCTGTCATAGGAAATAACCGGGACCCCTCTTTTTTTAGCATAGCTTACACATTCTGAGGCCCGGGAAAAATCCTGCGGAGCATATACGAGGACATCTATCCCCTGATCTACCAGACCTGCAACATCATCATACTGCTCATCCGGATCTCCGTTTGCATTTGTTATGATAATATCGCAGCCTCTTTCCTCGGCTTTTTGTCTCATGAAGTCCCTGTCACTTACCCATCTGTCCTCATTAAGTGTAGCCATTGAAAAACCGATACAGATGGTTTCCTTATTATCTGTATGCTTCACTTCCCGGCACGCACAAAAGGATATAATGAATATAATCGATGCTAAAATAAATATTTTCTTCATCTACACTTCTCCGGCTGTCATATTTCTGAGAGTGGTTTTATATTCACTCGGAGAAAATCCTGTCATCTTTCGAAACAGCTTTGAAAAGTAGTTCTGATCATAGTATCCGACACTAACCGAGATTTCCTTTATTGACATTTCAGAGGTCATAATAAATTCCTTGGCTTTCATGATCCTTAAATTAATAAGACTGTCTATAAATGATGTACCCGTCTGGGCCTTGTACATATGGCTGAAATAAGACGAACTCAGATTCACATACCTTGAAATATCATCAAGTGTTATATCCTTTGAGTAATATTTTTCCATGTACTGCATTGCCTTATTTATAATAATGCTGCAGTCATCGTTTTTTTCTGTCCTGTTGTCCGGGGTCAGACCTGATATCATTTTCCTGATACCCGACAATTCTTTTGCTGCCTCATTATATCTTTGCTCAAGTTCCTTTTTCCTTATATCTGAATTTCTTATCATATCTATTTTCTGTATCGATTTGTTCACACATGATATAAGGGTGGCAGCCCTTACAGGCTTAAGCAGATAATCCCTGACTTCAAGTCTTATCGCATCCGCAGCATATTCAAAATAATCATATGCAGTGGTTATGATAAACTCTGTCCCAGCGTTTATCTTTTTAATTTCCTTTATAGCATCGAGTCCGTTGAGTCCCGGCATATTGATATCCATAAGTACTATATCGGGCCTTGATATGCGGCATTTTTCCAGAGCCTCTGACCCTGTATAAGCCGATTCGATTGACTCAAAGATCCCACTCATGCGCGAAGAAAGAATATATATCAGAGATCTGACCTCAAGCGGTTCATCATCTGCTACCAGTATCCTGTACACATTCATTCTCCTTTCGGTACTTTAAGCTTATTACTGTCAGTCCGTCACTGCAGTCTATGCTTATTACATCATCAGTATTATAAAAAAGTCTCATTCTTTCTATTACATTCCTCAGTCCAAGTCCTGTCGTATGGTTTTTTCCTGTTGACTTTATATCAGAGGACCTGCACATAATACTGCGTATAATTTCACTGCTCATTCCTTTTCCGTTATTGGCGACCTGTACTGTTATAACATCGTCATCCCTGCAGACACTCAGCCGTATAAAGCCGCCGCTCTCAAGACTGCTGATCCCATGAATATATGCATTTTCAATGAGAGGCTGCAAAGACATTCTGGGCACCCTGCATTCGAGTGCACTTTCATCTGCCTGGAGGCTGAAAGAAAACAGGTCTCCGAAGCGGATCTTCATTATATAGATATATGCTTTGACATTTTCAAGCTCTTCCCTGAGTGTGGTATCAGGATTTGTTCCTTTCAGATTATATCTGAATACATCTGCCGCGTTTTCAAGATATTCACATGTTTCATTGTCTGAGTTCAGCATTGCAAGCTTTGCTCCTATATTAATCGTATTAAAGATAAAATGAGGATTCATCTGTGACTGAAGTGCAAGCAGATCACTTTCATGAAGTGCATTTTCCATTTTAAGCGTTTTGATTTCCTGTTCATGAAGCTGGCGCTCAATTTCGGACTTGTTTTTAAGATCCAGTGTATATTTTTTTACACTGATCACCACACTTACCGCAACAAAAGCTGCTGATGAGGCAAGTATAATATAGTTAAGCCTGTTCTGCGCCTGTTTTCTTGCTGTTATTTCTTTATATTTATCAGCATTTTCAAGCATCATGGCAACAACATATTTGATATAGCTGACCGTGATGCTGCTCTGCTGCTGCGTCTCATTGAATCCGCTCAGATAGCTTTGAGTATCCATGCAGATCTTGGCATCTATTATTTCATCACAACGCTCACAATAGCTGTCTGCCATAGCACAGATATTTTCAATTTTTACTTCATAGGAATCCGATTTATTTATGTCTGAAAGTATATGCGAATATTTTTCGATCTGCTTCTGGCTTTTATAGTATGCGTTTCTGCTGTCAGTAGATGATACCGAAATATATTCGCCCAGTATATCCTGCATTGAATTTATTTCTATGTACAGCTGAGTCATGATGTTGGTTTTATAAAGCATGCCTGACATCTCATTGACAAGCATATTTTGTGACATGCTCGTATATACCCATACGGCCGCTACTGCTACAGCTGTAAACAATGACAGAAGCACAGGTCTGAATAAAAATCTTTCTGACCTCACTTCATCACCTGCTTTTTTACTGTTGTAACATTTACTGAGGTTTTCTCATATGCACTGATGCCTGCAGCACTGCAGTACATATCTGTCACAACCGACCGTCCTGCCTCATACATATCAGATGATACGGATGCATTTATTACACCATCTTCAATATACTTCATTGTCTGTGGGCCATAACCATAGCCAACTATTGTAATATCATTTATCCGGTTTATATTTATAAGACTTGATGCAATTACAGGTGTACTTTTCTCGTCCAGGCAGATTATTCCGCTTATCATCGAACTGCTGTCAACTATATCCCGTGTCAGCTTGTCTATCTCAACTGTAGCTGAGTCAACATACCAGATATAGTCTGTATCCAGCCCTTCATGCAATTTAAAAACATCTCTGATTGCCCTCAGACTCATTGAATCAGGATTTTGCGTTCCTCTGAGAACCACTGCTGTCTTCCCTGGTTTTCTGTCTGACTCTGCAAAAGCGACAGCAGCTGACCTGGCTATATTATAAAAAGGATCTGTCTGCAGCAGTTCTTTATATCTGTCATTATCTGAAAGATATAAAACTACCTGAGTCCCGTATTCCCGGGCCCGGGCAACTGCATAACTGAGCTGCGATGAGTTATCCGGTTCCAGTGCAACTGCATCTATTCCGGCATATGCCGCACACATAACTGCCCTGTACAGCTCCTCAGAGTAGTCATTAAACTGCATTACTTCTGTACACACCTTGTATTCCAAAGACGCATCTTCGATACCTCTTTTAAATAAATCAGTACACTGCTCATCCTGATTTCGTACAAATACCTGAAAATGATATTCAAAGTCTGTCTGTTCATATTTATCGTTGCTTTTATTACAGTAAACAGCTGCAAATACAGCTGATAGTATTGCTGCTGCAGATAAAGCAACACCTATGAGTATTTTTGGGTAAGTTTTTTTAATAATTTCCATTTTTATATTATATTCTGATTACTAAGGATTGTCAAGAATTGTCTGAAAAATGATTCAGCTGCAGATCAGTTATCAGGATATCTGCAGCTGTATAATCAGAATAAATTACCTGTTACTATACTCCTGCTGCTGACTGAAAAACAGCCGCATCCTGCATATCCAGATCTGAGTCACCATCAATATCATGCATAACAAAGCTTTCAGGTCTTACACCGGTATCCGACTGAACAACGCTGTCCTTTCCTGCTGCTGCAAGTCTTGCCTGGATATATTCAGTCAGTTCCTGTACATCATTATTATCGACCGTCCTGTCGCCGTTAAAATCAAGCATGCTCATATCTTTCTGAAGATTTGAAAACTCACGACTGCCGCTCAGATATTCATTTATCATTGCAACATCTGCACTGTCAAAGCCGTGATCATAATTAACATCGCCTATTTTGTAGTCAACATAAACTGTAATACGATAATCTTTATTAGCAAAGTCCTGGATATTTTCACCGAATTTACTGATATCGCCTATATGCTCCTGGGCCAGAACTGTTCCGTTGTTGTCAGTAATGCTTACATTTTCTACTGCTGTATAGGCCGGGCTTTTTAGCTTACCTGATCTGTATGGACCGATAAACATATCATAATTTATATCTGTGAAATATCTGTCTTCAAGCTTATCAAAAGATAATCCGCTTGAAATATCAAGAACAACAGACCCGCTGAACGGATGATCCCTTTTGAATTCATTATGTTCAACAAGTATTTTTTTGACAGCATCAGCCTTATATCCGACTGACTTCCTGATCTGATCATTTGCAATTCTTAAGAAAAATGAGTTAAAATCTGTTGTTATCAGATCTATCTGTGCTGTAAGCTTAACATCCTTATATCCAACAGTAATGTAGTTGAAAGTATTATCTGAAAATGCGCCAGCACGATCAAAACTTCCGTTCTCAGTTACCAGTGATCCTTCAACGTGATCACAGCAGCTTTCTTTATTTATGGCATCGTACATTACCCATATGAATCCATTATTGTGCTCTCTTGCTTGATTGCCCCATGAGTTTGCTATTTTAAATGCGCCCTTTTCACATTCTTCTATTGTGCCGTTGCCGTTTATATCGTATTCAATGTTATCATCATAGCCAACGATAGTAAACGCATGGCCAACTGCGTTATCTTCGGTAACAATCCTTGGCTTTAAGTTCTCTACAGCAGCATACTCACCGGATCCGGGAATTTTCTTGGTTGTATATCGGAAATATCCGCTTGTTACTATAAGTTTGCCGTCTCTGAGCAATGCCTTGAGCTTATCCAGATCATTATCTTTGTTGCCTGTTACCACTCCGTCAGTACCTGAACTGCTGTCTGCCTTAATGGAAGTATAATTATAATCTGTTATTCTCAGATTCAGGGCTTCACGCATTTTCTGTGTATCTCCTGGCAGTAACTGATAGTCGGAATCAGCAGGGAAATCAGCAGTAGTAAATGCGCCTCTGTGAGTAAGTACCCTGTATGCATCACTGACACTTGATCCTGAATCCATATTATTATTTATCAGATTATAGGTATAAGCTGGCGAATAGACCGCAGTACTGTAATCACCGTATTTGTGATAGTAAGCCTGCCTTGCAGCATATGTAAACTGATAATAGGTTGTTGCCCATGCTGTACATGAATTACCTGTCTGGTATCCGATTCCCGGAAAAAACCTGTTCTGACTAAGATCCACCATGTCAGCCAGATTATCAGCATTTATTTCTGTCTGACTGCTGCCCGGATTTTCTGCCATTACCTCACTCTTAAGCTCATCCAGATCCTCCTGAGTTGCAGGAAGACATCCCATTGCATGCTGCTGTGCATTTTCAGCGTTTACAGAATTTATACCGGTAAATGCAGTACAAGCCATTAAAAGGCCTGTAACGGCAGACATTATTCTTTTCATCTTTTTCATACTTTTTTCCTTTCAATTTATATCTTGATGAATATTGATAAATGATATGCAGATAAGTTATCACGATATCTGCAGCTGTATTATGGAATAATTTACCTGTTATTATACTCCTGCTGCTGCCTGAAAAACAGCCGCATCCTGCATATCCAGATCTGAGTCACCATCAATATCATGCATAACAAAGCTTTCAGGTCTTACACTGGTATCCGACTGAACAACACTGTCCTTACCTGCTGCATCAAGTCTTGCCTGGATATATTCGGTCAGTTCCTGTACATCATTATTATCGATCACCCTGTCGCAGTTAAAATCGATCATACTCATATCTTTCTGAAGATTTGAGAACTCACGGCTGCCGCTCAGATATTCATTTATCATTGCAACGTCAGCACTGTCGAAGCTGTGATCAAAATTAACATCACCCACTTTGTAGTCTATATACAGACTGCTGGTATGTTCCTTATTGGCAAAGTCATTGATATTGCTGCAGAAATCACTTATTTCTCCTACATGATCCTGTGCCAGTATATTTCCGCAGTTATCAGAAATGCTTATATTCTCAATCGCTGTACATGCCGGACTGTTAAGCCTGTACGCTCTGAAAGGACCTACAAACACATCATATATCTTGCCTGTAAAATATCTGTCTTCAAGCTTTTCAAAAGATAATCCGCTTGATACATCAAGGACAATTGACCCGCTGAACGGACGATTACCTTTAACTGAGTAATTTTCTACAAGTACCTTTTTGATAGCATCAACGCTGTATCCGGACGACTTCTTCATCTCTTCATTTGAAAGTCTTACGGATAATGAATTAAAATCTGTTGTTATCAGATCTATCTGTGCTGTAAGCTTAACATCCTTATATCCAACAGTAATGTAGTTGAAAGTATTATCTGAAAATGCGCCAGCACGATCAAAACTTCCGTTCTCAGTTACCAGTGATCCTTCAACGTGATCACAGCAGCTTTCTTTATTTATGGCATCGTACATTACCCATATGAATCCATTATTGTGCTCTCTTGCTTGATTGCCCCATGAGTTTGCTATTTTAAATGCGCCCTTTTCACATTCTTCTATTGTGCCGTTGCCGTTTATATCGTATTCAATGTTATCATCATAGCCAACGATAGTAAACGCATGGCCAACTGCGTTATCTTCGGTAACAATCCTTGGCTTTAAGTTCTCTACAGCAGCATACTCACCGGATCCGGGAATTTTCTTGGTTGTATATCGGAAATATCCGCTTGTTACTATAAGTTTGCCGTCTCTGAGCAATGCCTTGAGCTTATCCAGATCATTATCTTTGTTGCCTGTTACCACTCCGTCAGTACCTGAACTGCTGTCTGCCTTAATGGAAGTATAATTATAATCTGTTATTCTCAGATTCAGGGCTTCACGCATTTTCTGTGTATCTCCTGGCAGTAACTGATAGTCGGAATCAGCAGGGAAATCAGCAGTAGTAAATGCGCCTCTGTGAGTAAGTACCCTGTATGCATCACTGACACTTGATCCTGAATCCATATTATTATTTATCAGATTATAGGTATAAGCTGGCGAATAGACCGCAGTACTGTAATCACCGTATTTGTGATAGTAAGCCTGCCTTGCAGCATATGTAAACTGATAATAGGTTGTTGCCCATGCTGTACATGAATTACCTGTCTGGTATCCGATTCCCGGAAAAAACCTGTTCTGACTAAGATCCACCATGTCAGCCAGATTATCAGCATTTATTTCTGTCTGACTGCTGCCCGGATTTTCTGCCATTACCTCACTCTTTAACTCATCGAGGTCAGCCTGATTTACAGGCAGACATCCCATTGCATGCTGATCTGCATTTTCAGCGCTTACTGAATTCATACCTGTCAATGCTGTACAAGCCATAAGAAGTCCGGTTACTGCAGACATTATTCTTTTCATCTTTTCCATAGTATCTTCCTTTCATAGTATATAATGATTGTTATTCCCCAATCGATCCATGACTAGATATTACATGATTTCTTATTATATAACAATGGACTATCTTGCTTATTATTATTCTTTTCTTGCTGTAAACGTTATCTTTTTCTGTAAATATAATATATATAGAATTTATGCTAATTTAATACTGTAAAGTTTATTCAGTCTTAATAATTTGTTTATATTGACACACAACAGGTAAATATATATAATTAAATATAGAGATATCTTACAGTAGTCGACATAACTTTGGAAGGATGATAATATGAAACATTCAAGAATAATTATAACTGCTCTATGCTGTGCAGCTATTACAGGATCAGCTGCTTCTTCAGCCTTTATCCTGCAGCCGCAGTCAGTGGTCTCCGCACAGGATACTACAGAAATGGCACATGATCCGTCAAGAAATATTCAGGAGGAAGGCGTCGGAAACCCGTTCAACTACGGTGAACGAAATACTCCTGAAAACGCCTCGACACAGGAAATAAGAGCTATAAATCATAAAATGAGCGTACAGGAAGTAAAGTACAGTCTCTTTAAGGAAGTAGATGAACACTGGGATCTTATCAAAGTCAGATTCGGTGAGACTGAACGTGAAAAAGTCTACGCTTTGTTTTTAGGACTTGCCTCACGTGAATCAACTCTCGGCGGAAACGGTGACGGAAGTGATCTTGAAACAGCACAGGGTGATGGTTTCGGCGTTAGTTCCGCTCATGCATACGGACCTATGCAGACGGCTGTTACAGCATTCTTAGGCTGTGATCCGACATTTATGAAGGAAGACGATGTACCTGAAATGTTCCAGTATACACTTTCTGAATCAACATTCTATGACTGCATTATTTCAAATCATATGGGAATAAGAAAACTTATGCACTTTGTCCGCAGCGCAATAGTAGACTATAACCTTGAAGGATATCAGGTCGTACGTGCATCACTCAAGGCATTCAATACAGGCTGGGCTAATTACACAGGTGAGGATGACGGATATTACAAGAACTATCCTGATGAGATCATAGCTATGGCTCACTGGTACTATGATAACGGACATCTTTATGATAACGTATTTACCTGGACAAATGACGAGCGCTGCGCATCCTACAGAAATGATCCATGGGGATGGTGGAAAGATGTAAATCCTAGTCTTGATCCTATAACTGAAGCCCCGCCTGTCAACAAACCTCTCAAGGGTGACGTAGATGTAAACGGAAGTGTTACCACAGCTGACTTTACAAAACTCATTTCATATATGTTTAACTTGACTGAACTTACAGATGAACAGGCAGAAAATGCTGATATGGATGACAGCGGCATTATAAACATCATAGACGTGATAAAACTTAAACAAAAACTTCTGGAGAACTGATCATGAAAAAAGCAGGGATTATCGGGGGACTCGGCCCGGCTTCTACAATTGACTATTATAACGGAATAATCAATTTCTGGATCAGTAAACACGGTGCAGATTGTTATCCTGAGATCGTAATAGACAGTCTGAATATGAACAAAGTTGTATCATGCGTTGAGAACACTCAGTATAACGAGCTTGCTGATATTATTATCGACAGCACAGAGCATCTGAAAAATGCCGGAGCTGATTTTGCGGCAATAGCATCTAATACGCCCCATATAGCATGGGATAAGTTTGCAGATAAAACCTGTATCCCTGTCATCAGCATTATTGATGCTGTTTGCAGCTATGTAACAGAAAAAAAGTATAACAAAGTCCTTATATTTGCGACTGCATTTACGATGAAAAACGGCTTATATGATAAGGCCCTCAACAGTCGCGGCATCCCGTGCATAACACCTTCGGGGGAAGATATAGATTCTTTAGGAAGTATCATATATCCGAACCTTGAAAACGGCATCGTAATCAAAGACGACAAGCAGAAGATGATACAAATAGCACAAAAATACATAGATAGGTACAGCTGCGATGCTCTTCTTCTCGGCTGTACCGAAATACCTCTTATGATAAAGCCCGGTGATGTAACTGTCCCGTTAATCAATTCTACACAGATACACATTGACAGGATATGTGCAGAACTTGAAGCATAAATAAGGCTTACCAGTCTATACATATATAATTATGCCACGTCATAAATGATCATATTAACCGATAAAAACAAAAGCTGTACAGCATCTGAAGACTGCTGTACAGCTTATTTTCTACTTATTTTTTATGAATCAGATCAGACCATTTTTCTTCTTGGCTGATGTAAGGGTGTTTTTCATGAGCATTGCTATAGTCATAGGACCAACACCGCCAGGAACAGGAGTGATGAAGCCTGCCTTCTTTTCAACCTCATCAAAGTCAACGTCTCCGCAGAGCTTTCCGTTTTCAAGTCTGTTCATGCCGACATCGATAACTACTGCGCCTTCCTTTACCATATCCGCTGTTACAAACTTTGCTCTGCCGATAGCAACAACAAGGATATCAGCCTGAGCACATATCTCCCTGAGATTGGTTGTCTTTGAATGACATATCGTAACTGTTCCGCTTCTATGTAAAAGAAGCATAGACATAGGCTTGCCTACAATATTGCTGCGTCCGATCACGACACAGTTCTTGCCCTTGATATCTGTACCTGTGGAATCAATAAGCTCCATTACGCCAGCAGGAGTGCATGGAAGGAATGCATACTCACCGATCATTATCTTTCCTACATTATACGGATGAAATGCATCAACATCCTTATCTGGTGAAATGGCATTGATTATTGCATTCTCGTCGATCTGCTTCGGAAGAGGAAGCTGTACGAGTATGCCGTTTACCTTTTCATCCTTGTTGAGCACATCTACCAGATCAAGCAGTTCCTGCTGTGTTGTTTCCTCTGGAAGAGCATATTCATATGACTTGAAGCCTACCTCTGCACAAGCCTTTTTCTTGGAGTTTACATAAACTCTTGATGCAGGATTGTCTCCGACTATAACTACTGCAAGACCTATCTCAATGCCTTTAGCAGCAAGTGCTGCAGCTTCTTCCTTTACATCATTTTTAACCTTTGCTGAAACCTCTTTGCCGTTGATTAAGTTTGCCATGTGTAAAAACACTCCTTATGTTATGATTTAGTATTATCTTTACTATCTTCAGTTTCTTTATCTTCTGCGTCTGATGATTCTTCTTTTTTTACCTGCGTTTTTTTACTTTTCTTTGCCGCTGCCTCAGACTGGGCTATCAGATCCTTTGATTCCTGTGTGTCCTTATAAAATACATAGTCTACACCCATTCTCCTTACTTTTGATCCGCACACGATCAGAAGAATAAGTGCTGCAGCTGCTGATACGATGGCAATAACCTGTGATATTCTAACGTTTCCTACCATCAGACTGTCTGTTCTGAGTCCCTCAACAACTGCCCTTTCTGCACCATACCATAATATATATGCAAGGAACATCTGTCCGTCATACTTTCTTTTCTTTGATAATAAGAAAAGTACAACAAATCCGATAAGACACCAGAGTGATTCGTACAGAAAGCATGGATGAACAGGTTTATCCGCTGACATTGCAACTATATCGGATGATGATGATATCGAACTGTTGTTGTCTATTATCCACTGCTGTATCTTTGGGCTTGTCATTCCCCACGGAAGATCCGTGTTGTAGCCGAAAGCCTCATGATTGAAGAAATTTCCCCATCTTCCAATGCCCTGACCTATCAGAAATCCCATTCCTGCAATATCAAAAAGCGGTAAGATCTTAACCTTCCGTATCTTACAGATAATTATTCCTACAAGCAGAGCGCCTATCAGACCGCCGTAAACTGCAAGACCGCCGTTTCTTGTATAGAATATGGATTTTATATCATTCTTATAAGAATCCCAGTTCATAGCTACATAATACAGTCTTGCACCAACGACCCCGCCTATAATGCCTCCAATAATAACGTCTACTGCCCTGTCAGGGTCTATACCGTATTTTTTCATCTGTGAAAATCCGAAAAGAATCGCAAGAACCATTCCCAGGGCTATTAAAATCCCGTACCACATTATCGAAACTCCGAATATGGTGAATGCCTCACTCTTTACGGTAAGCTTATCGATTCCAAGCCCAGGAAATGCTATGTCATACTCACCAAGGTTCAGTTGCGTCATAAATAATCCTCCTAATTATGTTTTATGCCTCTATAATTGATACAGCAGCCTTATCAGGATCAAATCTGTCCATAAGACATTTCTGTACATCTTCAAAAGTCATCTGCTTGAGAACCTGAATACTGTCAAAAGGTGAAACTGAGTCAAAATAGCTGTTTATCATCAGATTTGCAACAGCTTCTGTATTGTTGAGTTCCCTGATAGCAGCACCGTAAGTTGATCTGCGAATATTTTCAAACAGCTCACTGCTGATACCTTCTATACGCAGTCTGTCGATTTCTTCGTTTATTCTTCTGAGAACCTCACGCGGATTTCTTGATTCTCCGCCGAAGATGATAGTAAAGTATCCCGGTCCTGTGAACACCTCAGTTGAGAATGAAGTATTTATAAGCCCGTCCTCCATAAGACTCTTATACAGAACCGAGGATGGGTCAGCGATCACACTTACAGCTATACAGGATTCCATTTCTGCCTTCAGTCCTTCATATCCTGAGAGCGGAGTTGATTTGTATCCTATATTGAATATAGGCAGACCAACTGTCATCTTGGTAACTGATTCTTTCTTTACTACAGTATCCGGTTCATCCGGGAATGTAACCTCAAGCTGCACATCCTGTGCTTTTTTAAGTCTTCTGTCTGCTATCTGTATAACCTCATCAGCTTTGACATTTCCGGCAACTACAAGAACCATATTATTCAGATTGTAAAATGTATTGTAGCACTTGTAAAGAAGATCGGCATCTATCTGAGCAATGCTTTCAACAGTTCCTGCTATATCGATTTTTACAGGATGATTGTGATACAGACACTTCAGAAGATCGTAAAATACTCTCCAGTTAGGATTGTCATTGCACATTTTGATTTCCTGGCCTATAATGCCCTGCTCCTTGAGAACCGTTTCCTGAGTGAAGTAAGGTGACTGAACAAAACTCAGCAGTATTTTAAGGGATTCCTTATAGTTTTCTGAGCAGCTGAACAGGTAGCAAGTCTTGTCAAATGAAGTATAGGCATTTGCAGATGCACCGGTTTTAGCATAGAGATCAAATACATCACAGTCTTCATTTTCAAACAGCTTGTGCTCCAGAAAATGTGCAATTCCTTCAGGAACAACTGTAAACTCTTTTTCGCCCTTTTGGCGGAAACGCGTGTTGATCGAACCGTACTTTGTTCCGAAAAGTGCTTCTGTAGTTGAAAATCCATCCATCTCCCATACAAGTATATCCAGACCGCTCGGATGCTTTATATATACATATTCGTCCCCGGTAATTTCATTTCTTATTTTTTTACTGTTCACAGTTTTCTTCACCTGCTTCTTCTTTTTTATTATCATTAGTCATCACATAAACTGTGTCCTGGCCGAATGATTTTGCAGCACTGATGACTCTCTCTCTTGTTACATTATTCATATCTTCTATGCACTGCTCCGGCGTTCTCATATTGCCGAAACACCAGCCGTTAAAATACCATGAAATAAGAGATGACGGCGTATCTGCTACACTCTTTATTGAATTTTTAACAGCAAGCTTTGTATTTGCAAGTTCTTCCTGTGTAAAATCCCCCTGTGCAAGAGATATCAGCTGTTTGTCACATTCTGCTATAAGCTTCTCAATATTTTCATCTTCAACGCCGCTGTCAATAATAATTGTGTTTTTGCTGATAATGAATACACTGCCGCAGAAATAGCAAAGACTGAGTTTTTCTCTTACATTTGTAAACAGCTTTGAAAAAGTAGTACCTCCAAGCATCTGGCACATGATCCTGCAGCCGTCAGTATCTTTACTCTCACTCTTATATGCCATTACGACCTTAGCCTGCAGAACGTCAACTGTATCACTTTTTTTGCAGAGCTGCTTCTTGAGCGGACTGGGAGTGATGAAATCAAGTGTTTCAGGTTTGCCATTTATCTTTGAAAATGCCTTTTTGAAGCGGTTTCTGACTTTTTCATTTTCCTGTGCACTTACATAGTATATTTCGATCCGGGAATTATTTATTATATTCTTATAAGCCTTATATGCGTCGTGAGAAGTTATTTTCTCAACCTCTTCAACAGTTCCGTACTGCGAACATGCACATGGTTCTCCTTCAAATATATACTCCTGCGCCTTTTGTATAGCATATCCGCGCTTATTGTTTATCTCTGCTTCTATCGTTTCAATAAGATCACGTCTCTTGAGTTCAAATTCTATATCATCAAATTTTTCATTGTCTGCATTTGGAGAAAAAATGCAGTCAGTCAGAATATCAAGAAGACTTTCAAGTATATCCTCACCATTAAATGAAAATCTGCTGCTGATAGTTCCTGCTGTCAGGGTGATAACCTGGCAGTCTCCGACTCTGGTAACGTCAGATGAAAGAACTGCCCCGTAAAGAGAATTCAGTTTGTCTGTCATCTCGGAATATGTCTTATAATTTTTATTTGTAGAACCCATAAGGATTGCAGCCATTGTATTCTTCGGTGCATCGTCGCGCCTGAGCTTTGTAATAAATTTTATTTTGATCGTGTCTGTTTTGAACTTGCTGTCCGTAATTTTCGTGAATGCAGTCTGTGCAGACAGCTCTTCTCTTTTAATTTCTATCGGCATTTTCACCCGTCCTTACATTATAATTATTGATCATGTAATACTGTTTTTTATTATATCACAGAATTTACTGAATATCTAGTCATATTTTTTTTATTGACAAATCATCTTTTTTTGCTGTATAATGTATTTACAACCGTTAAATTTATACAAAAAACGAAAGGAAAAGTATATTTATGTCAAAAATACCATATAAGATTTACCTAAGCGAAGATGAGCTTCCTACACAATGGATGAACATCCGGCCGTTTATGAAAGAACTGCCTGAACCGATGCTTAACCCTGCAACCGGAAAACCATGCACTAAAGAAGATCTTCTTCCTGTTTTCTGTGAAGACCTTGTAGATCAGGAACTTAACGTAACAGATAAATATTTTGACATTCCCGGTGAGATCCTTGACTTTTACAAGATGTACCGTCCTTCACCTCTTATCCGTGCATATACTCTTGAAAAGGCCCTCGGAACACCTGCAAAGATCTATTACAAGTTTGAAGGAACAAATACTTCCGGTTCCCATAAGCTTAATTCTGCAGCAGCACAGGTTTATTATGCAAAGAAACAGGGTCTGACTCACCTTACTACAGAAACAGGTGCAGGTCAGTGGGGTACAGCTCTTTCAATGGCATGTGCATTTTATGACATGCAGCTCAAGGTGTTTATGGTTAAGGTATCAGCTCAGCAGAAACCACACCGCAAGGCAGTAATCGAAACATACGGCGGACTTGTTATTCCTTCACCTTCTGACACTACAGAGATAGGCAGAAAGATCCTTGAAAACAACCCTGGAACAGGCGGATCACTCGGATGTGCAATTTCAGAAGCAATTGAAGTTGCAACACATACTCCTGACTGCAGATATGTTCTTGGCAGTGTTCTTAATCATGTTCTGATGCACCAGACTGTTATAGGTCTTGAAACAAAGAAGGCATGTGAAAAATATGATATAAATCCTGATATTATTATCGGATGTGCAGGCGGCGGTTCAAACCTCGGAGGTCTTATCACACCGTTTATGGCAGATAAGATAAGTGGAAAGAACGATATACATTTCATTGCTGTTGAACCGGCATCATGCCCGTCACTTACAAGAGGAAAGTTTGCTTATGACTTCGGTGATACTGGCAAGACAACTCCTCTTATGAAAATGTACACACTCGGAAGCGGCTTCATACCATCAGCAAACCATGCCGGCGGACTCAGATATCATGGAATGAACTCTGTTCTCTCCAAGCTTTATGATGACGGCTACTTTGAGGCAAGAAGCGTTGAACAGACTAAGGTATTCGAAGCAGCTACATACTTTGCAAAATGTGAAGGAACACTTCCTGCTCCTGAATCGTCTCATGCTATCAGAGTTGCGATGGACGAGGCTATCAAATGCAAAGAAACAGGAGAAGCAAAAACGATCCTGTTTGGTCTTACAGGCACAGGTTACTTCGACATGACAGCATACCAGGCTTATCATAACAAAACTATGACTGACTATATTCCTACAGATGAAGATCTCGAAAAAGGCTTTGCAACACTTCCTGATCTTTGCGCTCTTAAATAAATCAAAAACAGCTGCGGCTCATTACAAATGTGCCGCAGCTGTTTTATTTACTCCAGACATGCAGACGTGTCTGCATGCTTTATTTCATCGCGAAATGCCATAGCTTCAAACTGCTCAACATCCATCGGACGCGAAAAACAGAATCCCTGAATAATATGACATCCTGTATCTCTGAGTGCTTCTTTCTGCCACTCATATTCAACACCCTCGACAACAATACTCTTGCCAAGGCTTCTGAGCAGTGAAACAAGTCCTGTTACCAGCTGCTTGTTCTTTGTCTCATCTATCCGGTCTATAAGTCCCTTGTCGATCTTAACTATATCAAAAGGAAGTCTTTCAAGTGCTATAAGTGACGAATATCCTGAAGCAAAGTCATCCATCAGAAGCTTATAGCCATATTTCTTGAGCTCTGTCATAGCCTTTTCAAGTACCCGCTCAATATTTTTGATAAGGGCACTTTCTGTTATTTCAAGTTCAAGAAGTTCAGGCGGAATGTCATATTTTTTTGTAATGGCTGCAAGGTCACTGACAAAGTTCTGATTGAAGATATGCATTCTGGACACATTTACAGAAACAGGTACGTCTCTGTATCCCATATCCCTCCATCGTTTTATTACCTTGCATGTTTCTTCCCAGACATACTTGTCCAGAGTAATGATAAAACCGTTCTTCTCAAATATCGGAATAAATTTTCCAGGTGTGATCGGTTCTGCTCTGTCAGGGTGTTTCCACCTTACAAGTGCCTCTGCGCCAACAACCTTGCCGGTATCAATATCACACTTTGGCTGAAGTACTATATAGAACTGATTATTGTCAAGTGCCACCTGCTTCTGGCTCTCTATGAACTTCTGGTCTGCATGCTGAATGTTCAGAGCCTCATCATATACAGCATAAGTCTCAAGCAGATTTCCCTTGATGGTTTTTAGTGCAGTTCCTGCACAATCACAGACGATATTCATCGTATCATCATGCCGTATATTGCTGTATACTCCGAAATGCGGAGTAATTGCAAGCTTAGGATCACAGGCCTTTATTTTTTCAGATGCATGCATAATTACTGCAAGTACATCACTTATCTCAGTATATCTGCAGCATACAAGAAAAATATCACGTCCAAGATAACCGTAAATTGATTCATCAGCAAATTCGCTTTTGATTATTGCTGCTATTTTTATTATTATCTCATTTCCCATATCCCAGCTGTACAGATCATTGATAAAACTGAAATTATCAATGTCAAGTCTTATCAAAGCACATCTGACCTCATCCTGAGTATCCTTTACATACTGGGCGGAAATATTGTAAAATGTCTCTGCATTCCAGAAATCAGTCATACAGTCATGTTCTGCCTGATACTTAAGAGCTGTTATTACACTGTTGAATTCCTTTACAAGCTGGCCTATCTCATCATTCGACTTTACCTCAAGTTTTCCTGTATATTTTCGGTTGGCTACATGAACAAGACTTGACTTTATGTCATTTGTCTCCTTGACGATGCGCGAAATAAGCATCATGATCGAAACTGATGTAACAAGCATACTCATCATTGTCAGGAAAGCAATGATCACTGTTACGAGCTGTGACTGCTTGAGAACAGATTTTATCGGAAGCATATACACTAGTCTGCAGTTATCAAAAAGAGCCATCTGATCAGCCAGAACTATATAATTCTGAGACTTGTATCTCAGTGTTTTATGTGACTGGTCACCATCAAGCTGTGAAAGCATCTTGTATAATACATTATCTACATTATTGCTGTATTTGTCTGAATAGAAAAGAATATGGTTGCTGTCATCTGTGATCGCCCATATCTGTGAATCAAATGTTGAAAACATTTTCAGCATATCAGTGATATATTCATTATCAAATTCGAGACATATTACACCGACTGCATTGCCCTCTTTGTCCACTATCGGATGTATGTAAGAAAACAAGCTGTTTGATGACTGCACTATCTGTCTTTCAACAAAATATGAGAGTGATTGTGAGATCTTTGTTTTGTCATACCAGACCTCATTTTTGTAATCAGCCGTAAAAACTTTGCTGTCAGATGATGTATCTGTTAAAGCATTACCTTTATTAAAATCATAAATCCACATAGAAGAAACAATAATAGAGTTATTTACAATATAATCCAGGTTGTCTTTTATTATCTGTTCATTATTGGTGCTGTTATCATTGTTGTCTGATATATTACTGATATAAGAATCAGCCAGATCATCTATATCAAATTGTTCCATAACTGAGTTGATGTTAGAACTTAAATTTCTGATCTTGGACTGCATCTGACCATTAAATGATTTGTGTACGTTAATGGTTGCAGACTGCATTGTCATTACAATACTTATAATACCTAAGATCAGCAAGATAACTGACGCCGGAAGAACACAAAAGAATATAAATTTGGTACGAAGCCGTTGAAATCTGTTGTTGGGATGAATTTTCAATAATGTCCCCCCCTTGTGCCTGCCCCTTCTATAAATGTTATTATATCATATAAACCCCTTTTTTTCAAGAGAATATTTTTATATTATACATAAAACGTGTACATTTAATGCCACATAATTTTACTAAATATACAAATGCAACAATAAAAAGCTTACCCCAATTAGTATAAATTGCGGTAAGCTGTATAATTTTAATCAAAGAACTTTGCATATCTGAAATTGATCTGTCCGGAAAAAGGATTAAAAATAAGGTCTTTTATTTCATTTTTTGAAACAAGGAATTCATTTTTATAAAATACAGGTATGAAATTTGATTCATTAAGTATCTCATTTTCAGCTTCATATAAAATGTCCATAGAATCATCACTAAGATCAGTTTTATACTCATGAGTCAGAGACATAAACTTGTTTTCTTTACTCTCCTGCATATTAAGCTGACTTATCACATCATTAAGATAACTGCATGCAGAATTGTTAACAGAGTCTATCTCTGCCAGTGCAAAAATATAGTCACCATTTTCAAGTCTTTCATAGTATTCCTGATCATCTACATAATCAAGTGAAATAAACAGATTGAGATTTTCCTGCCACTGTGCTACTACCTGATTCATAAACCCGCTGTCCATAGACTGAAGAACCATCACAGAAGGCTCACTGTCATACTGATCAGAAAACTTCTGAGCCTCTGACTGAGAAAGCTCTGATGACTCACTGTAAATGTCCAGACCTGTTTCATCATACTTTTCCCTGTATCTCAGCGCAGCGTTTCCAAGAGATGCAGGCAGAAGACCATAGGCCGGTGCATAATAATCATTAAGAGAACTTTTTAACTTTTCCCTGTCTATTCCTAGTATAAGTGCCTTTCTGACCGTACTGTCAAGCTTTGTATTCATATTGAATATGATGCCAAGACTTTTGCTCTGATACTTATCATATGTGTTTGATCCTGTAAGAGTTTTTTTAAATCCGTTGTCAGCAATGACACAATCTGAAGTTTCATTTTTAAACTGTTCATATACATCAGCCGTATTCTTTTTTATCGTAAACTTCAGCAGATATGGATATACTCTGTCATATTCAGAATTCAGATAATTTTTCTGCATATATATCAGATTGTCGCTTCCATACTTATCATAAAACCACTGCGTAATATAAAACGCTCCGTTAGATATAACAGATTGTTCATCAAGTCCGTATCTTGCTTTTGTTGAATCAAAAAAATCTTTATTGCATGGCATTGCCGGTGATGTAGTAAGCAGATAAAGAAACTCAGAATCCGCTTCATCAAGATAAAACACAAGCTCAGTTGAATTTATCGCATAAACACCAAGTTCTGAATAATCTGCCTCACCGTTAATTATTTTTTCTGCATTCTGCAGAAAGCTGAATGTCTCCCTGTATGGTGACATTGTAACTGGATTGAAAATCCTTTTAAAAGCAAAAACAAAATCGTGAGCGGTAACTTTTTTTGAAGTGCCGTCTTTACTGTACCACATACAGTCATCCCTGAGATCAAAGTGATATCTGAGTCCGTCATCTGATACATCGTAATCTCTGGCTGCTCCGCACACCAGGTTGTTGTCCTTATCAAAAGTCATCAGCCCCAGGAACATATTTTCAATGATCATGAGTGACGGCTTGTCTGAAGCGATCTGCGGGTCAAGATTTTTTGGATTCGATTCCAGTGCATACGTAAAAGTATGTCCGGACCCGTCATCCTCATCTTTGCTGCAGCCGCTCAACACAAAACATGATAACACCAAAACAATAGTCAGCAGTATGCTGAGCAATTTACTGAAATAATATTTATACACTTTAATCTGCTGCACGCTAACCCTTTCCTGCAATACGTTTGCACTTTTGTTTTCTACAAAATATACTCCTGAGCCTCTTTCAGGCTCAGACTCTTCTTACAGTCAAGTATCCTCTGATTGGAACTTCCCTTGAAAACAAGCTCATAGCTCATTTTATCAATCTCGAACCTTCCGTCTACAAGTATATCTGTGCATTCAAGCAGATCCATATAGTGATTATTGTCATCAGCATTTTCCAGCAGATATTCGAACGTATACCCTGTATATGTCATTATATCAAGCGTATCATCAAGACTGCCTGCAAGTTGAGCCAGAGCAGCTGCCTGACAAAACGGCTCGCCCCCGCTGAACGTTACTCCGTCAAGAAGCGGATTGCTGTTTATCTTCCGGACAAGTGTACTTATCTGTTCATCTCTTCCGCCGTTAAAATCATGCGTCTGCGGATTATGGCATCCCCTGCAGTTATGAGGACATCCCTGCGTGAAAACAGTAAATCTGATTCCCGGTCCGTCAACAATTGAATCATTGACTGTCCCTGCTATTCTGATAGTCATACCCGTATCCTCCGTAAGAACCATTTGTTATTCCATAATGCTGTGTTTTACTCTGTCATTGACCTCTGCTCTTTTGGCATCATTGAAACGGTCAACTGTTCCGACAAGATATCCGGTTATACGTCTGATGCGTTCAAAACCGGGACCACCGTCACTCTCGCTTCTGCCGCATTTAGGGCAGACATCATTGATAATTCCTGTATAACCGCAAACAGGATCCCTGTCAACCGGATGATTTATCGAACCGTATCCTATTCCGGATTCCTTCATGCAGCGGACAACTTTTTCAAATGCACTCAGATTTTTAACAGGATCACCGTCGAGTTCTACATAACTGATATGTCCGGCATTTGTAAGTTCGTGATACGGAGCTTCTATTCTGATCTTTTCAAATGCGCTTATCTTATAATAAACAGGTACATGGAATGAGTTAGTATAGTATTCCCTGTCTGTAACTCCCGGGATTTTGCCGTACTTCTCAGCATCCATCTTTACAAATCTACCTGAAAGTCCTTCTGCCGGAGTAGCAAGAAGTGTATAATTAAGACCGGTAGAACGGCTTTCATCATCAAGACGCTTTCTCATTTTTGTAACTATTTCAAGGCCAAGCTTTCTTGCTTCCTCATCCTCGCCGTGATGCTTTCCGATAAGGGCAACAAGGGTCTCAGCAAGACCAATAAAACCAACTGAAAGAGTACCGTGTTTGAGAACCTCTCCTACAGTATCATTTTCACCAAGCTTGTCGGAATCTATCCATACACCCTGTCCCATGAGGAAAGGATAATTTTTAACTGTTTTCTGTGCCTGTATCTTAAATCTTGCATTAAGCTGATCGATAGTAAGATCCATATATTCATCAAGTGAATCAAAAAATGCTCCGATGTTGTGATCAGCCTCGATTGCAAGTCTTGGGAGATTAATAGATGTAAAGCTCAGATTTCCTCTTCCTGTTACTATTTCTCTTGTCTTGTCATAGTTATTGCCTACAACACGTGTTCTGCAGCCCATATATGCCACTTCTGTATTATAGTCACCCTTTTTATAGTACCTGAGATTATACGGTGCATCTATAAATGAGAAGTTAGGGAAAAGTCTCTTTGCAGATACTCTGCAGGCAAGCTTGAACAGGTCATAGTTGATATCTCCCGGATTATAGTTGATACCATCTTTAATCTTAAAGATATGTATCGGGAAAATCGGGGTTTCACCATTGCCAAGTCCGGCTTCATTTGCAAGCAGAATATTTTTTATTACCATTCTTCCTTCTGGAGATGTATCTGTTCCGTAGTTTATTGAACTGAACGGCGTCTGCGCTCCGGCACGGCTGTTCATAGTATTGAGGTTATGGATAAGAGCCTCCATAGCCTGGTATGTTGCCCTGTCGGTTTCCTTAAGAGATGCTTTGAGTACAAACTGCTGTATCTTGTCAGCGCTCTCTTTGTCAGTATACTTAAGGAGCTCAACAAGTTCGTACTTCTGATAATCATTGGTGTTGTCGAGAACCGGAACAAGTCCTGTATCAGCCTTAACCTTAGCCATGATATCTCTTGCTGTCTGGGCACCGTTTTCTGACTGTGCAAACAGCTCAAGACATCTTGCAACGTTGAGTACATATCTGTTTATATATGTTTTCTTTACGCCGTCAGCCATAGCATAATCAAAATTCGGTACACTCTGACCTCCGTGCTGATCGTTCTGATTTGACTGTATTGCAATGCATGCAAGAGCAGAATAGCTGGCAATATCATTTGGCTCTCTCAGGAATCCGTGACCTGTTGAAAATCCGTTTTTGAAAAGCCTGATAAGATCTATCTGGCAGCATGTAGTAGTAAGTGTAAGAAAATCAAGATCGTGAATATGAATATATCCCTCTGCATGAGCTTTTGAATGCTTCGGATTGAGCACATACATCTCATAAAATTCCTTGGCACTTACAGAACCATACTTGAGCATGGTTCCCATGGCAGTATCACCGTCAATATTGGCATTTTCACGTTTTATGTCACTGTCTTTTGCAGACTTGAATGTAAGATCCTTAAAAACCTTCATAAGATTTGTCTGCATCTCTCTTGATCTGGTTCTTTCATATCTGTACAGAATATATGCTTTTGCAGTCTGTGCATGACCCTCATTGATGAGTGTCTTTTCTACTACATCCTGAATCTGTTCAACACTAGGGATCTCATTGTTATAGTGAACATCTGCAGCTTCGCATGCCCTGGAAGCTATCTGCATAGATTCATTATAATCCTGTCCTCCTATAGACTGTGCAGCTTTGAATATTGCATTTGAAATCTTTTCAACATTAAAAGCAACTATCCTGCCGTCTCTTTTTTTTATCTGCGTTATCACTTAATACCAACTCCAATATATATTTATAAATCTTCACTTCATGTCAAAAACAATACCAAACACATCAAGCTTTGTGTCTGGTATTGTTTTCTATCAACATAAATCCTTTATTGCCTTCAGGGCATCCTTTGTGTCATCACCGACGACCAGATAAACATAATCACCGTCTGTCTTGACTGATGCATCACATAATTTCTGATACTCATCAGGTGCGTAGCTTTCGAGTGTTTTTTTCCTGCTGTCTATTCTTTCCTCCAGCGCCTTCTTTATGTCACTCACCTTTGATGACGAAGCAGCCTTTACTACTACTATCTCATCGGCATATGCCTGATTTCCAGAAACCATAGCCGAAAAATCACTGTAACTTGATTCATCAAGATTGTAATAGTACTTTATATCTGCTTTTTCAACGCTCTCCAGTTCTTCAAACGTTGAACCGCTGGTTTTTGCTGCAGATATAATATCACTTGCCGCAGCGTTTGAGGACTTTCCTGCGCATGAACACAGCAGAACTCCTGATAGGATCAGCATGGATGTCATTTTAATTAATTTGTTATTCAAAATTTCCTGTCTCCTTTATTTTCATTTTACTATATGAGTAAGAATATATGTTTTAACCTGATTAGAATAAAGATCTGCTGACATATGTACTCCGTCACTGGATGATATGAGACAACCCTGATCATTTTTTACTGCACTGTTAAGATCTGCGAAATACACCTTTTCTTCTCCTGCCATACCAAGCAGCCTGTTGTTGTAGTCATTAATATCAGAATTAAGCATTTTTCCGCTTGCTATGTCAGCCATATTTTCCCTGTCAGCTGTAACCGGGGGTATTGATAATATGTATATTTTAGCGTTCGGGTTTTTTTCTTTTAGCTTATTGATAAGTTCTCTGTACTGAGTTATCATACTGTCCCAGCTCATCCACATTACGCCGTTTGTTCCGAACATAATGTAAATGTTTGAAGGTGAAACACTGCTTACAGCATCGAGATCAACATAATCATAAACCTGGCTTATATTCATACCGTTCTTTGCAAAGACCCTGTCCTCGGGTGCCAGCGAGTACCCTTTGAATGCATTGATGTGTGAATCACCTATAAATGCACATGAAGCAAAGTAATCATCATTTGCCCTTTCACATTCCGGCACCGGGCTGTTAAAGTCATAACCGCTGTCAGCAGGTGGCTGAACCGGCTGTGTAGTTACCTGTGGAGGTGAAGCTGTCTGAGCCTGTGTACCCTGTGTTGCCGGAGGTTCAGTCATCGGAGGCTGAGTCTCAGTTTTAACTGGTGTTGTCTCAATAACCGGAACTGTTACAGCCGGCAATCCGTCTGACAACATAAGTCCGTTATTCCCTTTAAGATAGAAAACATTTGATGAATCCTGTGTCTGTATCTCAGCAGAAACCCTGTTCTCATTGTGTACAGCCCCTGATTTTTTTTCGTCTGAATTCTGTGCTGCCACTGAAATATAGCTTGACAGAAATACAGCAGCCAGAAAAACTCCGGCCGCCAGATATTTTAGATGTGACGTATTAAATCCTCCTTAGTAGTATTTGGGAAATAATCATACTGTATGTTTAAGAATAAACTCTATTATAGTCGCATATGTGTCCTTGGTAAAATGCATTCCATCCGATGACTTGCTGTCTGGCAGCTTGCCTGATGAATCTTTTAAAAATGAATTTAAATCAACGTAATATACTGATTTTTTATCTGCGAGCTCAAGCAGTCTCTTATTAAAGGCGTCTATTTCTGTATTAAGTACTCCTTTAGGTTTTTCTAAAGATTCCTTTTGTGTTCCGACAGGAGTAATGGACAGGATATATACTTTTGAATCCGGCAGTTCATTCTGGATACTGTCTATAAATGCTGAATAGTCTTCAATCATTTTGTCATTGTCATACCATGAAACGCCGTTACTTCCAAGCAGAATATATACGTTTTCAGGTTTTAATTTTTTCAGTCCGTCAAGAACCAGTATTTCAGAGCCATCTGCTGTTTCCACCTTTTCCTCAGTGATATTGTCAATCCTGAGTCCGATTGAAGCAAATACATTTGATTTGGATACAAACTTATAACCTGAAAATCCGGTCGAAATAGAATCACCTATGAAAGCACAGCTGTCAAGATATGAATCATTCTGCCTCTGTGATTCGGCTACGGGATTAACGGAACCAGGTGTTGAAGCCATACCTGAAGCTTCACTGTTCGGTGTCTCTGAGGATGCATCGGATGAAACGTCAGATGAACCATCAGGATTAAGAGAATTATTGTCTGACAAACTGTCAGAAAGGCTGTCAGATGTATCAGACTGGCTGTCAGCTGGCTGCATACCGGGATTAAGTTTTGATGTCCCGTCAAATCTGAGTGCATATATAATAAAACTGATAACTATGCTGAATATAAAAAACAATAGTATTATCGATAATTTAAAGAGACTTCTGCGCTTTTTCTTTTTGGATCTGTTCCTGTTAGTTCTTACCTCTGCCATTGTATAAGTATCGTTACCTGTGACTATTCACGAAAGATAATTTATCATCCGGGATATAATTGCATGTCTTTTAAGTAACTGCCGCCTTTCTGTGTTTTTATATCCTGTGCGCTGCAATTCACACAAATCCTAATAAGCACTTATGTATGTTAATTTTTACTTATTTTACAAAAATGAATAAAAGTTATTTTAAAATGGTTTATTTTTTGTGCATTTTATGATATTATTTAGGTACGGTTTTTTTGTCTCATAACTGATATTAATTATACAATAAACAGATATATTTTGCAAGACAGAATTTAAGTATTAATTATTTAACAAATACATAATTATGCACGAATCATCACAACTGTCAAAATTGCCTAATAACTGTTCCACCATTTATGGACATTTCACAAACTTATTTTATCATGCAACAATTTCCGTTTTTTTTACTACTGTATTTATGAAACGTTTCAAAAGAGGCGATCTGAAGCGCTGTACAAATTTTTTTGCATATATGCAAAAGGGGGACAACAATGTGAATGTTGATTTCAAAAAAGATATAAAGCTTGCTGTCAGCGGAGACTGTGATGCTTTTTCAAGACTATACAGCATCGTATATAAGGATCTGTATCATATTGCTCTGTGCAGTCTGAGAAATCCGCATGATGCAGCTGATGCAGTAGAAGATGCTGTTTCCGATGCATTTGCACAGATAAGAAAACTCAGAAACGAAGATGCTTTCAGGAGCTGGATAATCAGGATCCTAAGTGTCAAGATCAAGCTGCGACAGTCAGAATATATCAATAAAAAATCGTATGACGAATACTTTGCTGATGAAAAAGGCTGTGAGTTTGACTTTAAACGCGCCGAGCTCATCAACGAACTTAACGCTCTTGGTGATGAGGAGAGGCTTATCCTGTCACTTTCAGTGCTTGGCGGATATTCCAGTCAGGAAATCTCGAAGATGTGCTCGATAAAGCCTGCTTCCGTCCGCTCAAGACTTTCAAGAACAAAAGAGAAACTCAGAATTGCTCTGCAGGATTCATATCCGCAGGCACTGTAAATGGAGATGATATTATGAGTGAAGAAAGATTAATCAAATATATAAATGAAGCCCAGGTCCCGGACAGATTAAGTCCTGCGAATATTTCTATACTGCTTAAACAGAAAAAGATACCGGTATATGCACATGCAGCCAAAAGAAAAAGAATCAGACAGACAGTATCATATGTAGGTGCACTGGCAGCATGCTTTCTCATCGTTTGTTCAGCTGCAGTTAATTCATCATCATTAAACAAAAAAGGAATAAGTACCTCCTCTGCACTTTCACAGATAAAAAAAGCCGGCGATTATTCCGAGCTGTACACTTACATGCTGAGCAGCGGAAAAAAATACGAAAAGAGTAATAATACCTATTTTACCAATAAGCAGTCTGATATGGTGCTCGAAGAAACGGTCACCGCTTCCGACAGTACTGATGATGCAGCGCAGCCGCAGAGTGAAGACCATGACTTTTCACAGACCATTACACAGTGTGAAGGTGTGGATGAATCGGACATGGTAAAAACCGACGGTGAAAATATCTTTTATGTGTCCGGAGGATATCTGTACTGGACTAAAGCACAGGATTCACTTGACAGCTGCAGGTCGTACAGAATAGACAGCGAAGATCAGAATGAAAACATTAATTATGAAGATTATCAGAGCAGTAGTTACTACGGTTCTTCTGATGTATGCGAAATGTATCTGAGCGGCGAAACAATTTCTGTTGTATATAACAGCTTTAGTTCTGATAAGACTTATATTAATATATATCAGATAGACTCAAATGACCTGACGCTTACGCAGACATATTCTCAGAGCGGACGATATCTTGACTCCAGAATTGTAGGTGAAACACTGTACATCATTTCAGATGATATGAGCGATTATTACGACAATGTTGACTCACCGGACGATACAGATATGTATGTTCCTGAGTATACATGTATGGATGATAAAAAGCTTATTGATCCTGATGATATATACATTCCTGATAAAATACAGCCTTCTTCATGTCTGTGTTATGCAGTTGTAGGCGCTGTCAACATAAATGATACAACACTCAACAGCTCATTTACAGCTTTTGCAGGATTTGACGGTGAAATATACTGCACACCAGAAAATCTTTATATTGCAAATGAACTTGACTCCGGAAACTCACAGATCATTAAAATAGCACTCGACTCAACAATACTGACACCGGCTGCAACTGCAGAGATACAGGGAACAGTTCTCAATCAGTTTTCAATGGACGAATACAACGGATACTTCAGGGTAGCCACTACAAGGTCTGCATACTCCAAACAATACGGCAGCTTTGTAAAAAATGCAATAGATGAATGTATCGGTGCCATCGATAATGACTACTATCATGAACTCAATACAGATGACAACAGTCTCTATGTACTTGACACTGACCTTAATATCGTATCCTCGCTCAAAGGCTACGGCAAAAACGAACAGATCAAGTCAGTAAACTTTCAGGGCGATACTGCATACGTTGTAACTTTCAGACAGACTGATCCTCTTTTCAAGATTGACCTGCGCGATCCGTCCGCACCGGAAATCACTGATGAATTCAAAATATCAGGATTCAGTACTTTTCTTCATAAATGGAGTGACGGTCTTCTTCTCGGCTTCGGCAGTGAAGCAACAGAAAACGGATTTGTCAACGGAGTAAAGGTTACTATGTTCAATACACAGGCCGATGAAACTACAGCCTGTGACACTTACAGAGTTACTGATGATGAACTGGATATATATCTTAATTCATATGCCTGTCGTGACAGAAAGGCACTTCTTATCGATCCGGATAAAAATCTGATAGGATTCCCTGTTATGCGTGAAGCATATGACTCAGAAAATTCCGGGGTTTATTACAGTTATATATTCCTGAGATTTAACGAAGATCATTTTGAGCAGATCGGAAGCATAAATTCAAGTGACTTCTACACACGTGCAATATTTGTAGATGATAATATATATACATTTACTGATAAAGGTATTCAGAAGACCAGCATAAACAACTTTGATGAGACTGAATCATATCAGTTTTAAATAGATCTATACTGAAAATCATGCCGGACAGAACCGGCATGATTTTTTTGGAATAATTTATTGTAAACTGCAGATTAATATACTTGTACGGATTTCACAAATTATTTCTGTACTGTTTTTCAGATAATAATATCCGTATTTAAACTCATAAGCGCAATAATCTGCACATAATAACAAAATCATCATACAATGTCATATTCTAATCTAACAGATTTTTCAATTGATTTTTTGTGCGTTTTATGGTATAATCTTTGATTAATACAACATCATTCAACAATATTGAAAGGGGCTAATAATATGGCATATTATTACGAAAACACATCTCATACATTTAATGAGTATTTGCTTGTACCAGGATACTCTTCTGCAGACTGTATCCCGGCAAATGTAAGCCTTAAAACACCTATCACAAAGTTCTCAAAGGGAGAAACTCCCGATATAATGATGAACATTCCTATGACATCTGCTATTATGCAGTCAGTATCTGACGATAAGATGGCAGTTGCTCTTGCAAAAGAAGGCGGAATTTCATTTATTTACGGTTCACAGTCTGTTGAAGATGAGGCTGCGATGGTTGCTCGTGCCAAGGCATATAAAGCCGGATTTGTACCAAGTGATTCAAATATTGCCCCTGACAAAACACTGCAGGATATTCTTGATCTTAAGGAGAAAACAGGCCATTCAACTGTTGCTGTAACAACTGACGGCACAGCAAACGGCAAGCTGGTCGGAATAGTAACCAGCAGAGACTACCGTCTGAGCAGAATGCCTCTTGATACAGTTGTATCCGAATTCATGACACCTATCGAGAAAATCGTATGGGCTCCAAAAACTACAACACTTTCCGAAGCTAATGATATTATCTGGGAAAGCAAAATAAATTCTCTTCCGATTATAGATGATGACGGAACACTTCTTTACTGGGTATTCAGAAAAGACTACTCTGAACACAAGGCTAATCCTAACGAACTGCTTGATTCTCAGAAGAGATATGTAGTCGGTGCCGGAGTAAACACAAGAGACTACGCTGAAAGAATTCCTGCCCTCGTAGAAGCAGGTGCTGATATACTCTGCATAGATTCATCAGAAGGATATTCTGAATGGCAGTCAAGAACTATTGCCTGGGTACGTGAAAAATACGGCGACACAGTAAAGATCGGTGCAGGAAATGTCGTTGACAGAGACGGCTTTATGTTCCTCGCTGAGGCAGGTGCTGATTTTATCAAGATCGGTATCGGCGGCGGTTCTATCTGTATTACACGTGAAACAAAGGGTATCGGCCGCGGACAGGCTACAGCTGTAATTGAAGTTGCTGCTGCAAGAGACGAATATTTCAAGAAAACAGGAATCTATGTTCCGATTTGTTCAGACGGCGGTATTGTTTACGATCATCACATCACTCTTGCTCTTGCAATGGGTTCTGATTTTGTAATGCTCGGAAGATATTTCTCACGTTTCGATGAATCACCTACAAACAAGGTCAACGTAAACGGCACATACATGAAGGAATACTGGGGAGAAGGATCAAGCCGTGCAAGAAACTGGCAGAGATATGATCTTGGCGGAGCAAAGAAACTTTCATTTGAAGAAGGCGTTGATTCATATGTTCCATATGCCGGAAGTCTCAAGGACAATGTAACACTTTCACTGAGCAAGGTAAGATCCACAATGTGCAACTGCGGTGCTCTTACTATTCCTGAACTTCAGGAAAAAGCAAAGCTTACACTTGTATCTTCAACATCTATCGTTGAAGGCGGCGCTCATGACGTTGTTCTCAAGGACAAAAATATTTCACCTATGAAATAATTTAATCTGATAATCATAATTACTGCATTATTATCCACCCTTAAAAGATGGATACAGTATTTATACTATAATTTCTTAAAAACGACCGGGTTAATCTGATATGTACCCAGAATTCTGGGTACATATCAATCCCTGGTCGTTTTTTTCTGCAGTTAAGAGTCTTTATCTGTTGACAACATGTCCAGAAGCATCTGCAAAATGGCTGATATAGCCCCGGTCTCTGGTATTTCCAGTCCTCCACATGCTAAGCTCCACCTCAGCGATAACTATCCCGAGGTGGAGCTTACATTCTTTATCGGCCGTCTCTTCCGGGCCGTCCGTCTCTGTCCG
>JAUNSK010000006.1 GCA_030539275.1 Oscillospiraceae bacterium | reverse complement strand
ATGTGTTGTGTCTAATTCATAAATCAATGTGTCCAGAAATCTGGGTACATATCACTTTCGATCAGCCATTTTTATTATTAATTTTTAATATTTATTTTATCAAGCAGTTCCTGAGCCATTTCTCTGAGTTTATTAAAGTTTACCTTGCCTACGCCGGAGTTTTTAGGAATCTCATCAATAAATGATACCTGATCAGGTGTCATATAATATGGAAGAGCTTCACGGCAGTGCATCTTGATATCCTTAAGAGAAACATCGCAGCCATCTTCTTTGACTACAAATGCCCAGATCATTTCACCGAAAAGCGGATGAGGTACACCTACAACACCGGAATCCTTAATGCCGCTTACCTTGTTAAGCTCATTCTGGACAACGATAGGTGAAACTGATTTTCCTCCCCTTTTGATAAAATATTTTCTTCTGCCAAGCAGAGTAATTGTATCCTCCGCTTCAAAACGTGCAATATCACCTGTTCTGAACCAGCCATCCTTGAAAGGTTCCTTTGAACCGGTATTATCTATCAGATAACCCTCGATAACGTTTGTGCCCTTTACATAAAGCTCACCTGTTTCACCGATTTTAACAGGATTATTATTGTCGTCTCTTATCTCCACAGTATTTTCAGCAGTTTTGCATACTTTAAGAGTAGATGTTCCTATTATTTCCTCACCATCGATACGTATCGTATTATATGTAAATATATTTGTTGTTTCTACAAGGCCATAGCCGTTTGAGAAGTATTTCGCATTTACAAACATTGAACGCAGTCTTCTTAGCAAAGAAGGTGAACAGAAGTCCATACCGGCAGCTACAACCTGAAGACTTGAAAGGTCACGCGTATTCGAATCCTTAAGTACAAGCAATGATTCGTAGAAAGCCGGAGGTGTCGACATAAGCTCACATTTCCATCTTTCTATATTAGTAAGAAAGTTTTTCGGAGAATTATCTGCCGAGAAAACGACTGTGTGACCTACAAACATCATAGACATGATAACGGTCATAACTGATGTGGATAATGGAAAAGCGATGCATGAGTGCCTGATATCTACTAAGTCTGAGCCATCAGATATCATCTCCATAGCAGCGTGATTCTCGGAGCCGACGTTTTCCTGAGATATCTCAACAGTTTTAGGAATACCGGTAGTGCCTGAACTTGAAGCGACTAACAGTTTGAGGTTTTTATCAGGATGTTCAATTATATACTGAGAAATATCTATATCTGCTTTGCAGCTGCCTTCAAGTGAATAATAATCACTATAAGGTGTCAGTGTTAAAATCTGAAACTGTGCTGACATATTTTCAGCAGTTTTTTTCAGATCATCTGCAAGATCAGCGTCTGTTACGACAAACTTAGCATTAACATTTTTGTATGTCTGAACTTTGGCTGCCGGAGGCATTCCATGAAAAATCGGAATTGTAAATGCTCCTATAGAACCGATTGCTGTAAACAGCGGCATAACATCAAGACAGTTTTTAATAGTATAGCCTACGCCGTCTCCTTTACGTACACCAAGATTTATAAGATGTGCTGTCAATTCGTTTACTCTTGTCTTATACTCTCCAAGATTCATCGTTTTCTCATCGAGGCAAAGAACTTCATGGTCGTCACTAAACTGCTTGCCAAACCATGAATAGACCTCATTAAATGTATCAGACATTTTTTAACACCTCACTGTTAATTGCTAATTTTTTATTTATTATATCACATAATAATTTTCTTTGTTCAGCATCATTAAAATAGAAATGGCTGCCGTTAAATGTGAATGCTTCAAGCTTACCTGTTGTACATTTTCTCCACAGATCAATATTTTGTCCTGATACAAGCAGATCATTTATACCGCTGAGTATGGTGATATCACAGCTGAGCACTCCGTCCTTATAAACAGGATGATAATTTTCTGCCATACATATGTCACTTCTCAGTATCGGGAGTATAAAAGTGATAAGCTCCTTATTATTCATCAGCGCCTCAGGAAGTGCGCTGAAAGAAGTAAACTTGTTTATAAACTCTTCATCATTAAGGCCTGCATAGCATCCGACTATTTCAGACATATTGACACAAGGGGCCTGTCTTCCTGAAAAGAAAATCTGTATCGGGTCAGGATAGCCATTTACCTTCAGGATCCGGGAAAGTGCAAAAGCTATAAGACTTCCGAGGCTGTGTCCGAAGAACGCATAATTTCCTTTTTTGAATTCGTCTTTATGTTTTTCAAAAAGATCTTCTGCACATTTTTCTATATCGTCAAAACACGGTTCTTTTATTCTCTTTCCTCTGCCTGCAAGCTCAAGCGGAACAAGAGAAACAGAGTCGTCAAGCAGTCTTTTGAAGTTCATATACCCCATAGCTGACCCGCCTGCATGGGGTATAACAAACAAAGTAGTATCAGCCATTAGACGGTTTGCCTTCTTCATTTAGTATTCTGTACATATCACCGACCTTACTTACAACGGCCATAGTTGACAGAGGAACTTCAAGCTTGTATATTCCATTAAGATACATTCCGATACTGAATAAACCGAGTGAATCCAGACAGAGATCTGAATATAAATCTGTATCTTCATTTATTTCATTTTTTTCGACACCAACATAGTCAGAAATATTTTGTGCAAATTCGTCCCATTTTAAGTTATTCATAATTTATTCCTCCAATAATTTAAATCCGGTATCATATGCCAGAATTATTTACGTATATATTTAAATTGAATCTTACCGATATCCTTAGGAAGATCTTCGGTAATAACAACTTTGTCAGGTATCTTATATGCTGCAAGCTTTCCTGCAAAGTAAGATGCAAGATTGCCTCTTGTGATTTTTTCGTTGTCAACTGTCTGAATATAAGCCACGATCTGCTGGCCTATTACCGGATGATCTTCAGCTGTTACAGCAACGGCCTGGATTTTCGGATGCGTAAGAATAAATGATTCAACCTCTTCAGCATGAACGAGGTTTGCACCTCTTTTAATTATTCTCTTGCTTCTGCCTACAAAACGAAGCCTTCCGTCAGGCTGTGTTGTAACCAGATCCCCTGTCCTGAACCATCGTTTACCGTCGTAATTAACTACTTTACTTTTGGACTCTTCAGGATTTCCAAAATAGTTGAAAATAACTGCTGTAGTAAATATACATAACTCTCCGGGAGTGCCGGGTTCAACAGGATTGCCGAAATCATCGATTACTCTTGTCTTAGTAAACGGCAGTTCCCTGAAATCACTTGGGTCTGTTTCAAAGTCTGTATCTGAATCCCAGACTACCATTGTGGCAGTTTCTGATGAGCCGATAACATTGATTACTCTGATATGCAGCTTCTTTACAAAGAAATCTGCAATATCACGCGGAAGAACTTCACCTGCAAAATAGCATACCTTGACAGTTGACAGATCATAACTGTCAAAGTCAGGCACAGACAAAAGAATTTTTGCAAGAGTTGAAGTAAGCTGGATAACACTGACTTTATATTTTTCTACGGTCTTAAGAAATTTTACAGGTTCGAACTGCGGCTGATAAATAACAGATCCGCCCTTCATGACTGTCTGAAGACCCATTCCGAAGCCGCCCTGGTGATATAGTGGCATGCCTATCATCATTACGTCATCTGAATTGAATTCAAGATAATCAGAAATGTCTTTTATTGCTTCATAAAATCCCTGGTAAGGAACTGAAAGAACTTTTGGATTACCTGTGCTTCCGGATGTACATGCAAGTGACATTACATGATCATCATCAGCCTGATAAACAGGTAAAGCGTTTTTGCATTCTGCTTCATTGAGGAAGCTGTTAAATGATACAAATAAACCATCACCAGTATCTTCAAAGCTTTCATCTACAACTACTATTTTTCTTATATTTTTATGTGAACCTATTATTTTTTTTACTGTTTCAAGAATATGATTGTTTCTGTACTTTATCGCAACAAAACATATCTCTACAGTAGTAACATCAAGAAGTCTGTTCAGTTCGAGCTCTCCGCTTTGCGGATCCATCGGTACCGGCTGAGCACCAAGCTGAATGGCAGACCAGAAAATCTTATACCAGACCAGTGAATTCGGAATTATTAATCCAACCTTTTTATTTTCTGATATTCCATTCATTTTAAGAGCAGATGCCAGTTTGTTTCTTATAATATGGAAATCATGATATGTGAGACTTACATCATCAATTGTAATTAACGGTTTTGAACCTGTTTCTTCAGCATATTTTTCAAAAAAATCAAAATAGTTATAATTCACGATTAATCTCCTTTATTTTCTAAACGCTCTTTTATCCAGTCGGATACTACATGTTTGAGCCAGTGGAGCTGTTCTCCGACAGGCATCGTATGAGTAATTGCTTCGCTTGTTGAGAAAACCGGAGGCTGTTCAACAACTATGATTTCTTTAAAGCCTGTGGCTTTGTCATAAAGCTGTTTGCTCTTTTCACAAGGCATCCAGTTATCATGTGTGCCATGAACAAGAAGATAATCGCAGGATACACTTCCTTCTTCAAGTACTGCCATATCGTAATAATATGTCTCTTGCGTTTCATATTTGCCTGACTGATAATTTGCCCATTCTCCTTTATTCATCCATCTCGGAAGCTTATTTAAACCTATCTCACCTATAAACAGAGGAAACAGATTTACACAGCATTTGATGCGTTTATCTCTGGCAGCGATCCTGTATGCATATCCGCCGCCCATGCAGAGACCATATGTACACATTTTCGAATCATCAAGCCTCTCGTTGCTGATAACTTCTGAAACCAGACAGTCAAATGCATGTTCAAGAGGCTGACTTGTACACTTAAGGTTATAATCAAACAGAGCTGAACCTGTTCCCGGCAGATCTGCAGCGAGAACGGCAATACCGCGGTCGACCAGAGGCTGAGCCAGAGTATTGAGTTCTTCCTTGGAACTTCCAAGACCCGCAAACAGTATTGCTGTAGGGAAAGGTGCTGTGTATTTATTTGTATCCGGATAATGAATATAAGACGGCAGATATTTATTGTCGCCAAATGGAATTTTTGTTAATACTACTTCGTTTTCCAGATTAGATACATAACTGCTGTAACTATGCTCAAATTTTTTATATGTAATTCTTTTGCTGCTTATGTCTTCTGAATTAATCATATAGCACGCATAATCACATTGTGAAGCAAGCTTATAGAGTTCACGTGCTGTAACAGCATTATTTTTATTTTCTGCTTCTGATGCCAGAGCTGTAAAATGTGAAGATTTCTGACTCCACTGTTTTACCCATTCTTTTTCTAAAGCTTTTCCATTTATCAACGGTGCTTTTTCTACCTCTTTGAGTACATATTCAAGATCTATAGGATTAACTCCATAGATCAATAATCTTGTAATAACCGGGTTAAGTAGGGTCCTGATTGACCACTGCATAAATATCACCATCCATCTTTATATATTTATTATGTTATACTATTTCTCAATATATCTCCATGCGTCTTCTCTTTTATTCTGGATCAGGTTCATGTATACCCGGTAAGGGTCTACATGAAGTTCCTTGATGAATATCTCCAGAAGTGAATCTGTGAGTGTTGTTTTTACTGACGCATCAATTTCTCCGACATAAAAAATTTCTATATAGGCAGCTGGATCTGATGAACTGTTCATGTAAAATTCCTGCTGTGAAAACATCATCATTACAGCCTTAAGAGGTTTGTCAAGTACTTCAGATATGCACTGTGCAATATCTGAAAGCAGCTTTTCTGAATTATCGGGTTTTACGTTTGTTGTAAACTTAACTACTGGCATAATGATCTCCTTTTATATATGTTTATTGAAAACCAGTGTTGCGTCATGTCCCCCAAATCCGAAGGAATTTGTGATAGCAACATTTACTTCACTATTTCTGCATACATTCGGAACATAGTCCAGCTGAAGTTCCGGATCAGGATCGTTATAATTTATTGTTGGAGTAATAATTCCGGTGTTTATAGTCATTATTGTAATTATTGACTCAATAGCACCGCATGCACCCAACGTATGTCCTATCATTGATTTTGAACTCGAAACAGGAATTTTGCGGGCTTTGTCTCCGAATACATTTTCAATGGCCATAGTTTCATATTTATCATTGAGGTATGTTGACGTTCCATGTGCATTAATGTAATCAACCTGATCAGGGGTATAACCTGAATTTTCAAGGGCAAGGCTCATACATCTGGCCATTCCTTTACCGTCTGCCTCAGGTGCCGTTATGTCAACTGCTTCTTCAGTCATTGCAAATCCTGAAAGTTCAGCATAAATATGAGCATTTCTTGCCTTGGCAGATTCTTCAGATTCAAGAATTAATGTTCCTGCACCTTCACCGAGAATAAAACCGTCACGGCTCTTTGAGAATGGTCTGCATGCACCGGCAGGGTCGTCATTGTTTACACTCATGGCCATGATCTGATTGAAGCCATTTATCTGTACGGAAGTTACACATGAACCTGTTCCGCCGGCAATAACTATATCACATATTCCAGACTTTATGAACTGACAGGCAGTTGCAATTGCATATGCTGACGATGCACATGCTGTTGAAATATTGAAACTAGGTCCCTTAAGACCATTAATAATAGACAACCATGATGCAGGTGCACTTGGCATTCCTTTTACTATATGATGATTTGTGAGATCTTCAATTTCCGTATTATCTGATGTATTGATTACACCCATGATCACTCCGACACGGTTTGAATCACAGGTTGTAAAATCTATTCTGCTCTGATCGATAGCCTGAAAACTTGCAGCCATTGACATTCTTGTTGCCGTTGTCATCTGTTTTCTTTGCCGTTTTGATACCTTTGTTGTGAGATAGTCTTCAAAACCACTGCCTACCTCTGCTGCTATCTGAGTTTCAAGTGCAGATGGGTCAATGCGTTTTATCGTATCTATTCCGGATTTGCCTGCTTTCAGATTTTCCCATGTAGTATTTAAATCATATCCGAGTGACGTTATCATTCCCATCCCGGTTACATAAACTTTTCTGTCCATATTAACTCCCTTCACCAAAAACTTCGTCGTATACAGATTTGCTTATCTTGTTATATATCCTGCATGGCATTCTATTATCATACTGATCAAGAAATGATGTCAGAAGTTCGTATCCATACTCGTGGTAAACCTCATTGAATCCTTTGTGAAGCATGAACATATCTTCCAGAATAGCTTTGATAATACTAAAGCTGCAATTTCCTTCCTTGTATGCATATGCCGTCAGATTCATCAGAACCGCATAAAAGCTGAGTATGATTTCATTTTTGCATTTTTCCGGATCTGCTGTACTGTCTTTTAAACCAAACTCACTGTTTGAAAATACATGCTCCATATACCAGGAAAGAAGTGATCTGTTTTCATCATTCATAAAGTTTCTGATACTTGTACCTATGATCTGTGTTCCCACAGAATCAATAATATCAAATACTGAACACTCCATATACTGAGGTATTATCTTGTTCCTGGCATCAGATAAGCTTATATTGCTGCAGAAAATACTGTAGCATACATGAGATGAACCTACAGCTATTGCCATATTGATAAACATATTGAATTTGTCTTTAAGTATCAGCGGATTTTTCTGCATCTGTGTGACCAGCTGACTTAATGTATTTATTGTCTGATGAGAAGTAAAATCTTCTGTATTGATCTCAACACTTGAACTGAGCATAACAGGATAGAAAAAGTGAAGGCCTGCACATCTCTCCTTTAAAGTACAGCTGCTGAAAATCTGGTTAAGGGGAATAGAAGATGTATTTGTTGCAAGTATGCATTTATTATCTGTTACTCTCTCAAGTGTACTGAATATCTGTCTTTTCAGTTCAGGATTTTCAGGTACTGCTTCTATTACCAGATCACAGTCCCTGAAATCATCGTAATTTTCAGTAACTTTATAGCTGCTCATATATGTATCATATCCGGCCTGATCAACAATGCCCCTTTTAAGCATCTTAGCAAGTTGCTTTTTAATTTTAGCCTCATATTCCCGGGCATTCAGAACACACATGATGACAACATTATGACCACTGTTAAATGTCAGCCAGAATATCTCATTACCCATTTTACCGTTGCCGACAATGCCAATATTCATATTCTGGTTACCTCCTTAGTAAATCTTGAAATAATCTGATATTTGTCTTCCGGATCATATTTACCCTGTGAATTGATAAATGATATCAGATTTAATGCAGTTTCAAGACTTTTGTTTTTCTCACTGACTATATCTACAATATTATTTCTTTCAGCTTCTTCAAAAGTCAGCAATTTTCCTGTCAATACCATATCAAGTGAAGCCTGCAGTCCGCATAATCTGTATGTATTGACACATCCGCCAAGACCTGGCATTATACCGAAAGTTGATTCAGGTGAGCCTATTTTCATACTTCTTTCACATATTCTGAAGTGACAGAAGTAAGCAAGTTCTGCGCCTGAACCTATGCAGAAACCCTTGATTGCTGCTGCAACAGGACAGCTGAGTTTTGATAATCTGATTAAAGTTTCCCGTATCCTATTCTGTTTTTCCGGTATGCAGACGATGCTGCCGTTTTTGTCAAGTTCTGTTCCGGAAGAAGTGGAAATGCGAAGTTCATCAACATCAGCACCTACTGAGAAATGGCGTCCTGCGCCGGTAAGAATTATACCGTCAGGCTTTGCTTCTATGCAGGTTTCTACAGCTGACGAAAGATCATCAATAAACTGCATTGACATTCTGTTGGAGTAAGGTGCATCAAACGTAATTATTGCTGTTGAATTACTTTCACTTATCATTAATGTCTCATATTTTTTATTCATTGTTGTCACCATTTTAAGCACTAGCTTATATGAACAATCTGCGTTACAAACTGCAGCAATTCTTCATCTGACATTTTTTCTGTGTCAGCAGTTTCGCTGCACTTTACATGACTGTAGCATTTTAATATTGAATTTAACTGAAATGTGGATTTTCCTGCGGTCAGAGAATCAATATACTTATTTGCACAATCAAATACTGAATCACTGTCAGTACAGTCAATTATAAGCAAATCTGAAGTATAATCTCTGTTTCCGTTATGGCATTCAATCATTTTTTTATATTCATTTTTTCCGAAAAGATGCACAAACCGTGCATTGAAATCATAAGCAAATCCATCATAACCAAGTGCAGCTTTTATTGTATACGGACCTTTGCCGACACGCATATCAAATGCAAACAGCAGCTCAGGGTCTGTATTATTAAAATCATCTGCCACAAGAATTGTTATCAAAGGCAGTTTGCTTAAAAAATCATATATTTTACTGACAGGCAGACTGATTGATCTGTTGTTGTCAGTTCGGTATATTGCTACAACAGCATATTTTCCTTCTTCGATGAGTATTTCTGTCTGTTTTTGAAATTCTTCATACAGATCGTAATCGCACAGAACTTCAAAATCTGCATATATGCAGCTATCCTTTGTTGTTATTTCTTTCATTGTAGTTTTACCTTATTGTGGTTTTTATTTCTTCAGGTATATCATGTACTACACGGTTTTGGTCTATAAATGCCAGCTTGCATTCCGCTTTGGCAAACAATTCTCCGTTTTTTGAATTAACGAGTCTGTGTTTATTTATCATTATTCCGTCAGTGCATTCCCAGACTGTTTTAACTTCAACATTGTCAAATATTTTAATTTCTCTTATATATCTTATCTTAGTTTCCAGAACAACAAGGAGAAGTTTCTGACAGTTGAAAGAATCAAGCAGACCAGACTGATAAAAAAAATCCCAGCGAGCACTTTCAAGATATTTGAGATATACGGAATTGTTTATATGTCCAAGCGAATCAAGATCGCATCCCTGAGCTACAAGTGAATAACTGCTTGTCATATCACACCTTCTTGTCTGACAAAACCTGTTCAAAATAATCCATATCAGAAAACTTGTTAACTGTAACTGAATTGTTTGCTGTCATGACGATACTTTTTATCTGCCCGAGACTTCTGCTTTCAGTAAGATCATTTACGAAATTCAGACACGAGTCAAGAACACTTGTATCTGTTACTATTTCGTCAATAAGTCCTGAATCAAAAGCCTGCTGTGCAGTTATCATCTCGCCTGACAAAGCCATTTTTACAGCGGAAGATTTTCCGATAAGCCGTGTAAGTCTTTCAACTCCTGACATTCCTGGGATAATACCTCTTGATACTTCAGGAAAAGCAAAAAAAGCATTACTTTTGCTGAATCTGAACTGACAGCTTAAAGCAATTTCAAGGCCTGCACCAAAGCACGCTCCGTTTATGGCTGCTGCAGTGATTATAGGCAGGTTTTCTATGTAATACAAAAGCTCTTTGCCTTTTCTAAGTTTTTCGGTTAGCTCTTCAGGATTGCTGATACAGCTGTCAATCATAGATACATCAGCACCGTCAGAAAAATTTCTGTCATTACCAGTAATGACAAGTCCCTTTGAGTTATGTGTTTTAATAAAATTATCTAACTCATTTATTTCAACGAATTCAGGAACGGTGATTTTATTCTTTTTACCGTTTGAAATCTGTAATATACAAATATCTCCCTGAGAATCAATCTCTGAGATGGATGACCGGATCATGCTCCGCAAACCTCAACGTTTATTATATCGTCACCATACTGATAAATTAAATTGAAAAGATTTACTATCTCACTCAGGGTTTCTACAGAGTTTTTAAGCATATATTTGCCTATAGTCTGCAGTTTAAGTTCAAGACTGTACTTTTTCTTGACATTTTCAATCAGTTCTATTACCATTAGTGAATCCCCGTCAAGCTCTTCAATGATGTTTGTTTCCGGTTTAAGGTCTTTGATATCAACTTCGCATTCATCTGCAAAAAAATCATATATCATATCCTTGAGCTCAACCTTGATTTCATCTGTAATAACGTTCATATTATTTCCTCCATGTCTGTTTTATAATTTTCTAATGATTTTAAAGTATTAAATACGGAATTACTTTTGAGCACCGTAGATTTTTTGTTTGAACAATCAGGACTCATATCCCAGAACTCTGCTGTTGATGTATTCTCTATGCACTCTACAGTTTTACGCCATTTCATACATGAGACAATATTTTTCCTGAGTTCTTCCCTGAGTTCATCCGCTTTGCATATTAGTTTCTGAGTGTATATTGACATAATTGGTACTCTTGTATCGCTATAGTTTACATTCTCAACTGTGCAATAAAAATCATCAATATATTTGTCTATCATATGTGTGTGAAAAGCAAAATTGGTTTTCAGCGCTTTTGCTTTCAGTGCTCCTGCACTGATTGCCTTATCCAGAATAATCTCAACGTATTCCCTCAAACCTGAAATTACTATAAAGTATTCAGAATTTTCACTTGCAATAAACACATACTGGCTGCAATTGTTCTCAGTAATTAATTTTTTTACATCCTCCATATCTAATCCAATAATTGTTCCCATATCAAAGAAAGCACATTCTTTTACAGAGTTGCCTATACATCTGGCAACGGAGTAGGTTAAGTCAGAAAGATCACGCAGTGTTATGGACCCGCTGCAATAGAGAGCATTTGTCAATCCCAGACTGTACCCCATTAAACAGTCAGGGTATACTGCATTTTTAATGCATTCATCATAAACCACATAATTTGAAATACATGTCAGCATAGCCTGTGAATATATCGTCTGTGTTACATCAGGTAATATATTATTCTCAAGATAACCGGACAGATTAACATTTGTGTAGTTCTGTACTTTTCTGACAAGCTCGTTAAAACGTATCAGCTGCATATTACTGAACTTGCTGATAGTTTTCTGAATATTTGCCCCTAAGCCCTGATAAACAAATACGCGTTTTCTGCATGTATTTGCAATAATTAATGATCACCCCTTATTTTACTCATTTTGTGACATTGTACAACAAGATATACGAAAAAGTGTTCCGTAATGTCTATGTTATATCTATATTATATCAAATAAAATGCATTATATCAACTAAAAAATTAAATTTTTACATTTTTTATGTTTTTGACGAATAATAAATTGGTTTATATGTCTAATAAGCAAACTTTATTACATAAATTAACTGTTTATGTAAGCTTATTACAGCTAATTGAGACAAAAAACCATATGGACGTAAGGTCCATATGGTTTTTAATAATTTATTAATTCAGAACATATGATTTGAAATAATCTCCGCGTTGTTCAAAATTTTTATACTCATTATAGCTCGCAGCGGCCGGCGACATGACACAGGTTTTTGATGGTGCTGTCAGCTGTTTAGCTTTATCAACAGCTGATTTCAGTGTGCTGCAGTAGACGGTGTGCTCTTCAAGCTGACTGCCTTTATACTTCTCATTTATCTCACTGAGTATGCGTTTGCCGGAGTCAGACATCAGTATAATATTGTTTACGGGATTATTGAAGAGGTAATCAATCAGCTCAGTATAATCTATTCCCCTGTCCATTCCGCCTATGATCACAGTGTCGACATTTTTAAGACTCCTGACAGCCTGTATAGTTGACTGACACATAGTAGAAATGGAATCATCATAGTATTTTACTCCGTTTATCTCGGCAACAAATTCCAGACGGTGCGGAAGTGATTTGTACGTACCGGCTGCACGGATCATATCCTCTGTTTTGATCCCATACTTGCTGCATACTGCAAATGCCACTGCAAGATTGTAGTTATTGTGACTTCCTACAAGACATGTGCTGACATTCTCCATTTCTATTGTCTGTCCCGGAAATGTGATGGATTTGTCATTTGCAGTTATATCTGCAGACGGATCAGTCATTGATGCGCTCAGTACATGTGATCTGATAGTTTCATACGAAGTCAGATCAGACGAACATATCAGATAGTCATTTTCTGACTGATATCTGTATATATTTCGCTTTGCATTTGCATAGTTTTCAAATGTTCCGTAGTGATCAAGATGCTCTTCAAAAAGATTCAGAAATACGGCAAAATGAGGTGAGAAGCGTATATTTTCAAGCTGATGACAAGACAGCTCATATACTACAAGGGTCGAAGCATTTAACTTGTCAGCAACATCAAATGAAGGAATGCCAATATTTCCTGCAAGAACACAGTCAACACCGCACTCCGAAAGTATGTGGTAAATGAGCGTAGTCGTTGTACTCTTACCCTTTGTTCCTGTTATTCCGATTATTGACTTGGCATACCTCTCAATAAATATTTCAGTTTGTGAAGTAATCCTGCATTTATATGACGAAAATGGCTTGTCAAGCACAACTCCCGGACTCTTTATAACAATATCAAAGTCATCGAGTGAACTCTGGTAATCATCACCGCAGATCAGTCTGACAGAATCATCCTCTATATCACTGACAGGATTTTTATCAGCAACGGCAACTGATCTGTATCCTCCGGCTTCGTACAGTTTTTTTAGTGTTGAACGTCCCTCGCGTCCGAATCCGAGTATAAGTACATTTTTATCTTTTATATATTTCTTAAGAAGTTCAATCATTTTTAATTATCCCTTTTCTGCAGCATTTTTTGAAAAGTATTTCTTTGAACGTTTCAGGGAGGTTATTTGTCTTATTGTATCCTTCCAGCAGATCATTCTTTTTATTCCTGTATTCGCTGTACAGTGTGGTTGTTTTATAGTACTCGAAAAGAAGGGGAAGTCTTTTGCCTGCCTCTTCCATCTTTCTGACAGCAGCTGCTGCTGCAAAGTTCACTTCATCTCTGCTTCCTACACATTCAAACGGCTTCTCGTCAGTTAATCCGATAAGTTTTCTGAACGTTTCAAGCATATCCTCTCTGTCTGCTATATTGCTGCCGAGAATTTCGCACAATTCTTCATATTCGAGGAACGGTGAAAGTATAAGGCAGACAAAAAGACATTTTGAACAGTTTGAGCACCATGAATCAGTTTTGCTGCCGACGTTGCAGCTTCTGAAAATCTTATGGTATTTTTTCAGATCAGAAAAATATGATGCTATCTGGTATTCACTCAGAGGTCTGAGCATGCTGAAATAGTATACTTCTGAACCGATGAATTCTTTTTCATATTCAAAAAAGTCTTTTTCAAACTCGTAACTCTTAGAATACTGATGATTTACCTGCGAACCCTTTACTGTTGATTCATTTGCACTGGCCTCATTTGACAGTACGACATATTTTTTTGAGTTCATAAAAGCTGCGATAACTGATGAAAATGCTACTATTGCAGAAAAAGGTGTATGACCATTCAGGAAGCCTTCAGAGTTTAAACGCAGAATGTTCTTGTCAAGTGTTCGCTGAGCAAGTACTATCTGGCCATCGGTATATCCGGCTGTATAGGCAGACTGATATATTGAGTTTCGTTTATTGATGAGATAACAGCATGACTCAGGTACCATATCGCTCAGAAGATCAAGGGTTACAATAGAATCCTTGCCTCCTCCAACCGGTATAAGACAGCCATTAAGATCACGGGGGATGTTGTCATGCTGTGAAAAATCATCATTTCCGGACGCTTCAATATTCATAAATGTCAAAGGATCCGCATCGATCTGGTTTCTGTAGAAGAACTCACCGAGACCGTTATAGTACAGCTTTTTCCACCAGCTGATCTGTTTTTGTGTCATGCTGAATCCCTTGACAGTAACGAGTGGAGAACATGTCACTTTCCAGTAGCTGACAAGCTCTACCATTCCAAGTGAAAAAACCAGTTTGTTGAAAGTTCTGTTGTTTTTAAGACTCTGTGCATCCTGTTTGATGAACTTCCAGGTCGGATTGAAGTCTGACAATCCGCGTATTTCAAAGTTATATCTGATGCCTATACTTTCTTCAGTTTCTTCAATATCGTATCCATGATAGACAAACTCCGGATAAAGGCTCCGGAATCTTTCGTAATCGCTCATATTTTACCTCCTGTGACGTCTTCTGATAAATTATGCATACTGAAGCCGCGCCTGAATTTATAGTCTTCATATCTTTTGTTAAGGCTGACGATCTGTGCAAATTTAAATTCTGCTGATTTAAAAATCATATTCCTGTTGATGATTCCGAGTACTACCCCGTAAAATATATTCCCGGCATCTGTACTGTAAAAAGCAATATCACCGGTTGTTAATTCATCAAACTGAATTTCTTTATACTCACAGCCAAGCTGACTGGCTGATATTATTGTTATTCCCGTGTTGTTGTAAACGTCATTTATGAAACTGAGATCAGAATCATATAGCAAAGCTTTGCCTGACATATTCAAAATATTCATGAATATGGTGTTATATTTATGCTTATCAGTCATAATACCACCCATTTCATTAATTATTCTTTTATATCTCCTCTGCTGACGACTATATTGTAACCTATGGAGAGCATTCTGTTGTTAAGACAGTTGCGGCATTCAGCTGCCTCCTCACCTGTGCATATCTTGTCATCATAAAGTGAATAGAGTTTGCGGAACATTACCGGTGAAAGATTAGGCATTACAACGTTTGCCCCGGCTAGTATTCCTTTTTCTCTTCCGGTAGGAGAGATAGTACCAAGTGCTGTTGTTGACGGAAGCAGAACTTTCGGAAACATAAGACGCAATATTGATATCAGTTTTAATGTTAGTTCCAGAGTTCCGTTTTCAAAATCAGCAAAAGGCGTTTCGTGATGTGAAACAAAAGGACCTATTCCTATCATAGCCGGTTTAAGTTTCTGAAGAAATCTTAAATCTGCTATCAGATTATCTGTTGTCTGGAACGGAGATCCTACCATAAAGCCTGAACCGGTCTGAAAACCTATCTTTTTTAAATCATAAAGACATTTCAGGCGGTTTTCATGGCTCATTGAATCAGGATGAAGCCTGCTGTAATGTTCAGGACTTGCTGTTTCATGTCTGAGCAGGTATCTGTCTGCGCCTGCATCATATAGTTTTTTATATGATTCATATGAGCGTTCGCCCAGAGAAAGTGTAACCGCACAGTCCGGAAAATTATTCTTTATCTGAGTTAATATGCTGCACAGCAGTTCATCTGAATAATATGCGTCTTCTCCTCCCTGGAGAACAAATGTACGGAAGCCTAATGCGTATCCGTTTTTACAGCAATCAAGGATCTGTTCACTGCTTAATCTGTACCGGTCAGTGTTTTTATTGCCGGCACGGATCCCGCAGTAATAGCAGTTGTTTTTGCAGAAGTTTGAAATTTCTATCAGTCCGCGGATATATACATCTTTTCCGTAGTGCTCCTGTCTTACCATTTCTGCAGATTTTCTGAGATATTCGATATCATCTGTGTTTTGGCATTCCAGAAGCTGTCTTAGTTCATTATCATCAAGATCCTGAGTTTTTTTTAATTTTTCTATTATATTATTCATATTTTCTCTCTTGTTTTTAACCTGCACTGCTCCCCTGTCAATTGGCAGAGGAGCAGATGTAATTTATCTCAAATCGATTCTCTTTATTTTACCGCTTATAGTTTTCGGAAGTTCTTTTCTGAATTCTACTATTCTCGGGTATTTGTACGGAGCTGTATTTTTCTTGACGTATGTCTGGATCTCTTTCTTAAGCTCTTCACTTTCCTCTTTTCCTTTTATAAGAACGATCGTTGCTTTTACGACCTGACCTCTTACAGGATCCGGTGCAGCTGTAACAGCACATTCAAGTACATACGGAAGTTCCATGATAACACTTTCGATCTCGAAAGGTCCTATTCTGTAGCCTGATGACTTGATAACATCATCAACACGGCCTACATACCAGTAATATCCGTCTTCATCTTTCCACGCTGTATCGCCTGTGTGATAGTATCCGTCATACCATACTTCCCTGGTTTTTGCTTCATCGTTGTAATAGCCCTTGAAAAGACCACATGGGACCTTATCGCTTGTTTTTATGCAGATCTCACCTGTTTCACCTACATCTGCGACTTTACCGTCGTGTGTAAGGATAGCAAGATCATAAAGCGGGCTTGGTTTTCCCATAGATCCGATCTTTGGCTTTGAACCGACAAGGTTGCTGATTGAAAGTGTTGTTTCTGTCTGACCGAAGCCTTCCATGATATCAAGACCAGTTGCCTTTTTGAACTGATTGAATACTTCCGGATTTAGAGCTTCACCGGCTGTTGTTGCATACTCGATTGAAGAAAGATCATACTGGGAAAGATCTTCTTTTATAAAGAATCTGTACATTGTAGGTGGTGCACAGAATGTAGTTATATGATACTTTGCAAACATAGGAAGAATATCATGAGCATCGAATTTGTTGAAGTCATATGTGAATATACATGCCTCACACATCCACTGTCCGTATAGTTTGCCCCATAAAGCTTTGCCCCAGCCTGTATCGGAAATTGTAAAGTGGATTCCTTCAGGATTAACATTGTGCCAGTATTTGGCAGTGATATAATGTCCAAGCGGGTACTTGAATGAATGAAGGGCAATTTTCGGATATCCGGTAGTACCTGATGTAAAGAACATAAGCATGTCATCATTTCCGCATGCGGCATCAGCAGTACGTTCGTATGTGTCGCTGAAGGCCTCTACCTCATCATTGAAATTATGCCATCCTTCTCTTGGCTCACCTACTATGATCTTCGTTTTAAGTGAATCTACTCCCTGCGCACCGAGATCTGCCTGATGTGCAACGTCACCGTCTCCGGTGCAGACAATTGCACTTACTCCGGCTGCCTTGAATCTGTATTCGAAATCATGCTGAACAAGAAGGTTGGTTGCTGGAATTACGATCGCACCGATTTTATGAAGCGCAAGGATCGAGAACCAGAACTGGTAATGACGCTTAAGTACAAGCATTACCCTGTCACCCTTTTTTATACCAAGGGATCTGAAATAGTTTGCAGTCTTTGATGAGTATCTGCTTATATCCCTGAAAGTAAATCTGCGTTCTGTTTTATCTGCTGATACATGCAGCATTGCAACTTTATCAGGACACTTAAGTGCGAGATTGTCAACTATATCATAAGCAAAATTGAATTTATCTTCATTCTGGAATTTTATTTCTTTAAGGAGTCCGTTTTCATCAACTGTAGTTTTTACAAATGGTTCAGACACTTCTCCGGAGAGTTTATACTTTCCTTTAAGCATATCGCTGTACTGGCTCTTGAAGGAATTGTCATCTTCTTCAGGTTTAAGTACAATTGCATAAACCTCACAGTCCTTACCGTCAAGAGCTTTAAGTGCATGAGGAGATGAACTGTTATAGTATATTGTGTCACCTTCTGATAATTCAGTCACATTGTCGTTTATCTGAATTTTAAGGTGTCCTTTAATTACTATGTCAATTTCCTGGCCATTATGTGTACTGAAGACCATTTCCTCATCATCAGTATAAGGAATCTTAACCCAGAAAGGTTCAGCTATCTTATGTTTGAAAGAAGGAGCAAGGTTGTTATAGACAAATCCTGTTCTTCTTGTGATAGGTAACCCTTCACCTTTTCTTGTTACTGTAAATGAGGAAAGACTAGGACTTTCTCCTTCAAGAATATCTTTCATATCTACATTGAAAGCATGTGCGCACTTGTAAATAAAAGTAAAGTTAAAATCCGTATTGCCTTCTTCTAAAAGTTTGTACTCGTATACTGTAACATCTGTCTTCTCTGCCATCTGTTCAACAGAAAAACCTGCAATCTCTCTCAATGCCTTGATTCTTGCGGCAACGTCTAATAATTGATTTTCCATAAAGTTACTCCTCACAAAAATATTGTTTTTGATGTATTGGGTTAATAATATAATGAGACCAGATTTTTTTGGACAACAAAAAACGTCTCAAGTAATCACTTACTTGAGACGGATAAATTACCCGCGGTACCACTCAAATTGCGTCAGAAATGACGCCACCTCACAGACTCTATCAAGTCCTATGCATTTACGCTGCAAATACGGGAGATATCTACTCATGAAATAATCACTTTGGGACCTCCAGCTCAGAAGGGATAAGTCATTTGAATAATATTACAATCGATTCGCACCAACCATCGACTCTCTGTATGTAGTATAATCCGACCGTCTTCGTCTCAGCCATTAACCACAATATTATGTTTTACAGTTTTCATTATACCATACATTATTCATTTGTCAATACTTTTATTTCATTTATTTACTGCTTTATTAAAAAAAATATTCACAATAAATAGCTTGATTTTACGGTTTTTTTGTGATGCTGTTTACTTGACGTTTTTTAAGAATTTATGTTATAATTTAAACCAGTGTGTATTAATATCATGTTTTTTCGATAAATTAGGGAGGATCATATTTTAATGATTAATATTGCTGTTGCACAGTCTGGCGGACCTACCTGTGCTATTAACTCATCTTTGGCCGGAGTAATTAAAGAAGCTCTTCAGGAAGAACGTATTGGCAGCGTTTTTGGATCCAGAAATGGTATTGAAGGAATAATCAATGACCGTCTTGTGAACCTGGACAAGGAAACATGTACGGATGAATGGCTAAACCTGCTTAAGTATACCCCGGCATCAGTTCTTGGATCATGCCGAATCAAGCTTAGGTCTTCTGCCCAGGATGCTGATACTTATAAAACGATCTTTGAGAATTTTAAAAAGAACAATATAGGCGCTTTTTTCTATATTGGCGGTAATGACTCAATGGATACAGTACAGAAGCTGTCCGAGTATGCAGCGCAGAACAATATTGACGTACGTATCATTGGAATTCCGAAGACAATAGATAATGATGTAGCAGCAACAGATCATACACCAGGTTATGGTTCAGCAGCAAAGTATATTGCAACTACTGCAGCAGAGATCATCCGTGACAGTGCTGTGTATAATGTTAAGTCAGTTACAATAATTGAAATAATGGGACGCGATGCCGGATGGCTTACCGCTGCAGCTGCCCTCCCCCGTGCAAATAATCAGCCTGCTCCGGATCTTATATATCTTCCTGAAACGGCTTTCTCGACACAGAAATTTATTGATGATATCAATAATCTTCATGAGAAACAGAATTCAGTTGTAGTTGCTGTCAGCGAAGGCCTTAAGGATGAAAACGGTGAATATGCAGCCAACGGTTATCTTTCAGAAACAGTTGATGTTTTTGGTCACCAGTATCTTGCAGGCCTCGGAAAATTTCTTGAAAACCTTGTTAAAGAAAAGATCGGCTGCAAGGTAAGAGCCGTTGAACTCAATGTTATGCAGAGATGTTCATCCCATCTTTCATCAAAAACAGATCTTGACGAAGCTGAACTTATTGGTGCCCAGGCAGTCAAGGCCTCATTCAGGGGCGTTACCGGAAAAATGATGATCTTCAGAAGAATTTCTACTGTTCCTTATAAAACAGAAATAGATTCATTTGAAATATCAACTATAGCAAATAAAGAAAAGCTTTTCCCTGTTGACTGGATAAACGATCAGGGAAACAACATCAATGATGAGGCTGTACAGTATATTCTTCCTCTTATCCAGGGAGAAGTACAGATACCGACTAAGAACGGTCTGCCGGTGCACATTACTATATAATTATATTCATAAACAGGCTGTACCTGAGATTCAATATTCTCAGGTACAGCCTGTTTTTTTATTAATCAGATTTTTTTGTACAGCAGAACTGCAAATTCGGTTTCAACCGTCATTTTATCAATTTGATCAAGCTTGTGAAAATCACTTGTACTGGTTTTATAAAAGTACGGTGTCATCATAAACAGATTCTTAATATCCTCGTTGCATCCAATATCTGTTTTACCTCTGACCTGCTGTTCTCTTACAAAGGTAAAGCCGTCAAGACTGTATTTTGCTACTTCATTTTTGTACGGACGCTCATAAACTGCTTTTTTAAGTTCAAACAAATGATCTTCGAGCGGTATTACCTGAATAAAGAATCCATTAGGCTTCAGAACACGGAGAAACTCTTCCCCGCAGTACGGAGCAAAAATGCTGAGAAGGATGTCACATGAATTATCAGACATCGGAATATTAAATACGCTTGCAACTGCACGATTGATATCCTGACAGCGCTTGCCGGAAAGATCAAGTGCATTTTTTGAAATATCCACTGCAAAAATACTATGATCTGTTTTTTTGTTATCAAGCTGCCTGTGAATATATTCTGTGTAATAGCACTCTCCGCAGCCGGCATCAAAAATTATGCTGCCGGGGCTGCTGAGTTCACATACTGTTTGTGCAACAGCTTGTCTGAGACCGCTGTAATAATTATTCTCAAGAAAATTTCTTCTTGCCCTCACCATTATTTTGTCATCACCATGCTGTCTGTCATGTCTTTTTTGTGACATAAGAAGATTGATGTAACCGCGTTTAGAAATATCATATGAATGCCCGTTTGAACACTTCATTGTATTGTTGTCACGGCTCAGAATCTCAGAGCATACAGGACAGGAAAAATTTATCACGGATTAACCTCCTAAGAAAAAATATTATGATTAAATACAGCTATAGCATAATTACCGCAATAATATATATCTTGTGCATCACTGATTATCGGATAAGCATTGGTATTAACCTTGCTGAGCTCATCCTGAGTCAGTATAATGAAATAATTTTCTTGTCCTGGCTGGTCCTTATACCAGTTTTCATCTGACTGGTACATGGATTTGGTGCAGTCTCCCATATCGCTGACAGCAATATTTCTGACTTTTACCTGCTCATTTGACAATACTGTGATGCAGTTTGCATTCCAGAAAGTTGCATAACCATATGTAAGATCATTATTTTCAAGCACTTCCATGAGTCTGTAAAGATGAACATTTGTTCTTTCTTTAGTATGCATTTTAAGAATGTCAACAACAGATACACAGCATATTATCATCATAGGGATGAGCATGATTGCGATATTTCTTTTAAAAGAAGTATTTGTATAGATCCATTGACACAAAGCAACAGTCATAAGCACTGAGGTGCAGATAATAGGACTAAGTCTCCAGTTTGCTGCTGAAAGAAGTCCGAAAACATAACCCATCATAATTAAAGCGGTCATTGTCCAGTGAGTAATGATAAGAATTCTGACAGGTCTTGACTGTTTTTTAAACTTGAATGTAATAATGAAAGGTGCTACTATCAGAATGAAGCCGTAAATGATCCTGATAAGAGTAATCATTCCGGTAAAGTCAGCAATAGGCTGATTTTGTTTTATTGTAACGCCGAGAAGAGAAAGCCAGGCAGTAAAGAATGTGTGTAAATTTTCATTCCATTTTGCCATTTCAGAAAAGTTTGAGAATGCTGTTGCGTATCCTGCAACATTGTCACCTATTATCTTTGAACCAAGTATGTAACCTAATCCTGCAGCTATTGCTATTATGACAAAAAGAATTACAGATACAGCGTTTTTACGGCATTTGACTTTTTCACTGTAAGAAAAGAATGCTTCTCCGAGAACTCCGGCAGCAGCAGGTACTACAAATATTGTAAATGATTCAAGCTGATTTAAAGAGCAGAGTGTGAACCACACAAAGAGTACAACCGTATAAATTATAAGCTTCAGTTTATTTTTTTTAATATTTTCTGAGTTTTCAAGAACTTTAAAAACAAGGTTAAGTCCTATAAGCATGAACAGAATTCCCAGGCTGTAGTAAATAATGTGCCCCCAGAAGATTTCACGTAGTTTTTCACTTGTACAGACTGTAAGAAGCAAAGAAAAGGTTGTTATGAAAGTCCATGTTATATTCCATTTCATAGCGCGTGTGAGCATGATAAGTGAAACCGAGAAGATCAGAAGGAACAGGCACATTCCTATCGTATGTGTTATTATTCCTCCTCCGAATGCATTGATAAACGGCAGCATAAGAAGCTGTCCTCCGAACGGAAGAAAACAAGCGTAATTAAAAGTATCGCTTATGATCTGTCCTGACTCATGTGAAGCTACAGCCCACATAAGTGTATCTGTACAGTCAGCATGAAACTCGCCTCTTGCCGGATAAAGAATATAATATAATACAACGGCAAAGGTGAGAAGTATTCCCGCACAACTGAGTATTCTGGCAGCCGGACGAACAAATCTTTTTAGATTCAGTTTTTTGATCCTGACTAAAATATTGTTTTCCGGATCCAATATTTTCGACGTTTTTGGCATAAGAATCTCCTTTTTATATAGATTTTTAGTAAATAAAATTAATTCAAACACTTTAATTATAGCTTGTTATCAAAGAAATGTCAATTTCTTTGATAAAAAAACAGGCACATTTAATGTGCCTGCATGTCATGATATTATACAACTGTATATACTGTAATATTTCTTCGTCCCCAGTTTATACATTCATTATAGCTGTCCATATACACATCCATTATGTATCCATAAATGCACCCGCCTGTGTCCTCAGCAACTACATATCCGCTGTAATCCCCGGCATCAATATACAGACGTGTTCCAAGCGGAATTATACTGGTATCTACAGCTACGCTTCTGTAGTTTATTCCGTCTATATTTTTGCAGGTATACGGATAGTTTCCTGAGGCACATGTGCAACCGGTCCATGTGTATGCAGTAGACTCGAACGTTCCAAGCAGAGAAAGTGTGTTCTCCTGTACCGGCTGCTCCTGGCTCTGCTGATCACAGCATAACTGTACTTCCGGTGGTTCAGGCTGTTCTTCATAACAGATCACTTCGCATGGTTCATCCTGCTGCGGTATATCTTCTGCAGTGTCAGGCTGCCGGGTTTCTGTTTCATCACTTTCAGCAGGCTGTAAAGTAAGTATTTCTGACGCTGTAGTTTCAGCTGTGGTCGTTTTTTCGGTTCTCATGGCTTTTGCGGAGACTGTTGTTTTCTTTGTCGTGTATGTAACTTTATGTGTAATTTCTGCGGTGTCTGTGCTTGTCTCATAAACGGCAGCAGGACTGAAAGTAATATCATCATTTTTGATCGAACTGCTGTCTGTCATGGCAGTTATTGTTACTGCAAATACTGCGGCCCCTGTTATAACTCCGGTTATAACAGAAATACTCTTTCTTGTTTTTCTGAATATGTTCATAATACCTCTTTCCATCTGTCAGTATTCCGGCAGATATGTTAATAGTATCCGGAATAATTATTTTGTAAGCTTTGTAAACAATATGACATTATTTCAGCATTATTGTAATCAGCCTGTAATAATTATCCTTTAAGAATATAACATAACTTTTTCAAAAAAAATGTTGGAATTGCTGTACTATAAAATATATTCACATCATGGACAAAATAAAACAAGCTGTAACGGATTGTCCGTTACAGCCTGCTCTATATTATATTTTTTTCTGACTTTTATTTATTTTTATTTACAAGAGTACCAATAGCTCCTGTTATAGTCTGTTCAAGTGCTTCCTTGCCGTAAGCATCAACCTGTGCTTTGTCCTTCGCTTCGTGAGTCAGACATCCGGCACCGCCGATACATCCGCCCTGGCAGGCCATTCCTTCAATAAAATTGTTCGGAAGGACATTTTTTGAAGCTCTGAGGAGTGCAGATCTGCATGCATCTATTCCGTCACAGGAAATTGGTTTGTAATCAAAGTCTGTTATTTCGTGTTCCTTAAGTGCCTGTTCTACAGCTGCTGCGAGACCGCCGCTTCTTGCAAAGATTCTTCCGTAGTATGATGCATTATCAAGTTTATCCTCTTCCATAACGCTTAAATCAATATCCTTACTGTCAATAAGTGCCTGAAGCTCTTCAAATGTAAGCACACTGTCAACATATTTGCTGACACGCTCTTTCTGGATTTCCATCTTCTTAGCAGTACATGGTCCTATAAATACTATTTTGCAGTCCGGTTCATTTTCTTTTATGTACTGTGCTATTGTAGCCATAGGTGAAAGATTATGTGATATCTTATCTTTCATATCCGGGAACTGTTTTTCTATGTAGTCTACAAACGCCGGGCAGCATGAGCTTGTAAGGAATCCCTTTTCAGTCAGCTCTTTTGCCTCTGCATACGCTACCATATCAGCACCAAGTGCTGCTTCAATAACTGTAAAGAAGCCGAGCTCCTTGATCGCGCTTACAACCTGACCTAGCTTTGCGTATATAAACTGACTTGAGATTGACGGAGCAACCAGTGCATATACCTTGTATTTCTTGTTGCTGTCACTTTTCCTGAGCATGTCTATAACATCAACTATATATGACTTATCCATAACTGCTCCGAACGGACACTGATATACACATGCACCGCATGCTATACATTTGTCATTATTTATCTGTGCACACTGAGTTTCTTTATTTCTGCTTATTGCTTTTACCTTGCACGCTCTTTCACAAGGTCTCTTGTGTGATGTAATCGCACTGTAAGGACAGACAGAAGCACATTTTCCGCATTCTATACATTTTTCCTTGTCTATAGTAGCCTTCTGGTTTGAATCGAATGAAATTGCTCCCCTGCTGCATGCATCTTCACATCTGTGAGCTATACAGCCTCTGCATGAATCAGTTACTATATAACCGCTGACAGGACATTCATCACATGCAATATCAATAACTTCTATTACATTAGGATTTTCTTTATGGCCGCCCAGAGCAAGATTTACACGTTCTTCTACTATTGCTCTCTCTTTGTATATGCAGCATCTCATTGTAGAGTTAGGTCCCTTGACGATTGATTTCGGAATATCTGTATAGCAGTTGATAAGCTGATCATCAAAGGCATGCTTTGCTACATCTCTTAATATTTTGTATTTCAAGTATTGTACTTGTGTATCAAATTTTTTCATAGAGCGCCTCCATAAATAATGTTATTCTTTTATCGATATTATTTTATCGTTATAAGTATAACACTTTCGGAGATGAATGTCAATAGTAATAAACTGCATATATGCATGGCAAATATTTAATGAAGACCGGACGACCATAAAGAAAATGATCATCCGGTCTTGAAATCAGATATCTTTGCAGTCCTGAACAAATAAACCATGTTCAGAACATCCGTAATACAGTTTTCCGCCATAGAGTTTTGGAAATCTGATCTCGCTTCCCTGTTCAGGATAGAGTTTTACAAGAAGCATTTTATCGTATGAAACATAAGCGAAAAAATTCAGGTAATGATCTTTTTTCATTTCATGATCAAAAGTAATGTAGAAATCATCTTCTATTGTATCTATGTTGAGTTTATGTTTTTCATCTGCCTGTTTTGCATCTGATGCTGTCAGTTTTCTGGAGCAGCATGATATTTCGGCATCTGAAGTGGCTGTTATAATATTTTTGCAGCCAGGACATATATAAAATTTTATTTTATTCATATTTCCTCCATCTGTTTCTTTTTCATCAAGAGTCCCCGAAAGGATCTTTTCAATATTTGTACCAAGAATGACGGACAATTCCGCCAGCAGTGAAACATCGGGACAACCAAGTCCTCGCTCCCATTTTGATACTGTTTTGTCACTGATATTCATAAGCTGTGCAAGTTGTTTCTGAGTCATTGATTTTTCTGTTCTGAGACTATGTATAAGCCGGCCGACTTTAATGCAATCCATATTTTCACCTCCGCCTTTATTATTATAGCCTGATCTGACCTGAATTTCAATCTACTATCCGTAGAATATTAAAAAAGAAACCGGAAACCACTTTTTTTGAGTGGATATCCGGTTCCTTTTTGTATAAGTTATATAGGTTAATGATTTTCGTATCAGCCATGACCGATTCATGACTGATACGAAAGGTTCAATTAATTGCCGTAGTAAGCCTTAAGATACATTTCCTTGATTTCGCTCATAAGAGGATATCTTGGGTTAGCACCTGTGCACTGGTCATCAAATGCCTGTTCAGTCATTTCATCAAGACGAGCGAGGAATGCTGTTTCATCAATACCATATTCTTTGATAGTCTTCTTGATTCCAACCTTCTCCTTGAGTTCGTCGATCTTAGCGATAAGGTTCTCAAGCTTTTCTTCGTCGTTCTTACCCTTTACATCAAGGTAATCTGCAACTTCTGCATAGCGTGCAAGTGTATGAGGATGATCATACTGTGAGAATGTACCCATCTTTATAGGACATTCGCATGCGTTGAATCTCATAACATGGTCGATCATAAGTGCATTAGCAACACCGTGAGGGAGATGCCAGAAAGCACCGAGTTTATGAGCCATTGAGTGACAAACACCGAGGAATGCATTTGCAAATGCCATACCTGCCATTGTAGCCGCATTAGCCATCTTTTCACGTGCTATCGGATCATTCTGACCGTTGTCATATGCCTTTGGAAGGTATTCAAATATCATCTTGAGTGAACGGAGTGCGAGACCATCTGTGTAATCTGTTGCAAGCATTGCAGCATATGCTTCGAGAGCGTGAGTAACAGCGTCGATACCTGATGCTGCTGTAAGTCCCTTAGGAGCATCCATCATCATATCAGCATCAATGATAGCCATCTTAGGCATGAGTTCGTAGTCAGCAAGCGGATATTTAACGCCTGTTTTTTCGTCAGTGATAACTGCGAACGGAGTAACCTCAGAACCTGTACCAGCTGATGTAGGAACTGCTATAAAGTAAGCCTTTTCGCCCATCTTAGGGAATGTGTATACTCTCTTTCTGATATCTATGAAACGCATAGCCATATCCATGAAGTCTGCTTCCGGATGTTCGTAGAGAACCCACATGATCTTGCCGGCATCCATAGCTGAACCGCCGCCTACTGCGATGATGCAGTCTGGCTGGAAAGCTCTCATAGCTTCTGCGCCTTCCATAGCAGATGCAAGTGATGGGTCTGGTGCAACATCAAAGAATGTTGTATGTACTATTCCCATTTCATCAAGTTTATCTGTGATCGGTTTTGTATATCCGTTGTTGTAAAGGAATGAGTCAGTAACGATAAATGCCTTTTTCTTACCCATTACATTCTTTAATTCCTCAAGTGCTACAGGCAGACAGCCCTTCTTTATATAAACCTTTTCAGGTGCTCTGAACCAAAGCATATTCTCTCTCCTCTCAGCAACTGTCTTGATATTTAACAGATGCTTGACTCCAACGTTTTCAGAAACTGAATTTCCGCCCCATGATCCGCAGCCGAGTGTAAGAGAAGGAGCAAGTTTGAAGTTGTAAAGGTCACCGATACCGCCGTGTGATGAAGGTGTATTAACAAGTATACGACAGGTTTTCATTCTGTTTGAGAACTCAGTGATCTTATCTTTTTCTGTAATTGCGTTGAGGTATACGCTTGATGTATGTCCATAACCACCGTCAGCAACAAGTACTTCTGCCTTACTGAGAGCATCTTCAAAATCCTTTGCCTTGTACATTGCAAGAACCGGTGAAAGCTTTTCGTGAGCAAATTCTTCGCTCAGTTCAACACTTGTAACTTCACCAATAAGGATCTTAGCTGTTTCAGGAACAGTTACACCTGCAAGCTTAGCTATCTTATAAGCTGACTGACCAACGATCTTTGCGTTAAGAGCGCCGTTAATGATTATTGTTTTTCTGACCTTTTCAGTTTCTTCGTCATTAAGAATATAACATCCTCTGTCTGCGAATTCCTTCTTAACCTTCTTGTAAATGCTGTCAAGAACGATTACTGACTGTTCTGAAGCACAGATCATACCATTATCAAATGTCTTTGAATGAATGATTGAGTTTACAGCGAGAAGAATATCAGCAGTATCATCGATGATTGCCGGTGTGTTTCCTGCTCCAACGCCGAGTGCAGGCTTACCGCTTGAATAAGCAGCCTTAACCATTCCAGGTCCGCCGGTTGCAAGAATTATATCTGCTTCCTTCATTACAAGGTTTGTCATATCAAGTGAAGGAACGTCGATCCAGTCAATGATTCCTTCCGGTGCACCTGCTGCAACAGCAGCTTCAAGAACGATTCTTGCAGCTTCTATTGTGCTGTTCTTAGCTCTTGGATGTGGGCTTATGATAATACCATTTCTTGTTTTAAGTGCGAGCATTGTTTTGAATATTGCTGTGGATGTAGGATTTGTTGTAGGAATAACAGCAGCGATAACACCGATAGGTTCAGCTACAGTCTTAACTCCGTATGCTTTATCTTCAGATAAAACGCCGCATGTCTTTGTATCCTTATATGCGTTGTAAATGTACTCTGCTGCATAGTTGTTCTTGATAACCTTATCTTCAACTATTCCCATACCGGTTTCTTCAACAGCAAGCTTTGCAAGCGGAATTCTCATTTTGTTTGCTGCAAGTGCGGCTGCCTTAAAAATTTTGTCTACCTGCTCCTGAGAAAATGTTGCAAATTCTCTCTGAGCTGCTTTTACTCTTTCAAGTGCCTGTTCGAGCTTTTCAACGCTGTCGATTATATCACGGTTAGTGTTCATAGATACTTTCCTCCATTATCGTTTTCAATGTATGATGTCATCCGTTGTATTTTTCCCGGAAATACATCATATATTAATTTCGCATTGCTTAAGTATGTTATATATTTATCTTTCTTTGATAATATAATATCAAATTTTTCGATGACTTGCAAATATAAATATTGCATATCGATATACAAATATCTATATATGAGTCATCGGATAATATATATACATTATAAAAGCTCGCGGATAAAGGAATCAAGCTCTTTTTTAAATTCTGTATCAACATCAGAAAACTGATATTTTTTCCTGTATATGAAAAGATCATAGTAATTGACATCTGATTCACTGAGCAGTACACTGCATAATGAATGACGTCTGAGTATTTCATCTGACATCAGGCCTGAAATAACATACGAATTTTTTATTATCTCAAGCATTTCCGTCTGACTTGCCCTGTCATATACAAAGACTGACTTGCTGCCGGATATACTGCTGTCAAGCTTGATCTGTTCAGCTGACGGAATATACGGTATAGAGTTGTCACCGTAGGTAATGCGTGTGAAATCGCGAAGCTCACGGAGTGTCATGCTTTTATTGTCAGCGAAATCACTGCTTGATGAGGTTATGATATAGTAAGGAGATTTTATCAGCATGTCATATGAAATGTTTTTATTATCGAGATAGTCCTCAAAATACTTTCTGTATTCACATCTGAATCTGATAATACCCAGATCAAACTTGCCGTTAGTTACGTCGTCAATAGTCTCAAGAGCATTTGCTTCCTTGATATTCATGTTTATTGATTTGTCATAATCAAAACTGTCTGCAAAGCTGTTGATACAGTCCCAGATATAGCTGCTTCTGGGCAGTGATATACTGAAGTTCTGAGAATCTGTAATATCAGGGTCAGACAACGTGCTCATTTTATCTATAATGTCAAGAATGTTTTTTGCATACACAAGAAACCGTGCACCCTTCTGTGTAGGAATAACGCCCTTGGATGTTCTTTCAAAAATACAGAAACCCAGATTATCCTCAAGTTCCTTTATTGCTTTGCTCAGATTAGGCTGGGCCATAAACAGATTGTCAGCAGCCTGAGTAATTGAATTTGTTTTTTCGACTTCTACAGCGTATTTTAAATGCAGTGTATTCATATATACATATCTCCGAATTTATTTTCATTTTGAATACCATGTTCTCTTTCCTCAAGATGCTTTGAAAGCATTGCAAGTGAAGCAGCCATATTTTCATTCTGCACCAGAATGCAGTCAGGGACTGATAAATGAACCTGAGAAAAATTCCATACGGCACTGACTCCGCCGGCTACGAGCTGATCGCAGACGATCTGAGCTGATTCATCAGGAACTGTAATTATTCCGATGTGTATGTTGAGCCTGCGGCAGAAATCACTTATTTTATCTGCTGAAAATATCTTTTTGTCAGCTGTCATAGTTCCTATAACATCTGGATCGGTGTCAAATGCAGCTACGATCTTAAGACCATAGTTTACAAATCCTTTAAAGGATAAAAGTGCTTTGCCCAGAAATCCGGTGCCGACCAGTACAGCATCTTTGACATTATGATAACCCAGAAATTTTTCCATACTGTAAATAAGATCATGAATTACGAAACCTGATTTAGGTTTGCCGCCTTTTGTACTTATTGCAGCAAAATCCTTTCTTACCTGTATCTCCTTCAGACCAAGTCTGGAAGCTACTATAGGCGATGAAACAACATTTAGCCCTTCGCTGTCAAGTTCCCTCAAACAATGAAGATAATACGGCATGCGTTGCAGAGCCTGTACAGATATTGTGACCGGTGCTTCTTCTCTGTTACTCATTATTCTCCTCCGTCCAGATTATGTATTTATCATATCGATATTATAATATCTTATGCAGCTTTTGTCAAATTAAAAGCATGATAATGTCCCGGTATTCAGCTGAAGTCAAAAACTGCTTTTCCGTTTTCAAGTTTCAGCGCTCCGTCAAACGGTTTTCCTTTTTTAGAAATGAATCCTGATAATTTATCAGTCTTCCCTGTATCAAGAAGTTTTCTGACCTGAGCGATTGGAATTATTCTGCTGCAGATCACCCCGCTGATAGAAAACCTGCAGCCTTCTTTATAATTTCTGCAGCCGTATCCGAATCTCGTCCGGACAACTTCTCCGCCGCAAAGAGGACATTTTCCTGCTTCATCTCCTGCAAACCCGTCATCAGTGTCCATTTGGGGAGACTGTTCTTTTGCTTTGTTAAATACTGCCTCAATTTCATTTCTGACAATACTTATGCTGTCACTGACAGCTATCTCATTACGATAAACTTTCTTGAGTGCTCTGCCCATTTCTGATGTTTTATATTTGTCCATTCCGATTTTCATTCTTGACAAAGCTTCAACCAGGTATATGCCGTCCGGCAGAATATAATATACATCTTTTTTCAGAAGAATATATTTACTCTTTATTGCGTTTTCAATAATGCCGGTTCTTGTCGCTTCTGTTCCAAGTTCAAGTCCTTCAAACACAGCACGGTATTCTTCAGTATCATCCTCATTTTCTTTATTCTCCTGGTCTGCAGCAGCAGCTTTTTCATCTTTAAAAGGATTTTTCAGATAGTTGTTTAGTGTTTCTATCGTATAGTGCCTGGGAGGAGAAGTTTCTTTCTGCTGAGGCTTGAAATCTACACTGAATGTATCCCCTTTTTTGAGTGCAGGAAGTATCCTGTCCTTTGAAGTGTAAATGTCGTACTTTGTCCAGCCCTCCTGTGTAATGACCATTCCCTTAAGAACAAACTGTTCAAGACCGCCTACATCAACAGTAATTTCTGTTTTATCAGCAAGGCACGGCTGGGCACAGAATACGGCTGCAAACCTTTTGACTATTGTGGAGTAGACCTTATATTCATTGTCTGTCATATGGTTTTTGTCAGGTACTTTATATGTCGGAGTCAGAGCCGAGTGAGATTCGATCTTGCTGTCATCAAAAATAGTTTTATCCTCTTTCATAGCAAGATTGTATCCAAGCTTAGAAAAAACATCTATTATACTTTTAACCTTGTCTTTTTCTGCACTGGCAAGGTATTCGGAGTTTGTACGCGGATACGTAACATAACCTGCTTCATACAGCTTCTGGACAATTGCAAGACTTTCATCCATAGGCATTTTGAATCTTTTTCCCAGTGCATTCTGAAGCTTTGTCAGAGAGTACAGTTTTCCTGGTGATACGGTACTTTTTCTCTTTTTAACATTCATTACAACTGCTTCAAAGCTGTTAAACTGATCACAGAGTTTCTGTGCCTCATTAAGTTTGTTCTTATCAAATTTTTGTTTGCTTGTAAGAATAATTTCCTGAGAATCAACTTCTGTTTTGCTTACAACAGCATAATAAATATCAGGAATAAAGTTTTTAATTGCCATGTCCCTGTCGTATATAGCCTTGACTATCGGAACTATTACTCTTCCTACACGAATAAGTGTACCTGTTTTAAGAGTGGCATACCTTGTAAGATTTACTCCGTACAGCCAGTCTATATAAGTACGGGCATATCCTTCGTTTGCAAGACAGTCATACTGGGCATCGTCTCTTAGCTGTGCCAGCTCCTGTCTGATTGTCTGAGGTGTCTGGTCAGGAAGCCATAGACGTTTGATCTGCTTTGATGCTCCGTTATTGAAAATATGGTTAAGGCATATACGGATAATTATCTCGCCTTCCCTGTCCGAGTCTCCTGCATTTACTATTGTACTGACTTCTTCACGCATACAGAGAGATTTTATTGTTTCAAACTGTTTTACAACACCCTGATCAGTGTTCCTGTTTTTATCTTTCTTCAGTTCAAATATAAACTTATCAGGAAAACAAGGGATATTTTCCATGGTCCAGTACTTTGATTCACTCACCTTAGGATTATATGTTTCAATATCTGCAAGGGAAAACAGGTGACCAAATGCCCATGTAACTATATATTCGCCTGCTTGAAGATATCCGTCACGTCTCTTGTAATTTCCTATTGCGTCTGCTATATTTCTTGCCAGACTTGGTTTCTCTGCAATTATTACTGTAAGGCTCAATTTGTTTAAGACTCCTTTTGTCCGAAAATGTAATACCTTTTTTTAAACATATCAGTTCTAGTATAACATAAGCGAAGGAATTTGTCCAATGAAGAGAATCATTATGAGAAGTTAAAAATATTGTTAATACCTGAATGTCATACAGAAAATACAGTCCTCAGAATTATATCAGGTTCTGAGGACTGTATTCTTTAATGATCAGGTTCCGGGTAAACAACAACTGTAAATACAAGAACAGATGCTGCTGCAAACAATACTGTCAGAACTGACAATGAGATCACGACAGCTTTTAATGACCGGGCTTTTGTATCTGTAAGTGTCTGGATAAGCAAGCCTGTAAACAGAGCACCGGTAATTACTGTTGGTGTAATATATCTGAAATTGAGTGTGCAGGTAAACGGATAATCTGCTGCCATTTTGTAAAAGTTCGCAATCATTATAGTATAGAATGAAATAAAAAATACTTTGAGCAGAGACTTCATCCGGCATTTACGAAAGCACATAATTATCATTGATATAAGAGCGAACGCTGCTAAAATTACTGCTGTCCAGAAAAGTATCCGGCAGACATAAATAATTAATACATTATTACACAGCGCATTTTCATTGATGTATTCACCGAATATGGAATTCTTCAGGAGCGCAATCAGTGGGTTGTGCTCATTATAGCCATACTGTATACCGTTTTCATCGGCACTAAGCCACTGTTCAAAAACACTGTTGAACGAAGCTGCTGAGAAATCTGTTATCCTTGATATATAGCTTTGATCACCGATATACTGCATTATGTTTTTGTCAAGTTTATTGACATATGTTATCGGAATCCCGTATGCAATATAGTTTTTAATTTCAAACCATAATCCAAGCGGAACGCAAACCGCTGCAAAAGAAATAAACTGACCTGTTAATTTCTTTGCATCTGTTCTGAATTTCTTTATAAAAATCACCAGGAAAACTATAGCTATCGGAGGAGCGCAAAGAGCAGCTGAAAGCTTTGTCATCATTCCGAGTCCAGTGCATATGGCAATTTTAATTATATTTTTCATAGACTGATCATCGTACCATCTGAGCGTACAGTAAACAGCACCTGTCATAAAAGCTACAGAAAGAACATCATTGTTGATGCTTCCTGAAAACATTGTAAATGAAGGGTGAAAAGCTATTACAGCAAGCGGGATATAAAGTGCTGCACCGTTGACCCTGAAGTATCTGAGAATCCTGTATGATGTTATTATTATTGCCATAGCATAAAAAAGTGTAAGTGTCTGTATCGATTCCTGAGCAGCTTCAGGTGAAATGCCGAAGATCTTTTCACTCAGTCCGATCCAGAGAGCAGATATTGTATGATGAAGCGGAGGGTGAGAAAACTGCCATACATCTCTTACATCAAAATCCGGAAGCATGTGGTTTGAAAGAAGATATCCTATATAACCTGCGTGTCCGCTTCCTCCGTCAAAACTGCCTGCATCATGCTGTCTTTCATAAATAGTTGTGTACAGGACATAATGAAACTTCTGAATAAAACTCAGACCGATAATCATCAGTGAATAAACCTTCTGCTTATTGATTTTATTTTTAAGAAGCCAGCAGAAAACACACAAAAAGAAACTTCCGGAAGCTATTATCCATAGCCCCTTGTATTGTGATTTTGTATACAATGCGCTAAGGAGGAAAATGATAATAACTGATACCGCTGAGAGTACAGCAGATTCTTTCTTATCAAATATTCCGCAGACTCCTGCACGGACGATAAGAGATACAATCAGTGCAGATAATAAAAAAACTGAGAATATAAGCGAATTCTGAGGTGCGTTTGTTATCTGTCCTAAATAAAACGGATTAAGAATAATGCATATCAGAAAAATGAAGATATACGGATGCTTACCAAGAGCATCTAATATACATCCGGCATATTCCGAAGAAATAATTTTACCTGACTGATCTGTTTGTTTTACAGACATTTTGTTGTCTCCAATCTGATGTTTGTATTATCTTGTTTTTACAAGAACGACAACGTCGATACCGCTGTCTTTTGTGATCTTCCTGATCCTGAAACCACATTTCTGTACATAAAAATAAATATTTTCTTTTTTCTGAGCCGGAGTTATAAGAGAAATATTTTTCCAGTCACTGTAGTAATCAAGAATAAAATCTATAGTTTGTGAACCTATTCCGCAGTTCTGATTTTCAGGAATGACTACAAGATTTCCTATATAATACCTCCCTTTGCCGAGTCTCTGAATACTGAAGCTTCCGACAGGAATATTATAATCAAAAATTATATACTTTTCTACGTCCGGTCTGTTTAATGATATCTCCATATTTTCTTTGCACATTCCATAACCCGGACATTTTTTAAATTTTATGAAATCCGAATGATAAGCCTTATTATTGAGTTCAATTAGAAGCTGAGCATCAAATTTTGTAGCTCTTATATATCTGAGAAACATAGCAATCACCTTTTACAATTTTAGAACAGATAGTATAAAGATAGCAGGTGTATAAATAAAAATCATATGAGCAAGATATAAATAATAAAGGAGGGATCTTGATGAACCAAAACGATTATACAGCAATGCTTGCAAAAAATACTCTTGATTCAATACCAACACCGCAACCCGGAGCAAGAAGTATTACGGGCCTTGTTAAAGAAGGCGGCAAGGTTTGCGGTTATCGTCTTTCAGATGATACGATTCTTGACAAATCCCAGGCAATTGAACTTGCAAGACAGGGCGGCATTGAAGGTGTAGGAATATCTCACCGCGGTGACACCGAATATCTTAAATCAATTCCTGATGGTATTGAAAATAATAATCTGAGCAGTCTCCCGACTGTCTGAATAAATAAAATATTTATAACCTGCAGGTTTTTTGTATCAGAGTAAAATAAAAGACAAGTAATAATTTATTATACCATAATCAGCAAATTAAAGCAACATGAGCAAAAACAACATATGCTAAGTAATATCAGATAATGAATCAAAGAAAAAAAGCTCGAAAATAAGTGTTCTTCCTGATACGGAGAACACTTATTTTTAATATTAACGAATGAATAATGATCTTATTTTGTAAGAAGCGAAAGCTTTTGCTTCTCAACTATCAGAGCATTATATTTGACTGTCAGGTTCGCAGTGTTGTTTTTTCTCAGCGGTTCGACGATCTGGACAATAATATCGTACAGCGGAGTAAGACCAACGTTAGCAAGTATCCCCTTCAGAGTATGCGAGTATTCAAATGCTGCTTTAAAGTCTTCCTTTTTCAATGCATCCCCCAGATCATTGAAATTGTTGTCAACGAGCGCCTGATTAATGCATGTCAGCAGAAATTCGTCGTCATTTAGCGTTCTGTCAAGCGCAGAATCGATCGCACATCCGGCATTTTTCAGATTAATAAGTTTTTTGTTCATATAACCACCCTTTATCACAAATATTATAGTAACTAGTTTGAATATGATATATTATGTAAAAAAATAATAATATAATGTAATTTAATATAATGATAACATATCACTCAGGAAAAGTCAATAAAGAACAAAAATGGAATTGTTGATATTTGTATATAGGTGGTATCACATCAGCATACGTTTCTTTTGGCTTTATATGATCTTATAATAAAGAATACGCATAATATACAGACTAAGAATTCTGTCAGAACAAAAGACAGCCAGACACCGTTAAGTCTGAGTATGCTGCCCATAAGAATTACCATGGGAACTAATATGATACTGCTTCGCAGCAGAGATATGACTGCTGCATTGCCTGGTTTTTCCGTAGCACTCAGGTATGCTGCACCGACTATATTCAGTCCTGCAAAGAAATATCCGATAAAGTATATTCTCAGACCAGGTTCGGCTATCTGTTTGAGGTAAGCATCTGATTCACTGTTAAATACATGAACAATTGTCCGGGTAAACATAAATATGCCGGTATAGATCAATGCTGCAGCAATAATACAGAATACAGTGCTGTACAGCCTGATTTTACGAAGTGAACTGCTGTCAGATCTTCCAAAGCTTCTGCTTGCCAGAGGCTGCATTCCCTGTGCTGCACCTGTAAATACGGCTGATGCCACAAGTGCAATATTTGCAATTACTCCGTATGCTGCAACACCGGTGTTGCCTGCCAGTCTTAGTACAATATAGTTAAAGGTTATCAAAGTAATACTTGAAGCCAGTTCACTTATAAAGGCAGATACTCCGAGTCTGAGTATATCCAGCTGCATACGCAGAGAAGCCTGTGATTTACTTAGGGTAAATGAGTTTTTCTTCTTAATAAAGTGCAGCATAAGAATCCCCATGCTGATAAGAGGAGAGATACCTGTAGCTACAGCCGCACCCGATATCCCCATAGACAGAGGATAGATAAAGATATAGTCAAGTAAAATATTCGAGAAACTGCTTATGAGCATTGCAGTCATTGCAAGACCGGGATTTGCGTCATTGCGTACAAATGACATAAGAATGTTGTTTAGCACAAAACTCGGAGCAAAGCTTAGCATTATGCGAAGATATACTACAGTGAGTTCAAGTGTATCACTCCTTGCACCAAGCAGCATGCCGATCGGTCGTGTAAGGAACTGACCTATAAGTATAAATACAGCTGATATTAACAATCCAAGAAGGACCGACTGAAAGAAAACTGCGTTTCGTTTCGTTTCAGACGAGGAGCTCCGCAGTATTGCAAATCTTGTCCCTCCTCCTATTCCGACCATAAGACCTAATCCCTGAAGGATACTGAATATTGAAATACTGAAATTAAGTGCCGCCAGACCGTTTGCACCAAGTTTCTGAGCAACAAAAAATGTATCTGCCAGGACATAGCAGGAAAATCCTATCATTCCGAGAACATTTACACTTACATATTTAATATATTCCTTTAGAAAAGCTGTTTGTTTCATATTACCTCCGAATAGTTATTTAAGTACACGGCAGGAATAATTATAACATACCTGAATTAATAGTCAAGTAAATATCCTGATGTTATTTTCAGGCATATTATTACGCCTTGCTTTCATTTAATTAACTATGTTATATCCAGTAAACTATGATTGACATATATAAATTATCCATGGTAAAATTAAATATTATTACAGGGAGGTAATCTATTTTTTATGTTAAAAAAAGTAATCAAAAGATTTCTATCGGCTGCTATTTCTGCTGCACTCGTTTTACATATAAATCCGTCAGAAATATGTTCAGTTTCAGACGGACTGGTTAAGAACCTTTTCAGCGGCAGCGAATATGCAAAAGCCTGGTCTACAGCAGTAACTATCAGCAGCCCGGATACAAGTCTCCTCAACGAGAAAAACATGATATCTGTAAAATGTGATGCGAGGTCATCACCAGCACTTGTTCTCCAGTCATGGACGGGTCAGAGTATATGGGCAAAAGTATTCCCATGTGCAAATATTGATGATACTTTGTACTATTCATATGAGGACATGAAAAAATCTTTCTCAGAAGATTTAAAGCTAGTCAATGCACTTAATTTAACTGCCCAGAATACTGCTGTTACAGTATACGATATTTCTGTTGTAACGCGCGAATATTTTGAATCATTAAAGTCTGAAGAGACAACGGAGTCAAGAGTAGTAGGATATCTTCCGGACTGGTCATATTCGACATACAGGACACTTGATTTTTCAGCACTAACCCATATTAATATAGCATTCTGCAATCCTGATACAAACGGAAACTTATCATGCTATATACCTGACAATTACTTCAATGAAATAGTTGACACAGCGCATAAAAACGGCGTAAAAGTACTTGCATCACTCGGAGGTGCAGGAGGATCAGGAAATTACCCGGCACTTATAAGAAATTCACAGTCTGCAGCAGCATTCAGTTCAAAGATTCTTGAATACGTAAAAAAATATGATCTGGATGGGATCGATCTTGATATTGAAGGTGATGTTGATGCGGTATTCTGGGATTATTATGCTGACTGGGTTTCTCATTTGAGAACAATGTGCAGTGAGAACAATCTACTCATCACATCAGCCGTTTCCCCCTACATATCAGCAAAATACAGCAACGAAACACTCAGAAGCTTTGATTTTCTGAATATTATGGCTTATGACAATGACCTGAGTCAGGAAAATCACAGTACATACAATTATGCCATCGAATGTCTCGATTACTTTAGAATACAGCGAGGCGTTTCGGGAGACAAGCTTGTACTCGGTGTTCCGTTTTACGGCAGAGGCTTTGATCCGGACACAGGTTATGTCACATTTAAATCATATATGGCCTACAAGGATATAATCGCCCAGTCAGCATCATATGCAGATAAGGATCTGTATAACTCAATTGCCTATAACGGCACAGATACTATAAGAAAAAAATGTGATCTGGCTTCCGGATACGGCGGAATTATGATCTGGGAGATATCTCAGGATGCTCAGGGTGATTATTCGCTTCTAAGTGTTATTAAGGACGTTATTCTCAAAGAAACTCAGACTGATGATCCTGCTCTTATCGGTGATATTAATCTTGATTCAAGTGTTACTGCTGCGGATATGGTTTATATGAAGGAATACCTGCTTGGGGTAAGAGAACTTTCAGATGAAAGCTTTGAAAGCGGAGATATAAATCAGGACGGACAAATAAACATTATAGACTTTATGCTTTTAAAGGCAATGCTTTTAAAACATTAAAAAAATCCGGAACAGAAAATTTATTCTGTTCCGGATTATTTATTTATATGTTACTCACTTCTGAGAGCAGTAACAGGATCTTTTCTGGATGCTTTCTTTGAAGGAATAAGACCGCCGATAAGTGTAAGGATGATACTCAGCAGTATAAGAATAACTGCAGCCTTCAGAGGAAGGATAGCGTTTACTGTGTCTGTGTAGAGAATTTTATGGATTATGGCATTTCCGGGGATGAGAATAAGTCTTGATATTCCTACGCCGAGAAGTCCCGACAACAGTCCGATAATAAATGTTTCTGCATTGAATACCTGTGAAATGTTTCTCTTTGAAGCGCCTATTGCACGAAGTATTCCTATTTCCTTTGTTCTTTCAAGAACAGAAATATAAGTGATAATTCCGATCATGATCGATGAAACGATAAGTGAGACAGCGACAAATGCAATAAGAACATAGGAAATTGTATTTATAATGGTTGTAATTGATGATGTCATCATTGCTACAAAGTCCGTATAAACGATCTTGTTCTTCTGGTCTGCTGTTTCATTGTACTTTGTAATGCAGTCAGCAATCGAATCCTTTGCCTCAAACGTGTCTGCGTAAATGCTTATGGATGAAGGAGCATCAGTACTGATATATCCGAATGTTTTCATATTCTCATCATATGTTCCGGGTGATATATACTGATCATATATCATAAGAAGAGTTTCATCATCAGGCTGTGAGAGATATTTATCCATCATGTCAGCAAGCATTGTTTCATCCATAGAAGCCATAGAAGACAGCTGCTGAGGATCATTCATAAACATCATTGCTGCCATACTCGAATACATCGATGCTTTGTCTGATATGCCCATAGATGAAATATACTCGACAGCATCTTTGATTTTTGTCTTATCATCATCCGGTTCAAAACGCATATCATTGAGGACATTGACTTGAGGGCTGTTTTTCTGTGCACTGACTATTTCACTGTTGTTTGCATAGTCGATAATATGCTGTGTCAGTGCATGTGTATAAGCAACAGCACCGGTTATATCTGCATTTGCATCATCGTCTTCTTTCGCACGTATGATTCCTGATATCTTAATTTTAACAGCGTTTTCAGCAAGCTTTTCAAGCTTCAGCTTATCATCTGCTATATAGTCAAATGTTCCGTCCGCATTTTTTTCATAGTTATCACATGACGGTACAAGATAAAATGTTTTGTCGAAAATATCATCATACTTCCAGCTGAATGTTTTGATGTCAAGCTTCTCACCGGAATTTATTGCATCAAGGATGTTCTCGTATTCGCCGTCTGGCAGCATTCCGAGTGCATACAGTGCAGCGGTGGGAACTTCGTTATTACGGTCAAGTACAAGTACAGCTTCATCATAGCTCTCAGGCCAGCTGCCTGCCAGAACATCATAGCTGTCAGTAGTAACCTTGCTCACAAGATTGTCGTCTTTTCCTGGCAGCAGTTCATCAAAAATATCTGAGGATACCATGTTTCCGGATGAACTTTTAATCATAGATGACATATTGCCCATCATTGTTTTCTGCACTTCACCAAGAGCACCGGTTGCACCCGGCTTCATAGCTTCCATAGAAAATGCATTATAGTTTGCATCAATGAGTTTTCCTGTTTCATCTCTTGAGTAGATCCCGAACGGAACATCATATGAGTAGATTATTCCGTTTTCTCCGAGGTACTGGTTTATTTCACTGTCAGGGTCATCAAGATATTTTTTGAACTGTGTCAGGTTGTTTTTTGTAAGACTCGATGTGACTTCATTTGCCATCTGAAGTCCTATGCTGTTTGAATAAATGGCATCCAGTTCATGCTCTTCATGGCTGTCCTGATTCTGATTATCGGTACCAGTACCCATAATGCTTGAAAAATCAACAGTTTCCTGAGATATTGAGATCGGATAAGAAGCCATCGTTTCACGCTGTATATCCTGAATATAGGTGTTAACACCGTTTGAAAGTGAAAGAATAAGTGCTATTCCAATAATGCCTATTGAACCTGCAAATGCTGTAAGTATGGTTCTTGCTTTCTTGGCACGCAGATTGTTGAAGCTCAGTGACAAAGAAGTAAGAAGACTCATTGAGGATCTGCCCATATTTTTATGGCCGGCATTTTCAGCATGCTTTTTGTCTACTGTAAACGGATCTGAATCATCTGTGATCATTCCGTCACGCAGTTTTACTGTACGTGTAGCGTATTCGGCTGCAAGCTCAGGATTGTGTGTAACCATGATAACCAGTCTGTCTTTTGCAACTTCTTTCAGCAGTTCCATTACCTGAACACTCGTATCTGTATCAAGTGCGCCTGTCGGCTCATCTGCAAGCAGAATCCTCGGATTGTTGACCAGAGCTCTTGCAATGGCAACACGCTGCATCTGACCGCCTGACATCTGATTAGGCTTTTTATGAAGCTGTTCTCCAAGGCCTACCTGTTTAAGTGCACTGACTGCGCGTTCTTTTCGTTCTTTCTTTGAAATACCCGATATAGTCAGTGCGAGTTCGACATTTGAGAGAACTGACTGATGAGGTATAAGATTATAACTCTGAAAAACAAAGCCGATTGTATGATTTCTGTATGAATCCCAGTCACGGTCCTTATATTTTTTTGTAGAAATATCATTGATGATAAGGTCTCCGCTGTCATATCTGTCAAGACCTCCGATAATATTGAGCAGAGTTGTTTTGCCTGATCCGCTCGGACCAAGTATAGCAACAAACTCGTTGTCACGGAAGTTAAGACTTACATCCTTTAGTGCATTCTGTATAAGTGTGCCGGTTACATATTTTTTTGAGATATTTTTTATCTGTAGCATATTGCAGCCTCCTTTTCAGTTTTTATTATATCATAAATTCCTCAACTCTTCCTCAACTAATAAAATTTTTAAGAAATATTATTTATTTTTTATAAAATTCTCTATGAAAAAGCTAAAACCATGATATAATGTTACATGGAGGTTTTAGTAATGTTTAATATTTTAGTAGTTGAAGATGACAAAGAATTATGTGAACTCTTCTGCACTGTTCTTTCTGACAATGGCTATAATCCTATTGCTGCTCCAAACGGTGCGGCAGCTCTTGAAATATTTGATCACGAATATATTGATCTGATTATCTCTGATATTATGATGCCTGTAATGAATGGATATGAACTGGTCAGGCAGCTGAGAAATGCCGACTTTACTCTTCCTGTACTCATGATAACAGCAAAAGATAATATAAAGGACAAGCAGGAAGGCTTTCTTGCAGGTACGGATGACTATATGGTCAAGCCTGTGGATGTAAATGAAATGATATGGAGAGTTGCCGCCCTTCTGAGACGTGCAAAAATAGTAAGTGACCGCACTTTTCAGATAGGAGGCACTATTCTGAACTGTGATTCTCTGAGTGTTGAGTATGACGGTTCAAAAACAATACTTCCGCAAAAGGAATTTTTTCTTTTGTATAAGCTGGTTTCCTATACTGACAGGATATTTACCAGAAGACAGATCTTTGATGAGATCTGGGGAATGGACTCTGATGCTGATATTCACACACTTGAGGTTCATATCAGCAGGCTAAGGGAGAGATTCAGAAATAACCCGGACTTTGAGATCGTTACGGTGAGAGGTCTTGGATATAAGGCAGTGAAAAAGCATGAATAAAAGGAAAATAAAAATAACCGCTATGTTCTCAGTTATGATTTTTGTAATTCTTACTCTGACAATGGGTATTATCGGACTGCTTACTATGATAATGTTTAACTTCGGACTTATACGTCTGCAGAGCATGGAATTATTTATACTGTCATTCGCTGTCGTCAGCATTATCACAGGCACGGTCGTTTCTAAAATAATCGGAAGAAGTCTGGTTTCGAGAATTATCCAGATCAACGATGCGACAAAGAAAATAGCAAAAGGAAATTTTAATGTAACTCTGAGTGAAAACAGCCGTGCTGAAGAACTCAGAAGTATGGCACACAATTTTAATATCATGACAAGAGAACTCGCAAATACTGAGATGCTCAGAGATGACTTTATAAGCAATGTTTCTCATGAATTCAAAACACCTCTTACTGCAATAGAAGGTTATGCAACACTTCTTCAGAACAAAAAGCTTGATGACACCAAACGTGATGCATATATTAAAAAGATTATTTTCAATACAAAGCGTCTTTCCGGACTGACCGGAAACATCCTTCTTCTTTCGAGGCTTGAAAATCAGGAGATAAATATTGACAAAAAACAGTTTTCTCTTGATGAGCAGTTAAGGCAGACTATTCTTCTGTATGAAAACGAATGGACTTCCAAAAATTTTGAGCTGGATGTCGATCTTGATATAGTTGAGTACACAGGAAACCAGGAACTGCTGGCTCAGGTCTGGCAGAACCTTATCAGTAACTCTGTTAAGTTTACAGACAATGACGGTGAACTCCGTGTATCACTGCGTGAAAATGACAGTTGTGTTACTGTCTTTATCAGTGACAGCGGACAAGGAATGGACGAGGATGAACAGAAACGTATATTTGAAAAGTTCTATCAGTGTGATCCTTCCCACTCAACCAACGGAAACGGACTTGGTCTTACTCTTGCAAAACGAATAGTATTTCTGCACGGCGGAGATATAAGCGTAAAAAGCAAAAAAGGCTGCGGTACATGCTTTACCGTCGTACTTCCAAAAGAACAGCTGCCCTGAATCATTTAGCTCAGAGCAGCTGTTCTTTTAATATAAATCAGAGATAACGTACCATATCATCACACAGATGACTCTCAATATCAATCAGTTCATTACACAGACTCTTTGACTTTGAGTCAGCTGCCTGATATTGATTGAGATAACGATGCAGCGATTTTACACCCATATTGCAGCCATCTGTTATAAGATCGGCTACAGTACTGTCGCTTTCATCTATTCCGAGCTTGACACTTGTTTTGATCCACGACATACTCTTTGCCATCGGATTAGGATTTTTATCCTCTACCCCGTATTCATTGAGTATATTATGGATTTCATTCCCAAGCTTTGTATGATGAGCTTTGCTTTCAGCTAGATCGGTTTTCAGCCTTTCACTTGTGACTTTTTCAAGAACTTCATCAATTGCTGAGACAGCCATTTTTGATCCGGCATCGCATTCACGCAGCAGTTTGACTGTATCATTACTTTCCAATATTATCACCTCACATAATAGTATTATCTGCTTATATAAGAAATCAATACATGATTTTTATTAATTAATAAATAATGAGAATATAAGCGTAACAGACGTAAAAAATCCTATGTATTTTCTCACTTGAATGATTTTCTGTGATGTGGTAAAATATATGTTATTCGTACAATTTTTTTATGAGGTGGGAATATGGCAAAAATACTTATAGCTGAGGATAACCCGGATTATCAGGAGCTGCTTATTAACTTTCTGGAAAACGCGGGACATGAGATAACAGCTGCCTTTGATGGCAAAGCAGCGGTTGATATTGCACTTGGAACAGGATTTGATCTTATTCTGCTCGATCTTATGCTTCCAAAACTGGATGGATACGAAGTCTGCAGGAGGATCCGTGCTTCGCAGGATATACCGGTTATTATGCTGACCGCACTTGAAAGTGAAGAGCACCAGATCAGGGGCTATGACATGAATATAGATGATTATATTACAAAACCTGTGTCAATGACGCTGCTGATCCAGAAAGTAAATGCTGTACTGAGACGAACTGTACAGTCGCAGCCTCAGACGATCATATTCCGTGATATACAGCTTGATACAAAAGCTCATACAGTCTGTGTCAGCGGAAATCCTGTTGAACTCACACTTCGTGAATATCAGATTCTTCTGGAACTTATGAAATGCCCGGGCGAAGTAGTAACAAGAAAAAGACTTATTGATACGATCTGGGGATATGAATACTATGATGACACACGTATAGTTGATACTCACATTAAAAATATCCGGAAAAAGCTCAGTGACTCGGTACAGGTCGATACAGTGCGTGGAGTAGGATATAAACTGAGAAATGAGAATATATGAAGAAACTGACTAAAAAAACATATCTGCTGCTGCTTGCATTATCGGTTACTGTCTGTTCTCTTGCTTATCTTTGCATATGCATGTTTCTTCCCTACATAAACAGCAGTAATTCCGGAAAATGCCTTGCCTCAGAATCAGAGGCACTTGTTTCACAGCTCATGGTTACCGAAAAGAGTGACAGCGAATCTCTCTTTACTGATTTTATCAGAGCAACCGGTGCCGAGGTCTCTCTTCTGGATAATAAATATCAGTCTGTAAGCATGTTTACATTTAAATATACCGGTGTCCCGCCTGTGAAGGGTACAGAATATCCGTTCAGATTTGCAGATTCAGACTCTGAATATGTCCTTATTGTCAGTCCGGACATGCAGCGCCGCGATGAAATTCAGCATGCGGTTATATTGAGCATACCATTTGTAACATGTATTATTCTTCTGCTTTCTCTGATAACTGCCTGGATATTTTCTCGTTATACAACACGTCCGATACTCAGAATCAACAACATAGCCGGAAAAATGGCAGCGCTTGATTTCAGCTGGTACTGTCCGGATGTCCGGGATGATGAGATAGGAATGCTTTCAAAAAGTATAAATGAACTGTCAGATAAACTGCATGAGGCACTCGACAGCCTTGATCAGAAAAATCATTTGCTTGAGGATGAGATTTCTATAGAAAAGGAACGTGAACGCAGGAGAATGCTCTTCTTTTCCGGAGTTTCTCATGAACTTAAAACGCCTGTTGCCATTGTCATTGGTCAGCTTGAAGGAATGCAGGCTCATATCGGAGTATATAAGGACACAGACAAGTATCTTGCCAGAAGTTCAGAGATCCTTCAGTCTCTTAACAGCTTTATCAGAGAAGTTCTTTTTGTTTCACATCTTGATATGTCAGATGATCAGATACTTCTGCCTTTTGATATCTCGGAAATGTTACTGTCTGTTATAGATGACTGCAGAGACATTACTGACACTTCTTTGGTTTCTGTTTCAGAGAATATTGAAACCGGTCTTCTGGTATGCGCGGATGAAATGCTTCTGAAGAAAGCATTTTCTAATATCGTGTCAAATGCTGTTATCCATACGCCGGAACATGGAAGAGTCAGCATTAAATTATATAAAGAAAATAATAACATCAGGTTGCGCGTTGTGAACTCTCCTGCCCATATAAGCGAAGAACATCTCCCCCATATTTTTGAGGCATTTTACCGTGTCAATCAGGAAACCAAGCACGGGAGCGGGCTTGGACTATATATTACAAGAATGATATTTGAAACATATCATATAGATTACTCCGTTACAAATACCTCTGACGGAGTAGAATTCTGTGTGTTTTTACAGGAAGCATCTGTTTAATACGATGCTTCCTTATTTTTTATTCACTTAAATCTTCACATAAACTACAGATTCAGTCTGCACAGAATCTGGTATAATATATTCATAGGGTAACCTGTAAATATTTCAGCCCGCAGTAAAATATTAATTATAATCGAAAGAAGATGTATCGAACATGAAAAAGAAAAGAGCTGCAGCATTATTATTATCCATGACAGTACTGATCAGTTTATCAGCTTGTGCCCAAAATGAGAAAGAACCGTCACCACCTGAAAGCAATGCCAACAGCAGCAGCGTTATCGGACAGCAGTCTGAAAAACTTGTAAACTATATGAGTCAAAAGGAAAAAAGCAGTGTTTCTGTAGGCAGATTCTCGCTGCTTGATGAGGATGAGTCTGATACTTCGGATTCCCCTTCAGATAAACAGGTTGTACAGATCGATGTGTGGGATGGCAACGATTATCTTGAGTGGATCCGGCAAAGTGATGTTAAATCGCAGTTCAAAGAAGAACAATACAATAACTATACCATGTCATATAAGGCAATGATAAATGATGACATTAAGAGCATACGAACGGTAGTTATTGACGGCAGAAGGTATTCAGGATTTATGCCTCCTTATAATTATGACGGCGGTCAGATGTCATATTCTGTGATGCAGACCGCAAGCTCTGCTGCAGACTCAGAGAATAACGACAGACCCGAAGAATGTAAATTCAATAACTTTGAGGAATTCAAACCATGGTACAGAGAATATATAAATAAAGATGTGTCAGACGGACTAATGACTCAGGAAGAGGCCGATCAGGAATATAATGATATGCTTGTTATTTTTGACAGCGTTATCAATAAAACATATGAGGTAACAGACATACATATTGACTCCATTGATTATTCTGCTACAACGGATGCGAAGAACAACTGGGAATTTAATGCCAGTGAGGTTTCGGAAATTATCGATTCGGTAAAAGAGATATCCGTATATGATGAGGAGCTTGATACAACATTTATCGTTCATGTGACGCTCCCGCCTGATTTTAATAAATCAGAAACTTATCCTGTGTTTGTTATGACAGATGGCGTATGGAGATTCGGAGATCATCCGGCACTGAGAAAAATGATGAAGAACAAAGAAACACAGGATGTACTTCTGGTGAGCATAGGCTATGACTTCAGTATTGATGGAACAGATAACGGTATCAGAGGAGAGTATTTCTGCGATAAAAAAGAACAGTTTCTGAATTTCATTACCGATAATCTTATGCCGTACCTGGGTGATGAATACAAAATTGATTATGAACATTCCACACTATACGGACATTCGCTTGGCGGAGTATTTACTCACTATGCTGCATTTAATTCAGATCAGTACGCAAATCAGCCATTTCATAATTACATTATAGGAAGTCCTGCCTTCTGGTCTCCTTACTTTAATAATAACGGCGAATACAAATCCGAGTACGGATATTTTGACAGAAATGACAGACTTGAAAAATCTATTTACGTGTCCGGCGGAGAAAATGAAGATGCGGATTACGCACAGTATTACGGTGAAAATGACTCTACTCTTGAAGGAGTTTCAAACCTCATGGAAAGAATGAAAACATATGGGATATCTTCAGTCGAATGTAAGATCTATGAGGGTTCTAATCACTATGAGTATATTCCGGAAATGTTCAGGACCTTTTTTCTTGAGTACTATAAGAAATGATAACATCTGCGCTGTGACCGCACCCCGGCACTTCCTTGTTTTCCACTGAGGATAAACCGAAGTATCTACATTACATATATATTTTTCAGAAAGGAAATGTGTAATCTGATCTCCTGCCGGGAGATGATCTGATTATACCAAAATTGACTATGCAACTGGATGCAGAAAATGTTACAATGATATACCCGTCAGGTAAAAAAGCACTTGCGGACATATCTTTTCACGCACAGGATAACGGATTTATAGGAATACTTGGTCCGAACGGTGCAGGAAAAACAACGCTGATGAAGCTGCTGATCGCCGGACTGATCCCTACCAAAGGAAAAATCATGCTTAATGGCAAACCGCTGCTTTCTCAGGAAAAGAAACTGAAATCACAGCTTGGATACCTGCCGCAGAGTTTTGGTTTGTATGATGAACTTACTGTCTGGCAGTTTCTTGACTACATATCAGCATTGAAAGGCATAAAAGACAGGAAAGCAGTTGAGAAAGTAATCGAGAAAACCGGCTTAACCGAATATAAAAAAGTCCGCATCAGAAATTTGTCAGGCGGACAGCGTCAGCGTGTGGGAATTGCCCAGGCAATCACAGGTGACCCGCAGCTGCTGATTCTTGATGAACCGACAGTTGGCCTTGATCCTGAAGAACGTGTCCGATTCCGTAATATTTTTTCTGATATGGCACAGGATAAAATAGTATTGCTTTCGACTCATATTGTTGAGGATGTCCAGGCTGCGTGCAGCCGTGTTCTCGTTATATATGACGGAATGATACTTTATGATGGCTCACCGTCAGATCTTATATGTAAGGCAAAGGGTCATGTCGGTACTTTTACAGCAGCTTCTGAAAGGGACTTGCCGGACAAGTGTCATGTTATATCAAAGATCAATGTATCTGACGGTATACAGTACCGTATTGTAGCACATCAGATGCCTTTTTTTACACAGGATGCAGAGCCGACACTTGAAGATGCTTACCTGTACTGTATTCACAGGGAGGAATAGCGTAATGAAACTGTTGTCAATATATAAGCTTGAACTGAAACGACTTATGCTGTCTAAACCTGTCTGGTTAGTTTGCATATTATGTCTGTTCTCTCCGCTGTCAGGATACTTATACTATAAACGTACCTGGACCGGTGACGCAATGCTGACTCAATTGTATATTGCATATCCTGTGCTGACAGCAGCTTTAGTGGGTTCTTTGCTGTTCGGCTGTATTTCAATATATGATGCCGGACGTATCAGAAGTTATAAAGCTGACAGCATTATTGCATCATTTATTTCGCCGGTTATTTATTCAACAGCACGAATGCTCGCCATGCTTACTATTTCATCAATGGCTGCAGTGATATGCTCTCTTCTTTACCTGCCCTTCACAGCTGTCAGGCTGGGACATATATTTAATCCGGGCTTTTATTTAGCATATTTTTTTATTTTTACTCTTCCGACATGGTGTATGTCTGTCCTGTTTGTTAATGGTATCTATAATATAACCCAACGTACTGATCTTTCTGTAATCCTGTATGCCCTCTTATGCTGTATGAGTCTGAGTAAGTTTGCAGAAAATAATTATTTTATGCGATGGCTCAATCCAATATCTGGTTTACTTTCGGATTACTTTTTAAGTTACTGGCCGCTGCGTATCGGACTATACACGAGAATAATATGGATTTGTTTCTCGGCTGGTTTATGGCTGTTTTCTTTGATGTGCATACGAAAATATCAGAAAAATCTGATCGCATCGATATGGAAAGGGATTAAGAAAGTTTATATTCTCATCCTTGCAGCTGCGTTCATTGTTTCCGGCACTTGTCTCTGGAAGCATCAGCCGTTTATTGACCATGGACCTGAAGATTATGACTTTAAGTATTTATGGGATGATTATCTATATGATGTGTCTTATATTGATGATTCACATTTTGAAGTAAAAACAAACCCACTGCATGGTACTGTTTCAGTACGAGCTGAATATCAGTTAGCATACCCTTTCAGGAACGAGACTTTGCTTGCTCTCAATCCGGGATATAAAATAACAAAAATGACTTATGACGGACTGAATGTTGATTACAGAACAGACAAGAAAGTTGTAGATGACTTATGCTGTACATATTTTACACTGCCATATACACAGGGTACTACACTGGTAATTGAATATGAAGGAATGCCGACTACTGAGAACCGCTTTCAATATTACACTTATGCCCGCTGCATAGATAATAACTATATAACTTTTGGAGAACAAGGATTACTGCCTGAGCTCAATGTCAGCAACTGTCTTGCCAGTACTATTGATGTAACTATACCTGGAAAACTTAGTCCTTATCTGAACTATAAAGCAATGACAGATTATACAGATAACGGGGATGGGACAAAAACCTGGACAGGAAAATGGGAAAATGACTTTGTTGACTTTACAGCAGCAGATATGGTCACTGACACATTAACTGCTTCAGACACAGACATTAACCTGATCTATCAAAAGGATTTTGAGAAAACAATAAAAGATTACAATGTTGAACAGGCTATATGTGAAGCTTATGATTATTGTCTCAGGCATATAGGAGAGCTTAAATATACTGATGAAAAGCAACTGGCATTTATGCAAAAAAGTGGAGTGACATATGTAAGCCCGGACGTGATTGAATGGACTGAGGATTATTTTCCGTCTTACACATCAGCGACCAATCAAAACAATATACACAAAAATGATTACATTATCCTATCCGTTGTCAGTAAGTGGACGAGATATGGCGGCCTGCGCTGTAAAAATGAAGAACTCTGGTCTAGTATAGGATTTGAGTATTACAGTTTATATCGCATTCAAAAAGAAAAATACGGTGAATTGTATGTTAAGAAATACTATATAGATAAATGGCAGGAGGCTGTAGACTCTCAAAGCAAAAAATTTTATAACCGTCATCCGGAATACCTTAAATATCTTCCTGAGAGATATCAGCAGAGTATAACGGCCGAAAATAACGAAACAAACTTTTGTGCACGACTTCCTCTCATGATTATTAAAGCAGAAAAACTTGTCGGCTCAGAAAAAATGGATGAGATCATCAGACAAATGTATTCTGACTGCATATCTGAGGATCTCTTAAAACAAATTTCATTCAAGGATTTTCTTGATTACTGTGGATTAAGTAAGGAGGCGCTGTCACTTGATTAAAGCTTTCTGGTATGAGCTGAGACGATTTGTATTCAGCTGGTTTTTTCTTATAATGCTGCTTGCAAATCTGGTGTATGCATGGTACACATTCACAACAGATATTATTCAGGGAATTGCATATACAGCGCCGTTTTCAGTATGGAGTTTCTGTACTTTTGCAGGTAAAATACTTCCGTTCGAAATTGCTGCTATACTTCTTATACAGGCGCAGTATTATAGTAAGCAACAAAAGACAGCTGAAAAACTGATTCTGGCTGCACCGGTGACAGATACACAGATACAGTTTATCCGCTGCGCCGTGCTGTTTGCGAGCTTCATAATTTTTGTTGTCCTGACATCTGCTGTGAATATAATATTCTTTATGTGCTGTTTTCATTATTACAGTTTCAGTGACTATTTTTTGCCCTGCATACTTGTGACAGTTCCTTGTTTCGTGTTTATTTCATCACTTGGCAGTCTTCTGGGAAGAATACATCAGAGCCTTATTTATCTGCTGATAATCATATCATTTGCTTTAGGTTTTGCAGGATCAACCGGTGCATATGATCTGTTTGGTTCCCGGTTCTTTTCATCATATCCTCTGACACTTCCTGTGAATAATGACGGTGAGCCGGATTTTACATACAATGTTATATGGCTGGCTGCAAGAGGGTGCTATGTTATTTTTGGTATTATTTTTATGGCCGTTAATATCAGATGGAAGAACAAACCGAGACTTGCATAATAATATTCTTTTAAAGTTATATAAACCTATAAATAAAACAGCATTGAGTCATAAAAATATGTACCCAATGCTGTTTCTATATTTTACATTACAGTTTTAATTATTAAAATCAGTCATACCTGTATTTCTGTACTTCATAGGGGTATATCTGATGCCGTCAGTGATTTTTTCTTTGTCCATTGCTTTAAAGCCTAGATTTTTATATATTTCTACGGCATAGGGTGACGAGTTTACTGTTATATACTCATTTTCATTACGATTAATCATGTATTTCATCAGAGCACTGCCTATTCCCCTGCCCTGATATTTTTCATCTACGAAGAATAATGAGATATGTTTGCCGCTCATGCGGGTTGCAATGATTCCGGCGAGAGTATTGTCGACAAATGCACCGTACATTTCGAGTTGCGATGCCTCAGCTTTGTTATCTACAAAATCCATGAAGGTTTTAATACCCTCTTCGGGGTATTCGGGGGCTTCAAATTTCATAAATACTCTTTTTACAAGGGTGATGGCCTCGTCATAGGTCTGGAGTGTTATTTTTGTGATTGTCATAGTTGTCTCCTTTTAATATGTTTAGAATTGTCTTTCAGATGTTTCGCTTCTGCGGAAGCGATCAGGGCTTTCCGGTCGCCCTGAACCTTCGGTGATTCATAGTTTTTACAGATATAAATGGTTTTTATTATCTTTCAGAAGTTTCGCCTCTGCGGAGGCGATCAGGGCTTTCCGATCGCCCTGAACCTTCGGTGATTCATAGTTTTTACAGATATAAATAGTTTTTATTGTCTTTCAGAAGTTTCGCCTCTGCGGAGGCGATCAGGGCTTTCCGGTCGCCCTGAACCTTCGGTGATTCATAGGAAAACGGGGGTCAGAACATACTTATTTGCTGGGTTTTGTAGAAGGCGTGTTCGGTTTGTTCTAGCTGGTCGTCGCGTTCGGGGGTTAATATCTCGTAGTTTGAGAACTGAAGTTTTCGGATCGTTATTCTGATTACGGTATCGAAGCATTTTGTTATGTTGCATTTGCTGATATCGGACAGACATATGAGCTGGACTCTGAACTTTCGGGCTATCTGGAACATCGGTTCGAGAAGATGGGATGAAGTGATCGCGCCGAATGGATTGTCGAGGATGAGTACACTTCCGGCTTTTATTCCCGGTGCTGACGCACATGCTTCGGATGATCTTGCGTAGCTCATAACAGAAAGTAAAACTGAAAAATAGACTACGAAGCACTCACCACCGCTGTTTTTGACAAGTGACTGTTCCCAGGTTCTGTACGTTCCGTTCTTTTCGTTGACATCGATCTTGTAGACCCTGACTGAAATGCTGTCTCTTCCGGTGTATTTGTTCAGAAGATTTCTGCTGCTGACTATCCTGTCTGCAATTTTCATAAGCGAAGTTTCATCATCATTTTTTTCAACCGCATCAAGATATTCACGGATACCTGTCTGAGTTTCTGTCTCAATGCGTGACCTCGCAGCACTTTCATCAATTTCTTCATTCAGATCAAGCTTTAGCATGACAACAGGTGTACTGTGACCGTTTATTTTGACCTTTGAACCAGCAGATATGGTTTTAAGTTCATCGTAAATATATTTTCCCTGCCGCTGACACTGTTCTATAAGAAATTCTTTTTTCTCATCAAGCTTTGAAAGATCAGTATCAAGTGCATTAATAAGCTTACTCAGAGTTGCTGCCTGATCCTGCATATGAACGCTGAGTGTTCTATATTTGTCACCGTCTTCACTTTCTCTTGCTATAACAGAATATATATCATCAAATACCTGAGCAAAATCATCTCTTTTATCAAGCCTTTTTTTCATCTCATCAATTTCCTGCCTGAAATCATGCTCTGCAATACTGAATTCTTTTGAAGCTTTTGCTATCAGGTCTGAAATACGCTGTCTTTGTGCGGACGGGTCACTTTCTATCTCAACTGTATTTATACGCAGATTTAAATCTTTCGTATAATCACCTTGTGAATCCAGTATTATTTTTATTTCTCCGGCTTTCTTATTGATCTTTTCCGACTCATCAATATATCCGCTGAGCTGCGAGTTCTTTTCTCTGATGACATCCTTATGAATGCAGTCTGATATTTCATTTACAGACAGAGGAGTTTTATCAGGAGAAAAATCATATAGTTTTTCCTGAGCTACTTCCCTCTTTGACATTAATTTCATTCTTGTCTCATACTTTTCATTTTTATCAGATTCAATAGTTTTTTTCTCATTATTCAGTTTATCACACTGACTTATCAGTTCCTCTTCTCTTTCACCTGAATACATTACTCCGGCATACAGTTCTTCTTCTATACCAAGACGGCTGATTTCTTTTCTGCATCGGCTGATCTCACCGGTGCACCTTTCAATCACTTTATTCAGTTCTTCAATGCTTTTGTTCTGGTTTTCATTGAGTTTACTGAGCTGTGAAATCAGAGATTCTATATCATCGTCTAAAATTTCTGTTGGCTTATAATCCCTGAACTGCTCTAAGTATCCGTTCAGCTTGCTTTTGATCTCTGCTGCGTTTCTGAGAGAAGCTTTCAGATCTCCGCTTACGGCCGTCTGTTCACTGATGATCTGCTCAGCCTTGTTGCTGCGTGTTTCAATGTCTTTGAGCTGTGAGCTCATAGCTGATATTTCTTCAAGGTATTTATGGCAGTTTTCACAATCCTGAAAAAGCTCGTTAAGTGAACTCAGCTCAGAATTAACTGCATTGCTTTCTTTATCAAGATTTCCTGAAAGCACAGTGATTTCATTTATGCGCTCATCCGTTTTTCCGGCACTTGCCTGTGTCTGCGAAAGCTCTGTGTTAGCTTTTGAAATATCATTTTTTATTGACTGAATTTTCAGTGTCTGTTTTTCCTTAAAATCGCTTGCATATGTAAACGCGCTGCAGATCCCGATATAATCATCAAGCTTTTTGATACGATCCTGCTGAAAGTTATAGGATTCTTTCAATGAATTCAGGCTGTTTTCAAAATCATGGCAACATCCGTCAGGATCATCAAAATATCTTTTTGAATAACAAGAGATCATGCGGTTAGATATAACCGAATTTCCTTTGGCACATTCTGCAATATCGTCATATCTGAAAACAGGAACAACGCATGGCAGCCACTGAGCTGACGAGTCTGCAAGTATCTTTTCATAGTCATCATCAAACACCGCAATTCCAAATGCCAGTTGAGGCATGATGGTCAGCATCTGAGAAATTTTTTCTTTACTGTACGAACCGCTTCTTAAATACTTTTCACATGTCTGGTATTCTATTGAAGTCGAATCAAGATACTTTAGTACTGCATGAGGTATATGCAGACAACCTTTTTTTGCAGCCTCTATCTGCTCATTCTGAAGAATAATGCGGTGGCTTATTCCCTCTGATTCTGCCTTTACCTGTTTTACAGCATTTAAAATCACCTGAGTAAGTCTGCCGTTATAAATGCTGTCGTCCGGCAGTGAGAAGAGCTGACAGAGTTCATTTATCTTCTCAGAAGCAGTATTATATTCATCAAGATTTTTTTCCTGCACGTCAATGCTTGCCTTAAGTTCATTTATTTTAACAGTCAGCGCAATTTCTTCTTTTATGATCTCTTTTTTTCTCTTCTCAAGCTCTGCTTTTTCATTGCACAGAGACTGTCTTTCTTCACAGATCTCATTGCGACGATCCTCAAGTTTTTTTCTTTCATCAGTTATACAGTCAGTCTGATAACTAGCATCAAGTTTCCTGACCAGATCAAGTTCCAGCATCGCTGCTTTCTTTGAGATCGACTCATCTAAACTGATAAGTCTTCCGCTCATGGTGTCAGCTTCAGATTTTATTCTGCTGTACTGCGTCTGAAGTTCCTTTTTCTGTTTTTTTGCCTGTTCCAGCACCTGATCAGATTCGATGATTTTATTATTCAGATCATTAATTGAAAAATCAGTTTCCTTAGCTTCTTTATCAGCTTTAAAATATATTGAATATCCAAGCTTCTGAGATCTGTTGAGATATTCAGAATTTCCGCTCAGTTGATCGATCGCAATGGCAGCACCCTGTTTTTCACCTGTCAGTCTTCTGATCTGATCGTTTTCATGTGCACATTTCATTATCCTGAGCTTTTTTTCAGTATCATTATAATTAAACTGAGTATCCTCAAGTTTATTGAGTGCCTTAATATATTCAGCATCGGCGTCAGAATACAGCGAATCAGCTTTATAGTAAACAAGTGAAGCCTCTTCAAACCTAAGATGCCTGATATCATCTTTGAGTGATGCTGTCTTCCGGGCAATATCATCTTCTGATTTTCGCAGCTGCTGATACTTTACTCCTAGTGCTTTGATGAAACCACGCATAACAGCCTGTGATGACGCAAGCTCATCACTGAGTTCCCGCAGATGTTCAACTCCGGTAAGCTTACCTGTGATCTCATCTCTTACCTGTGCAGCAAACCCGCGGCGTTCCTCGTTTTCCCTCAACCTACTGTATTCTCCAGAGTAATTAATAAACAGATTTTTAAGTGACTGATCATCACCGCTGCTGTTCTGGTTATCCTCAATAGTTTTGATAAGGAGATTATTGATAAGTGAGTCCGAAGTCCTGAAGGCTTCAAAATATTTTATGAGTCCTCCCTCAACAAGGTTTACCTTACTGATGACATTTTCCCACTCAAATCTTGAGATGCCGTGGTTAAGCAGTTCGTGACGGTATTTTTCATGTTCACTGTCTGAAAAAACAGTTATATTATTTTTATTCTTGGCAAGATCCCTTACAAATGAGAATGACTGAGCTTTAAACTGTCCGTTTTCCATAGATGAGAGAGGCAGATTGTCAAGTGTATAGTCACTGGTGCCTGACGGGATATATTTGGCTGTGAATGTATAATGCTTCAGAGTTCGTGTTTTATTTTCATTCTCATCCTCACTGTCTGTTCTTGCACCGGCAGAGATAGAGATACCGGTCAGCAGATACTCGTTAGAACCATCGAGTTTCCATTCGAGCAGTATGTAGCAGTGGTCACTGGCCTTTTCAAAATAGTCCCCTATCCTTCTGCCGAGACTCCTGAGAGGACACACAGGCTGAAGCATCATCTGTACAAGAACTGACTTTCCGCCTCCGTTTGCCAGTGCGATCAGGGTATTGTTCGGCTGAGCAGACGGAGACAGAAAATCAAAGGTTTCATCCGGTATCAGTCTTTTTCCGTTATTGTACCAGCAGTTAACTACTCTTATCTTACTGATCTGCGGCATTGTCCTGACCTCCTAAAAATCTGTGAATTGAAGCTGTTCTTTCTTTTCTTAGAAAATAAGGCATGATATCCTTTAGCTTCTGAGTAGGAACTATCATGTTGTTGTCATCAATAAACAGATTTTCATTTCTCATTTTGATGAGCACTCTGTTAAGACATCCTGTTTTTGTAGCGATCTGTCTGCTGTCAGGTTCACCATATGTTTTTGTAAGCCACTGATCAGCCATTTTGCAGAAATTAATGCTGTATTTATCACTGATGTCATCTGCATCCGATTTTCTCAGGCTGACAGATTCACAGTGACTTGTAAAAATGCTGATAAAATCATCCTGCTCTACAAAATCCCTGCATAAAGGTTCCGCACCCTCTCCATGAAAAAATTCGTACAGAAGATACATTGACATGTAGTTGAGAAGATACAGATCAGTGATCTTTATATCATTTCCTGATCTTATATCACGTCTGAAATCCATATTGTCCTTGCTGAATATAACATTATCCTCTTCCGGTATCAGATATGCACGGTCTGATGCCCGGTAAATATCAAAGTCAAGCTGTTTTCTGAGCACATCAAGTGCCTCGCGGACCTGAGCAGTTTCAAAATCATTCCATAACTCAGGATTATCATTTCTTGATATCATCCCGGTTTTAAGCAGCTGTCTGAAGATCATCAGAGCTTTTTCATTCATTTGCTGACACCTCTATTATAAAATCAGTTATTTCAATTTTTCTCTGACGCTCCCCGTCAGAAATATTCATTAATGTTGTTTTATCACTCCATATAATATTTACAGCATTTATTTCAAGCAGTTCATCCGGAAGTCTGCTCAGGCACCATGCCAGTTCAAATTCTCCGTTAGGTTCTATTATGGTTTTAGGAGTGCTTTTCCAGCTGTCAATATCTATACGTCCTGTATCGTACAGCGCAAGCAGTACGCCTGGAAGCAGCTGTTCGTCACAGTAGTTTTCAAACTCCTCCAGTGTCAGACTGTGAAGATATTCACTTACTGTAAACCTTGAATGATCCTGTATATAAATGAAAAGACTTTTTATTATTCCAAGATGCAGCTCATTTCGTCTGTCAATTAATTTTGCTGCCTGGTCATCTTCTGATTCAAGGACTATTTCATTGTCACTTAACTCCTTATCAGTCAGGCTCTGTTTGTCATAGAAGTCACTGATACTGAAATATTTTTTCAGGCGTGGTTTCCCGAACGGTCCGAGAATAAACTGTGCAAAATCACACAGCTTGTCTGTATCACTGCCTTTTTTACGGAATACATCCAGAAGCTCTTGTTCTAAATTGAACCGTTTATAGCTTCTGATATACATATTGTCTAGAAGAAGCTGCTGATACTGTTTTGACAGATCGTACTGCCTGTTCATAAGCGAACGCTGTTCATTGATAGCAATTCTGATATTTGATACTATCTCGTTCATTGATCTGATGTTCTGGTTGATGATATTATTCTCACGGTTGTATTCATCTGTCTGGTTCATGGCATCCAGAGTAAGCTGAACATTTTTCTCAAGTGACTCAAGCTCATTGCTTTCTTCACTGAGTATGGTATGTATCTTGTTTATGATCTTTTCATATTCATCTATGAGGATCTGTGAAATATTTTCACGGCATCTCTGTATAAAGTCATTGATACCTGATTTCATGGTTCTTATCTTGCTGACAAGCTCCCTGCTCTGCCTGAGGGCATCGTTGTAATTTCCACGCTTTAAAAGCTCATGCAGCTTGAAACGGGCAACCGAAAAGTCAAGCTCACTGTCAATTTCCTTGGTTCGAAACAGAAACTCATATGCGTCATCAGTAAGATGATAACGTCCTTTGACATCATTGATAAGTCTGATATTTATTTTCTCACACTTCATTGTCAGCGGACTGAACACAGGAAACTCATGAATAATACCGCTGTTCTGAAGCACGTTTACTACTATGTACTTTGCTAGTACCGGAGAACTTTCAGGATCTGTTTCGTTGAGAATAAGAAATTCACGCAGAAAAGAGGATACATTGTCAATTGTACATTCAGCGTCATATCTCAGATTATGTTCCATTATGTAAACAAGCACCGCCATAATGCAGTTGTTGAGCATATCGTCGTCGCTGATAATATCCCGTATAACATCAGGACGTGTATGCTCTGTAAGGCACCTCACGATACTCATATATTTCATTCGCTGTTCAAAGCCGTCAAGTATTTCGCTAATTTCGAGGTTCATTTTATACCTTTCTTTATTTCATAGTTGTACATAGATATTTGTAAGTTACAATTTCCTGTGGAAGCCGTTTGTTTGCGCTTAGCAGGTCTGTTATCCTGCGGGCTGCTTCAGAGTCAAATGATTTTTCTATAAAATCCGTCTCGACCGGGACATTTCTCATGTCTGCGCTGTCAGGCAGCCTGATCCCGGCAGAAAGCTCCAGCATTTTTTCATATGCCGGAACAAATGCATTTATATCAAGCTCAGGGTTTACATTGGTAACTGAGTGTTCCTGTTCTCTTTTTTTCTGTATTTTATTTACAAAGGATATTTTCTGTTTCCGTTTGTTCCTGAAGCCCTTACCGGCTCTATATCGCCCGAATCAGTACAGGCCGTAATTATTCTGAACAGTTCTTCCTCATTTTTTACGCCGGAAGCCTGCATCAGCTGAGTCAGAGTAAAGGTCTTATTTCTGGAATCCTTAATATAGGTTCTTATGTCCATAACTGCCCCGCTGTTTTTTTATATTTTGTAATCCTCACCTGTATATTTCTTATATCCGATACACAGAACTTCCCACTGCTCTTGCGTGATGCGTGATTTACCTACACCAAACCTGTATTTTTCATAGAGATTTGCCATGCAGACTCTCATGTATTCACGGTCATGCCAGCCATCAAAAAATGAATCCTTGTGGTGCGCCGGACCGGAAAAATCTCTGAACTCTGCTATATATTTATCAAGATTATTGCCATATCTGCGTCTCATAATGTCTTTATAATATTTGAAATATCCTGATAATTCACTTTTTGGATACTCCATAACTTTATTGACTACAAGATGATTGGTCGTCCCCTTGTCACGCCATTCATGCATAAGCCCGACAAGTTCCATGAGCTGACCGCGCAGCTGAAGATCCGGCAGATAAGGCAGCAGCTGCCATGACCATAATCTCATATATATCACCCGGTTCATTGAAATTAATTATATATTAATCATTGACATCAGCACAGAAGCTATACAAGTTTAAAAATTGAAATGAATCAGAGTTATATATACTATTTTACACAAAAATGATGATTTTTGCAACCTTTAGGTACTGGCAGATTCAAAAATAAGCATTATCACGTTTAATCATTAGTTGTATTTATTTTCCATTTTTATTAAGATAATTTAATTCATTTACTTTATACAGTGCTTATGTTACCGGCAATTGTATTGTGTATTCAGCTGATCCTCATAAATGGCAAAGTACATTATGCCCGATGATGAAAATGCAGGTCGGTTTCCTTGTTTATTCTTTTCTTCAATAATTAGTAAATCATCTGTAGCTTTTATACATCCCTTAAAGTATTACTTATGTAGAAATAATTAATTGACCGACAAAAAATCTCCAGGGAGGAATCAATATGAATATTAAAAAAATTATATCAGCTGTTATTGCACTGAATATGGTTTTTGCAGCAGCCCGGATACCAGTCAGCGACAGTTCATTTTTAACGATTTCAGCATCTCAGACTGAGTCAGATCCTGACAGCGGTTATGTATATGACGTATTTGACGATCATACAGAGATAACAGGATATAAAGGATCAGCAGATACTTTATCAATCCCTTCTGTTATTGCCGGGTTACCTGTTACAAAAATCGAGCGCTGTGCATTCAGCAATAACAGTGAGATAAAATCCGTAATAATTCCTGACTCCGTAAAGTATATCGGAGACTCGGCATTTTCTGAATGCACTTCACTTAAAGATATTATGATTCCTGACAGTGTGACAAGTATCGAATCAGATGCATTTTACCGCTGTTCAGCGCTTGAAAATATTACGCTGCCGGACACTCTTGAATATATCGGATACAGCGCATTTGATTTCACAGCATGGTTTGACCGTCAGCCGGAAGGTCCTGTCTATGCCGGAAATCTCGTATATTCGTACAAAAAGCCAGCACAGTCAACTGCAGAATTTACCATTAAAGAAGGAACAACCGGTTTTTCTGAGATTTTTAATTACACAAACCGTGATTCATTTTCCGATATAACCACAGTTAATATACCTGCTTCTTTAAAGAGTCTGCCATCCACATTCGGTTATTTGTTCAAAGATGTCAGTAAATTCAATGTTTCTGATGAAAACAGCTGCTTTACCAGCACAGGAAGTGTTCTTTTCAGCAAAGACATGACAGAACTCATAGTATATTCATCCAGCAATAAGAACACATCGTATACGGTTCCTGAACAGACCGTCATAATAGGCGGCTATGCTTTTCAAGGTTGTGATTCACTTACAGACATAAATCTGTCTGATCGTATTGAAAAAATAGGAAGAAATGCTTTTGGAAGCTGTACTAAGTTACGTAATATTGAACTTCCTGATACTGTTAAAACTATAGGAGAATATGCATTTTACAGTGATCCGATCAGTAATATCATCCTCCCTTCTTCTCTTGAGACTATCGGAAAATATGCATTCAGCTCAACCAGCCTCAGGGAAATAACTCTTCCTGAAAGCGTAACCGCGATAGGTTATGCTTCATTTGCAAATTGCAGTTCACTTGGTAGTGTTACTATACTTAATCCTGACTGCAGTATGAATATAGACTCATCATTTATGTCAAACTACACCATAAGCAACAGATGTGTCACGACTCCCGAACCTGAAGGAGTATATGTTTCCTATAATCCTTACTATAACGGCATTAAGGATCCTGACTGGCATTTTGACGGAATAATATATGGATATGCTGACTCCGTTGCCCGGAAGTATGCTGAGTACTGCGGATATACCTTTGCTGAGATCAGCGATAAAAGCAATTCAAAGAACGCCGGATACGGTGATATGGACTTAAACGGTACTATAGATATGTCAGACCTTACAACGCTGTCCCTTCATCTTATCGGAGACTGTGACATGCATCCCGAAGCTCTAATAAATGCAGATGTAACAGCTGACGGTATGGTAAACCTGGCTGATCTCTCGATGCTCAAGCAATATATAATGAAAGAACCCGTTCACCTGGGACTGGCAGAATATTTTAAATAATTAAACATAATGATCTATGTGAAAAAGGAGAATGTAATATGAGAAACAAAAAAATCATTGCCATATTACTATTACTTGGCATGATATCTCCGCTTGGCATTGATGCCGTTACAGAACCATCCTGCATAACAACGGTTTCAGCCGCCAGTATTTATGAACATTTTGCGTACACTATATGGTTAGGAGAAATACAGATAGAACAATATACAGGTTTTGAAGAAGAAGTAACTGTACCTGCTGTTATTGACGGTCTTAATGTCACCAGAATAGATGACTATGCGTTTCAATCATCAAAAACACTGAAATCAGTAATTCTCCCGGAAGGATTAAGATCGATCGGCTATCAGGCATTTCAGGATTGTAAATTACTTGAAAGTGTTGATATTCCTGACAGTGTAACAGAAATATCAGCCCAGGCATTTGATGATACTGCAATTGCTGACAGTCAGCAAAGCGGTTTTGTTTACGTAGGAAACTATGTGTATGCTTATAAAGGTTCAGCCTATCAGGATACAGAACTTACTTTGAAAGACTCAGCTGTCGGCTTCTGTGAAGGATTCTATTCAACTCCTGTTAAAACATTCAACAGTGTAGAAACTGTAAATATTCCTTCTTCAATGAAGCATTTTTCACAGGATGCCATACAATACTTCAGTCAGGTCAGCGAATTTAATGTATCAGCTGATAACAAGTACTACAGCAGCAAATTCGGAGTACTCTTCAACAAAGATATGTCGACTTTGATAAGATATCCCGGCAGACTAAAAAATGATTCATACGAAGTACCTGAACAGACAGCTGTTATTGGATTCAGTGCTTTTTCAGACTGTAAAAATCTGAAGCATGTCACGCTGCCTGCTCAGCTGAAGGAAATCGGTGAAAAAGCATTCTCGTCTACTCCGCTGACTGAGATCAGCCTTCCGTCTTCTTTGAGTAATATAAAACGTCTGGCATTTACAGATACCGGAATGAGCACAGTAATAATCCCTGAAAGTGTCAAATACTTAGGCTACGGTTCATTTGCAGGATGTAAAAACCTTAAGGATGTTACTGTTATGAATGCTGATTGTGAGATAGACAACGGACAGCTCAGTGTAGCCCCATGTACCATTTCGGATTACTGCCCTTATCCGGAAGCAATAGTGTTATATGACTATGTTGACGAGAATGGCAGGCTTTCAGGCGGTATCAAGGGGCCAACATGCGGCTATTCCGGAACTATCCATGGATATAATGGGTCCACTGCTCAGAAGTACGCGAAGAACTGCGGTTACAAATTTGCTGAGATCGGTACCGATAATCCGGATGACAAGAATATACTTTACGGAGATACAGACTTAAACAACATAATCGAAATGAATGATCTTACCACTCTGTCATTATTCCTTATTGGCGATATTGATATGAATGATCAAGCCAGACTTAGTGCTGACGTTACCGGTGACGGAATTATTAACCTGGCTGATCTGGCAACTTTGAAACAATTTTTAATGAAAGATGATGTTCATCTCGGACCTGTACAATGGCTGTGATCATCGTACAGAGTAAGAATCTGATAACTGCTCTTGTCTATGAAGTGTCTGATGATCATATCGAGATCACAGGCTAAACCGATCATCTGATACAGTATGTGTTCCTTCTGATATTGCAAAATTGCCAGTTACAAAAATTGCAGATGGTGCATTCACATCGGATAAAAATCTGAAATCTGTTACTTATCTGCGTAATATGATAAACCAAAGCTCCGGATGTAATAAAACGATCCGGAGCTTTAAAATTATTAATTTTATCTGACAAAGTGTAAAAAAGCTTTTTCAGGCTTAGCCTCAAAAATAAGTTCTTTTCCGGTAACAGGATGTCTTACAATTAGTTTTCCGGCATGTAGTGCAAGCCTTTTAAGTGAGCAGCTGCCGCCGCCGTACTTTTTATCTCCTGCAATCGGTGTGCCGAGGTCCTTCATGTGGACACGTATCTGATTTTTACGCCCTGTATCAAGAGTTACCCTGAGCATCGAATACTCATCATTTTCTTTTATTACTTCATAATTTGTAATGGCAAGCTTTCCTTCTTTTTCATCATTGGTTGAGTAAACAAGATGTGTTGTAGTTTCCTTGAGCCATGATCTGACTGTTCCTTTTTTCTCTGGCATATGTCCCTTTACTATTGCTGTGTATTCCCTGAGTGAAACCAGTTTATTCCAGTTTTCCTGATATTTTGTCTTTATATCTTCATTTTTAGCAAACATAATTAATCCGGACGTTTCTCTGTCAAGCCTGTGAACAATAAATATCCTTTCAAGGCCGTCACGTTCACGAAGAAACTCGGTAAGAAAATGATATGCAGTCATTTCCTTTTCCTTATCAGTTGCTATAGTCAGAAGTCCTGCAGGTTTATTGATGACAATAATTTCATCATCTTCATAAACAATATCGAGGAACTCACTTCCCGGAGTATCTTTTACTCCGTGCATCTGTATTGTGATCTTCTGACCTGGTTTTACAGGATAGTCATACTTTGATATTACAGTACCGTTTACCATTACCTGATTATGATACAGCAGGGACTTGATTTTGTTAAATGATTTTCCGGGAAGTCTGCTGATAAGAAAGTCACGCAGGTACGCTTCTTTGTCAGCAGTAAATTCAGCTGCAGGTTTTGGCTGACGCTTTTTTGATAAGTCATGAGCTTTGCCGCCGCTTTTTCCTGCGTATCTGTTTTTCTCCGGATTGTTGTTGTTTTTCAGATATCCGGGCTTTTTATTGCTTTTTTTACTATTCATTATTTTTTCACTTTCATTTTGCATTTTATTATGCTGATTTTTATAAGTATAACACTAATTATCTCCGGGGTCAATGAAATAACTGATCATGTAATTTTTTTATGGATTAATTATATTATATCCGGTTCAATTGACATACAGTCAGGTATGTTCTCCATAATATCCTCAAGTGTTTTCGCATTTTCGAGCATTTTCATTGTTCCCGTATCCGGACAGCTGAATATTCCTTTTATGAAGTATTCATCATACTGAGGCCTTGGAATATATGCAAGCACGGGTTTATCAACTGAAAACTGTGCATTTATGCCTTCTTTATTTCCTCTTGCATCAAGTCTTATCCATCTGCTGTCAAGATAAACTGCATTATAGCAGTGCAGACAGTATCCCATGCTGTCATCATTTACGAGCGTTATATGTTCAAAACAAAATCCTGCCGGTATTCCCTGTGATCTCAGAAGTGCTGCCAGAAGATTTGATTTTGCATGACATATTCCTGTTTTATACCGTAGCACATCAGATGCACGGGCTGTTACAGCAGCCGGTTGCTTGTCAAAGGAATGAGGTATTTCGTCACGTACAAATTCATATGCTGCTTTTGCTTTTTGAACTGCATTCATTTGCTGTGAAAACAGTTCTTCTGCTTTACTTATAATATTCTCATTTTCGTAATCAACATAAAAACTTTCCTCAAGAAATTTTTCTAAGTCCATATGTCCCTCCTGTTGTGTTTTAAATAATCTGAATGATCCCGTCAGTGTATGCTGCGTAAAAATCAAGTATAGTTTTCAGAGTTTAACTGAAATATATTTCGCCGGTATCTCATCAGCCAGCCATACTTTATCGTTGCCGATATAAAATTTCACTCCGTCATCCCAGGCTTGTTTCGCATCAATTTTTAACATAACAGGCTTACTGTCATGCCTTTTGCCGACATTCAATGCAGTAATAGTGTCTGTGGATAAATGGACATATTGTCTTGACTGAGATGTGAGCCCGGTTTTAATTATCGAAGCAAGAGAATCCCTCGCAGTACCATGATACAGAATTTCAGGTGGTTCTGAGAGCTCCTTTTCGATCCTGACTGAAACTGAATGGCCATATAATGCTCTTATTTTTCCGTCCTTGATCTCATGACGTTTTTTGTCTGAACTTTTAACTGCGTTCTTTATATCATCTGATGTAACACGCCTGAATTTTTCGTTTTTATGCAGCGCACGAAGAAGCATGTTCTCGTCTACCCATCCGTTTTCGTCAAGCTTCAGACCATAGGCCTGCGGGTTGTGTCTCAGAGCATATGATATTTCCTTGCTTAATTGTGTATAGTCCATGGTTGTCTCTCCTTTTTTTGCAGTCATTTTTATATAATGGACCCCGTCATTTGTTTATGTCTGGAATGTCAGAGATCCGACTGATACTGTTTGATTGACAGTGCAGCAGTACATATAAAATTATTACTTCAGATTATACCACAAAATGAAAGTTAAATGCAATAATATATTACCTTTTTGCCGCCATATGGACAAATTTATATAGTATATTCATAACGGTATAAGTTATTATATATTAATATGTGAATTGATATATATTATTTTATTTTGTTTCTTTTTGGTTGTACTTTTATTAAAAATATGGTATAATAGCATAAAGTTATGTCTCAATTTTTTATGAGATTAAATCAGAGGTCACAATATGAAAAGAAAATATGATTATTATTCAGAAAACGAAACCGCAGATCTGTTGTTTGTCAGAGGAAAATTTCTCATTGCATTTGGTCTGGCAGCTTTTACTTTATTCAACATAGTATGGCAGATATTCAAGTATATGAAGTATGAACTGCAGATAGGAAAAGGTTTTATCGGGAACGGGACTATTTCAGCTTTTTTTATTGTTATTATGATAATAGGCTCAGTTATATCTTACATCGGATGCCTGAAAAACAAAGATAAAAGAACTGACAGATACCTGACGATTACGTTTATTACGATCGGAATGCTGCTGCTTGTTATTTTTGGACAGCTGATGGTTTACGGAACCACCTACTCCAAAACATGGGCTGATCTTCCTGACGGTAAAAAAACGCTGATCGTCTGGGAAGAACATGATAGTTATAATTACATAAACATTTGTGAAAAGCACGGGATCATTGCAAAAAAAGTTCTTACTGTCAAGACATCCGATAAAAGTTATTCATTTGATAAAAATAAATCTGAAGGAAGCTATACTGTAACCGTCAATGGTTTTATAGATGATAAAGAATCACTTCAGAATTATAAAATAAATCTTAACTGAAATTATTGCACTTAACACTGCAGGGATAACAGGGGTTACTTATGAAATCTATAGTATTTATCGATACTGAAGTAAATCCTGAGAAATCAAAGGTTCTTGATTACGGTGGGGTAAAACCGGATCATTCAAAGCTGCATTCGGCATCAGCTGGTGATTTTGTCAGGTTTATCAGCGGCGCAGAATATATCTGCGGACATAATTTAATAGAACACGACCTCAGATATATCGGGGATCTGGTAAATACAACAGACATCTCTTATGCAGTGGATACGTTGTATCTGTCACCTCTGCTGTTTCCTGACAAACTTTTTCATAGTCTCAGCAAGGATGATAAGATTTCTGATGAAGAACTGAGTAATCCATACAACGATGCAGTTAAAGCAATGGATCTGTTTTTTGAGGAAGTAAGCACATTTTCTGATCTGCAGCTTGCCGTCAGGGATATATACTGTCAGCTTCTCTATGACAAAAAAGAGTTTTATGGATTTTTTAAATTCATGAACTGCAGTTCAAGCGGTGCAGACTTAAAAAAGCTGATAGGACAGGTGTTTTATGGTCTCATATGTGAAAATGCAGACCTTAATTCGCTTATTAAAATGTATCCGACAGAACTTGCCTACTGTCTGTCACAGGTTAGTACTGAAAATAAATCTACAGTTATGCCTCACTGGGTATTAAAGAAATATCCTGCTGTTAGTTATGTAATGCGCTGTCTCAGGGCAGTTCCCTGTCACCAGAGCTGCAGGTACTGTAATGAAAAGCTTGATGTTGGTGTAAGGCTTAAGGATATATTCGGATATGACAGCTTCAGAATATATAACGGAGAACCACTTCAGAAGAGAGCATGTGAGAGCGCTGTAAACAATAACTCTCTGCTTGCAGTATTTCCGACAGGAGGAGGAAAATCCCTGACATTTCAGCTTCCCGCCATTATGGCAGGTGAATCTTATGGTGCTTTGACAGTAGTAATCTCCCCTCTTCAGTCTCTGATGAAGGACCAGGTAGACAATCTTTGTTCACTTGGAATTTATGATGCCGTTACTATTAACGGACTTTTGAGCCCTCTTGAGAGAGCAGATGCAATTGAAGCAATAGCTGACGGCAGAGCATCATTGCTGTATATTTCACCTGAATCACTGAGAAGCAAGACGATCGAAAAACTGCTTCTATCCAGAAGTATAGCAAGATTTGTTATCGATGAGGCACATTGTTTTTCTGCCTGGGGACAGGATTTTCGTGTCGATTATCTGTATATAGCAGATTTCATTACAGAACTGATGAAAAAGAAAGATCTCAGTTTTACCATACCTGTTTCCTGTTTCACAGCAACTGCTAAACAGAAGGTAATAAGTGATATCAGAGAATATTTCAAACTTAAGCTGGGACTTGATCTTTCGCTGTTTGCTACAGGTTCGGCCAGGACAAACCTCAGATATGAGGTTCTGCATCAGGAGACTGCTGATGAAAAGTACATAACGATGCGAAATCTCATCGAAAGCAAAAACTGTCCGACTATTGTATATGCTTCAAGAACTAAAAAGACTCTTGAGCTTGCACTAAAGCTTAAGAACGACGGATTCAATGCGGCAGCATTTAACGGAAAAATGGATCCCCAGACAAAGATCAGCAATCAGGACGCATTCATCCGCGGTGATATTCAGATAATAGTAGCTATAACATACTTTTTGATCATATAAGAGCTCAGAATACACAGAAGCTGCGTGACCCCCGAAGCTATGACGAGCCGCAGGAAATCGTATATCCGCTTTCTCACAGAGATATTAATCTTGGATTTTTTGAAAATATACATGTTCAGAAAACTATTTCACTGCTGATGAGCGGCGATGAACTTTCAGCACACAACAGAATGCTTGCAACATATAAGACCGGTACGCCTGTCAATGTGATACTGTACTCCGGCCAGTTCACTCAAAAGCTCGCAGGCCTTTATAAAAAAGGCTACCGGATATACAAGGCAGAAATAAGATTTATCGTAAAGTGGACAGACAAGGAAGACTCAAGTGAATGGAATATAGTTCTCCCTGATATTTATCTCAGAAAAGAATAAACGGGCCGCCTGTGTAAGCTTATCAATGGCTTATACAGGCGGTCTTTTCAATAATCAAATTTTAATATCTCACAGTTGCTGATGCCAAACGAACCGTACTCAGCATTGCTCATGTCACAGAAATATGACTTCACTGCTCTTGCAATTCCGTTGTGGGCTACAAGAAGATAGGTTTTATCATCTTTTTTAAGCTCATCGAGCAGGTTATATATTCTCTGGGCGAGTCTGAACATTGATTCTCCGCCTTCATAGCTGTCTATAAAGTGTGTCTTTGATTCCCTGAACTCGCTGCCATCTCTCGGAGTTGATTCAAATCTGCCAAAGTTCTGTTCTTTTAACCTTTGTTCACATCGCATCGGAATACCTGTTATTTCTGAAATGTGTCCGGCTGTTTCATGGGCACGTATCAGTGGTGAGTAAAGGATCATATCAATTTTCAACCCATCACTCAGAATTTTTTTACCCAGCTCCTGTGCCTGCAGGTGTCCGGTTTCAGTCAGAGCAATATCAGTAGCCCCGCAGATCTTATTCTCAACATTCCAGTAAGTCTGACCGTGTCTTGTAAAATAAATATGTGACATAATTACTCCTTAATAATTTTCATTACAGGCGCCCCTGAAAGGGGAGCTGCCGCCCGAAGGCGGCTGAGGGGTTTCTGAGTCTGTACCAACCCCTCCACTGCTGTTTGATCACGTATTGACCTCTCAGCTTAAGGCCTTGTACCAACCCCTCCACCGCTGCGCGGTCCCCCTCCCCTTTCAGGGGAGGTTATAAAGTTGTGGGTTATTCATTTGCTGTGTTTTCTGTCTTGTTCATCTTAGTCCATGTGTAAAGTCCGTAGCAGGCATTAAGCAGATACACCGCCCACATGGTAGTCATTATCCAGTCTCCTGCTATAAACCACATAATAACAGTAACAACATCGACTATGATCCATAGTACCCACTGTTCACGGTATCTGAGAACCATCAGAACGTTTGCAATAAGTGAGAATGTAGTACTTGTGCTGTCAAGCCATGCACAGTTTCCGCCGAGCCTTGACAGGAGCATCTTGTAAAGCCAGATAGATACTCCGGACAGTATCAGGAACAATACTGTCACTAACGGACTCATTTTTTTGCATTTGACAGCCTGAACTTCTTCACTGTAGTGTTTTTTCCAGAAGTACATTCCTATGAACTGTGTAGGAAGATAATACAGACCGTTTAGCATTACTTCACCGTAAAACCTGCTCATCCACGCAACTACTATGTAAGCTGCAATATTTACAAATCCCCAGTAATACTGTGATTTCTTTCCTGCTGCACACAGAACGACACAGAAAATTCCGCATATTGCTGCCAATGAATTAATGATAAGATACCAAAGTGGGTTTTCCTTGTCTATTATTGCAAAGTAAAGTGTAAATCCGATAACTGCCAGTACCTCAAACCACTGGAAGGGTGTCATATATTTTTTTATCTTTTCTGCTGTACTCATAACTGTCTCTCCTTCGCGATCATTTTATCAACAAGCTCTGTTGCCTTCAGGAAACGCTCCTGATAGCTGCCGGATACAGTCTGAAACTTAAAATCATATTTTCTGTATATCGCTTTGATCTCTTCACTGTATTTTGAACGGTCTGCTGCAATTATTTCACTTCTGTCACCGTCCTGAACAAATTCAACATCCGGTTCCAGAAACAAAATAAGATCATAGCTGTTGAGCTGTGATATAGCAGCAGCCAGGTCAGCATTTCTCTCCTTATCCTTTCCTTCAAGAAAACCTAAAAAGAACAATGTTATCAGGCAGTCAGTGTCTTCGAACAGTATTTTGTTGCTTAAGGCTGCAGCCTGTTTTTCACGCATTTTATGTTCAAGCAGTATATCTGTGAAGTCCCCGGGAAGCATCATTGTGTCAGTTCCGGAGCGTTCGGAGATATCACGTCCGACTTCTTCAAGATAATTTGTGTTGTAGTATTCAGCAAGATTTATGCTGAGCGTTGATTTTCCTGTGCTCTCACCGCCTATAAGCAGTACTTTCTTTACAAAATATGGCCTGACAGTCTGAGGAATCCAGTCCCAGTGAGCGTAAATATCATTTCGTATCTGTGTTGAGGAAATTCCGTTTCTCTGTATGATAATCAGCTGCGCATCCGGATAACATTTACCCCAGAAGCTGTTCTCATCGTAGTCACTTCCGCAGAATACAGCATCTATTTTCTCTCCTGCAAATTTTTTGACCTTAGCTGCGTCCTCTTCCCAGTAGTCCTCTGTATAAGCTGATTTTGTTCCGGCATCATCTGACATGACGAACAATCTGATATTCGGCAGGTGTTTTGTCAGAGTATAGAGCCATCTGTATCTTACTCTCACATCAATTTCATTTCTGTTTGTTCCGTGACTAAGAACAATAATTAGTATCCTACATTGATTTGCGGCTTCTATTATGCATCTGATGTGTCCGAGATGCAGTGGATTAAAGCTTCCACCATACATTCCGCAGTTATATTTCATGGTGTCATTCATCTCCGTTTTTCCTAAGTGTGTAATATCTGCTGGGACGGTGTGCATCACCAGTTGTCATTCTGTCGGTGGGCATTATAAGTGACGCTGCTTTTTTTCTGAAATTTGCTTTATAAAGCTTTTTTCCAAGCAGGATCTCATATACAATCTGAAGCTCCGGCAATGTAAATTCCTGTGGCAGAAATTCAAATGCTATATTTGTATATTCAACTTTATTCTTTATACGTTCTCTCGCATATGATATGATCTTCCTGTGGTCAAATGCTATTTGATTTTTTTCATCAGAAATTTCATCAAGAGAAATCAGCCCGGCGCTGTCAGCTGTTTGTTCGTGTGACTGAATCTTAATTTTTGGTACCAGAGCCAGATATGAAACCGATATGATCCTCATTCTCGGATCACGGTCTATATCTCCCCATGTATAAAGCTGTTCAAGATAAATATTTTCGATACCAGCTTTTTGTCTGAGTGCACGTTTTGCAGCTTCATCAAGAGTTTCATTGATATTCACAAATACTCCCGGAAGTGACAGACATCCCCTGAACGGATAGTTATTACGCTTTACCATCAATACTTTTAGCTTGTTGTCTTCTATAGTAAATATCAGCAGATCTACTGCAACTGAAGGCTTTTCAAACCTTGTTCCGTCATACTCACTAAGAAACTCCTCTTCACTTACGTAACTCCGGTTTTCCATATAGTTTTATCATCTCTTTTCTGTAGATAGTATTAATTTAATACTATCTACAACTATATATTAGTATATTTTTGCTACTAAGTCAATACATAAAAAAATTTTTGTAACTACTCACAAATTTTACTTTTGAAAAAGTACATTTTTTACTTAAGATTATCCCTGGCTTCCATAAGACAAAATCCCAGAAGGTTTTCACCCGGCCATTTTTCCGGATCATTACAGTCATCATCTGAAGCATTAATTCCTATACCCCAAAGATTATCATACGGACTGGCTTCAACCAGTACTTTTTCACCTGTAGACACAAGAAAGCTCTTCAGATCATCATTTTGTGAAAACTTTGCTGTGTTGCCGGCGATCACGATATTACAGCGGTTCTGAGCCCATATCTTCTCATCAAATCCGCGTATCATTCTGCCAAGCTTTTTATATTCATCCGGCTCTTTTGCCTGCATAATACGGCTGAATATTTCTTTATCCCCAAACAAAAGTGCTTTCTGTGCCATCATGTACTGTTCTGCTGTATGATAAACTGTGCCTTCAACAGTGAAAGTGCATTTGTACCACTGGCTGAGACATGATTTTTTTATTTTTCCACCTTTATCAGGAGTATGTCCCCAGAAAAATATGTACTGTGTTTCCCTGCCGTTTTTTACTGATAAGATCAGATCATTTTTATTGTACTTCATAGCTGTCTCCTTTCAAACAGTATAAAAATAAAGATTCATAAATGTATTATATATTTTTCTTACAACTTCTTCAAGATACAGCAATAATATTTATACAAAACTATCAGAAAAAAATAGTATTGGTTATTTGTATATATAAATATTGACTATATTTTTCCTGCATGATATAATGATAATAAATTGGATATCTACTACATCAGCTGACTCTTCTGATAAATGCCGGTTGTATTATTTTTTTGTCAGATACTTTAGTAAACGATTACAATGTATCGACAATATACAATATTTAAAAAATAAATACTGCATTTTCAGAAATCAGCAGAAATATTATGGAGGAAAAATAAATGAAGCGAAGCAGACTTTTTTCAGGTATTCTTGCTGCTGTAATGTCATTGAGCCTTACCGCTGTATATCCGTCTGGAGTTCACTTACAGGCGGCAGCCGTTGTATCAATTTCACCGTATTCAAAGTCCCTTATCAATGATGGTGTATTTGAAGGCTGGGGAACATCACTGTGCTGGTGGGCTAACCGAATCGGATATTCGGACTCCCTCTCCTCTCAGGCAGCCGAAATGTTCTTCGGGGACAGCGGTCTGAGAATGAACATAGCAAGATATAATATTGGCGGCGGCGATGACCCTTCACACGATCACATTACAAGGACCGATTCTGCAATGCCCGGTTACACTAAATACAACAACGGAAATGTTACATATGACTGGTCTGCTGATGCCAGTCAGAGAAATGTACTTCTCAAATCAATTGGCGCCTGCAAAAATGACCTTATAGTAGAAATGTTCTCAAATTCCCCGCCATACTACATGACGAAAAGCGGATGTACATCTGGAGGTACAGATCCCGGAAAGAACAATCTGCGAGATGACTGCTATGATGATTTTGCAGATTATCTGGCGAAGGTATGCGAACATTATCAGAATACATGGGGTGTGAAGGTCCAGAGCGTAGAAGCCTTTAATGAACCTTATACAAACTTCTGGTCAGCATACAGTGCGAAACAGGAAGGCTGTCACTTTGATATCGGAGACAGCGAATCAAAAATGATCACATTATTATCAGACGCACTGTCTAAATACGGTCAGTCAGATATTGCGATCTGCGGAACTGATGAGACCAGTATCGATACTCAGATCGATGCATTCAATGCTCTCTCCCAGAGTGCCAAAAACCTGATATCACGAATCGATACCCATACATACGGCGGATCAAAAAGAACTGCTCTGCGTGATACCGCACTTGCAAACAATAAAAATCTATGGATGAGTGAGGTCGACGGTTCAGGAACAGCCGGTACAAATGCCGGTCAGATGGGCAGTGCACTATGGCTGTCTGAAAGAATAATGACTGACTGCAAAAACCTTGACTGCAGTGCATGGGTTTTGTGGCAGGCTATTGACAAGCACATATGTGCCGCTGGCTACAACGGTAAAAAGGACTCAGGAATGCCTGATACAAGCGGAGGTTTCTGGGGACTCGCTGTTGCAGATCATGACAACAATACAATTATAACTACAAAAAAATATTATGCCTTCGGTCAGTTTTCAAGATATATCCGTCCGGGTTCAGTAATTCTCAGGTCCGCAGACGGTACGATGGCTGCATATGATGAGAAAAATGATCAGCTCGTTATAGTCGCTATGAATACATCAGGCAGCAATAAGGATATAAACTTTGATCTTGCACAGTTCAGCAGTATCGGAAGCAGCGTTCAGGCAGTACGAACAAGCGGCAGCATGACAAACGGCGAGAACTGGAAAGAGCTTGCCCCCATAAATACTGATGGTTCGGGATTTACCGCTTCACTTATTCCTAACTCTGTAACTACCTATATTATCGATGATGTAACTCAAGCTCAATTAAGCAATGAGATAAAGATCACGTCCGATCAGGTATCAGGTTCAGCACCATGGCAGAACTCAGCAAATGACTGTACAAAGACAGTTGACGGCAATCTTTCAAGTTTCTTTGACGGTGTAGGAAACGGATGGGTAATGATCGATCTTAAAAATGAATATAACCTAGATTCAATAGCCTATGCACCGAGATCAGGATATGAATACCGCTGTGTTGATGCATCAATCCTTGTATCCTCAGACGGTCAGAACTGGGAGAAGGTCTATACTGTCCCACAGGCTCCGACTACAGGGCTTAACTTTATCACACAGCAGGTAACCGGAAAGAAAGTAAGATATATACGTTATGAGGTTCCTGACGGTGCTCCTCCGGCCGGAAGTGAAAACAAGGATAGTGTTTACTGCTGCAATATAGCTGAGATAAAGGTTTACGGTGTACAGGCTGAGGATTATCCTGTAGGTGATATTAATAAAGACGGATCCGTTAATGCAGCAGATATCATGTATCTCAGAGATTTTCTGCTCGGCATCAGGCAGTTTGATGATGAGACTTTTCTTTGCGCAGATTTAAATAATGACTCTAAGGTGAATGTACTTGATTTCTGTCAGCTCAGGAATATTTTCATTAAAATGATGTAACTCCGGTTGAAGCTATAAGATTTTTATGGTATAATATACACATTAAAGCGAAGATAAAAACACGTCCCGGTAGGTAGTCCGGGAGCAGCGCATTACGCTGTCAGTAACCTGCCTCCTTGGTTGTCCGTTCTTCGTTGAGTTTTTAAAAGGAGGTCATATAATGGATAGCATTAAGTCAGTCTTTACTGTATTTTTTGAAGATCCTTTCTGGGTAGGTATATTTGAGAGGACACAGGGCAAAAAATACGAAGCCGCAAAGGTAGTATTCGGAGCCGAACCTGCGAATGCTGAAATATACGAGTTTTTGCTTAACAACTGGCATCGTCTCAGGTTTTCACCTGTTATTGACTGCGAAAAGTCAGATGAAAAAAAGATCAATCCGAAGCGGATGCAGAGAGAGATCAACAAGCAGGTAAGCAGCCCTTACTCGGGAACAAAATCCCAGCAGGCTATGAAGCTTCTTCAGGAGCAAAACAAGCTTGAACACAAGGAAAGATCCCGTGAAGAACGCGAAGCCGAAAAAGAAAGACAGTTCTCTCTCAGACAGGAAAAAAAGCTCAAAAGGCACAAAGGTCACTGATGTGAAATCATTATATTAAAAACTCCGGCTGTCAGCAACGGCAGCCGGAGTTTTTTCATACTCTGTTTTCAAATTTAAAAGCAGGATATCTTTTTACTGACATACATTAAATACTTCATCAAACGTTTCTCCGGGTATCTTTACAAAATACCATCCGAGATGCTGGTAGCCGACATATCCGCCTTCAAGAAGCCTCAGTTCAACTACAGTCTGATCATCAAGAGTTATGAACAGATGTGCCTGCTTTTCTTTATTGTAAAAATCTTTGTCTGACTCCCAGACATATTCAAATTCTGCATTGTCGACTTCAGATATAAACTCCTGTATTTTCTCAGGTGAAACATTACTGAGATCAATATAATTTTCTTCGCTGTTATTCCAGTCATCGTGTGTTAAATATTTAAGACAGTTAAGTTTTTGCGATATCTTAAGGCGGCCCTCAAAAAGGTCTTTGCCAAGCGTAAGTGTGATACCGTTCAGATTTTCAAAAAATTCTACTGTCTGTGCAGTTACCCCATCTTCATCCTGATACGTATCTTTAATACATATCCTGAAATCTGTTTCATATCCGCGAACAGAGTAAACATTGCCCTGATTGGTTGAAGCAAGCTCTTCTGCATAATCATCCTGGTCTGACCATTCATCAATACCGCCTTTTGCATGACCCAGATAATCGCCAACCAGAGAATTGATCCTTTCTGCGTCTTCACCCCGATAATACTGTGTCTGTGTATATACCTTTCCTTTATAGACAATCAGTCCGATCATGTCCATTGAGGCAGTACCGTCGTTTTCAGGAAGTTTGATTTCAGGGACAGTTACAGAGCCTTCAGATGATACTTTATCAGGATTTTCGCTTATCTGCGAGCTTTCCAGTATTCCAGATACAGAAGAATCCGGATTCATTACAACAGAACCAGACGAACCAGATAAAAATTTGCCTGCAAAAACACACCCGCTCACCAGAACCGCGAAACAAGCTGCGGCAGCACATAGTTTTTTAACTGATATCACACGTTTACTCTCACTTCTTGTTATCAGATCATCGTCTATGCCTCCGATACATTCAAACAGATCTTCTTTTTTCATACATTATACCCTTCCTTCTCCAGCATTTTTTTAAGCTTTGAACGGGTTCTTGATAATATGACACAGACATTATTTGAATTAATACTGTATCTGCGGCTTATCTCTTCTGGTGTCTCAGCAAAAAAATATCGTCTTATAAATATATCAGCTTCTCTATGAGGAAGTTTGCGTACAAATCTGTTAATGGACTCTTTAAGCTCTGATAATGAAATATTCTCCTGTGTGTCATGAGCCGATGCAATGCATTCCTCAAGTTCATGAAGAACAAGCTCAGTCTGTCCTCCCCCGCGTCTGAGCGAGTTTGCAGACTTATATCTGTTGAAGCTCAGATTTCTTACTATCTTTGCAATATATGCCCTAAAACAAACCGGCCTCTCAGGAGGTATCGCTTTCCAGACATGATACCACGTTTCATTTAGACACTCTTCACAGTCGTTATGATCATGGAGAATATTTTCAGCAATGTGAAAACAGTAGCCTGAGTATTTTTCTCTTGTATATTTTATCGCAGATTCATTTCTGTCAAAGAAAAGCTCTATGATCTCTTCATCCCTCAGAACGATCCCTCCTTAAATCAGATATTATCCGTTCGTAAATATAAGACAACAAATGTGAGGAGATATTACAGGTATAAAAAAAATTATCGATTTCATCTATTATACCATATTGTCAGACATTTAAGGCCATTTTATTTAAACATTATACCAAGGGATTTTTTGATATTACCACCGTTTACCAGGTTCTTAATTCCTGTTTTAAATTTGCTGGTTATCTCAGTAATACGATCTTTGTTTGGTTTTCTATTCAAACCAAGGCTTAACTACATTCTTTCAGGCATAGAAAAAGAGAAGCGTTATTCACACTTCTCTCATTAATTTTTATGCTTTATTTCTGAGAAATTGTCGGTTTTATCTGTAATTCGATCCACTAATGCTCCTGCAGTCATCCTCAATCAAAATATCTGGTTGGAGTTGTTCAGCAATCTGGCTATAAGTTTCGCCTTTGTCCCGACATAGAATACATGGATATTTCATTGAGTAAAAAACAAGCACTGACTTTACTTCGTTCAGTTATTCTATAAATGAAATTTTACGTGCTGAGAGTTTGAATAATTTGGATAAGTGAATTTTACGATTGTCAACATCAGTGTTTATTCTTCTTATAATCGCTGCCCCATATAAGCATTGCATCCAGTATCGGCTTCAGACTGTAACCCGTTTCAGTCAACGTATATTCAACTCTCGGAGGAACCTCTGCATACACCTTTCGCAAAACAAGTCCACTTGCCTCCATATCACGTAGCTGTGACGTCAGAACTTTCTGACTGACATTTCCGATTGATTTTTTTAGTTCTCCGAAGCGTTTTGTTCCGTCCAAAAGGTCACGTAATATCAGGACTTTCCATTTGTCGCCTATGAGAAGCAGCGTTGTTTCCACAGGACAAGCCGGTAATTCTCTTTCCATTTTATATCCTCCTGAAAATATTATCTCAGACACATATTCTTATAAAACCCCGTATTTGTCAAATAGTATCCTTGCGGTAACTGTCCATTAGTATCCAAAAGGTAACTACGGCACAATAAAGTGCTTACTTTACAAATTAGCTCTACGACATTATTATATAGTTACAGGGACGGAAAGTCAAGTTCTCACAACAACAATACGGAGGTATTCATTATGAACAAGAACACATTTACAAAGGTAACACTCGGAAAAGGCGAAATGAACGTGTACGATTTTGGCACTGTTAAGCTCCACGCTTACAAAACCAACGATTTCATCGACGACGAGGTTTTCATTGTTGAAAAGGATGAAAAAGCGGTAATCATTGAAGCACCATGCTTTTACGACAATGAAAATGAACTTAAAACGTACATTTCCGATAACGGCTTAAAGGTTGAGGGACTTTTGCTCGCCTATCATATGGCAGGTGCAAAATTCATGCAGGGAACCAAGGTGTATGCTACTAAAAATGCCGACGAATACGGACACAACGGCGGCGGTGCTGGACTTATCAAAAACTTCACTGGTGCATTCGGCGAGATTTTCGACAACAACATTTACACCGTTACGAACTATATTGAAGCAGGTAAGGTCACAATCGGCGGAATTGATTTCAACATTACCATTACGTCAGATGCATTTGACATAGAAATTCCCGAAATTAATGCCGTTTACACACATATGCTTGGTCACGACTGCCACTCCATCGTTGCTGGTGCAGGTCATGCAGATGCAATTATCAGTCAGCTAGACGGATATCTGAAAAACGACTATACGCTTGTTCTCACATCACATTATACACCTGAGGATTTAAAGGACGTTGAAGTAAAAATTGCCTATCTCAAGGATTTGAAAGCAGTTGCTAAAACAGTTTTAACACCTTATGAGTTCAAGGCTGAATGCAAGAAGAAATTTCAAGGATACGGCGGTGAAAACTATCTTGAAATGACGGCAGGATTTTTCTTCGCATAAGTATAATCAGTAAAAAAGCTCCGCATTTTTCTGCGGGGCTTTTGTGGATAAGGAGCGAATATGACAAACGAAGAAAAGCGTATTTTTCTGATACAGGAGCTTTTAAGTGAGCAACCGAAATATAGCGGAATCTCAACAATTCCGACAGATACGGCAGAGCAGAAAAAAATGCTGAGGTCTTTGCTTAATGTACGATTGCCTATTACCGTAAACGATGAATTTCTGTCTGTTCAGGATGAATATCTGAAAGAAGAAACTGCGGCGAGAGGGATTACGGAATTAAACTGTTTAACACCTGTCAGAAATGATTTGTATTTATGGCAGGGCGATATTACTCTGCTTGCCTGCGATGCAATTGTCAATGCAGCGAATTCCGGAATGCTCGGTTGTTTTCAGCCGTGTCACGGTTGTATTGATAACGCCATACACACCTATGCAGGAATACAGCTTCGTCTTGCTTGTGCAGAATTGATGCGTGAGCAAGGATATGATGAACCGACAGGCAACACTAAAATCACCTCCGCATATAATCTGCCAAGCAAATATGTGATACACACCGTCGGACCGATTGTGTATGATAGACTTACAGAAACGGAATGCGACAGGCTTGCCTCCTGCTATCGCTCCTGTATTTCTCTTGCAGATAAAAACGGTCTGAATAGCATTGCGTTATGCTGTATCTCTACGGGTGTTTTTCGTTTTCCAAACGACAAGGCGGCAGAAATTGCAGTAAAAACGATAGCGAAATACAAAGAAGAAACCAACAGTAAAATCAAGGTGATATATAATGTTTTCAAAAATCAAGACTATGAAATATACAGAAAATTACTCGCAGAAAATAGAAAGGCTGAAAATAGAACTTGAAAGCTGTGACACAGTGATAATCGGTGCAGGTGCAGGGCTTTCCGCAGCCGCAGGCTTCACATACAGCGGGGAACGCTTTGACAGGTATTTCTCGGATTTTAAAGAAAAATACGGCATAACAGATATGTATTCGGGCGGATTTTATCCATACGAAACGCTTGAGGAATACTGGGCATGGTGGTCACGCCAGATTTATTACAACCGTTACGAAACAGAACCGGGCAGGCTGTATTCTGACGTTTTGTCCATTGTCAAGGACAAGGATTATTTTGTGCTGACAACGAATGTTGACCATCAGTTTCAGCTTACAGGCTTTGATAAAAAGCGTTTGTTTTATACACAAGGCGACTACGGTCTATTTCAATGCACCGACGGCTGTCAAAGCAGGACATACGATAATGCCGGGCTTATAAAGCAAATGGTTCTGCGTCAGACAAATATGAAAATTCCAACAGAACTGATTCCACGCTGTCCGATTTGTAATAAGCCCATGACAATGAATTTACGCTGTGATGATAAATTTGTTCAGGACGCAGGTTGGTATGAAGCTTCAAGCCGTTATGAAAATTTTTTGCGCAGCCGTGAAAATCAGCACATATTGTTTTTTGAGCTTGGTGTTGGGAGTAATACTCCTGTCATTATTAAAATTCCCTTTCTGCAAATGACGGCAGATAATCCGCATGCGGCTTACGCTTGTATCAACAAGGGTGAAGCATATACGGCTATGCAGATTGAAAATAGGTCGATTTGTATTGACGAGGATATTGCAAAAGTTGTGGCTGATATAAAGAAATGACTTATTTTCACCTGCAGTTATATCGCAGGAACGCTATTGTCCGAAATGCTTTTCAGCAAAAAAGCATCTGTCAACGACTCATTGAGAAAATACTAAAGTCCTGCAGGACGGATTTGGCATACTGGCAAGCATAGTATCTGTCTGGACACTCGGCGTTATCTGACGAAAATTATACTTGCTGTCAAATACGGATTCCGCAGAAGTATTTTTGCACAAATTTCTATTGAATGTGAGATATCAAAACCTATTGCTTTTCTTTATATTCAACATAATAATTAAATTGAAAAAGAGCTCATATCGTGCTATAATGAATGTATTGCAAGCAGGGATTATGAAATTACTGTGATAAGGAGAAAACATCATGCTTTTACGGCAAATGAGATATTTCGCGGCGATTGTGGAGAAGAATAGTTTTACCGAAGCCGCAGAGGAATGCTATATTTCGCAATCCGCAATCTCGCAGCAAATTCAAAGCCTTGAAGCCGAGCTTGGCGTCAGGCTGATTGTCCGTGAAAACAGAAAATTTCACCTTACGCAGGCAGGCGAGTTTTTTTATTCAAGGTGTGTAGGCGTGCTTGACGAGATAGATAACATCTGCAAAAAAACCGCGGCAATTGAAAAAGAAAACCGCCGCAAGCTCCGCATAGGTTATATTAACGGATATATCGGAACGGAGCTTCACAGGGCTGTTGCCGATTTCACAGAGGAGTATCCCGATATCGATATTGAAATTGTAAGCGGTACGCACGAACAGCTTTACGAATTTCACAGTACAAAATCTATTGATATGTCGTTCAGTGACCAACGCCGTGCATTCTCGGAAACCTTTCATAACTTTCCCGTATTTTCAGCTTATGTGCATATAGAGTTATCCTCAAAAAATCCTCTTTCCACAAAAACTTCTCTGGAAATATCAGAGCTTGTGAAAACGCCGTGTATTCTGATAACTGACCAGAAACACGATGTGCAGGAAAAGGACTATTTCAGCAATTATCTTGATTTTAAGGGCGATTATCTGACCGCAAATAACCTTGAGGATGCTCGCATTCAGGTTTCCGCAAACCGTGGTTTTCTTCTTTTGGAGGGAGTGAATAATCTTCCGCAGATGGGTATGACGATCAGACGTATACCGCTTTATAAGGACGGAAAACCATATCGGAAAAATTACTACGCCTACTGGTCAATGGAAAAGACGGACAGCTATTATCAGGAGTTTGCCAATATACTGAAAAGGACATTTGAACAATAATATTTGCCGCTGCATCCGAAGCATTTCGTTTGCGGCGGTTTTATTTCGCATTAGCTATACTTATCTGACACATATTAAATCGGAATTGCTGATTTTTAGTTGCTTAGATATAATGAGAGTATAAAAACAGGAGGATATAGTATGAAGGTTTTGGTAATTAACGCAAGTCCGCGTATCAGCGGTAATTCCGATATTCTATGTGATGAATTTATCAGAGGTGCAAAGGAAAGCGGGAATGAAACAGAAAAAATCAATCTGACGAAAATGAATATTTCACCATGTAAAGCGTGTTATTACTGCGGTAACAGTCATACCTGTGCTATTAATGATGATATGGGTGAAATTCAGAATAAGCTGATGACTGCCGATGTGATTGTGCTTGCAACGCCCGTGTATTTTTATTGTATGGACGCACAGATGAAGATGATGATTGACCGCTGTCTGCCGCATTATCTTGATATAAAGGATAAGAAATTCTGGCTGATTGCAACTGCCGCAGATACCGAAAGCAATGCTCTTGACGGAACATTGATGGGACTTAGAGGATTTCTTGCCTGCCTGCCGAATGCAAAAGAGTGCGGCGTAATAAGCGGCACAGGTGCATGGGAAAAGGGCGAAATTGTAAAGCTTCCGGCTATGCAAAAAGCGTATGAAGCAGGAAAATCAATCAGATAAGGAGAACTGAAATGAACATTACAGAAAAAGCAAGGAAATATCACGAAAGAATGTTTCCCGACTGCACTTCAACTTTTGTTGAAACAGACCCCGAATTTATCGAGCGATTTGATAATTTTGCCTTTGACGAGGTAGCAAACCACGACGACTTGGACGATAAAACAAGATTTCTTGCAATTCTTGCAACGCTTGTCGGCTGTCAGGGTATAGATGAATTCAAGGCACTTTTGTCCCCTGCAATGAATTTCGGAGTGACCGCAGTGGAAATGAAGGAACTTGTTTATCAATCAGTGGCATATCTCGGCATAGGCAGAGCTTTTCCGTTTCTGAAAGCGGTAAACGAATTTCTGACCGCAAAAGGAATAAAGCTACCGCTTGAACATCAGGCGACAACTACCACAAAAACAAGGCTTGAAGAAGGGATACAGGCACAGGTTGACATCTTCGGCGACGGAATGAGGGAATTCTACAAGTCGGGTGCTGAAGAAGTACGTCACATAAATCTGTGGCTTGCGGATAACTGCTTTGGCGATTACTACACAAGAAACGGTCTTGATTACAAGCAAAGAGAAATGCTTACATTCTGCTTTTTGTCGGCGCAGGGCGGATGTGAACCGCAGCTTACATCCCACGCTGCCGCAAATATGAGAATTGGAAACGATAAAGCGTTTCTCATCAAAATTGTTTCACAATGCCTGCCGTACATTGGCTATCCGAGAAGCCTGAACGCTCTTGCATGCGTCAATAAAGCGGCTGAAAAGTAAGGAGAATAATATGAAACAGACTTATATTACAATGAACAACGGAGAAAGTATCCCCCAGTTCGGACTTGGCGTATTTATGATAAACGGCGATAAGGAAACGGAAAATGCCTGCTCACAAGCTCTCGCTATGGGTTATCGTCACATTGACACCGCCCACGCTTATCAGAATGAACGTGGAGTAGGTGCAGCTGTCCGCAAAAGTGACATTGCAAGATGTGATATTTTCATCACATCAAAGCTTTGGCCCAGCGAATACGGCGAGGGCAAAACGCTTGACGGTATTGACAAAATGCTGGGGAGGCTTGATACCGATTATATTGACCTTCTTTTATTGCATCAGCAGTTCGGAGATTATCTCGGCGCATGGCGCGACATGGAAAAAGCGGTTGCTGTGGGAAAGGTTAAATCTATCGGCATTTCTAACTTTGAAAGTGACAGGCTTGAGGAATTATGTGAAGCGGCAACGATAAAGCCAGCCGTTTTGCAGGTTGAATGTCACCCGTACTATGCACAGAACTCTTTGAAAAAACGCATTGAGAAATACGGAACAATTATTGAAAGCTGGTATCCGCTCGGTCATGCGGACGCAGTTCTGCTTAATGAAGAAATATTTACGGAGCTTGCGGATAAATACAAGAAAACAAATGCACAGATTATTCTTCGCTGGCATATTCAAGAGGGAAATGTTGTTTTCCCGAAAACCACAAATCCACAGCACATGAAAGAAAATATTAATGTGTTCGATTTTCAGCTGACAGCGGACGAAATGAATAAAATAAACTCCCTTGACTGCGGAAATCGTTTCTTTAATATGACGCTGGCAGAGCAGGAAAAGAATTTAGCTGCCTTTACGCCTGCCGACTAAGGAGTGATTACAATGAATGATTTTGAAAAAGCAGGACTATTCGGTATCGGAAATCCGAATGAGGCTTATGCGAAATATTTCGTGGGAGAGAGTTACCTTAACCCCGTTACAACTACAGGCGTTGGGATTTTCAATGTGACCTTTGAGCCGAAATGCCGCAATAACTGGCACATTCACCACGCAGACCAGGGCGGTGGACAAATTCTTCTTTGTATGTCAGGACGAGGCTGGTATCAGGAGTTTGGCAAAGCGCCGATAGAACTTCATCAGGGTGACAGCATTGTGATTTCCGCAGGTGTCAAGCATTGGCACGGTGCGGCAAAAGACAGCTGGTTTGCACATCTCGCAGTTGAAGTACCAGGAGAAAATACACATACCGAATGGTGCGAAGCGGTAAGTGATAACGAATACGACAAGCTTGATTAAGGAGTAGATAAAATGAGTAAAACATGGCTTATTACAGGCGTTTCAAGCGGCTTTGGTCTGGAAATGACCAAACAGCTTCTTGATAGTGGAAATACGGTTGTCGGCACGGTCAGGAACAAGCAAAAAGTACAAAGCCTTATTGAAAAATACCCCGATACTTTTGATTGTGTTATGCTTGATGTAACTGATACAACTGCGATAAAATCGGTTGTGGATACCGCTTTTCAAAGACACGGCAAAATAGATGTTATTGTCAGCAATGCAGGATACGGATTATTCGGTGCTGCGGAAGAGCTTTCAGAGGACGAGATAAATCATATCATCGCAACAAATCTGACAGGCTCAATTATGCTTATCAAGAATAGTATTCCCTATCTTCGCAAACAGGGCGACGGAAGAATCATTCAGATTTCCTCTTACGGCGGTCAGGTTGCATATCCCGCGAATTCTATGTATCACGCAACAAAATTCGGCATTGAGGGCTTTTGCGAGTCAGTCGCACAGGAGGTTGCTCCTTTTAACATCGGTATTACCATTGTTGAACCGGGCGGAGCGAGAACCGAATTCCGCTACGGCAGCGCAAAGGTTGCAAAGCTGACCCCTGAATACGAGCATTGTCACGGCTTTCTGAATATGCTCGACAAGACAAAGGGACTTGCTGTCGGCGACCCTGCAAAAATGGCAGAAAGAATGATCGAAAGTGCGGAGAAATTCCCTGCGCCGCTTCGCATGGTGCTGGGCTCACAGGCACTTGACGCAACGATAACAAGGCTAAAGGAACGCATTGCCGATTATGAAACACAAGGTGAAACGGCGGCGTCTACGGATATAAAGGAGTAATTCTATGAAAAAGGCTATATCGGCACTCTTGTTTTTTATGATGTTATTTACCTTTTCCGCCTGCACCAGCAGCGCGCCTTTAGATCAGGCTACGGAAAGCAGCACGGAAAAAGAACAGACTACAACCCCCGTTGACACAACTGTATCTACTTCAGAAAGTGGTGATTTGATGAACGAAACACAGACAAACAAGATATTGATTACGTATTTTTCCCGTGAGGGAGAGAATTACGGCGTCGGAACAATTGAAAAGGGCAATACCTGCATTGTAGCGGAGATGATTTCCGAAAATAACGGTGGTACGCTTTTTGAAATTGAAAGGACAATGCCATATCCCACCTCTTATGATGAATGTACAGACGAGGCAAAGCAGGAACAAAGGGATAATGCCCGTCCGGAACTTACCGCGACAGTTGATAATTTCGAAGATTATGACATTATTTTCCTCGGATATCCAAATTGGTGGGGCGATATGCCAATGCCCGTTTACACCTTTCTGGAAAGCTATGATTTTTCGGGGAAAACAATCATTCCATTCTGCACTCACGCAGGAAGCGGACTTTCCTCTACTGTAAGCAGTATTCAATCGGAATGTCCCGGCGCAACGGTAACGGATGGGTTTTCAATTGAGGGAAAAACTGCACAAAATGACAGGGACACAACATCTGCGGCTGTTGAGGAGTGGCTTGCTGAATTGAACATCAATGAATAAAGCCATGTCGGTTAAGAAAAGAATAAAAACCGCTGCTGATATAGCAATGCTTATGCTTTTACCGCTTTTGATGACGTATTCGTTGATTGGCAAGTGCCTGCATGAATGGCTCGGCGTTGCAATGCTGCTTATTTTCATGTTACATCACATATTGAATCTATCATGGCATAAAACTATATTCAAAGGGAAATATAATGCTTTGCGCGTCATTGGAGCTGTTACCGATATTCTTTTGCTTATTGTAATGCTTGTGCTTATGTGCAGCGGAATCGTTATGTCAGGTTATGTTTTTTCATTCCTGCATATTAACTTTGGTCAGCAATCGGCACGACTACTTCATTTGATAGCATCATACTGGGGTTTTGTCCTTATGGGATTTCATACAGGTATGCACTGGAATATGATGATTAGCAGATTTCAGGCATATTCAAAAACTCCAATGAGAATACCGTCAATTATTTCTCGCATATCGGTTATTCTCATCTCGCTATATGGACTATATAGATTTATCGGCTACGGAATTATTGATTATATGTTTCTTAAAACGCAATTTGTCTTTTATGATTTCAGTAAAAGCACTTTGCTGTATATTATAGATTATACCGCTATGACGGTTATGTTCGGATGTATCGGATACTTTACCGGAAAAGCGGTGTAATAAAATAGAAAAGCTCACCGCGTTTTATGCTTTCAGGAAGCACTACCGAGGTGAGCTTATTTGTTATTGTTTATCCAACGTCAATGCAAATCCTCATGGTGATGTCTTGCCATTGACTTTGCCGGAGATACGCTCAGTGAGCTTTTCTCCACGCTTTCGCCATTTCGTATATAACTGTAAAGTCCCATGTTAAGGCGATTTGCGAATGGTTTGTTCCCTCATAGAATACTCCTTTGGGCGAGAAATAAACAGCCAAACTATTTAGCCTTACTCCTTTGTAAATATTCAGTTTTATCAGCTCAAAAAACCGGGATCTACCGACATATCTCCATTTCTATGCTTTTCCATTTCTCACCGCATAAATCATAAATCGTATTCCTGCCATTTTCGGTAAAACTGACTGCTTTATATGTTTGCTGTCATTTCTCCGATATGGTCTTAGTCTGAGCATGTATTCATCTCCGAGTTCATAATTCACGTTTCCTGCATATTCCGATATATCGTTGACTTTTGTTTATTATACCTCTTTTTCGCAGGTATGTAAAGGCGGATACGCTATGGGCCATACAAATCGAAAAAAGGACTTGACATTCACCTCATCAGGTGCTGAGGAGCCCCTGCTCCTGAAATTTAAGTTTGCAATAACTGATTTTTCAGCATCACAATATCATAGATATTAATGCTATCGTCTTCATTCAGATCGGCATTATTCCATGAAGCAAGCGTTGTTGTCCCAAGAAAATATCTGTTAAACAATACAACATCGGATACATTGATCCTGCCGTCGTTGTTCACATCACCGGCTATAAATACGGGAGCAGCGTGAGTTAAATGCTCATCAGGATCGTCAGTTACCATAGGCTCATCTGAACAGTGGAGTACATCATCTATATAACAATAATAATGTTCATCCCATAATGTTTCTTTGCAGAATGTGCAGATATGCCTGTGCTTTCCGTTTTCGGTTTCAACATATTCTACACTGTGAGGTTCTAAATAAAGACCAGCCATGCAGTCTGCACATTTTTTAAAATGCTTGCCTTCACGAGGGAAAGCTGTTTGTACAGGCACCCAATTATGTTGAACTTCTTCTGAACATGAGCATTTCGTACACTTTACCGTATGAAAATTTCTATCTTTTTCAACTGGTTGATCCATATCATGTTCTGCATTTTCAACATACCCGCACACTTTACAGGTTCTGCTGTGTGTCCCGTCACCGTTGTCTGTATACTCTCCGAATTCATGTCCGGCATATTCCTTAAGTCCGCATATAAAACATTCCTGGTAATGGCACGGCTTGATATCGTTGTTGCTGTACGGTTTCCAGTCACCATATGAATGCGCTGATCCATCACCATTGATATGCTTGCATACCTGACAGCTCTCAGCATCGTGGTCAACATCAAAATGAGAAGCCAGCGGAGTTATCCATCCGCATAATGTGCACCTCTTTGTCTTGAATACTCCGTCCTCCGATGTGTGATCCTCAAATGCATGATCGCTCTGAGATAAATATCCGCAGTCATGACATTTTACCCAGTGCCATTCCTCACTTGCAGCTCCTCTTAGTGCATATGAGTAATATTTATTATGAGTAACGCCTTTTTTCATATTTATCTGAATAAAGACTGAGATGTCGCTGCCGCAGTCATAACGATACGATATAATTCCGGGTTCTTCGATCATCGGTGATAGTTTCCCGTTTTCAATATAAGCATTTGTGAGATTTGTGATCTTTGCAGTGTCGATGCCAAGCTGATCCAGCTCAGAACATTCAAATTCTTCTTCATAATCTCTCAAACACATATATGAGCTTACATTTTCTTTTGTGAGCTTTGTGTTTCCGGAAAGATCAAGGCTTACAATATGCTGTCCGCTGATTTTAAGGCTTGTGAGTTCTGTAAAGTATTCAATGCCTTTTAGTGAATACACTGAATATGATTTCAGATCGATCTGAGTAACGGCTGCACATTCTTCGTCACTTAATATTCCATCTGAGTCTGTATCGGCATTACTGCTGAGATATTTTCTGAAATCCGCATCGGGAAAAATATCAGAATTGACAGGTATCCCATTATTTGAAAATGCTTTTACGCAGGCTGCCATATTATCGGCATCGTCGCGCCATATTGTATTGGAGGAATTCAGATCCGGATCATTCAGATTAAAATGGCCAAAAAAGGAATTGTCGAATCCGATATTGCGATTTAAAGCAGCCGGGCCCAGATCACGTCCTTTGGAAAGCATAATAGAAACAGAAAATGTGGTTCCTTTCTCAATAAATATCTGCTTATCCAGATCTGTTTTGTGATATCCGGTATATTGTGAAAAACCATCCTGTACTAATAACACATTACCGCTTACAGGCTTTCCTTTTTCAACATCAGAACGAATGATTATTGTATAGGGAGTATCAGCTGCCAGTGTAATAAAAGACACTGCATTTATTGCTTCGTTACTGTCAGCAGTAAATACGTTGCCGATTACTGTTCCCTGTGTTGTTTGTGAGGGAAGAAAAGCCATGCTGTATTCAAGATCATACTGATAGATCTGTTCATAATCTTTTTCCTCCATTTCAAAGGAACTGATATTATACATGTCAGCGTTATTGTACGATAGCCAGAAGTATCCGTTATCGTTGGCGTTATCGCCCCAGCTGTTGCGGCACAGCCAGGCTCCGTCTTCCGGCGGCTGGTTTTCAGGAACTGAACTGAAGTTTTCCTTCTGGTAATTATCATCCCAGCCAATGACCGCAACTTCATGGCCTTCGTGATTGATTGCAGGATTATATATTGCTGCACTATGCTTTGAAATAGGCAGACCTAATCCCAGGGTTACTGCACCGTACTCCATAATGGCAGATTTTATTGCCGTAGTATCATATGAAGAGTATTCTTGAAAATTTTTAACTGCTGCAACAGAATTATATCTCTGATCTTCATCAAATTCGGGCTTGAATGTTATGTAATTCTCTTCGGTTTCCAGGGCAGGACCTATCCCGCATATAAGAGAATAAAGTACAGTTTTTGGATTACCTGCTGCGTTATATCCTTTATTTATTCCCATATTGTCTCCAAGATGATAAAACACGTCTTCAGGATCCTCACTATACCTGCAGTATGTAAAGTATGCAAGATGTGCTTCAGACAAATCAATATCTGTACCGCATAGCCCTTTAGTGATCATACTGCTTTCTACGCTGCACAATCCCGCATGTGCCCAGCAGGAACCGGTACTTCCCTGATCTCTTATTTTATCCGGCACCCGGTTGTAGTCTCTAAGATCGTATTTTTCCGGAATGAAGCCAAAGCAGTCACCATATTCAGGAACAAGATCCGGAACAAATTCATTTTCATTCTTATCGACCCACTTTTCTGCCAAAACGCCGGACTCATAGTTCTTCTCTTTAACCAATATGCTGTCTGATTTCTCCGGCTGCGTGTTTGTATTTTCCGCTAACGTTGCAGTACCGGCAGGCAGCGGCATACCTGCGATTACAACAGATACAGCGAGTATACTTGAAAACAGCTTATTAATAAGTTTGTTTTTCATTATTTCGATACAGTTCTCTGTATCTTCACATCCTTTCAGTATGATTTTGTTAACTGTTCTATAACACAATCAGTTTTTAGTACAGCCTCTTTAACTCCCTCATCGCCTCCCTCTGCCGACAAGCAACAAAATATAAAGAAAACTATTAACAGAAATGATTTGTATAGAGTTATGTATTCACTGAAATAATCTTAAAAAACTACACAAAGACTTAAGGTAATATACTTAATATTGTATTTCTGACAATGATGATATAATTTTATTATATTATAACATTATTTCAAACGCAAGTAATTTTTAACAAAAGTAATTAAAAAAGTTGCTGTATTTTGATAACAAATACAACAGGATGTGAATAAACAAGACTCTCAGGTGGCAAGGCGGCTATTAAATATACTGAGTAAATATAATAATCGCCGTACAAGAAAACTTATACGGCGATTTTATTAAAATATAGTTATTATATGTATAACCATTATGATCCTGTTCCGTTATAGCCCGTTGCTCCCTTCATCCATACCTTATAGCTTAAGTAGAAAAACAGGCATCCGATAACCGGAGACAGCCAGGATAAAGCCGGAACTGCATCAGGTCGAAGAATAACAAGACTCGGATAATATGCGATAAATGTTATAGGTATAATAAATGTGAAAATGAACCTGAATACCGGGTTAAATATTGTACCGGGATATCTTGAATAATCCTTGAACTTGAAAGCAATAACCATTACATATCCTGTGTTGATCATCCAGAAACATGTGGATGCCGCCAGATTCATCAGTGCTATCATAAACAGAGATGCTGTGATAAGAAACAGTATCATTTTTAAAATGATCAGTACACTGACATCAAGGCCCATCCTGTTCCAGGAGTAAATGATCGTTCCCAGTCCGAAAGCAAGCTGTCCGAGTCCCTTGATATCAAATACTTCTGACATATAGTAAAAGAAGATATTTATCGGTCTGAAACAGTACTTTATAAAATCACCCGAATATACATATCCCCGCAGATTCCAGTTGTTGTCGAACAGACACTGTACCGGAGTAAGAGCAACCAGTGAGAAACCATATAAAAACAGCATTTCATGATAGCTCCAGCCTGCTATTGAAGGAAAGTTTTTAAAAAGAATCCAGAACGAAATAAATCCCGATATATTGGTGAAGATCATACCTATCGTTGATATAATAAAATCAGCACGGTAGCTCATTTTGCTCTTAAGATCCTGGGCCAGAATTTTTCCGTATATTTTCAGATAAAAGCCTGCATTTTTCTTTTTCATATTACATATCAGCCTCCGTTCACTGTAATGATTTTAAGTGATCTGTGCCAGAATAGTTTGCTGATAACTGATACTGCGCACACCCAGAAAAGCTGTGTAAGAAGTATAGCAGCAAGCTTTGACGCAGGCATATCATTTTCAATAAGGATAGTCAGCGGCGCATTGTATATAGACTGAAACGGCAGATAAGATACTATGGTTTTGAGCGGCTCAGGGAAAAATGCTATAGGAATAGTTGCACCTGACAACAATAGAACGATTACTTCCTTCATAATGTTGATCCCCCATATCGACTGGGTGTACAGACAAACTGTTCCTATAAAAAAATCAATATTAAAGTTAATTATTATACCCATGACAACGGACAAAAGGAAAAAAAGCAGATTAAATCCGAGATGGATCCTGCCGTGTGTTATTATATCAATTATTATGAAAGTAGGAATAAATGTCATGATAAATGACATAACAACATTTCCTGACAGTGACCAGAATTCAAAGTTCCTGTAATGCATAGGCTTTATAAGATCGAGAACGATCTTCCCGGTCTGAATATCACGCCCCATCTGCCACACCAGATACATTTCCATAAATGTAAAAATTGAACTTGCAAGAACAAGATAGATAAGCGTATCAGAAAATGTCATACCGCTGACTTCTTCAGTACCGGCTGACGCATATATAGCCTTCCAGAGAAAATATATAATAACAAGATATATAAGATTACCGGCCAGAAGAACGAGCGAACTTATCCTGAAATGGAGTGATTCCATAATTCCTGCCTTGGTAAGAGTGAAATACTTTTTCAGTTTCATTACACACCCTCCTCATATATCTTCCTTATAACCGTTTCGGTTGATATTTCATTCTGTTTCATGTCCTTTATACTGTGTTTACTCTGAATAAAGTTGAGAACATCCATGATCTGAAGCTTATCTCTGTCTATCAGTATACTCAGCCACTCTTCGTCGGCACCGACTGAAAGATTTTTATCATCTGAAAACTTCTGTTCAAGCTCAGCTTCAAGTTTTGACGCCTCTTTTTTCATAGTTTCAGCATCTGCATCATCCGGTACATCAGAAAGTCTGACTTTGAGAGTAATATATGAACCAAAGAAGCCTCTTAAGTGCTCAATATCGTTATCATAGAGCATTTTTCCTTTATCAATAATAACAATTCGTCTGCAGAGTGCATCAACATCACCCATATCATGAGTTGTGAGTATTACAGTTGTATTTTTCTTCTGATTAAGTGCCTGAATAAGGACGCGTATCTTGCTCTTCATCGATACATCAAGCCCGATAGTAGGTTCATCAAGGAAAACAACCTTTGGGTTATGCAGAAAAGCTGCCAGTATATCGCTGAGTGTTCTCTGCCCAAGCGACATTTGTCTTACTGTTTTATGCAGCAGAGGTTCAATATCAACAAGTGACTTGTAAAACTCAAGCATACCGTTGTAATCATCATCACTTATCTGATAAATGTCCTTAAGGATCCTGAATGATTCGATAAGCGGAAGTGCCCACCACAGCTGTGAACGCTGTCCGAATACAACACCTATCTCCTGCGCATTCTGCGTCCTGTTTTTATACGGAACATGACCATTAACAAGTATAGTACCTGATGTTGGTTCAAGAACGCCGGTCATCATTTTTATAGTTGTTGATTTTCCGGCGCCGTTAGGTCCGAGATAACCAACGATCTCACCCTGTGAAATGCTCATAGAAATGTTGTCAACCGCCTTCACTGCGCTGTAGTTTCTTGAAAACAGATCTCTGATACTTCCACTGAGGCCTTCACGTCGGTTAAGGACCTTGAATTCCTTTGTGATGTTCTTAATTTCGATTATTTGTTCCATAATGTCACCTCATTTTTTGTTATTTAACCATTTTAACATATTTAATTATTAAATTAAAGGCTTTTAAGTAATTTTTTTATATTTTTTGTCTTTTTGTTTTCCCTTAATTGACAAAGCTTATAAGGTCAGATATAATTATTTTATCAGAGCATTCTGAAATTTTTAGAAATCAGGAGGAACAGTGTATGTTAAATATATTAAATTCAGCGGATATAGTATCAGTCCCGGAGGTATTAAACATTTAATATCAGATGATACCTCCAATATATTCAGATTTACATTTATTATTTTCGGAGGTTAATAAAAATTGAATACTATAAACGACTATTGTTTTACCCAGCGCTTTAAAAATGAGGCATCTATGTACCCGGAATATACTCCGGCAAGAGTAACATCCCAGCACAAGGGCCTGTACAGAATAGCTGCACAATCAGGTGAGATACTTGCTGAGATCTCAGGAAAGCTGAGATATGAATCAACTGATCTTTCTCAGTATCCGGCTGTCGGTGATTTTGTAATGGTCTCGGTCCCGGATGGTTCTCAGAGAGCAGTTATCCATAAGGTTCTTTCAAGAAAAAGCATATTTATGCGCAAAGCAGCAGGTACAGATGTACAGACACAGGTAATAGCCGCAAACATTGATGTAATATTTATCTGTATGGCACTAAACAACAACTATAATCTCAGCCGACTTGAGAGATATATCTCGACAGGCCTTGACAGTGGTGCTCAGCCTGTAGTGATCCTGACTAAATCTGATCTGTGTGAAGACGCAAGTGAAAAACTCAGTGAAGTCAGACGAGTTGCTAAGTGGTGCGATGTTATAGTCACATCCGCTTTTGACAGCGGGACAAAAGAAAAAATCCTAACTTTTGCAAAACCCGGAATTACAGCATCGTTTGTTGGTTCATCAGGAGTCGGAAAGTCTACTCTCATAAATCTCCTTGCAGGAGAAGAACTGCTGAAAACAAACGAAACCGGAAAGCTTGACAAGGGACATCATACGACAACAAGCCGTGAAATGTTCTCGCTTCCCTGCGGTGCTGCTGTTATAGATACCCCGGGCATGAGAGAGTTAGGCATTGCCAGTGCTAATGTTGAGGCGGCATTTTCTGATATCGAAGAGCTTGTGACTCAGTGCAGATTTTCAGACTGTACACATACAAATGAACCCGGCTGTGCAGTTATCAAAGCTCTTAATGACGGTGTGATCGATACACGCAGGATCGATAATTACAGAAGATTAAAGAGAGAAGCGCAGTATAATGGTCTTGATTCAAAAGCTATAGAAAACGCAAAGCTCAGTAATATGTTCAAAGAAATCGGCGGAATGAAAAACGTCAGAAAATACATCAGGGATAATGACAAGAGGAGGAATACAAAATGATCTATACCAGAAGTAAAAAATACGACAAAGAACTTATACGTTCAAAAATAATGGGACCAAACCCGATAAAGCTTGAAGAAGAACTTCTCAGTGATCATCTTATTCCTGCTGACTCACTTGTTATGGACCTCGGGAGCGGGCAGGGCCTTACATCCGTATTTCTTGTAAAAGAATATGGGTTCAAAGTAATTGCAGCCGATCTCTGGAGCAACCCGACCGACAACAAGCATTTTTTTGATGAAATGGGGCTTACTCCACACGAAATCATTCCTGTACATGCAGATGCTGAGGATCTGCCGTTTGCTCATGATACTTTTGATGCTGTAGTATGTACAGATTCCTATAATTATTTCGGACGAAACAAACATTACCTTGATGAAAAACTTGCACCGTTTGTAAGACCCGGAGGATATATCTATATTGCAGTACCCGGAATGAAAAAAGATCTTCATGACAACATTCCGCCTGAACTTCTTCTGTCATGGACTCCGGAACAGCTCGACTATATTCACGATATAAACTACTGGAAGGATATTATCAGCAGTTCAGAACTCACTCAAACAGTCAGCATTTATGAAATGCAGAGCAATGAAGAGGTCTGGTATGACTGGATAGACTGTGACAACGAGTATGCACAGGGAGATAAAAAAGCAATAGAAGCAGGCGGTACCAGGTATCTTAATTTTATTGCTGTTGTACTTAAGAAAAAGGAGAGTATATAATTATTATGTGATGGAGATTTTATTAAAAAACGCCTTTCTCTAATGATTAAAATTACGATCTTATAAAAGTATACTAAAAACAGATCCTTACCGTTTAGTATCAGAAATCTGATTGAGCGGTAAGGATCTTTGTTTTAATTAATCTATGTCTTTAACCATATTAAACGAATCAATAAATTCCTTAGGCTTTTCATAATGAATATCATGGCCTGACTTTAACTTTATACGGGTACAGTTATCAATAAGTTCTACCACTTTGTCTGATTCCTCATCAGTATTTGCAGCATACAGAACTCCGTCAGCACCGTATGCTGTCTCTGCTTTGAGATATACTACAGGGCATTTGATATTCTGAAGGATCTCTTCCTGCAGGGCATTATCGATCCAAGTTCCGTCATAAAATGCCATACCGAAATCAAGATCAAAAGTATCCATATAATATGTACCGTGTGTCCAGCCATGAGGAATATACCAGACACACAATGGTTTGTCAGGATTCTCTGACGCTTTCTGAGACAGAACATCAGCAAGGTTCCCGAACTGTGTCCACATATAGCTGTGTGCGTAATAGTAAGGTACATATTCAGTTTCCTGAGACTGATTTTTATAACTGTTTATTATCTCAAAGCCGTCCTTCCAGACGAAAGTATTGCTCATTGCCTCAGGTGTAACACTGAAAAACGGAGGATCCTCAAGGACAGCCGTACTGACATTGCCGGAATCATTGGCTGCAATATATGCTGCAAGTATTCCGCCTGATGACAGGCCGCTTACACAATAATGCTCACCGATCACACTGCCTGCAAACTCAATAAGTTCATCACCTGCTGCAGTACATGTATACTTGGTTTTGTCAAATGACGACCCGCCGTGACCCGGACAGTCAACAGCATACACATGATAAGTTTCTGAAAGACCGGGCAATACTGTTGAGTAATCCTCCCAGCACATAGTCTGACCATGAATCAGCATAAGTGCCGGGCCGTTGTCAGGACCTTCAGCATAATTTATCGTAATACCGTCACTAAGGACCGTTTGTTTTTCTTCAAAACCTGCTTTATATGTTTTTTTAAGGTTATTCTTATCAAAGTTCAGATTTGTATAGGCAAAGCAGCACAGAAATACTGCAATAATAAGAATAAGTGCAAGTAAAATAATACCGATTACCTTTAGTACCTTGTGTTTTCTTTTTGTCTTTTCCATAGTTGTCCCCTCTTTTTTATTTTTGTTTGTTGTTAATCGTCTTTTTCAGGATTCTCTTGTCCGAAGATGTCTTCGGTTATTTTTGTAAATGCGTTTTTCGGCGGTATTGCAATTCCTCTTTTCGGATCCGCCAGCAGCAGCAGGGTATCCCCGGGTTTTATATCAAAAGCATCTCTCATTTCCTTAGGGATAACGATCTGTCCCTTTTCACCGACCTTTACACTGCCGGCCAGTTTTCCTTTTCTATTGATCATATTTGTTATACACCTCCTTAATGTATTAAAAGTATGAAAAGTATAACTTATATAACTTTATTATACCACAGTTATATTATTTGTCAAGAGCATAATGCCCCCGGCCGTCAGATTTTTTTCTGTCGGCCGGGGGCATTAAAAAATAAATAATAATTACAAACTTTCAGGACGTCTTTGTAAAACTGTTATTGCACAGTAGTGAAGGATGTCAAAGGTATCCTGAGGAGTCTTTTCAAGCATCTCAATATGTTCTTTTTCAAATTCGGCTATCTTTTCCTGAGGGAGTGAAGCGCCGACTCCCCTGCATGCTTTCATCCTTCCGTTCCATGAAAACCGTGTAAACGGTACTTTAACGTCAAATATCATACTTTCACTTACAGTAAAATATTTGTTATAGTCCTCAGGAACGAATATTGAATGTCTTGTTTCATTGCAGCCGGTCCATGAAGGATTGTATTTAAGAATAAGCTTCTCGCTTTCATGAGCTATGTTATCTTCAAACGGCAGCCATGCCATATATAAAAATGCCAGCCTGCCGTTTTCATTAAGCATTTCATATGCATTGCGTGCAATTATATTATGCTTGAAATAAAAATGGCACTGACATGCTGTTATTACATCAAACTTTTTATCGTCAAAAATAGTCTCTTCCGCACTGGCAGTAATATATTTTATGTTCATACCCTCTTGTTCAGAGAGCTTTCCTGCGTACTCTATCTGATTTTCAGAAATATCAGATGCTGTAAAGCAAGCACCGTATTTGTACATATTTCTTGGAATAACACCTGTGCCCGTTCCCAGATCCAGAACATTCTGTCCCTTTGTGCATAGTCCGAGTGAATGAATTTTTCTGTAGAATTCATCCGGGTAAATATCTCTGAACCGTGCATAATCCTGTGATGTCCTTCCCCAGTCAAATGCCTTTCCGTTGTCGATCCTGTTGTCTGTTATCATTTTTATACTCCTGTCTTTATTTGTTCTATGTAAACTATCTGAGTTTCATGCGCAGATAGATCATATCCTTAAGCTGAACACCGCATTCGTACATAGGATGATCATAGTTATCAGTGAAAAAATTTTCAACCTTGAATGATTTGATAAAGCCGCATTTTTCATAGAACGGCACTGTAAGAGGTGATTCACCGGTTCCGACCTGAAGGATCCTGAAGCTTCTTTTATATTTATTCATAAGAAATTCTATCATTTTTCTGCCATAACCCTCACCCTGATACTCCGGGTCAACAGCAATATTTTTTATTTCAAGAATTCCTGAACCTTCATCTGTTACAACGCACTCTCCTTTTACCCCATTGTCATCAATAATAAACATTCTTCCTCTGTTCAGATATTTATCGATCATATTTTCCTGTTCATCTGCAAGCAGGAGAAGCTCCAGATACTGTTTTTTGTCTTTTTTTATTTCTGAAATTTTCATTTTTATCTCCAATCATATAATTGTTATATATTTATACGTTTTTTCTTATAGCGCACCCGAATATATAATGTTATAATAGGTTAAATTATTTTTTAAGGAGGATCTACATGGAAAACTTTAATTTTTATAGCCCTACCGAATTCGTTTTTGGAAAAGAAACAGAAAATGAATGCGGCAGATTAGTCAGAAAATACGGTGGTACAAAGGTGCTCGTTCATTACGGTTCCGGTTCAGCTGTTAAATCAGGATTATTAGGTCGTGTAACACAGTCACTTGAAAAGGAAAACATACCATATGTCACACTCGGAGGAGTACAGCCAAATCCGCGTGATACAAAGGTTTATGAAGGAATTGAGTTATGCCGCAGTGAAAACGTCGACTTTATCCTGTCCGTAGGCGGAGGTTCATGTATCGATTCTTCAAAAGCTATTTCTATAGGTGTGCCTTACAGCGGTGATTTCTGGGATTTTTACACTGATAAAGCTCATATTACAAATGCTCTTCCTATAGGAACTGTCCTGACTATAGCTGCTGCAGGTTCTGAAGGATCCGGAAGCTCTGTCATCACAAAGGAAGAAGGTATGCTCAAGAGAGATGCCGGTTCTGATCTTATCCGTCCGAAGTTTTCAGTTCTCAATCCTCAGCTGACTCAAACCCTTCCTGCATATCAGACAGGCTGTGGTGCAACAGATATAATGGCTCATGTATTTGAAAGATACTTTACAAACACAAAAGAGGTAGAGGTTACAGACAGATTATGTGAAGCCTTGCTTCTGACAATGATAAAGGAAACCCCGAGAGTAATTGCTGATCCTGATAACTATGAAGCCCGTGCAAACATCATGTGGGCCGGAACCGTTGCACATAACGATATCGTAGGAGTCGGACGTTCACAGGACTGGAACAGCCACGGGATCGAACATGAACTGTCAGGACTGTACGACTGTGCTCACGGTGCTGGACTGGCTGTTGTTATGCCTTCATGGATGGAATATGTATACAGGCATGATGTTATGAGATTTGCAAAGGCTGCAGTTCGTGTATGGGGATGCCAGATGAACTTTGACGCTCCGGAAGAAACAGCTCTCGAAGGGATCAGATGCTTCAGACGTTTTCTTTCATCGATCGGTATGCCGGTAAACTTTGAGCAACTGGGAGCAAAAGAAGAAGATATTCCTGTGCTCGTAGAAAAGTTTGGTCTTGGTGACGGCAAAACAGGCGGATTTGTTGCACTTAGCAGCAGTGATGTAGCAGCTATTCTTAAGATTGCAGTTACAGCAAACTGACCAGACATGGATATTAACGGATAATCTGACAAACCATTTCATTTGATGTTCACATATTTATTTCTTTTTTCTTAAATTCTTACTATAAAGTATACAACATATCCGTCATATAGTCAACCATTTGCAAAATAGTTCTCATATAACAGTTATTATCTCCCTGTCATGCAGAAGTACAAGCGTCTGCGTGACAGGGAGATTTTTTTATATTACGGATTACTGCGTGAGGATCAGATTTTTTAGCTTAATAAAATCAGGAAGACTTATGATGCCGTCATCGTTTACATCTGCATCAGCTGAGTCCGCTGAAGTCATACCAAGCAGGATCTTCTGCAGCAATACTGCATCAGAAACACTCAGTACACCATCCTGATCAACATCTCCTATAACAGTGTCTGATGACTTTACAGCAAAGATACAGTAGTTTACGCAGTATGCAGACTGTCCGTTGCTGCCGAGTGTTATTTTGTCACCTTTGCTGTATTTCTTTTTAAAAACAGCATATTCAACGTCTGAAGAATTTAAAAATGTAAGATCAGTTTTTTCCCAGCCTTCAAGCCACAGTGGAGTTGCTGTAACCCTTGTATCAACTCCTGCGTAAACATCTATGCTGTCACCTGCTGTAAATTCTGCTACGGTATCAGTGTATGCCTTTGAATCACATGCAGTAGCTATCATTTCGCTTCCTGTAAGGAACTCCGGCAGTCCTTTGAAGGTTACGTCACGGTCTCCGTATACCATAGAGCTGTCGTTTGCATCTTTTGTGATTTTCCAGTCAGCAGCATTTGCTGTATCATAAACTGTCAAGTTTTTAATAAATGTTGCGCTTAACGGTACTCTCTCTTTTGAAAAATAAAAGCTGTCTATATTGACCAGATATCCCTCGGCTCCGGTAAATCTGATATACAGATCATGGACACCGGTAATACCACTGATATTAAAGCTTTCATCCTTCCATGTCTGCCAGCCGTCACTTCCGGCAAAATCACATACTGCTACAGGCGTGTTGTCAAGCGAGTCCAGATATAATTCTATGCCTGCCTTTGATCCGGCAAGGCGTGCAGTGAAGCTGTATGCGCCGTTTGAGAAGTCAATGTCAGAAAATCTGATATAATCTCCGTTTTCAATATACCCTACATTCTGGCCGGCTTCTGAGTTTGTTTCAGTTTTTACTCCGCTCTGGTCAGTAAAATCCTCTGCCTCGATCTTTTCAAATGCAGATTTTGTTTTTATGCCTTCAAGCGGTGACAGTTCAACAACACCTTCAGGAAATGAGTTTACTGTAAGATCATTTATATAATACTCAATATTTGAATAGCCTTTAAGACAGTAATCCCCGTATGCATCCGATGCATCATAAGGATCAAGGCCTCTGGCCTTCTCCCATTCATCCGGCATACCGTCATTATCGGTATCAGTTATGGTTCTTGATACCGCTGCCGGATATTTATAAGTAACTCCGCACTGCATCTGGTACTTGTCTATTGTCGCTTTCTGCTCATCTGTTGCCTCACTGTACGGACGTGCGCCGGTAAGAGTTCCTGTTCCATGCTCAGTTTCATACGCTACCTGTTTATCTATTTCAGTTCGCCTGTCTGATGAGATGCCGTTTCCTGCATATGAGATTACGTGATCATAGGCATTTGCTGAACTTTCAGCACTAAGAACGCTGGATACATCCACACCGTCAACCTTCATAGGAAAGTATGAATTGCTTCTTGTATTGTATTCATTCTTGTCACTTGCATACTTTATACCTGCCCAGTTATTATCGGAGAAATTGCTGTACTGAGTATTATCCCTGTTAAGAAAACGATTACCAGACAAGTAAATAAGATAGTTTTCCGGTGCCGTACCACTGTCTCCCACACTTACATAATTATGTCCGCCTACTGTAGATACACCTTTTTTCAGAGTATTGCCTACATAGTTTACATGTCCGAGAGTACCGTATGCAGTCTGGCTTGCCCAGTTATAAATAACATTGTTGGTAAAGTCTGCAGTGTTTGTGCCTGTTACCTTTCCCCTGAAATTTCTTGATACGTTATGTACGATCAGGTTATGATCATATGTAACATTTGAACGCCCGAGCATTATTCCGAAACCATGGATGCCCTTGCTGTGATAGGAAAATGAATTTGAAGGTCCTATAACAGAGTACTGGACAGTAATATTGTCACACTGTGAATATAGTCCCCACTGCTCATCATTTGCCCAGCCAAGCGAGCAGTGATCTATAATTGATCCTGTTCCGTTTGCACCGCCCCATGCATCATAGTCCGCACTTGTTCCTCGTTCACCTGGTCTTGAGCTTATATATCTGCATATTACATTTGTGCCGCCCAGCCCGAGCTTATAGTTTTTAAGAGTAATTCCCGCACCGCCCGGTGCCGTCTGACCGGCTATTGTGATATCTGATCCTACAACAACATCACTTTTAAGTTCAATCGTTCCGCTCACATCAAACACTACTATCTTACCGGAACCGCCTACAGCCTCACGAAATGATCCTGTTCCGCTGTCATTGAGATTAGTTACATGAACGACCTTTCCGCCTCTGCCGCCTGTTGCAAGGCTTCCGCCGCCCACAGCACCAGGAAAAGCAGGAATAGAGTTTGCTGATGCTGCAAGAGCATTTCTGGAATGTGTAGTACAATCCTGTGTACATGCAAGCATTACAGCAAGACCTGTCAGAGCAGCTGCAATTCTTTTATATCCTCTTTTCATTATTTCCCTCCGTTATACTGAATTATTTAAACATACATCTGTACCGTCTCAGGCATAAAGAGATAAAATTACTGAGACATATTACATATCTATTATATCATTTCTAACCCTCTGAAAACAATATAATTAATAAACTTAACCGATTTTTTTGCGTTATTGGCTATAAATTTTTTCATAAATCAGGCTGTGATCCGAGGGTTCCGATACAGCTGAAAGCCGCTCATGTTACATATCTGAATAATAAAAAAAATGCCGCCCTGCTGCACAGCTGGGCGGAATTCAATATACTAAATATTTTTGTTTTTTGTCTGTCTGCTTGTCAGAGGTGCGGTTCAAATGACCTTAACCAATTCTGTAAGGTGCGATTTTCGTTATATCGTACTGATCAGTATATGATAAAATTCTTAATCAACGTTAGTCTCTATGTACTTAATATTATTCTGTGTCAGTGATTCTTTAAGATTTTTATATGCTTTCAGTGAAGAATTATCGTCTGATATTTTAACCTGTGTGTCAGACGGCATTTGAGATAATTCACCTATAATGTCATCTAAAGATATTTTACTGTTCTGATACAGGTATTCGCTTCCCGATACCGTAATGTTTACGTACTGTATTTCTTCAGTAACAAGATCATCCTGTGCTGATGTAGTTTCGGGGGCAGTCTGCTGTTCACTTATTCCTGCAGATTTTCCGCCGCCATTTCCGAATCCTCCTTTACCTAATAACAGTACGGCAATAACAGCTGCAGCTACGATAAGAATTATTATTAGATCTATTACTGAAAGGCCTTTACTTTTAGTTTTCGTTTTCATACTATTTCTCCTTTACAATAATGACCTGTCAGTTTCAGAGTAGAATAAATGAGTGTATTTCTTCTTTAACTGAGTCATCATTTTGTTTATCTGCTTATATGCAGAAGTAGTTCCGTTCTCGGTTGCATCGTAGAAAAATTCCAGAAGTACTGTATCATCCTCACTATATCCGCAGCTTCTGAGTATAGAGATAACTGAGTCAGTCATTGACGAAACATCGGATTTTTCGATCCTGTCCGTCCGGCCTTGTCCGTTAAGAACATTGATGCACCAGTCATTTGTATCTGCTGACATCTGCAGGCTGAATTTAATATTATTACTCTCACCAAACTCCATGATCGCGTCCGCATTTTCTCCGCTGCGGTCTGCAGCCTGATTCGCTTCTTCAAGACGAATATCAGCTGAGTCATTTTTCTTCTGTGCGTCATTAAGGAGCTCATGTGCCTCATCTTCTTTTTGTTCTGCCTGCTCACTCTGAGCTGCTATCTGGCTGCGCTGTTCGTCAAGATCTTGTTTTATATCATCAGTTTCAAGTTTGCTGAAGATGACAAAGAAAAACAGAATGATCATAAACACATCCAGAAGAGATGTAAAATCAAGATGTAACTGTCGTTTATTCATTCATGGCTCCTCTTACTTATATGATAATCTGATCAGCTCATCGATCTTGGTAATAGCTGTTTCGATCTTGGTTTGTACGAAAGAGTGAACTGCCTTAAATATTATTGAAAAGACAAGTCCCCAGGCAGTGGTATCAAGTGCGATAAAGAAATTTTGTTTTAGTGCATCGGTATTCTCAGTGGAAATATCCAGTGCAAGAAGTGAAAGAACAGTACCAAGCATCCCTAACAGCGGAAACAATGATACTATTGCAAGAAATACGGTGTAAAAGAAATTTATCCAGTTAAATGATGTCTGCTTATAATCCATCTCATTTTTAACTGACATTGTTGTTAATATTTTTTTACTCCACGCATATGCAATGCCCAGAAAAACAGCGCAAACCGGAACTAAGCAGAAAATAGCCGGACTTATAAACGGACCGAATTTTATTAATATTTGAGTAAGACCTGGCATAACAGCAGCCTCCGATAAATGAGAAAAATTATTTTTGAAATATATTGAAATTATAACTCATTGCAGATAAAAAGTCAAATTACCTGCTTAATCTTTTAAATCGGACAAATTTTACTGTTTGTGTTTTTGTGCTCACAAAATATAGATTCTTATGCCAAATTGACTCATAAATCAGGCTGTGGTATAATAGTGTAAATATAAAAAGAAAATTTTTTATTAATACAGAAAACATACATATAAATACGGACCTGATATAAAATTTTTAAAAAGGAACACTATGGAAGACATTAATATTATCAGAAAGCTGGTAGGCGAAGATCTAACGCAACAGCAGCTTGCATACGTTGACTGCTATGTTGACAAAAAGCTTGGTCTTTTTATTCCAAGCACCGGACAATGCGGTTATGCACGTAAAGACGATCATGTTCACCCGTCGTATATGGCAGTAATTGATTTTTCTGAGATAAGCTCATCATACGGTCATTACGGTGCATATATATATTCACCCGGTATACCTCACAGTGACAGCTGCAGCAAACGATATTACTGTGTTATGATAGAAAAGAAATTTTTCGAAAGCCAGTTTCTTCTCTACAGCAAAAAAATCCCGGTTTTTGCACCGGAAAGCTTTGTAATCTGCAGTGATATTTTAAAGGCGCTCAATACATTTGCATTTGAGTACAGCAAATCCATGATGAACTCAGACATCACCCTTGCTGCTCAGTCTGTTATCATCACACACTGGATAATACGCAGCATTCTTGGTGAGACACTTGATATGAGGCCTGTATCCTCCGACTACTGCGTTGCCAGGGCTCAGCAGTACATAGAACTGCACTACCCGGAAAAGATAACGTCAGATGATCTTGCAAGACTCGGTTATGTATCAGTATCCAGTCTTAACAGACGATTTAAAGAACAGACTGGCCAGACTCCTGCCCAGTATATTATAGATGTGCGCATTCAGAAGTCAAAATTACTGCTTGCCAGAAGAAATATGTCACTGACGGAGATAGCCCAGAAATGCGGATTTTCAAGCAGCGCCCATTTTTCTTCAACATTTTCACTGCGTACCGGAATAAAACCCAGTGAATATCAGAGCAGCTATTTTGACTGAAATATGTAAAAACCTGAACTTATTTTTATATTCACTTTATATATAAAAGAATATAATAGAAATCAATAAATAAGAGGAGGAATTACAATGACAAAACAGGAAATTTTTAATTCAATGAATGAAAACCCGGTATTTTATCTTGCAACGCAGGACGGAGACCAGCCGCGGGTAAGAGGCATGCTTCTATTCCGTGCAGATGAAAACGGAATTATATTTCATACAGCTTCAACCAAGGACCTGTATGCTCAGATCATGAAAAATCCTAAAGCTGAACTTTGCTTCTCATGTAAAGGCAAACAGATCAGAGCGACGGGCGTACTTGAACAAAATGATGATCCGCAGCTTCGCGAAGAAATATTCTCACACCCGACAAGAAAATTTCTTCAGGCATGGAAGGATAACGGCATTGATAAGTTAATGAAGGTATTTATCATGAAAAATGCCACAGCTACTACCTGGACAATGGAAACGAACTTCGATCCGAAGGTCCCGATACAGCTGTAAGCAGTTCTTATTACATAATAAAAATATACTCCGCTGTGTGTAAAATTGCAGACAGCGGAGTTTTTTTATTGTAATTGTTTTGTTTACCGGTGCACACCTGAGGGCTGATTTGTATAGTTTGATTTTATAATGCGGCCGAAAAAGCTCAGTGAATACTCTTTCTTTCCTGTTATGATATGCGGATACATTTCATAGCTGTAGCCTGCTCCTGTATAACAGCCATCTTTTGTCTGAACACAGAAAACAGGAGCTTTTTCACTGACAACTCTCAGGTAGTCAACGATAAACATAACAAGCCAGAGTAAGATAACGATTAAAATGATTACTGTGATCTTTTTTATTTTTTTCATTTGCTCACTCCTCAGATAATATGTAGTAAAAGTTAAAGCCGCTGTCTTTCATATACATGCATTACTACACAGACAATAAGAATTTGATAATTAAAGAATAAAACACTCTGTTAATTAATGACTTAAAGAGCATAAGTATTTGACAAAAAATATTTGTACAGGTATAATTTTTATATCTGATTCTGAATTAATCTATAACTAAAGACCAATTTAAAAGAACAGAATAACACTTTAAAAAGGAAACAAAATTATGAACTACAAAGCAATATTTTTTGATCTCGACGGCACTCTGCTGCCAATGGATAATGACACATTTACAAAAGGCTATTTCAGGGAACTTGCAAAAAAGCTCTCCCCTGTAGGAATCGAACCGAAGCCGCTTATTGATGCAGTATGGGCAGGTACTAAGAGCATGGTTACCAACGATGGTTCCGGATTGAATGCAGATATTTTCTGGGACACTTTTGCATCAGTAACAGGCCTGGACTATTTACCTTTCAGAAATGCCGCAGACGAATTTTACAAAAATGAATTTTCAGCTGCAAAACAGTTTACAGGTGAAAATCCGCTTGCTAAAAAAGCTGTGGATATGGCTCACCAGTGTTCCCGAAAAGTCATATGCGCTGCAAATCCCCTGTTTCCTCTTGACGGTCAGCTCATGCGCCTTGGCTGGGTCGGTCTTGGAAAAAAAGATTTTGATTACATCTGTTCATATGAAACAGAAAGTTTCTGCAAGCCGAATCCGAAATTCTACACTTCACTGTGTGAAAAGACAGGTGTTAAGCCTCATGAATGTCTGATGATCGGAAACGATGAAAACGAAGATATGTATGCAGCACTTATGGCTGGAATGAATGCATATCTGGTAACTGATAATGCTGTGATGTGTGAGAAGCATCGGTTTGATGGAGATGCCGGTTCATTTGAAGAGATGACACGGATGCTCAGTCGTGATTGAAATACTAAATAATGTACCCGATCATCCGTAAGTGATGATAATCAGGCTGTCTGTATTGAAAATTTACTTTTCCAGTTCTTTTACCCACCCCGGAATGTATTTACCCTGTCCGCTCATATCAACAAGCATAAATTCCTGTTTGTCGAATGGCAGTACAAAAACAGCATACTCACCGCATATCTCTGCTTTTGCAATATCACGGTTATTTATCTGGCCACCCGGGCTGAACCACGCAGCACCCACTTGTTCAATATCATGATCCTTCAGCAGACTTACAGGATAATATATACATATATCTCCGTACAGATCGTCGAACTGATAAGCTTTTGAGAGAGGCTTACTGACATAATTTCCTTCATCATAGTTTTCAAAATGGCTGATAAAACTGCTTTGTTCTTCTTCACTGATCGTTATATCATAACTGTTGTCAGTGTATTTATTCGAGTCTGTGGGGAAATAGCAGTATCTGAATTCATCACAGCTTTTAACAAAGTATTTTATTCTGCTTTCTTTTCCAAAGCTTATTTCAAATCTGTCAGTTATGTATGGTTGATATTTTTCATAGGTTTCTTCATTCTTATACTGTATTTTTACAAATTCATCGAGTCTTTCTTTTGTATCAAATGATGTGAACCTTGTATTTAAATTCCATTTCTTTAATGCTTTTGTTATTTCATTGTCTGTAAATTCAGTATCAACAAATACCATTTCAAAATAACCATAACCGTCTTCGAGCACTTCTTCAATATTATCTCCGTTAAATAATTTAGTAAAGAGATTATACTCAAGATTTGAATCACTTGCCCACAAATCTATTACTTCTCCTGCCGGGTAACTTTCGGTTATCTTTCGGATTATAGCGTTCTTTATTTCATCAAGCTGGTAATTATCCATACCGACCGGATTATCTTTCTGATTATCAGCGCTGACATCAAACTCCCTGCCTTCTGCCCACATTTTTAAAGTCAGATCACGGGCATTGTGTATATAAGGGGAATCAAGGAATTCTTCCTCTGACTCAATCTTTTCAGGTTCGAACCCGTACTTATCCCTGACATATTGTATTGCATTTGACGAAGCCTGTGCATATTGTGCTTTGCGCTCTTTTTCTATTTTTAAATGATCGATTAATCTGAAGCCGTATAACACTAATAATCCGGTTAATATTATCAGTGAAATTATTATGTATTTTTTGGATTTTATAATTAATTTCATATTTGTTACCTCCTGAGATAATTTTTAAATCTCAGTTCTTTCAGTTCACATTTCACTGGATATAAATTATTTCACGATAAATCTTATTATTTAAAGTTATCTGCGTTCATCATCTTTATTATATAACAACTATACTTACTTTACAATATTTTCATTAGAAAAGAGTAACAATTTAAATTAATAACATACAACAGAAAACAGCTGACAAAATAAAAAATGTCAGCTGTTTTCATACATATATTAATAATTAATGCCTCTTCCCCGTAACTCTCTCAACCTCAAGCTTAAGAACCGCAATTCTTTCGACCTCTTTGTCATCAAACGAATGCTCCGCCCCATTATCATACTGCTCCATCAGAAACGTCAGTGACTGCTTCTTCTCCTCATCATCAAGCAGACTCACAATCCCGCTTCCGCATACACTTTCAAAATCCATCGTCGCATCACATGACTTCTCACCGAGTTTCAGCTTATGTGACGTGCTCATAGTAAATGAAACATGGTTGTTCTTTTTTATAAGATCAAGCTTTTTCCCCTGGGATGCACCGTGAAAATACAATGTAAACTTGTTATCCTTAAAGCTCACCCCGAAATTCAGCGGGATCACATACGGATATTCCTCATCAAAAAATGCAACGCAAACACTGTCACATTTCTTTATTATGCTGTAGATGTCATTTAGATCTGTTACTTCTCTGTCTTTTCTTCTCATTGGTACTTCTCCTTCAAAATATAGTTTAGTTATTTAATCTGAATAATCTCCTGTATTATTTATTCATATAACACATGTTTTCATTTACACTTAGCTCTATCTTCCTGCATACCATACTAAAGTCATTATCGACCTCACTATTGCAAAACCGGATAACTTTCAACTTGTATATTTCAAGTATTTCAGTTCTTATCTTATCATACTCTTTCCCATCATCAGAATAATGCTGAAGACCGTCAAGCTCGATAACAAGGTGAGCTTTGCTGCAATAAAAATCTGCTATGTACCTGTCTATAACTCGTTGTCTGTAAAATTTGACCGGATAATTTTTCAGGAAACAAAACCATAGTTTCTTTTCCTGCGGTGTCATGTTTCTTCTTAAAAAACGTGCATTTTCAAGAAGAATATGATTATAACCTGTAAACCTAAAATCGTTATCCATCTGACCCCTCCACCGCTTCGCAATACTTCTTTCTCAATAACATATCCGGCAACTTTCCGGGTTCTTCTTAACCTCGGCTCCCCTGAAAGGGGAGCTGGCGGCGCAGCCGTCTGAGGGGTCCTGTTTCAGCTCCTGAAAAAAACGTTCTGTCGTCTGAGTAGTCCCGTCTTCCTTACCCCTCCACCGCTTCTCAATATTTCTTTCTCATAAACATATCCGGCAACTTTCCGGGTTCTTCTTAACTCGGCTCCCCTGAAAGGGGAGCTGGCGGCGCAGCCGTCTGAGGGGTCTCGCCTCCTGAAAACCCGTTCTGTCATCTAAGTAGTCCCGTCTCCATGACCCCTCCACCGCTTCGCGGTCCCCCTCCCCTTTCAGGGGAGATAACAAAGAAAAGCTAATTTACAATATCCAGTATCTCCTCCGCCGACATCCTCATAATATCCCCTTCACCGTTCACTGCGATATCGTAAAGCTCAGCTTTACTCTCCTGCAGACTCATGATCTTTTCCTCTATCGTGTTGCCTGTTATCAGCTTGTAGATCTGGACATTTTTCTTCTGGCCGATGCGGTAAGCACGGTCTGATGCCTGGTTTTCGGCTGAAATGTTCCACCACGGGTCGTAATGGATGACAATATCGGCACCGGTAAGATTAAGTCCTGTGCCGCCGGCCTTGAGAGAGATAAGAAATACGTTTGTATCATCAGCGTTGAATCTGTTTACAAGCCTTACTCTCTCGTCAGTTTTTGTTTTACCTGTCAGCATACAGCTGCTTATGTTGTTCTCATCAAATCTGCGCTTTATAATATCGAGCATCGAGGTAAACTGCGAGAAAAGCAGTATCTTGTGACCGGAGTTAATACAGCTTGTTACAAGCTCAAGGCACAGTTCAAGCTTTGCACTTGATGCCTTATAATTTGTACCGTAGACTAGTGCGGGGTCACAGCATATCTGGCGGAGTCTTGTAAGCATTGCAAGGATCTTTATACGGTCGGTCTGCTCTGTGAAGCCTTTGCTTATCGACTTTTTGATATCAGCAACATTTGCAGAATACAGCTTGCTCTGCTCGTCTTCCATTGAGCAGTACAGAACTGTCTGAGTTTTGTCCGGAAGCTCCGTAAGAACATCTTTTTTCATACGCCTTAGTATAAATGGTGAAATGAGCTTCTGAAGCTGCGCTGTTACCTTTTTATCATCCTTGCCTACTATCGGGTTTTCAAAATTCTTCTTAAAATATGTGTAACCGAACAGAAAGTCGGGCATTACAAAGTCAAATATACTCCAAAGCTCAGCAAGGCTGTTTTCTACAGGTGTTCCGGTAAGTGCAAAGCGTATATCTGAATGAATGCCTTTTACAGCTTTTGCAGTCTGAGTGTTATGATTTTTAATGTACTGTGCCTCATCTACGACATGGATATGAAAGCTCAGTTCACTGTACTTTAAAATATCCCTTGTAATAAGCGCATATGAGGTAATGATAACATCATATTTATCCGTTTGAGACAGCAGGCTGTCACGTTCTTCTGCCGTTCCGGAGACTGCAGCAGTCGTAAGGTCTGGTGCAAATCTTTTTATTTCACACTGCCAGTTGAGTACGAGTGATGACGGACATACAACGAGATTTGTAGTGTGTTCACTGCGTGTCTGTTTAGCGTAGAGCATAAGAGCTATTGCCTGGATCGTTTTGCCGAGTCCCATGTCATCTGCAAGTATTCCGCCGAAGCCATATGCAGCTATAGTCCTGAGCCACTGAAATCCGTACTTCTGATATTCACGCATGGTAGCGTCAAGCTTGTCTGATATCAGAGGAGCATCGGTATCTTCGATTTCCGACTTGTACTTTCTGACAGCCGTCTTAAACTCAGAGGTTCTCCTGACTGACATGTTCTCGCACTCTTTTTTCAGACTGTCAAGATACAGCATTCTGTACTTCGGGACTTTTATCCTGTCTTTGAGAAGTGCTTTATCTGAAATATTCAGGCTGTCAGCCATCCCGGCAAATTCATTTACAGCCTCGTCAAATACTGTAAAGGTCCCGTCTCTGAAACGATAATACCTGCCGCCTTTTCTGTACTCATGCAGTATCTGAGACAGTTCTTCTGGAGTATAGCCGGATGCTGTGATCTGAAGCTCCAGCAGATTGCCTGATGGAATAACTCCTACTGAAGGTCTCACCGGCTGCCTTACACTGATCTTTTTAAACTTGTCACTCAGGTATACCTCTATGCCGCTGTTTTCGATTGAATTCATCCCGACCGCCAGTAGTTCATAGAGCTTTCTGTCACCGTTTATATACAGAGGCTCTTCGTCGTCTTTATCATTTATATCAAAATACTTTAAAATAACATTTTCAGCAGATTTTTCTCCTGAGTACTCACAAAACGGATTTTTGCTCTGATCATAAAAGTTCGGATAAATTTCATCATTATAGATAAATTCAAAATGAGCACATACTCCGTCATTAACACTGTCAATATATATTTTTGATGACATGCCCGGAGGAATATATTCGTCCAGTGCAGTTTCGGCATCTATAGTCATGTATCTTCCTATCGGCTTTATTACTGCATTATAAAATGCCGGCATATCCTTCTTTGCTATTCTCAGTGTTTTTGAACGCTGAAGGTATGCAAGCAGATTGCATACAGTCTGGGCATAACCGCTGTCTGTAATATAGAAAATGTTCTCCTGCCTGTCAAAAATGCATGAGTTTCTGCTCCAGCTGTATATTATGATCATGTTGCTGAGAGTAATATCATAGCAGTCATCAGATTTTTCACTGATCTTTACAGTATACATAGGATTTTTGCGTTTTATTTTGCACTCATTGCCGTCAAATAAGATATCCTCGCCATCTTCAAAAATATTCATAAACTGTTCAATGTCCTCATTTGACAGCATAAAAACCTTGTTGTGATCACTGTAGTATCTGGTTTTGCAGCTGACACTGTGGCTGAAATCAATGATCTTCAGACTTTTCTCATCAAAGATCCTGTAGTCATGAACGAACTCAAGCTCTTTTCCGTACCTGAACAAACGCTTGAAGCTTATGCGCTCTGTAAGAGCAGAAACATCCTTGACCGCATACACTTTCCCGTCCTGCGTTCCTATCTTCAGTGAGTATTTCAGCGGTTTCTGAGCATCTCGTGATGACTCAATCTGCGGGTATACATATATTTTTTCTTCAGCCTGTGCTGACGCAAGAGTACAGTACTGGTCTATAATATTTTTTATCTCGCGTGAATTTATTCCTCTGCAGTATTCGGAATAATGCTCCTCTATATCAAACAGAAGGGCTGCAACATGTTTGCAGTACTGACTTGTATATGAATAAATACAATTGCATGAGGAGTCCTCAACTTCTCCGTTATCCGAGAGTGTCACTGAAGTTTTGTATTTTGTATTTCCCAGAATAACTGCAGAAAACTCACCGCTGTTGTTTTCAACTGATAAAATACGTCCGTCTTTGTAATAGATCTCTCCTCTTGATACAATGATAGGATCGATCTTTTTTCTGAAATCAGAAATATTCAATGTTATTGCCCCGTTCTTAATTTATGATATTAAAAATTATATCATTTCATTATAATTAAATCAATGTAATTATGGAATATTTTATAAATATCATCTTGTAAATCGTCTGATGTCTTCTATTGATATTCTGACCAGGAATCAGGAATTTTGAATTAGCTATTCTTTCACTGCCATTTATCAGATCATAATGCCGCTTAGAAATAAAAAAACTGACATCCGGTCGTCAGATTATTCGATCTGGCTATCAGAGGTCAGTACACTGGAAATATGATCATTTTTATAAAGCTTTAAAAAGTAATTCTGTAAACGAACTGCCTATCCGGCTGCGTTTCCATCAGGGAAAGAATTAAGAACACTAAGTATATCACTATAGTTTTCAATAAAAGCATTAATTATCTTTGGATCAAAATGTGTTCCGCTGTCAGATATTATCTGCTTTCTCGCATTTGCCTCAGTCCAGGCATCCTTGTAGCTCCTTTTGCTTACAAGTGCATCATAAACGTCGGCAATCGCTACTATTCTTCCGGCAAGACTGATATCAGGCCCTTTTTTTGACAGATACCCTTTTCCATTCCATTTTTCATGATGATCAAGAGCAATCTGTTTTGCATATGCCATTATGTCACCTGGTGCATTATGAAGAATATTTTCTCCGAGTGTAACATGAGTTTTGATAATTTCAAATTCTTCTTTTGTTAATTTACACGGCTTTTCAAGAATTTCTGAAGGAATAAAAAATTTGCCTATATCATGCATCATAGAGGCAATACGTATTTTCTGAGCCTCCTCCTCACTGATACCCATTCCTTTTGCAAGAACATAACTGTATTCGGAAACTCGTTTAACATGTTGTCCTGTCTGACTTGATTTTGCCTCTATCATTTCTGCAAAAGCCAGGATTATTTCTTCCTGAGTTTTTATTTTTTCTTCAGAGTCATGTTTGATCATGATTGTTTGTTCATAGTTATTAAATGTTATTTTATATGATAAGCAAAGGAATACATAGAGCCCTACGCTGAAACATGCCATAATTACAGACAACGCTGAAATCTTACCATTACTCGCAAGGCTGTCAGGAATTATGTTCCAGAAAGTAAGCAAGATATATTGCATAGCAAGCACAGCTACAGGAAGAATATTTATTCTCTTTATAGCACGTTCATCTATGTTATCCGTAAAGATTTTCATATTGTTTCCGAACAGATGATAGTTATATCCAAGCAGTATCAGCGACACTGTCAACACAGTAAGCGGACTGAATGAAATCGAATCCACGCAGAAAATGACTATAATGAAAAGAAAATAAATGAAACGGCATACGTTTAAATTTGATTCTATTATCTTTGAATATAACCGGTTAAATGCCCACAACAAAATCGTTATAACGAGTATTTCTGTGAATGAAAATATAAGCTTATATGCCAGGGAATCTGTTCCTAAACCAAATAACATAGAAGCTATACTTGCTGTGTTGTGGCTTACAGTATACTGTAAATAAGCCAAAGTCAACGGTGAGATAAGTAACAGAAGGATATTTTTAGTTATTTTGTCTTTAAGCTTTAATCCTTTGAGAAAATAAATATTATTTGCAACCATAAATCCAACAATACATAATACAAATGATGATACAATTATTACTTCATTTACTGCAGCCATATAATGCCCCCCTTTAATCCGTCTATTAATATGATAACACTAAAATACAGATGTGTCAATTCAAATTTGTATCATTTTCGACATTTTAACAGATAAAAAATAATATTTATTGTATAATAGCTACAAGTTGCCAGTAATGATCATTGTTTACCAATAATCATTAATTATAGGCATATATGCTTATCAGACTTATTTGATTACTGTCTGTTATAATATATCAGGCAGAATAATGATCTTATTTTTCGGACCATATACTGACCATGATTTGTGTTATAATGCAAAACAAAAACCACCTGCAGCAACTGCAGATGGTTTCTGTTTTATAATGTAAATGAAGGTTAGGTTTGTTTAAGAAAAGCTCCACCAGTCTAACACTGTTTCATCACTGAATACGAAGTAGATATCCTGTGTTGATGAGAGGTTTTTAACTGGTACTGTAAGTTCTTTAAGACCACCTGATGCAGTTGAGAGGTCTACATAACCTACAACAGTGCCTGAAGGACTGCCTGTGCAGATTTTGATAGCACTGCCTGTTTTAGAAGATGCATTTACTGTGAGTTTTGTGCATCCGTTCTTGAAGTCAACACCGCTTACCTTAATCCAGTTGCCCTTCTTAGCGGAAACAGTTGTGTCGCCTACACCACTTACTGTAATTCCACTGGACTGGTTAGACATTGTTTCTGCCTGGATCTTTGAATAAGGACTTAGTGTTTCGAGCTGACTTACACCTGTATGTGAACCTTTACAAGTGATTTTTCCGTTTGAAATAGTTGCCTCACTGATACTTGGTGAACGGTAGTTCTGTGTGATACCCATACGGTTTTCAACCACTCTTGTATGATAGAGAACGTAGTACTTGCCCTTGAATTCAACTATTGAATGGTGGTTGTTACCGCCCTTGTCAAGTCCCTGAGCACCTGTGTTTCTGAATACCATACCGCCGAACTGTGATTTTGTCCAAGGTCCGAGTGGGTTCTTGGAAGTCATGTAGCAGATGTCACCACTGTTGAATGACTGACCGTTGATCTGTGTTCCTCCAGGAACATCCCAGTTTGAACAGTATGAATAATAATATGTATCACCTATTTTGATAATACTTGAATCTTCAAAGAGGTAAGGAGTTTCCATTGTAACAGGTGTGCCTGCAAGAGAAATCATGTCAGCACCAAGCTTTACGCATCTGCCTGTCTTAGGATTTGACTTATCCTTTCCGTCAACACCGCCGCCGAAATAGAGGTAACCTGTACCGTCATCATCAACCATAACGCCTGGGTCGAACATCCAGACTACATCGCCGCAGTTAGGAGACTGACCAGTTACAAGTGCGTGACCGAGCGGATCTGTCCAGGGGCCTGTTGGTGAATCAGCTGTAAGAACACCGATACCGCCGCCGCTGTTTGCGAAGTAAAGGAAGAATTTATCCTTGCCGTTGATTGTTTTCCAGCAAGCATCAGGAGCCCATGAGGCGAATGCCCATGATGCTGCACCACCCTGTGTTCTGCCGTTTTTGCCTGCAACCGGTATAGCACCGTGATCTGTCCAGTTTACGAGATCAGCAGATGAACAACAGTTGATTGTTCCTACATCGTAGCTGTTTTCCTTGAGCTTACCGTTGCTGTCATACTCAAAAGCATCGTTTGTTGTATAAACATAAATTCTGTCTTTGTAAACCATGAATCCTGGGTCTGCACCGAAACGCTGAGTATAAAGAGGGTTGTTTTCGCCGTCTTTTTTATAGCTTGATGCAAGAGTAACTCCTGAGAACTTAGCTTCCATAGCCGCTGTATCAATTACCTTTTCAGCAACCGGGAATACATCAATTTTTCCAAGAAGGTAACTCTGAAGAAGCAATGCGTCCTTTACATCAAACACACCGCTCTGATCAACGTCAGCTGCGATCTTTGAAGCAGCATCATCTATTCCGTAAAGGAATCCGTTCTTTATAAGAACAAAATCAAGAGAGTTTATATTGCCGTCGCAGTCAACATCTCCAAGTGTTATCTTTTTGGATTCTCCTGCACCCTTTATTGATGTTCCTGCAACAGCTCCGATAACCTCATCAACGTAGAAATTATTTGTAGAATCAGCAGTTTCTACATAAAGCTGCATATCTGATGCATCTTCCGGAATCATGTACTTTGTATTTGCAAGCTGTACCCATGAACCGTTTATTGCTGTAGCTTCTGCAATTGTTGAATAGTTTGTTTCTCCGGCCGAGTCAACATACTGAAGCTTCATATAGAATGTGTCAGTTGCGCCGCCGTCAAGGTACATAACGTTGGAACTGAAGCTGTACTCTGTTCCTGGCTTGAATACTGAAGGACTGAGTGATTTTGCTGCGCCGTTCCATGCTGAAGTTCTGCCGGAAACAAGAAGTGATTCGCTTCCAACATAAGCAGTTCTGCCGCTCGTCTGGACAGCAGCATCTCCACGTCCTGCCCAGTCACCTGTTGTACCCTCAAAGCCATCCTGGAAGTACCAGCCATATTCATTTGGCTCGATCGGTGCAACTGTACCGCCATCTGTTGGATTTTTTCCGTCTCCCCACTGGGATTCAGGAAGCATACCTATGAGTGTATTGTATGCCGGCTTTGCCTGATTGTTTGTATCGAAAAGAAGCGGAGCATTTTCAGTTTTTATCCATGTATTTGCATCATTCGGACCCCAGACACAAATTGCTCTGACCTTGCCCTTTGTTGATGTAGAATTCAGATCCATTGCTGCCTGGAATATTGCCTTGTACTTTTCAGCCTGCTGCTGCAATGAGAATTTTCCGCCTTCAATACTGATATCAAGTTCAGTGCACTGTACATCACATCCGATAGCTGCAAACTTTTTCATTGCTGTAATATATGCTGATGTTCCGGAAAAACCGCTGGAGTCAGCATTAATATGAGACTGCATTCCGATACCGTCAAGAATGCCTTTTTTGTAAAGATCCTCACATGTACTTGCTATGCAGTCACGCTTGTGATCCCAGTATTCATTATAATCGTTATAATAAAGCTTTGTTGTTGCCGGTGCATATTTTCTTGCATATGTAAATGCCTTTGTAAGGAAGCTGTTGTTGCCGTATACCTGAACCCATGGTGATTTTCCATCGCCGTATCCGGGTACTCTGGCACCGCCGTTATTTGCAGTTCTGTTGCTGTCATCACTTACACATTCATTTGCAACGTCATATGCATAGAGATTAAGAGACGGATATTGTTTCTGTATTGTCTGGAACATATTCTTGATGTAGCTCTCCATTCTCACATCCATCGTAGAAGAAGATACCCACGCACCTGACTGCTGGAAATTCTCCTTGAAAAACCATTCAGGAGTCTGTGAATGCCATACAAGCGTATGTCCTCTGACGCCTATTCCGTTCTTGGAACAGAAGTCAAGGATACTTGCTGCACTGTTAAGTGAAACACCAACATTAGTACCGCTGCTCTGGGACTGAACCAGTGTAGCATCAGGCTTCATTTCATTTTCACATGTAATACTGTTAAAGTTCTTTATCATATTAGCTGTGATAGAAGAGTCTTTAACTGTTCCGCCGTTAAGAACTGAACCAACTCTGAAATAATGTGCAAATTCATCCTTAAGGCCTTGATTTGCTGAAGCAGCATTTATTGTTTGAGAGTTGCTTTTAACCTTTTGTGTAACATAAAAGTCATCAAAACTGAAATCATTTGTACTGTCTGTTGTTATGGAAACATTAAAATAATAACTTCCCTTTGGTGCTTTGTAGTTAGTTTTAAGTTCTGTCCACTTTCCGCCCTGGACTTCCTGATTGAAAAGAACTGCCTCGGTACATTCATCAGTATCCATATCCTTGCAGAGAAGAGTTACATTGAATTTTTCATCGGATTCGCTGAAAACCTTTACACTGTAAGAATAATCAACTCCACCCTCAAGATAAAATCCTTTTGATGAACTTGCACCATCTGCAGGAACCTGACGTCCTGAAACTACCATACCCCTTGAAGCATCAAAGCCTGCCTCATCGAGTGCGTCAAGCTTCACATAATCCGAATTCCCATACCATCCGTCATAAGTCACTTCAAAGTCATTGCATACCAGTTCAGCCGCATATGTTTTTTCGCCCGCGAACGGCTGAAGAGATACCATACCGACACAACAGGCTAAAGCTGTTATTCCGGCTGCGATTTTTTTAAAATGCATTATTATACCTCCTTGTAATCGTTTACTTGCATAGATTATTATACTATAAAAAGACAGTTTAAATATACATATATTTTGTCTTTTGTAGTAACTTATTGATATCAAATATTCATATTTTTACAAACTTTCATAAATTCGTGATAACGCCAGCACAAATAGTTATGTATTTTAGCACAATTGCACATCAGACCGGAGTCTTCTGATCAAGGTTCTTCCATTCCGGAAAACGACTTTTTTTCTTATAGTTCTTAGGAGTCATTCCTACGTATTTTCTGAAAATTTTAATAAAATAGCTCTGTGAACTGAAACAAAGAAGTGTACTTATCTCAAGGTTTGAGTAATTTGTGAACTGAAGCATATCAGTTGCCGCCTCGACCTTTTTTATATTTATGTATTCGCTGAGTGTCATGTCAGTTTCGGTCTTGAAAAGTCTTGAAAGATATGAGACACTCAGTGACAGATGATCAGCGATCTCAGCTATCATGATCCTCTGATGCAGATGACCGTTTACATAATCAATAGTCTGTACAATAGGTTTTGAATAGACCTTACTGTTTTTCACCTTTTTCATACAGTCTGTAAAAGACACTATCATTTCCTTGTGAAGCTCATGGACCTGTTTTTCCTCTTTGCATTCATCAGCCTTGATAATAAATGCATCACTAAGGCTGTACGCTTCCTCTGATGTCATACCTCCGTTTACACAAAAACGCGTGATCATTGCAACTGAAATGGTAAAATGATATTTCAGATTCTGAAGAGGGTTCTTGCTTAAGACTCCATACCCTTTTGAACATAACGGTGTTGCGAGAGATTTTACAGCATCGATATCACCCGAACAGATGCTTTCATAGAATGCTACTTCATGGTCTATCGGAGTATGCTGAAATTCATTTTCGCGCTGTGAACAAAGTTGTTCGCACATTGACTTATCTGAAACAAGATGCATGAAACCACTCCTTTATTATGTAGAATATTGTATTATCCGTTCTTTATTTTATAATTATTATATCATATATCTGCCATGATTACAATTTAGTTACTTTAATAAAAATTTTGTGTCTTTTTCAACATATTTACTGTTTCAAAAAAATCAATCTATAATTTAACATTTATATACATATATTACACAATAAAAAAGAGGCAGGATCAGTATGATCCTGCCGGAAAAATAACACTCATATGCTGAATATATCAGTATTACCTGGATATTTTAGTACCGCCCCACTCAACAACAGTAAATCCGTCTCTTGAAAATGAATCAAAAACCGGTTCCTGTGTTGTTTCCTTAAGAGTCTGTGCTTCCTTTTCATTTACAGGCATGTATGCCATAAACACTCTCAGAACACTGTCAGCCTGAGGAGTTACATTCAGTACTGCATTGTCAGTATAACTGTCTGTCTGGAAGGTAATGTAGTTATACCCGTTATTTTGCATCTGAGGCAGCCAGTAAACAATAAAGTCATTGTATTCCTTAGGTGTTAGTCCCATCAGAGGCAGTTGTTTTTTAAGGAATGCAAGAGTATCACATCCCCTTACGATGAATCCTTCAGACATATCCCAGTCAGCTTTCTGTGTACCTTCCCAGAACAGATAACTGTATTGTGAACCATCTTCAGTATACAAAGTACCGTCAGGATTTGCAGTAACTTTCCATGTACTTGTATCAGGGTCTGTAAATTCCGGATATACACATGTAAAATCACCGTTGAGATCAACACTTACTGTTACCTCTGTCTCTTCTTCTGGATAAAGATAAACAGCAGGTTTGTAAGCTACATTTGTATATCTTGATGATACCAGTACTTTTCTTGCGTCGTAATATTTTCTCGGAACAGCAATCAGTGTAAGATAAATATCTTCAACTGAATCACCATATATTCGCATCGAAAAGAACTCATTATCATAATAGGCTTCCGTACTTGATGTTTTAATTGCTTCAGTAGCAGCAAGAATTACATTGTCTTCAAAAAAATCACTGTCATACTTTTGCATGTAATAATCACGGTCTGTCTGATCAGTAAATATCCCCGCAAGCTTCTCCTGAGAATCAAACCACTCGTCAACACTATAGACTGACTCAGCTGATATACACTCTATACTGATTTCATCCTGCGGTATCTCCACTTCATTTGTACAATATTTTGCCGTTTGTACATCCAGTCCTTCTAATTCACTTTTATCCAGAGTAACTGTAACATAATTAAGCCACGGCATAGGTTCAGAATGATGTGAATCAAAGAAATTCAGTGAGAGTGTGCTGCCGCTGACCTGAGCTGACTCAAAATATTCAGGTTCAATTATTGAATTGGTAAATGAAAGCACAACACATTGTTTTTCAAAAAACTCTTCAGTGTAAGTAGCTGTGAGGTTACTTAAATCAACATGATCTTTATCAGCTTCCTCTATGTAATCCAGCATCTGCTGATATGATTTAAACAAAGCCGCAGTATAGTAATAGCTTTTTTCTTTTTCAGAAAAAGCAGCTCTGGTATTTCCATAAGTTATTTCATCGACATTTACATATCCGATATCTTGCTTTGAATAATCTGTCCCCATAAAAAATGATTTCAGATAAATAAAATCAATAATGTTGATTTTTCCATCCTTATTCACATCTCCGTTTAACTGCTGATCTGATGCGCCTATACCGAGGAGCAGATTTTTCATTGCTGCCAGGTCCTTTACAGTGATGCTTGAGTCTCCGTTGATATCATATTTCATCGAATCATCCACATCAGCAGCTGATGAATGTGTCGGTGTAATACCCAATGACGCTCCTATCAGAGCGACGCTGCATACAAATGCTAAAAACTTTTTCATAATAACACCATCCTTCAATATTATTTATTAAAATATTAATTGATATCCAAATACCGATTTGACAAAAAGCCAGATTCAATGATTTAATTATTCATCATATTACATTCTTTCATAATAATAATACTTCCGCTATGACAAAAAAGCTACAGCAAATTAAAAATATTTACAATATTATTTAATGTTTCCATCAGACATTTCAGTTGTCATGTCTTTGAGAATAATATATAACACATTTTCAAGAAGATGAGCAGATAAGTATCATCGGATTTTTTGATGAATCAAGCCATCTGAGAATATAGAGCATATCGTTTTCAGGTACAGCAACACATCCGGCAGTATAGCTGCCTTTTGCACAGTGCAGAAAGATAGCTGAACCAGCATTTTTAATGACCGGATCAGTGTTATAGTTGATTGCAGCGGCATATTTGTAAGCATCAGGATATTTGATAAGATGCTCAGCACTTGAAAAAGTAACGTTGCTTGTCTCAACCCACTGATTGTAATACGGACTTGATACATCATCCACCCAGTAGCTGTTTTCGGTTATCCTGCGATACTGCATTTTCAGATCATTCATATTCTGTGTACCAAAAGCAACCCCGAATGTAAACAGGCCTGCCGGTGTCCGGTAATCACCCTCATGCTTATCCTTTGAGACTCCGTTTTTTCCGACTATTCCAGAGGCTGTACGCACCTCATCCCATGAGTAATCATTCTTTTCATATAATCTTACTGAGCACTTCATCCCGTCTGATTCAACGCTCACTATCTGACGTGACTGTCCTATATCCGCAAGTTTATATCCGCTCTTTGAAAGTACTCTGTTCATTGAATCACATACTACAACTTTTCTGACCGTTGTTACGGTCTGAGATGTATTATGCTGTGGATAAAGAAACTTCTGTTTTAGTGTCATATAGTCAAACACATCCACTTCTGAGTTATTGTCGATATCATAACTGATATCCGGTTCAGGCTGCATTTCTCTGAGTAAAATACTCTTGACCTCACTCATAGATGGTAATGAGGATGCTGCATTGGCTGCACCGGACAAATACACTGTACTGCAGACAACAGCTGATATAAAAACTGCAGCGGGTATGAAATTATTTTTTCTTTTCATTGTTTTTTCCTTTAATATTATATTGTTTTATGAAGCTTATTCTGCAGCAGACTTTGATCTATATTACTTTTAAAGAATATTTTCAAGTCTGAGAAGTGTCTCCTTAACATCAAGTCCTGCAGCAAAACCGGTAAGTTTTCCGTTTTTGCCTATTACTCTGTGGCAAGGCACAATTATCATTACAGGGTTTTTATTTACAGCACCGCCAACTGCACGTGTTGCAGCACGATCGCCGCACATTGATGCGATATCACTGTAGCAGCATGTAGCCGCGTACCCGATCTTCAGCAATGCGTTCCAGACTGTCATCTGAAAATCTGTACCATACAGGTTAAGAGGAATATCAAATACTTTTCTCTTTCCTTCAAAATATTCACAGACCTGTGTCCTTACACGGGCAAGAAGCTCAGACTCCTCAGTATCCGGACACTTTTTCTCATTGTCTATAAAAAGTTTAACAAGTGAATTATCATCAGCCCGGGCACACAGTACACCAACTGGTGAATCAAAATGAATCGTGTACACTATTTCAGGTCTTACTTTGCCTTTATGTCTCTCTTTTCTCTCCTGCTTTATTCTTATACGCTCACAGGCTGGAGGAGTTTTCTTGTCTTCAGTATGATGCTTCATGCATTCTGAGCATCTGCCATGTCTTTCACAGTTTATATGTTTACAAGGACAATTTTCTTTTTCATTCATTATCTGACCCTCTTATTTATTCTGATTTGATCCATTAACTGTATTTTACCATTCACTTTCTGTTAAGTCAATAATATACTGACTTTTTTGTGATGTTTCCTTGTGGTTGATTTTGTTTCCTCAAATCAACTGCAAATCCATTGTAAAAAATATAAAAGGTGATATACTTAAGACATAGAAAAAAAGGAGGTAATAAAAATGGTTACACTGAAAATATCAGAAAACCTGATTCGTCTTAGAAAACTTCGCAAAGTTACGCAGGAGCAGCTAGCGGATTTTCTTGGTGTTACAAAAGCATCAGTTTCAAAATGGGAAACTTCTCAAAGTTATCCTGATATACTGCTTTTGCCTGTGATAGCTAATTATTTTGATATATCGGTTGATGAGCTTATTGGTTTTCAGGCTCAGCTTACGCCTGCTCAGATAAATAAACAATATGTTGATATGTCAGACATGTTTGCATCCCTTGACTATGATGAAGCTTATAGCAATATCAGAAAGCTTGTAAAGCAGTATTACGCATGCTATCCGTTTTTACTTAGTGCGGCTAGTCTGCTTATCAATCATCTGGCTCTGCCTGATACACCTGAAAAGCGCAATGAACTGCTTAACTATATAGGTGAACTTATTGATCATATTGAAAATCACTGCAGTGACCTGTACATCAGAAATGATGCTATGATACTAAAAAATATTGTTCTTTTGCAGCTTGGCAAGGCAGAAGAGGTCATTGATATGCTCAGCCAGATGTATTCACATGATCACTTGTCGTCAAATGCCAAAGCTATGCTTACGCAGGCTTATGTAATGAATGGTGATAAACAAAAAGCCATTTCAAATTCACAGATCTCTCTTTATATAAATCTTATGGAAGTTATCGGCAACAGCATACTGATCCTCTCACTCGAATCAGATAATATAGAAAAATGTGAACAGACAATATCGAAAATCAATACCCTGAACGGGCTGTATAATATTGAACTGATAAACCTTAACTCATATCTTCAGTTTCAGATCCAGGCAGCAGCATTTTATACACAGCATGATGAAAAAGAGAAAGCGATCGGATATCTGAAGATCTTCACAAAAGATTTCATTAAATTTCTTTCAAATGATAAATTCATGAACGGCGATAATTACTTTGACAGTATAGACGAATGGCTCGATAACCTTCCTCTTGGCGGTCAGATGCCAAGCAGCAGAAAAATTATTTATGAAAGCACCATCCCGGTTCTCACCGGTCCGTTTTTTTCAAAGCTTTCAGATGAAAATGAATATAAATTTCTTATAAGACAGCTTCAGGACTTTTCAAAGATATTTGAGAACAAGAAATAATAACAAAAGCCTTTATTGGCTGACAGGAGGAATCATTATGACATTACAAGACATACTTCCATTCGCTGTTCCGCTCGCTGCTGCAGAATTGATTCTGCTTGCATTTACACTCAGACACATTCTTACACATAAAACATACAAGCACGGATCCCGTGCACTTTGGATAATCGTTACAATTGCAGGCATGCAGTTTATAGGACCGGTTTTGTATTTCATTCTTGGAAAAGAGGATGATTAAATGGACATTTTAACAATCAGAGATGTTTCGAAGAGCTTCGGCAGCCATCAGGTACTCAAAAATCTCTCACTCAGTGTTCCTGAGCATAAGGTTTACGGATTTATCGGATGCAACGGTGCCGGAAAAACTACAACAATGAAGATGATCCTTGGACTGTATACAATAGACAGTGGTTCTATTGAGGTGTGCGGTCAGAAGGTTACATACGGACAGACCCAGACTAACAGAAATATAGGATATCTTCCTGATGTACCTGAGTTTTATGATTTTATGACGCCATATGAATACCTTGATCTGTGTGCAGATATAACCGAAATGTCAGTGAAAGGCAGAAAAGAGAAAATAAACAGTCTTCTTGGTATGACAGGACTAGATATTCATAAAAAAAGGATCCATGGTTTTTCAAGAGGGATGAAACAGCGACTCGGAATAGCACAGGCACTTCTTAACGAACCAAAGCTTCTGATATGTGATGAACCTACATCTGCACTTGATCCTCTCGGACGAAAAGAAATCCTTGATATCCTGACTCAGGCCACGGACAGAACTACAGTTTTGTTTTCAACTCATATTCTCACTGATGTAGAAAGGATATGTGATGAAGTAGGCTTCTTGAAAAACGGTTCTGTTGTTTATCAGTCGGCAATTCAGGACATAAAAAACAGTCACGCATCTCATGGCTTCAGTATTGAATTTCCGAATCAGACTGAGTGTGACCGATTCTCAAAGCTTTTCGGGGCCCAGAATGCTGATACTGAAATATCAGGCAAAACGAAGCTTATTTACAAAAAGCAGAATCATGACGGCATGCTCAGGGCTATGAAGATAATGTCTGACAATCATCTGTGTCCTGTAAGCATCCAGCAGATAGAACCTGATCTTGAAGAAATGTTTATGGAGGTGATCGGGTAATGAAACAGACAGCAGCATTTACCAGGAAGGAATTTATGCAGCTAAAGAGAACCAAAATGCTTACACTGCTTATTATTCTCTATGTTATCATCGGAATTATGAGTCCTGCAATAGCAAAGCTTACTCCATGGATGTTTGAAATGCTCGGGGATGAAATGGAGCAGCAAGGCATAATAATTAAACAGATGGAAATTACAGCTCTTGACTCATGGGCACAGTTCTATAAAAACTGCTTTCTGACACTTGTTATTATAGGAGTTGTATTTTCAGGGATCTTTACAAACGAATATCAGAAAGGTACGCTTATCCAGATGCTCACCAAGGGTATGTCAAGATGGAAAGTGCTGGCTTCAAAAACTGCAGCCATGCTGATCACCTGGAGTATCTGCTACTGGATCACTTTCGGGGTCACATATGCATATACAGTATATTTCTGGGACAATAGTATAGCATCTCATACTATATTCGGCGGAATATGTATCTGGATCTCGGGATTATGGCTTATTTCACTCATCGACCTTTATTCAGCACTGCTCAGAACAGGTACCGCGGTTATGCTTTCCTGTGCAGGTACATTTGCAGCTTCTTATGTTTTTGCTTTTATTCCGAAAATATCTGAGTTCCTGCCTACTTATCTTCTGGGTGCAGGCAATATGATCAACTCTCAGGCAGAAACTGACCCATTTGTCAGGGCTTCAGCCGTAGTCCTTGTACTGTCAGTGATAAATGTAATAATTTCTATAATATTTTTTAACAAAAGAAAGCTATAGTATATATTTAAAGCAGCATTATGGACGCATCATAATGCTGCTTTTTTACTATCAGGATCATTTTACAAACAAAGGTTCGAGAAATTCCACACTCTTATTATCCATGTCAACCTTAGTCTGTATTCCATATGGAATAACACATCTCGGCGATGAATGGCCGAAGTTCAGATTATATAATACAGGCAGATCAGGATCATCAATTACCTGAGTAAATATCTGCTTATATTCCTCATAGTAAACTTCATCCTCAGGCTTTCCTGCAATTATTCCGTTTATGTGCTCAAACATTCCTTTTTGTTTCAGAGCTGTTAGCTCCATTGCGAATTTTTCAGGTTCAGGCCTTTCCTCACATGTTTCAAGAAACAAGATCTTTCCCCGCAAGTCATCCGGCGAACCAAGCAGCGAATATTTTTCACATACGCGGGGTTCATCTTCATATCGTGAAGGATTTATTATATCATACAGGCTTTCCAGACATCCTCCGAAAAGTTCTCCTGTAAAGCTTCCTCTACCCTGCACTGCCTCAAAACCGTGTTCTTCTTTGTGTGCAGTACGCTCAGTACCAATTGCTGCAGGGCTGAAATCCGTACGTGTCTCATACCATACATCACTTGATGTGATCTTTGTAATTTCTTTGCCTTTAAAAAATCCTTCAAAAGCAGTTTTTGTGTAAGGAAGCATTTCATCTGAGATTTCACCGAGATCAGTAATAAATGCCGGTCCGTAATAGCTTACCATTCCAAGCTTTGAGAACATAAGATGATTTATCGTCGTATCAGAAAATCCCGTAAATATTTTAGGATTGTTTCTGACATTTCTTAAAAACTCCTTGTCTTCCATAAGATAAGGCATAAGTCTGTATGTATCATCACCTCCGATAGCACAGATAACAGCGCTTATACTGTCATCGGAAAACGCATCCTTCAGATCCTGTGCACGTGCCTGAGGATTTGAAGCGAGATACCCGATCCCTTTAAGGGAATTCTCCATAAAGACTGGTTCTATACCATACTCCCTGAGTCTTTTTGTTCCGATCTCAATATTATGTGAGCAGAAGTCTTCTCCGAGCATTCCGCTGGACAGACTTACTATTGCTGCCCTGTCTCCTTTTTTCAGCTGTCTTGGTTTGATCTTTTTGATGTTCATATTTGTTGCTCCTTCTTTTTTAAAATAATTATTTATTTATCTGACTGTTTGCAACAGTATATAAAACCCAATATCAATGTTTTTATACATCAATATCGGGTTTTGAAAACATATGCCGACCGGATTTCGCTAAGAATCTAAAATAATAAAACGTCAATACGGTGATGCATTTTTAAATTTTCTCCCTGTTTTAACTGGTCCTATAAAAAACAAGACTGCACCTACTCCTAATCCCAGGGAAAACTTGATATTATCAAACAGCTCATCATCTGTTTTTGATTTGGAAGGATCAGACTGGCTGTAATATACAGTTATTGATTCGCCATCACTCACATACTGATTTGTTGTCGCAGATCCGCTGTGAGATATGCCGTTTACTTTATAACTATACGTAATACGACGATATGTTTTACTTCCGCTTTTAGATTTTTTATAACGCCGAGTACTTACACTGTCTATCTCTCCCTGAGTTGTTTCATATGTAGCATAAGTAACCGATGTACTAATGAATATAAATCCTCCTGCTACAAGCAAAAGAATTGCTATTATAATACTGAAACCTCTTGATTTACCCATGATATCCCTCCAATAAAATGTAATTTTTTTTATTATATCACAAAATAGTTAAAGGTTCAATATAAAGCACTATAAAACTTCCTTAACATTTGATAAATCAGGTAACTTAACTGACTATAATACTGCTTGTAAAAAATTATTATGATTAAAGTTTACAGCATTGACTATATACAAAATAAACTCTATAATAATTAATATGTAAAACTTATCGATTTCAGAGGTGATGACATGATATATATAACCGGTGATATCCATGGTGATATAGACATACATAAACTAAGCAACAAACGGTTTCCTCAGCAGAAAAAGCTTACAAAGAAAGATTATGTGATCATATGCGGTGACTTTGGTCTTGTATGGGACAATTCCAGTCATGACCGGCACTGGATCAAATGGCTTGAAAAAAAACATTTTACTACGCTGTTCGTTGACGGAAATCATGAAAATCATGTTCTGCTCGCAAAATATCCGGTTGAATATTTGTTTGGCGGTAAGGTACACAAAATATCAGACAGTGTTTATCATCTTATGCGCGGGCAGATATTTGACATAGAAGGAAAAAGATTTTTTACCATGGGCGGTGCATCATCTCATGACAAATGGTGGCGAACGCAGGGAGTGAACTGGTGGCCTGAGGAACAGCCCTGCGAAAATGATTATATAGAAGCTGTTGCTAATCTCAAAGCAGCTGACTGGCAGGTCGATTATGTTATTACACACTGTGCACCTAATGAAGTACATAATGTAATGATGAAAGGAAATTATTCTGATACACTTACAAGCTTTTTTTCTCAGATATACAAAAAACTTAAGTTTAAAAAATGGTACTGCGGACATTATCATCATGACGGAGTACTAAGGAGCGCCAGAAAGCTTAATATGATGTATAATAACGTCGTACTTCTGTCAGAAAGAAGAAGTCTTATAGAAACTGTAAAGAATTATCTGCTTGGAATAAAAAGACTTTTCAGGGCTGCAGGAAAATAGATTAAAAACTCTCAGAAAAAATAAGACGGTTTATCACTTCGTTCAGGAAGAATAAACCGTCTTACTTTTATATTTCAGGAAAATTAAGATATCTCTTCGATACGGACATTTGTAAGATGGAATGCAGCAGTGCTTCCTCTGTGACCGAGATTGAACTCAAGTCTTCCGTTAGGATCATCTTTGCCTGTCATTTCAAATTCAAATGTGTATGTCTGCATATCTGTTGTTATCTTCTGTGTTGTATCCTTCAGATAACGTACCCAGCCATTTGTCGGAGCTGAGACACATACAATTATATCTCTTTCCTCATCGGCATATGCATCAAATGTGAGCTTATACTTTTTACCCTTTATCATCGGGATCTCAGGCTGTACCAGCTGAACTGAATAATCTACATCTCCTGCGTTTGTAGATTCAATAGTGAGCATGTTGTCCTTGATTGAAGCAGTTCCTGCGCCGTTTTCAAAAAGGAGGAACTTCCAGTTAGTATCATCATCAAGACTTTCATCTTCAGAGAAGTCGCCGTTATAAATGAAGTTTCCGTCTTCAAGAGCCTTACGGTATTCCTTTTCAGGCTTTGTAACATTTTCATCATAGCTGTCTTTCTGATACACTCTGACGTAGTCAACTTCAAACTCTGCCTTATTAAAATCTGTAGTTTCATCAGGATTGCCAGGCCATGTTCCGCCTACAGCAAGGTTGAGCTGTACAAAGAAATTCTGATTGAATGGTGCAGGATATGGCTTATCATCCTCACCTTCAACAGCTGAAAACCAGTCGTTTACTGTTTTAAAAAGGTTTCCGTCTATATACCATCTCATTTCGCCCGGTTCCCATTCAACTGAATATTCATGGAAATCACCAGCGAATGTTCCGTTTTCAAGTTTATATGTTCCCTGCTGTTCAGCATGAGGTTCACCGTAGTGCACAGTTCCATATGCAGTAGCTACATCACTTCCGAGCACTTCCATTATATCGATCTCGCCGCACTTTGGCCACTGACCGTAGAACCCTTCATCTGTCGGCATCATCCAGATTGCAGGCCAGAGTCCCTGTCCTTCAGGTACTTTAGCACTAACTACAACTTTTCCGTACTTAAAGTCTTTTTTATTCTGAGATTTTATCTTGCCTGAAGTATAATAATCTTTTCCGCTGCTGTCTTCAGTCCTGATTGCTTTCAGAACAAGCTTTCCGTCTCTCAGAAATACATTTTCTTCAGAGGTTGTATATTCCTGAAGTTCATTATTTGTCCAGCCTGGTTCATGAGGATCATAGTCCCATATATCAGTGTCAAGGCCCTGTCCGCTGAACTCATCGTTGAACAGAAGTTTGTAATCATCATACTGTGGAATATCCTCAGTAACAGCCGGCTGTGTAGTCACTTCAGCCTGCGAATCAGGTTTACTATCTTTTTTATCATCTGCGCATCCTGCAACTGAACTCATCATCATTGCTGCCGCTAAAATCAGACATATTTTTTTGTACTTCATAGTATTTCCCCTCTTTCAATTTACAGAAGCTTAATAAGCTTATCCAATACTCCGCTATAATGACCATCAATTATTCCGAAATCCTTGCCTTTATAGTTCCAGACAGCTCTTGAAATTGAATATTCCTCAAATACACTGTGCATATCGGAAAACCAGTTAAGTGCTGACTCTACAGATGTCCTGTCAATGACACCATACTCACCGCAGTAAATCGGAACATTTCTTTCCTCAGCTGTTTTAAGTGCATCAGCAAACGATGTTCTTATAAATTCCTTATCAGCATTTTTTGTACGGATAGTGTCATAAAATTCACCGTTTTCTGCAGGCAAATACTTTTCTGTCTGCTCGATATAGGTATCGAGATCGCAGGGATAATCTGTTTCAAAATCCTCTGTCATCTTTTTTACCCAGTATGCTTTCTGATGTGTAAATATGAGCGGCTCATAGAAATGGAAAGTATATACGATATTTTCATCATATGGTTTATCCAGACCTCTTACACAAAGAACGCTGTTATTTCTTACTCCGCCAACGATGATCCTGATAGTCGGTGCATATTTTCTTATAACCGGAATCGTCTTTTTAATTATACCGTTCCATGTATCCTCAACTTTATCATCAACGACTTCGTTGAGAAGTTCAAAAACCAGTCTTTCATGATATTTTCCGTAACGCTGCGCAAGAGCATCCCACAGCTCAATAAATTTAACCTGAAGATCAGGACTGTAAAAGAAACTGTTAGCATCCTCATCAAAAGAATAACCGGCAGTCTTGTGAAGGTCAAGAATCATATTGAGGTTATATTTTTTGCACCATTCAAGACAGTTGTCTATATAAGTATACCCTTCTTCGATGTCATTGCCATCATTATCCTTAACAAGTTCGTAATCTATCGGAAGTCTGACATGATCCATGCCCCATCCGGATATTATTCTGATATCATTTTCTGTTATAAATGTGTTGTAATGCTCTGTTGTGTGTTCAGTCTGGGAAAGCCATCCTCCCAGGTTGACTCCTCTTTTATATCCTGTAAATTCTTTCATAAAAACGCCTCCTGCTTATGATTATATTTTAACATTTTGGATATATTGATTATATCATTTTAATTGTATTTTTATTAAAATAATGATATAATACAACTATATGAAATGGGGTGATTTGTTGGGGATAGACAAGGAACTTAGCTACAGAGAATTTATAATGAGGGAGTACAATGAATTCCATGCACCGTACAGCAAAGAATTTGAATTTTACATAGCTGTTAAAAACGGAGAAACCGATAAAGTAAAAAAATTCTGTGCAGAAGATTTCTGTAATAAAATAGGTCTTGGCAAACTGTCTGACGATCCTGTAAGAAACATAAAATATCACTTTGTTGTTACAGCAGCACTTATCGCAAGATTTTGCATAGAGGGCGGCATGAATCATGAAACAGCGTACAATCTCAGTGATCTGTATATAATCAAAGCTGACAAATATACAGATCCGAAAATGTTATCAGAACTACATGCCATGATGTCAGCAGATTATACAGCCAGAATGAAACAGATCCGCAGTAAAAATATATATTCTAAACCGGTTGTAGAATGTGTGGAGTATATATATAATAATCTTCATACACGTATACGCATAACCGATCTTGCTCAATATACACATCTCAACAGCAGTTATCTTTCCCGTTTATTTAAAAAAGAAACAGGATCTACGGTCACTGCTTATATTCAGGAAAAAAAAATAGAAACAGCAAAAAATATGCTCAGATATTCTGATTATCTTCCCGGTGAAATATCAAATATTCTTGCCTTTAACAACCAGAGCTATTTTATCGATGTTTTCAGAAAACAGGTCGGTATGACACCGAAAAAATACAGGGATATGTGTTCAAGACAAACAGATATAATAAACTTCTGATCATGTGCTGCGTTGTCTGAATTCATTATATATTAATTGAACTTTTAAGAAAGACGGAGGAGAAAAAATGAAAACGATAGTAGCGTACAAATCAAAATCAGGCTTCACAAAAACTTATGCACAGTGGATAGCCCGGGAGCTGGGATGTGATCTCAAGGAAAACCCGGCTTTAAGTGATATATCAGATTATGATACTGTCATTTACGGAGGAGGTCTTTATGCCTGTAATATTAATGGAATGAGACTTATCACCGGTAACATGAACAAGCTTCGGGACAAAAACCTGATAATATTTGCAGTCGGTTCAAATCCCGGAAGAGAAGAAAATATAAAAAAACTGTGGGATTTTGCACTTACACCTGACCAGAGAAAAGTAATCAAAACTTTTTATCTGCGAGGCGGTTTTGACTACTCAAAGCTCAGCAGCACAAATAAAGTTCTGATGTCCTTGCTGAAAAAACGTCTGGAGCATATGAGTGATCCGGGTGAAGATGAAAAAGGTCTTCTTGAGGCTTATAATAAACCTCAGGATTTTACAGACAAAGAAAACATAAAAGCAGTTACGGAATATGTTTTGTCTCTGAACAAATAAACCTTCCAGTTTACATATAATATATTAATCCTCAGCAGGTATTATAATTATACTCTGCTGAGGATTTTTGTTTTTATGTATCAAGTGATATATCGTTCCAGTCAGTTTCTTCACTGATAAGCCATTCCAGTCCGCGTCTACGTTCGACAACAACTTCAGGATTGAGACTGCCGATATTGGTATCAGGCTTCAGACGTTTATCTTCACAAGCCCAGTGATAACGGTAATAAAGGTCAAGCATGTCCAGTATCTGATCAGTATCTCTTAATGAACAGCTTTCTTTGAAAGTGTCATAGTTTTTGCAGTCTGCTACCAGATGCACTGCTGTATGACAGTCACATATATCATCCGGAATCTCAATATCATCTACAAGTCCGAGTGCCCATACGAGCGACCAGTAAGCTTCGTATGTCCAGATGACATCAACTATATCCTGTTGGCTGTACTTGTTGTCAAACAGCCTTTTTTCCTTTGCGATAAGCTCATTTTCAACTCCGAAGTTTGTGAGAAGCTTTGAAAACAGCTCTGTTGATTGTTTCGAATTCTCACTGTTCGCAAGATCACAGGCAAGCTGAGTCGACAGCAGACATGCTACTGCCCTTGAACATATCTGGTCGATATCCCTGATCTTTACCTGTGAACTGTCAGGAAGAAGCGGCAGCTGTTCAAAACATGCAATACCAAGCTTTTTGATCTTTGTGTTTGAGTTCTCTCTTCTTTGTACACTGCTAAGGATTTGTTCGCTAAGATTTTCCGTCTTATTCATCGTGTCCCCCTGCAATTTTAATATAATATAGTTTTATAAATGTTCTCCGATCAGTTTTTCCATCCAGATCATGTTGTACCATCGGCCAAACTTATAACCGCATTTATGGAATTCACCAACAAGATCAAAATCCATTTTTTCATGGAATCTGAAACTGTCAAATGTCAGATATTCATCCTCGGTTTCAGGATAAGCTATACATGCATTCATATTCAGAATCCCCTGGGTTCTCAGTTTCTCTTCAAGTGCACTGTAGAGTCTGCTGCCTATATGACAGCGTCTCGAATCCTCTTTTACATAAATAGTAGTTTCAGCTGACTTATTGTATGCTGCACGTTCCTTGAAAGCACCGGCATACGCATATCCAAGAATAACACCGTTTTGCTGAGCTGCTATATACGGGTACTTCCTGCGGATTTTTTCAATTCTGTTTATAAACTCGTCTGCTGTTGGTACATCATATTCGAACGTGACAGCAGTGTTTAAAACGTAAGGAGCATATATATCGAGAAGCTCAGGTGCATCACTTACAGTTACATCTCTGATAATTATTTCATTGTCCATTTTAACATCTCCAGATATTATTATGTCTAATATTTCACATTGTAAAATGTAACAGCTTTTATTATTATAACATATTGTCTGACCATTATCAACCAGATATTTGTGATTTCTCTATTTCAGATCCGCAGAAACTGACAAAATCCCCTTCGTTGATATTTTTCTGATAAAGAGTACTGTCTTTCACGTGTATTATTTTTCGTGTTCCATCATCCGCCTCAAGTTCAGCATCAACCATCGGCTCGGCATCTGCCGGCATTTCCTCACATCCGAATTCTGCTTCGTAAATATGCAAAACCTTATATAGATCTTTCATTTATATCCTCTCTTTTCGATAAAAGTACAGATTTTATTACTTAATTATATCATACAATAATGGATAATTAAAGACAAAAACACCGGACTTTGTACTAAATCCGGTGTTTTAATATAATTATTTATCATGTGTGAACTGCTGTACAACCTGATCAGACATTGAAAGCAACAGCAAATTATGATATACTGAATCAGGATTATATGATATAAAAGCGGAAATAATAATTCAATTATATGCTAATATGAAACAAAAAATAAGAAAACGGGAGATAAAAATGCAGAAAGTAATTTATATAAATGAGATACAGAATTATTCAGAATACATCGACCAGTCAGTTATAGATTATATCCGGGACGGTCAGATCGAAACATATGAAAGCTTCGGCAAGTATGATCTTATAGCATTTGACTGGTTTGACCTTGAAAATACTAATGTTGATCCGGCTCAGATACTTATTTACCTTGACAGGGATGACCTGTTCTATTGCTGTGAAAATGACGATTCACTGAGGATCGCACAGAAGCTTTTTGCATCCCACCAGTCAAATGAACATGCTCTGTATCTGTTTTTCAGAAACCTGTTTAAAGGCAGTGCAAAGCACGTAGAGCAGCTAGAGGACAGAGTATCTGATCTTGATGACAACGTAACAGACGGGACAGAAGAGGGTCTCAGAGAAAACCTTATTTCAATGCGAAATGAAATTCTGAGGGTAAAGAAATACTACGAACAGCTGGAATTTTTATTCGAAGAGATCTGTGACAACGATAATGACCTGATAAGCGAGGATGGACTTAAATACTTTGAGGTCCTTCATAACCGGTCAGTCAGACTTGTATCCCAGTCTATGAACCTAAGAGAGTATCTGACTCAGGTAAGAGAATCCTATCAGTCACAGATAGGAATAGAGCAGAATAATCTTATGAAGGTTTTTACAATGGTAACATCAATATTTCTTCCGCTCACTCTTATAGCCGGCTGGTATGGAATGAATGTCAGAATGCCCGAGTTTAACTGGAAATACGGATATCTGTTTGTTGTACTCCTATGTGTAGCAGTCAGTGTTGTCTGGCTTATAGTATTCAGAAAGAAGAAGTGGCTGTAGACAACAGAACAATAGTACTTAAACAGATTAATAAAAAAACATAAGTCTCATTCCGGTTGCTTCAGATCCTCATAATAATCATATACAGTTTCACCTGTTTCAGGGCTGAAATCAGCATATTCGCTTTCGGATATCTGTTTGCTGGTATTACCTGATATATAGTAGTAATCAAAATAATACTGATAATTATTATCACTGTCATATGTCGGACCCCTGCTTTGTATTTTCAGATAAAAATGTTCATCGTTCTCCCACTTAACATATAATCTGTGCAGATCATCGTTGTCAGTATGAAAGGAAGCAAGATCGTATGACCTGAAAATGTTTTGCATGCGGCTGACAGTTACATAACTCGACTGCGATATACTGCCCAGCTTAATTACATATTTATTGCTGCCAGCCGGACACTCCATTCTGACCGGATGTATGTCTGAAAACCACGCAACCATTGAAATTACAATTGTGGCTGCAAACAATAGTTTATTAACTTTCACAACAGATTTTTTCAGGTTGTCACTATACAGATAAGTAAATATCAGAAAAAACACACCAGAAAAGCCTGCCAGGCAGCAAATACAAAAAAATCTGATTTTTGACTGGTTGATATTTAAATATATGTATGCATCTGAACCGAATGCAAAGACGGCAAATAGTATTAACAATACCGAACCGATAAAATAGATCAGATTCAGGATCAGCTTTACCTTCTTATTATCTCTCATAGTTATACTTCCTTCTTGTCTTTCAATGATTATTCTCTGTATAAGATGCTACGCCATTGGAAAAACAACAGTAATCTCCATCTCATCTTCACTGATAGCTGCAAAAATATCGCCGTTCATTGCACTCATCAGCTCACGGCAGATATAAAGTCCGAGACCGCTGCCGCTCTTGCTGTGAGAATTTGAACCGCGCCAGAAGCTGTCAAATATATGCAGCAGTTCGTTGTCATTAAGTGTACACCCGCTGTTTATAATCGTTACCAGTCTGCAGTTATCTTCCTCGGAAAATGTTATTTTAATAATATGTCCGTCTCCGTATTTAATTGCGTTTTCCATTATGTTCTGAAGTACTTCGATACTTCTGTCAAAATCAGCTTTCAGCAGTGCGTCACTAAAACTGCCCACATCAAATCCGGTATTGATCAGGTCAAGCTTCTGTGAATAATAATTACTTATTTTGTTTACAAGATCTGAAAGGTAAAATTCTGTGCAGCTGACCTCAAAATTGAGAAAATCTTCCCCGGCAGCTCTGATAAGCTGTGAAATAAAATCCTCTATTTCATCAGCTTTGGCATTTATACTCTCAGCTACTTCAATTTGTTTCTGCTTATCCTTGTACAGTCCTTTTGACAGTGATTTTGAATATAGTTTTATCGCTGACAATGGTGTTTTTATGTCGTGAGAAATAGAAAGAAGCAGAGTTTTTTTATCTTTCTGAAGCTGCAGTTCATTTTGCTTCTGCATTTCCATCTTATCACGAAGAAGATTTACTCCCCACACAAACTTTCCGAAAAATCTTGTTCTGTTCTCACTCAGAGGCTGGACCAGGTTTCCTTTTGAGAGTTCATAAGGAACATCTGTAAGCGTGTTAAATGGCATCAGGATCTGAGATCTTATGTACATGAGTACAAGAATAATAAACACTGTCATAAGCACTAAGATCAGATTTACTGCCAGACAGATACGTATATTAACAGATTTCTGCAAATATGAATAATCAAATCTGTAGAGCTGAGAATTAATCTCCTTTATACAATAATCAGAATCTGTATTATAAAATATATCGTCATTATCACAGTATTTTTCAATATAAGTTATATATTTACATCCCGAAAGATCTATACTTTCATACCCGCTTATATCTATTTGTCTGGCAATTCTGCTTATCTCCACCCTGTACGGCCTGTTATGACCGGAATTGTCAGACTTAAAAAGAATAACATTTGTAAGAACAATTACTGCACATGCAAATATGATTATCAAAGCAAAAATTCTGTTAAAGATCTTCATTCGTATTTGTACCCCTTGCCCCAGACTGTCAGTATACGCTCGGGCTGCTTAGGATTTTTCTCAATTTTCTGGCGCAGCCATTTTATATGTACAGTGAGTGTCTGAGGTTCAGAAAAGCTGTCACTTCCCCAGATTGCAGAGAACAGCTGTTCCTTGCTCAGTGCTTTTCCTTTATTCTCAATAAGCATAGTGAGAAGGTCATACTCCTTTGCCGTCATATCAAGCTTGATACCGTTTCTGAAAACTGTCCTGCTTAACTTATTTATTTTCAGATCTCCGTCAGTAATCTCATTGATTGCATATCTTCGTTTAAAAAGTCCGCTTATTTTTGCCAGCATAATGTCTATGTCATACGGCTTTTCTATATAGTCATCAGCACCAGTTAACAGACCGTTCAGTTTATCTTCCTTCTGAGTTTTTGCACTGACTATAAATATCGGAGTATCACTTTTTCTGCGTATCTTCTCTGTTACTGCAAACCCGTCGATGCCCGGAAGCATTATATCAAGCACAATAAGCCTTGCGCCGTATTTTTCATACAGCGACAAGGCTTTTTCTCCGCTTTCGGCAACCGAAACCGTATAATTTTCAGCACGCAGGAAATCACAAAGGAGCGTACTTAATTCCTTATTATCTTCAACGATCAGAATATCCGTCATAAATAACCTCTTTTTTTGTTACCATCCCATCTCCATAAGCCAGTTGTTAAGTGATCTTTCTCTTTCTCTTAACTGTGAGCGGGATGTATATTTATGTATATTATACTCCCCTTTTATGTTACCGTCAACTATATACAGGACTCGTGAACATTTGGCCGCCACTTTGACATCATGCGTTACAAGCATTATCGTTGTACCGTCATTATTAAGTTTGGCAAGCTCATCCATGACCTCATCTGAAGAATTGCGGTTGAGTGCACCTGTCGGTTCATCTGCAAATATCATTTTGGGATGATTGATCATGCTGCGGCAAATACACGCACGCTGAAGCTGACCGCCGGATACTTCTGTTATATCATTATCTGCTATATCAGAAATACCTAGTCTGTGCATCAGACTAATTGCGTACTCCTTTTTATCATTTCTGCTTGCAGTATTAGCCTTTGACTGAAACGCCGGAAGAAGAATGTTGTCGAGCACTGTGAGATTTTTAAGCATGAACATCTGCTGAAAAATAAAACCCATCTGATCCAGTCGGATGTCAGCAAGCTCTGTCTGAGAGATCTCTGCTATATTCCTGCCGCAGAACAAGGCACTTCCTGCAGTCATGGAATCCATACCGGAAACACAGTACAGAAGGGTTGATTTCCCGCTTCCTGACGGTCCCATTACTGCAGTCATTTCACCTTCTTCCACAGTAAAACTGACGTTTCGAAGCACGTTATTCTGTCTCTTGTTTACTATATATGTCTTGCACAGGTCACTGACCTTCAATATATTCTTCATTTGTATTCCAGCCTTTCTTTTATTCTATATTTGAACTTTCTGATGCAGTTACCGAATGTGTACTCAGTGCCATAATAAATGCAGATATCATTGTTACAGCAAAGACTGCAGCAGGATATATCAGAAACACTTCAAGCGGTGCTATATCATACTTTACTCCATAAACTGCACCCATCATTTTGAAAACAGGTCCAATAGAGAGGTTTGCAGCAGGTATCAGAAGTGCAATTGAAATAACTACTGATATGATCGTTGTTATTGCAAATCTCAGAGTATGCCACAGAACAATTGATTTGTTTTTAAAACCTACTGCTTTAAGAATCGCTATTTCACTGCGTTCCTTTGCAATAAATGAACGTTCCATCAAAATTGTGACAAGTATTATTATGATCATCGTTACGCAGAGAACAAGTATTCGCACATTATCCAACACATCTGAAACACCAATAATTGAATCTATATATTCACCGACATTGCTTACATTTCCATCGCTGTACAGTTCTCTGATTTTATCTATCCTGTTATTAAGTTCTGCTTTGTCACAGTTATCTGTAAAGGAAATCTGAAACGGGAAAAATCCCATTGACTGAAGATAATTGATTTTTAAGGATTCATGAAGACGTATCCCCTCTCCATAGTTGTTCATGTCCTGATAGTATCCTGTGATTATAAAGTCCGTATCCTTGTTGTCAATTTTTATCTGGATCGTATCACCTATATGAGCATTGAGCTTATCAGCGATTACTTTTGTAACAGCGACTTCATGTTCATTTTGCGGTGCAGTTCCTTCTGCATAGTCATACTCGTCACATGTAGTTCCTATTCCCTGTGTAGTCTGTGATTTGCATGTTTTGTCACCATGAGTTGCCGTCAGTTTGAACATCACCTCATTGATGCATCTTGCAGGCATTCCTTCGTCAGCAAGCGTTTGTTCTATTTCCTCTATCTTGTCTTTAATCATCTGGTCGCCGTTTTCAACCATATAGTCCATCTGCATGCTTTGATTTGAATAGCATACATCACACTCAGTAACTCCAAACAAGGTGATCAGCTTATCGCTTTTAAGAGTATCAACTGTTATTACAAGGATAAGAACCAGCAAAAGGCAAAGAGAAAATGTTACTATAATTATTGCATATCTCTTCGGCGCACTCAGCACGTCATTGAGCGACATAAAAAATTCATTTTTTAGTCTGCTTTTACTAAGACTCATGATTCCTTTTTTGCCGAATCGCTCACCTGTTGTTCCGCTTCTTATAGCATCAACCGGAGTATACTTTTTAACTTTACCTGTGCATCCATAGCAGAAGAGAAGAATTATCAGTACAACAGCAGCACTGCAGATAATATTGACAAGCAATCCGTTTTCAGATTTCATGACCATAGACTGTGATACACTTGAAAGCAGCATATTTCCAAAAGGAATGCCTGCTGCAAATCCGATTACAGCACCGATTACCGAAAGTGTCAGATATTTGATCATGTAAAGACTTCGTATGCTGATATTTCTGACCCCGATTGCTTTCATAACACCTATCTCACGGTATTCCTCAGCCAGAGTAAATGTAATAGTAAACTTAAGCATTACAAATGCTATCAGAATAAGGCATACACTTACAACAAGCAGTACTCCGGCAACGATCATATTCATAACATAAGACATTTTCAGCATCTGTACACTTCCCATAAATACGATGCTGTTTCCATAATCGCTCATTGCCTTTTCTACTGCATCTGTATCACCTGTTGAAATGTAATATAGTTTACCGCTGTACATTAAAACAGAATCATTATTATCCGTATATTCAGCATAGTCTTTTTCATTTACAATAAATCTTGTCATTCCCATCATATCGGATCCAAGTGCTGCATCCTTAAAATTTCCTGCAATATCAAAGGTCTTTGAAACTCCTGATATGCTTATGGTCACCTGATCTCCTTCATGCAGATCGTTTATCTTCATAAATCTGCCTGAAACAAGGACCTTGCCTTCCGGGACTCTTTTGATCAATTCATTGTTTTCGTCATAGTAATTAAGCTTTATACTGTCGTTGGACTGCAGAAGAGATGTGTTTTCGGCACCTTTCGCAATTTTACCATCACACGAAAGATTCTGCTGGTTAAGATAGATAATATCCTCTCTCTTATAACTTCCGACTGCATCAGTATTATCAAGTATTTCATCGACAGGCTGCGAACCTGCAATATTTCTTATGGCTACAAAATAGTCAGATACACCCGCCATTTCAAAATAACTGTCAAGTGCATTGCTGACAGTTAATATATTATTTACACTGCTTGAAACAAACATTGATGCCAGAACAATAAATATGAGCAGTATCGCATTCATTGTTTTTTTTCTTTTCATATCCTTTTTCAGGATTCTGAGAAACATAATAATCGCTCCTTCCTTTTGTGTATCTACATTATAACAGAGCAATTATTAAATAATCCTTAAATATTTTTTGGCTCATAAAAAAGATGCAGGGCGACCGGAAAGCCCTGCATGAAATTCGCAAAATGCATCTGCCATGCTTGCAGACAAAAAACAGAGCCCATCTTCTGAGCTCTGTTTTTTAATAATCACACATTAAAATCCCTTACACCCTTTTTCATTTCCAGCAGCGCGGGTGTCTCTACTTTGTATTTCAGGCCGCCTTTTATCATATCAAACACCATATTTTTCATCTCATCAGTTGAATGTGTAACATGCCCCCTGATCATAAGCTTAGCAGCTTCTGTACTGTACATTTTTTTCATAAAAGGCAGCATTATAAACGACGGGAGAAAATAATAGCACTGCGGTTTTATTTTATTTACACGTATGCCTCTTGCCTTACAGATTCGAAGACCTTCCCTTACTGCCGACAATGTCTGTTTAAGAATATCTTTATCCTCTGCAAAATTAATATAATTTTTACTCTGCATAACTCCTGCAAGAAGTCCCGCTGCCTCAGCATAGTGTGTGTAGATCCATCCTGTTATATTATCGGATACTACAGGATTCATATGTATTTCTCCAAGTATATCACTGAGTCCAAGAAGTCTGTCAGTTCTGCTTCCATCCTTCTCACCAAGCATAGTAGGAGCATCTTTATTACCGAAAATAGTACAGTATATACCATTTTCATCTTTTCCGCCGCCGACAATATGAGGAAATCCAAGAATATAATTATCTTTGCCGAGCCAGTTATTAATATCATCCATGCTTTCCCACAAACTCTGAAAGATAACAACTACAGTATTTGACGGGATTTTTCCCTGAAAACTTTTTAGTGTTTTTTCCAGTTTGTCTGCTCCTGCACTTATAATAAAATAATCATAATTCATATCAGATGACAGCTTTGATATAACCTTTGGTCTGTAGACATATGTTCTGTTTTCATTCTTCGACCCGCGGCAGTCAAGACATCTTATTTTTATTCCGTCCTTATGTACCTGCCCGGCCCGTTCCTCCCTTATAAGATGTGTTACATCATAGCCTGCTCTGGATAACTCATTGCCGTATACACTGCCTATTACACCGTCACCTAAAATCAGTATTTTCATAACAGCTGCTTCAACCTCCTGTCGTATATATTTCAGCATTATTGCATATATGGATAATTATTTGTAAACCGCAACATATATTATTGCTCTATTATACCATAAATAACTTGATTTTACAACAGTTTCTTGTATAAATTATCTGAAATTTAAATAAAAAATACTGACCTCCCTGACATAAGACTTATGGTCTGATGTATGGAGATCAGTATTTTTACGACTAAAATATATAAATCATTTAACAAAACCACCTGCAGCTTCAACAGTACCCGAAGACGCTGTGCACTCAGACTCCTTAAGAGTCTTACTATAGTAAAATCTGAAGGCTGCCATATTAATTATAAGTGCTGCTATCCATGCAGCTATTTCTGCATAGGCTGTTGAGCTGAAGCCTAGCCTTGAAACAAAAAATACTATAACAATAACTCTCATCAGCATTTCTGATACACCGGAAACCATAGGAAAAACAGGATGTCCCATGCCCTGACATGCACATCTGTAAATGAAGAGAAAATCAACTGCAAATTTCATTATACCGGCTCTCTGAAGATATATTACAGCCAGTGAGATCTGCTCGTCACCATTTAACATTATCCCGGCCAGCTGACGCGGCAAGAAGAACATTACACTGCCAAGTAAAATATATGAAACAAGAGAGATACAAAGGCAGACACGCAGTCCTTCCTGTATCCTTGTATACCTGCGTGCACCGAAATTCTGGCTTGTAAATGATGACATAGTATATCCGGCCGTACATGCAGGCTGTATAAACAAATTAATAAATCTGCTGCATGCAGAATAGGCTGATGTAAAGGCTATACCCAGGCCATTAACAAAATACTGTATTACCATACATCCTATTGCCGTGATGGAGTTCATGGCTGCCATAGGTATTCCGTTTTTAAGTAGTTCAGAATATATCGACAGATGGGTCTTGAAATCAGCTCGTCCAAGTTTTATTATCTCTATCTTCCTTATCTTTAAAATGCATACAAGAGCGGAAATAAGCTGAGCGAAAACCGTTGCTGCAGCTGCACCCTCAACTCCTGTTTTTACAATAAAGATCAGAACATAGTCAAGACAGATATTTATCAGCGTTGATATAATAATTGCGATAAACGGTGTTTTGCTGTCACCCAGGGCACGAAGCGTACAGGCACAGAGGTTGTATGCAATGGTTGCAGTAAGCCCTCCGAATATTATATATCCATACCTGAGACTTTCATGGATAATAATTTCTGGAGTCTGAAGCATTACAAGCGTTGACCTGAGAAAAACTGTACTTACCGCAGTAAGTACGGCAGAAATTATAACTGAAAGAATAAGCGACGAAGCAAGGGTATTTCTGAGCTTATCATATTTCTGAGCACCAAAATACTGTGCTGCTGATACAGAGAAACCATTTGTCATTCCGATAGAAAACCCGACTATAAGAAACGTGAGTGATGACATGTTTCCTACTGCTGCCAGTGAATCATCACCAAGTCCTTTTCCTACAATTGCTGTATCTGCTATACTGTAGATCTGCTGAAGCATGTTGGTAAAAAACATCGGAAAGAAAAACTTAAGTATAAGCTTAGAAACCTTTCCATTAGTAAGATCGTATGTCTGAGCCATTGTAACACCTCCTGATAAAAATAATTCTTACATTGATTGCTGAGATTAATGTAAAAGTTATAAGAAAAGAGTTTTGAAAACACCGGGATAATGCTTACGTGTTCATTCCTTAAACCTATAAAATCCGCATTCATTTACTTTACTATAATTATATTTTGTTGTATTTGTCTTATCTATAAAAATATATTATTTGTTTATAACAATATTATATTTAATAGAATTTTTTTCATTAAATGCTTAAAAAGGAAATTAACTAGTTATTATTGACATATAGACGACTTGCTGATATAATTAGAATAAATAATTGTAAAAATATTATAAATTTACAACTATAAAAACCATTGCAAATCGTTATCACTTTTAAATTAATAATGAAAAGAGGAAAGATACCATGGAGTTATTTGGATGTAAAGCAGAGAAAATAGCAAAAAGCAATGATGCACAAACCGTTACTGAAATGTACATAGAAGCATATAAAAAGAGTAAAAATGAAGGATGCACTCCGGTTATTATTACCTTAAATGAAACGCTTAAGCAAACTATTGATGACAACTGCAGTATGTACGACAGTCCTGAGAAATTTACAAGTCAGATGCTGTCAGCAGATACATCTGACGGCAGGAGCATTTTAGATGAGCGATATAAACAAATGCAGCAAGTGTTTGAATACAGTGACGATGAGGATTATGACCCGTCTGACCTTGGTGATATATCCAGTAATCAATTTACTGCATGGGGCGTCTCTGCAATTATTGGAAATTGTGAAAATTATATTCTGTATGTCCCGACTGCGAAACCGTGGGAAGTATTTGCATGGCTTCCTTTCGGAGGATGGAATGAGTGTCCTGATGCACATGAAATGATGTCTGTGTGCCGCTGCTGGTATGAGTCATTTGGTGCTGTGCCTGCTTTTATCACAAGTGATATGCTGGAGTTTTATATTCCTTCACCTGTTACGAACAAAGAAGCTGCACAGGAGCTTGCAAAGGAACACTGTTTATTCTGCAGAGATATCCTGGACATGGGTGGTGTAAACTGTCAGGCAGGATCAATTCTTAATTCCAAAGTATGGTCTTTCTGGTGGGATTGATAAGCTTCTTTATAATAATAAAAGCCGCAGGATGTACTCATTTTAATGAGTATCAGCCTGCGGCTTACTTCGTTCTTATGCATATAAACAAACCACTTTTAAGGTTTCTCATTAAATATCAATTTATTCCTTGACATATTCAGGCAGATGTGATATATTAATCATTGATTAAAAAACAAAAAGGTGGTTAGTATGAACGATATAAGGAAAGAAAGAACGAGAGAACTCTATATTGATATTACCTGCTGTATTATCAGACAACAAGGTATAAAAGGAGTAACGATACGCAGCATTTCTGAGAAGGCAGGATATAATTCTGCTACTCTGTACTCATATTTCAGTAATCTGTCAGAACTTATTTTCTGTGCACATATGAAATTTGAAAATGAACTCGTCGATATATTTAATAAAGAAATTGAAAATGTACGCAGCCTTTATTCCATATGGCCCCGTATGTATTCAGTCATGTATGAGTATTATCTTGAAAACCCATATTTATTTGACTGTATCATTGAGAATGATTATGCAGCTTCACAGAAGGCTGACCTAAAAGATCAATGGACGTCAGCATCTTCCCTTTACGCGTTTGTTCAGGATAAATTAGAAAAAATATCACTGGAGACTGATAAGGATATTTCTTTAATAAACAAAATCAATGATATATGTCTTGCACAGGTAACTGGTTCGGTTTTGCTTACTTTAAAGAGAAGGAATTTTCCGGACAGTGTCCAGACGCGCAAAACTCTTGAAGACAATATATCAAAGATAATTAAATGTTTTACTGAGGGTGTCTGATATGAAGAAGAGAATTGTATTGATAATTAAAATTTTTATTGTTCTTGTCATCACATGTTCTGTCAGCTCATTGATCAGGGTAATAGCCGGAATATCAAACGGTGAACACTCAAAACCTGATTTTGTAACACCTGCATTTCAAAGCTTTGCAGTTATATCTCAGCTGCTTCTCATAGTGTCATATATAATTCTTGAAAAATATATGCCTGTACATAATAAGATATTAAAAGGGCTTGTGTTTATCTCCTTGTTCTGGTCATCAGACTATATTTCTCAGATTATCGGATTAACAGGTGCATCCTCTTCTATACTCAGTAAAGAGGCGCTTAGTTTTTCGACTATACTTTCAGATTCTGCCGGATATCTCATATGTGCAGTTATTCTTGGAATTTTTTTATCTTCAGATGGACTGTGTGTGAAAAGAAACTGCAGACCCAAAAAACTGATAACCACCTCTTTAATTTCTATGGCTGCATTTCCAGGTATTTTGTTTCTGCTTGAATTTACTGCAGGGTCCATAAACAGCAATTATACCAGTGCAGCGGCTTTCAGTATAGAGCAAAATGAAAAAGTATCATTTTATATCGTATTTTATCTTTTTCAGGCACTGAGCGGTTTTCTGTTCCCTGTATTTTATCGTTATACTGCATTTAACAGCAACAGCACACGCAAATGGCGTTTGTTTGCAGCAGTATATGGACTGATGCTCTGGTCTCCTGTTGTGTTCATAGTCGCATTTTTCGGTGCTGATATAAGGGTCACTGCCGTTTACGCAGCTATCATGGCAGCTGCTATCTGTCTTGATACATACCTGTTTGCAAGAGTAATGGACAAAAAATAACGAATCCGGCTATCGTATTGCCTTTATGGTTCTTTTACTATATCCCTAATTAACACTGGTTTGGTTTATATACTCCTCCGCTTCTTTTCTGGATGAAACCAGAACAAGGTCATAATCAGGCTGGGCTCTCCAGTGAGCTGCGGCATACATTTCAATGTACTCAACGCCCTGAGGAAGTGTAAGATCAGAAAGCGAGGTGCATTCATAAACGCATTCAACCGGAATTACTTTAATAGGAAATCAAATAATAAGCTAAAGCATCCAACAATACTAACTGACTGTCTGAAAGACTCATAATTAATCTCCTTTATATTAATTTATTCATTTATTTTATAATTGAAACTATTGATCTCTACCGCATTTTGATTTTCAATTTCATCGTCTTTAAAAATCAGAATTTCAAGGTCTACATAATTGTCCTTAAATAAGTTCTCATATACTTCTTTGATCTGTAATTCTAACCCTTTTGAATATTTGCTTTCAGGTATACGATAAATATATCTGAAACAGACTTTATATGTATTTAATAGTTCTGATATATTGTCTTCATTAACATCAACAGGAAAATCAGGCAGGAATCCGTCGTTGGTTTTCGAATTTGTCTGCCATATGACACTGATACTGCCATTATATTTTCCGACCCCTGCATTACTTAACTGAAGTTCAAGTTCTTTTTCTAATACCGGCTTCACCTTTGAGGTCATAAAATTATCTGAAACTATTTCATACTGATATTCTTTATCAGTGGTCTCATCGGATGGTTTCATTAATATTGTGTATTGTGTTTGACTATCATCTCCTTTAATTCTGAATACAAGTTCTGCCCATTCATCTCCTGCATCGGAAAATGGAACAGCACCATTTTTACGTTTACCCCATTTAACCACCTCATATTCTTCATCATATTTATCATCAAGATATTTTTGCGCAGTTTCTCTTGCTTTGTCTATATGAATTTTTTTATATACGGTTTTTCCGCAGCCTGATATAAAACACATACATAAAATACAAAGTATCAGGGCTTTTAATTGTTTATACATAATAAAATTCCTTCCGGTGTCTGATGATCATCATCATTACCTAACAATTTAAAAAACATATAATAAATTGTAACATAAATTTACATAAAAAACACCTTACCGGGAAAATATTAGATATTATCAACCCGCAATGACCATACTTTATTTAATTACTGAAAAAATAATAAAGACTGCGGGATTCGCAGTCTTTATTGATTATATTAAAGTAAATTCAGGGATAACATTAATCTCCTATTGTTTCAGCCCAGATATGATTGCTGTAGTTGTCCTTCGGAACAATAGTAATTTCACCATTTTGTTCAATATGGATCCAGAACACACTCCAGAGGTTTCCGGTCTTAGTGGAAGTCGGTGTAAATACTGCGTCAGTCACTCCATCTGATAATTTCATCGGAGTATCTGATGATCCTCTGTATACTGAAACTACTGCACCGGACTTAGAAAGTGCTGTTGATCTTGTTTCTTCACGGTTTGCGTAATCATGAAGGTAGAAACAGTAATCCCCGGGAGTAAGACTATAAATTGAAGTTATTTCATGGCAATATGAAGAACTGTCATCGTATGCAAGTTCTGCGGCAAATACTGAATTATCAGACATATATGTTCCATCCTGATAATAGTTGCGTCCAAGGAAGCTTACATGGAATCTGCCGTCTGAGTTTACAGCAGGTCCTGTCAGATGTGAATCAAGATATCCTGATCCTTCCGGGCAGGAAAGAACAATATGAATACAATCAGGCTCAGTTACACCAACGCTGTCAAATGCATCTTTTACTGCCTGAAGCTGCTCAAAATTAAATCCGCCTGATGTTTTAGCTGTACACAGAATTGCACCGCGGGCATCAAGAAAATCAGATGTTGTTGTCAGTCTGTTGAGCGACATGTAAAATACATTTGCCCATTCTTCGTCAGTTATCTGCTGCGTTCTTTCATCAGTCATCATTTTATATGCAGCAAAGTTTATGATACCGCTGTTATAATGTACACCGCCGTTATCTTCGTCACCCGTATATCTGTCATTATAGTTTTCAGGCTGATCATAAAGAGACGGATCTTCCATACTTCTGATAGGCATAAGTGAATCCTCACCCAGAAGCCACTTGTCAGCGCCTGTCTTTCCCTCTGCAAAAGTTCCGAGAATATCGGCATACGCTTCATTAAGTGCACCAGGTTCATCCTTATATTCAAGTCCTCTTGAAATGTAATCGCCATCACCCTCGAAAACCTTATAGTCTATTACTGCATGTGTATATTCATGTCCGACTACATCAACTGCACCGGCAAGATCACCTAAATCTCCGAATACGAACTGTTCTCCGTTCCAGAAAGCATTATAGTACTCAGTATTTCCGAAGATAATGAACAAAGGCGCACGGTAATCAACTGTTGCCTTTATAAGAGCACCTTCTCCGTCAAATGAATCCCATCCGAAGTTGTTATTATAAAAATCATATACTTTTTCCATGTTTGCATGTGCAGATACTCCCGCTGCATTTGTCCATGTATTATTTTTAGACTGCAGCATTGATCCCGGAAGAAGCGGTGTACCTAATATCGGAATAAATGATGTGGTATATGTCTCAATATTTCTGCCGGTATCTTTCATTCTGTACTTGGCTGAAGAAAGAAATCCCGGTTCTTTATATTCAACGCTGAAACTGCGGTTTACACCAAGCAGGTCCACAGCCTCAGCCGAAGCCTGCGTCCATTTGGTCTTGTTAGTATCTTCATATAATATTTGTCCTGCCTTGTCTCCATTAGCACATATAAAGTACTTATTGTCAACATCATGAAGAACATATCGGATATAATCATAAACATCATCGTAATCAATATTTACCTTTGTATCACCGTCATCAATAAACTGAAGCTTGTTTTTAACTGAAACGACCCACGCAAGCTCCGGATCACTGTTCGCACCCGAATAAACAACCAGCATAGCATCTGTCGTGAGAGAATCGCGAAGCAGCTGAGCTGCCTCAGACTTATCAAGTCCGGATTTTTCTGAAACTGCTTGCGCTATATCGTCAACAGACTCCATCAGACTGTCAAGAGCAAGCTGGGAAGCATGTTCATCTGAAATATCATTTGTTAAGTTTACTTCTTCAATTTTTCTGTCATATGAGCTTGTCAGTCCTGTTACTTCTGAATTTCTGACAGCGAGAATGATCTGTCCTCCATAAACCTTTATACCGTTTACTGAAGGCGCATACCTGTAAAATGTCTCATCATCACTAACGCTAACTGATATGTCTTCTGCATCAGCTGTAAAATCAGAGGAGAAAATGCCTGATGCATGATTGAGAACATTCGCTGCATCCTGTTCATTGTTTACTGTCTCGTCAGTAAATTTTCCGTCTATTGTACTTATCTCACCGTTTTCATTTCTTATTACATTTACTGTGCCGTCTGATACTAATTTTGCAAGATATTCATCATCGATTATACCGGTACCGGCATCGGATACTTCAGACTGCGCAAATATTTTTCCGGATGAGCAGCTCAGAGCAAAGTTTGAAGCATTTGCCTCAGGCTGAGATTTTGAAGCTGTAAATCCGATTGTCTGCGAACCTCCTGCCGGTATACTGCTGGTCCATTTCTCACATGCAACACTGTAGTGACCGTCAGCTGAGCCGATCATTTTACCGTCCCAGAGTTTATCTATAACAAGATCTGAGTCAAATTCAAGTCTCCAGTCATCAATAGGTGATTCCTGGGTATTGATTATAACTATTTCGCCCTTAACACCTGTATCCCAGGACTCAGTAATATTAAACTGGATATCAAATCCTGCTGCAGCTTCAACAGAGTCTGAAAGCAGTTTGAAATCTTCCGGCATATCTGCATCAGCACCTGTAAGTGTATAGCCGAAGTTTACACTTTCCTGAGGCTCTATTTCATAATTCCAGCTGTTGTTTTTTATTATGTAAGTTGTATCAGCCTTATCGCTTACAGCTGCATTCCACAGACTGCTTATTTCACCACCTGCATTATAAGAGAAAGCCCAGTCCTTTATTGGCTTATCGCCTGTATTGGTTACCTTTACTTCAACGGTTCTTGCGTTGTCCCATTCTTTTGTAACTGAATACTCAACATCATATCCTGCAAACGAATAGACATGAGTATTTTCTGCTGCCATTGCCGGGAATGCAGGAAACATTGCTGCTGTCATTGACGCTGCAATGACTCCTGATAAAATTCGTTTAGTCTTTCTTTTGTACTTTTGTTCCATTCTTTTTCTCCATTTCTGTCGTAATGGTCCGTATATGTGTTATAATTTCAACACTGCTGAACCATTTACCTGTTGTCTTTTATGATCTTTTGATGTAAGTAATGAATTGATAAATGTCTTAAGAGTTAAGTACTGGCTGCACGACATCATCCCTTCATTACAACTGTTTAACCGACCCTCCTTCCCCGAATATTCTGTATATTATCAGGAGAAATATAATCAGAAATACATAACTTTGTCTATATATTATCAATTATATTTACACCCTAATATTCATATAATTTAAGTTAATATTATTTTACCATATAATAAATAATATTTCAATATAAATGGAAAATAAATTAAAATAAAAAGAGCCCAGCACCTTTTAAGTACTAAGCTCTGCGCCATGATTGTATTACTTTATATCCGGTAGATTACTGAATATCAGGTGGTATCCGATTGCCATCTTTATCGTACCCAAGGATCTTTTTATAGTTATCTTCAAAGCCATCTCTTATATGTACATAGTCCTCGTCTGCAACGCAGTCATTGAGCATATCTGCAAGCTTACAGAACTTATTATCGTTTACTCCGTATCCTCCGAGACGGTTATACATCTGATTATCATAGTAAAACTGCATATAATAATCCACATCATCACAGTTGCCCGGTGACAGCAGGACCTTCGACTTTTTGTCTATGCGTGATTTCTGTATGTACTTAATGATATCATTATACTGTGAATCTGAAAGAGTGAACGTTTCGCAGCAACTGAGCTCATCAGGAACTTTCTGAGTACTGCCGTATACATCAAGAGTTGAATCATTATACAGATCTATTACCATATCAAAAAATTCAAATTCACATCCGAAACCACAGTTGCCATGCCTGTAGCTGACAACGAGACTCCTGTTATCTGATGAATGCTTTTCCCTGTATTTATTTAATTTTTTTGATGAAGGTGTTTCTATAGTCTTCTCCGTTTCAGTCTGACTGTTTCCGGATCCTTCACTGCTGCCTCCCCTGGTCAGAGAACACCCGCTGAGAATCAAAGCCGTTAATACTATACACAAAAAAATTTTTTTCATATATCCTCCTGAAATTTAAATGTATTTATGAGACAGGCTATTTATTTAAATAATGTACCATATTTGCTTTCAGGCAGCAACACAAAATATAGAGCATTTAAATGCATTTAAACAGATCTGCCCGAAGAAAATGTTTTACTAATTAGGCTAAGTCTCTTGACCGATGCTAACCAGTGTGCTACAATTTGAAATAAAAACAGTTATCCAGAAAATAGAATAATGTCAGAAAAAATAGACTAAATGACAGAAAGAGTGAAATTTATGAGACATACAGAAAAGCAGCAGTATGAGATATCAGAAATATGTGAAATAAAGCTGGGAGGATACTTACAGAAAATACTGATAGAAGGAACAAAGAAAAGCAACCCAGTAGTAATATGTCTGCACGGAGGACCAGGCTCACCCATCCCCTTTAATGTCGGATCACGCGGACTATTCCCTGAAATAAAAGAATATTTCACTCTCGTCTGCTGGGATCAGCTCGGATGTGGAATCAACAACCGGGTAATCGATGATTCATTTCATATAGACGATTTTGAAAAAATGACTCTCGAACTCATATCCTATATCCACAGCAGATTTGAGCATAACAGAATATATCTCTTCGGTATGTCATGGGGCAGCCTTCTTACGCTGAAGGCAGCATCAGGATCTGAATACGTTGACGGAGCAGTGTGCAATGGTCAGGTTCTGCACAACGAAACCTTTAATGACGAGGTGTTTACCACACTTGAAAAATCCCGAATGCCGGAATGCAAGAAAAAGCAGCTGGAAACTTATAAAAATGATATAAATGCACAAAACGCTAAAAAAATCATGGGATTTGTAAACAGGTATACTGACGGGTATTTCTGCAGATCAAAGCATGACAAAACGGAAAAACTGCCGGTATTTAAAATAATAAAAGGAATGCTTTCCAGTCCTGACTACAGGTTCAGGGATCTAAAGGCAGTAGTGATAAACGGATATGCAAAAAACAACACACTCATTGAGGAATTTGTAAGGCAGGATGTACGTCCACTTCTGAGCAATATAAAAATACCATACACCATCGTTCAGGGCAGTACAGATATAGTTACTCCAACAGCGTTTGTAAAACAATTTATTAAGACAAACAAAAACAAGAACGTCAGGCTTATTGTTATAGAAAACTGCGGACACTTTCCTGACGCACGTGTAAACAGAACCTGCATTGAACAGCTGAAAGTTCTGGATAGGCAGTGCAGAGGATAAATTTAATACTGTGATTAGCTGATGCTTTTATTTTTTCTCTGTTACACTCTTTAAATTGCTTTCACGTCTTATGCGGATAATCTTCAGTACATCATCATAAAGATCCGTGCGGGCTGCAAAGTCAAACAGCATCCATCTTTGTCCCATGCCTTCTTTGGTATCATTATATATTTTCTGAAATTCGCTGCTTAGTGTCGGCAGCAACTGCTCTGTTCTTTGCTTTTCCTTACTGCCAACGATCAGCAGCATATGATAATAGCCTTTTCTCGGATATACTGTACATAGCGTCCTGCCTGCTTTTTTAAACTTAACATTCCAGCCGAGCAGGACCTTATCTCCGCTGTATTCAATTTTTACCTGCGCTTTATACTCGCTTTCCATGTAGCTTATAAGTTCATTAAACAACGAAAAGTCAACATATTCGGTTAATTCTTTTATCACAGGACAATAGTTCTTATCTTCAATATCAAACATATATACCCACCTTTCGGTTTTTAATAATATTTTAATCTCAGATACTCTTATTTGAATATTGTACCATATTTTTTATTTATTCACAAGATATTATTTTTAAATGCGTTTTGTCTTAGATTTTACATTTTAATATTAAAAAACAGAGCTCTGGCTAAAAAAGTCATGAGCTCTGTTTTATTTATTTACAAATTAGAATATAAATATTTAATAATAAAAATAATAAATGTTGTCAGGTATCTATTCTTTGCATCTCATTTATGGTTCTGTTTCTGTACACCAGATCCTCTCTAATGCATATACGGTTTATGACAAATTTTTTATCTGATAATATTTTCCTTCTCAAAAAAATAAATTAGTAAATCAGAGATCATATGTATCCTTAGTAATACAATAACACACTTCGCCTTGTGGTATGATATTTTCTCTTATGAAACGCTCTACCGTACTGGTAATATGCATCTTGGATTTTTCTAATACTCTGCCTGACTTTTGATTTTCACATCTATGATATGCTTCAAGTTTTATGAAATCTGTATTTCTGAAAGCGAAATCAATAAGCCCCTCTAAGGCCTCACCCGCATATCCTTTTCCCCAAAATTCTTTACCTATGCAGTACTCGATTTCTGCAGTCTGACACTCTGAATAGACTTTACAGAAAGCTATCTGTCCGATATTTGCTTTGCTTGATTTTTCAATGATCGCCCACCGGTAATAATCAGGGCTATGATAATTATCAATATAGTCTGATAATAATTCCTTTACTTTATATACACTATCATAAACCGGTTCACCATATTCTACCTGAATACAAGGATCAGCAGCCCAGTTTCGCAACATATCCTCATAATCTTCAGAAATGAACTGCCTGCAAATAAGCCTTGATGTTTCAAAAGTTTTAGTACCAAAGTGCTGCATATCTACCTCCTGTTGAACGTTATTTTTTTCTGCCTGCCTCTTATCCTATTATTTTAAGAACTCTGTTTTGATACTCTTTATTGTGTTTTAACCACATTTCAGTGTGGCCACAGTCGTCAACTGTCCATAGCTCCTTATCTGTGCTTGCAAGATTATCAAAGATATCCTTTCCCATAAAGTATGGAGTAATAGTGTCTGTTTCGCTGTTGATAACAAGCGAAGGTATTGTGATTTTTTTTGCTGCCTGCGCTGAATCAGCATCCTTATAAGTAAATCCAAGCTTCATCTTATTAACAAAATTTCCGCACCACGCCATATATCCAACTGGCATGCCTGTATTCATACTCTTCATTTCTTCAGTAACCATCCACTCCATGCTGCTGACAGGACAGTCAAGTATAAGAAATGATAAATAATCCTGAGTTTTTTCAAATGCAGCACCCTGGACTGCTGTAGCCCCTCCGAATGACTCACCCCATACACCTATTTTGTATCCCAGCGCGTACTGCTGTGCAAAATTTATACAGTCAATAAGATCATACTTCTCCAGATATCCGAATGTCGATCTCTCTGCCATGTTTTCATTTGTACTTCTCTGATCATATGTAACAACATTGTATCCGTTCTCCAGAAAGAACTTTGCTATAGGATAATTTGTAAATCTGTTTCCGCCAAGTCCATGAACCATAACTACCACATTATTGTTTTTATTGTAACTCCATATATAGTCAGCAGGTATTGTATGACCGTCAAGTGAAGATGTAATCTCTGTTTTTTCTACCTTATATTTATCACAGAATTCATCATAGTCTATACCGTAATCATCCCAGAATCCATCGGGAACTTCCCTCGTTTCTTCATTTGTTATAAGCCGTGTTGATCCTTCAAAAACCTGATTACCCACATAATAGGAAAAACCAGCCAGCAGCAGAATTATCACTGCAGCAATGATTCCCAGTATTATCGATACTTTTTTCTTTTTTCGTGTCATTTATGTGCCTCCGTCTATTATTATTTATATATGCTTATATTATATCAATATTTTGTTTTTAAATCAACCAGTTTTTTACTAAGTATTTTTATTTAAAACAATATTCTTAAAACTTTTTAATACAATATAGCTCAGGCGGCATAAAAAAATCCACCCTGCAAAACAGAGTGGATTTTATATGTCTTATATTTAAGATCAACCAGGTAATTGAAATATTCCAAACCGCATAAAGCGACGGATAAGGAAAATATTTCCTATCTCTTTGAGTTTGGATTTATCCCTGCTGTAACTTACGTTTTCTTTGAAAATATGCGAAAAGACTTGTTTCTTTTAAAAGCGAATACTCATCCATAAACTAAAATTCTCTATCCTCTTGCAACTTCAATGACAGAATAATTACAGATGACATTGGAGTGAAAAGAGAACATAGGCATACCTCTATACCATTTTATTTATGCTAAACAGGCTCTTTGATTACTTAAATGTATATATTTCATATTCCGATAATACCACCTATGAGAAAATCGGCGATGTGGTTA
>JAUNSK010000045.1 GCA_030539275.1 Oscillospiraceae bacterium | reverse complement strand
ACGCATAAAAATACCCCCTTTACTGGTGTTGTCCAGTAAAGGGGGTACATATCAGATCAGATGTGAGCTTCCTCTTTTTTATTATATTAATATATTCATTTTAAATAAGTTCAGACAGACAAGTCATTATACTGACACAGTCATATAGTGAAAATTCCTCTGCAGTGTTTGTTCCGGTGGTGACCGCAATAAAATTCACACCTGCATTATGTGCTGCCATCGCATCGATTATATTGTCTCCTATGTACACAGTATCTGATTTGCTGCACCCTAACCTGCTGACTGCCTGGTTGATTCCCTGCGGGTCAGGCTTTGCATTGCAGACATCATCTCCCCCGACTATGATATCAAAAAGATCTTCGGTGTCAGTATCAGTTAAAAAGGCCTGTATCCGGTAACGATATTTTGTTGATATAATCCCGGTGACGCATCCTGATTCTTTAAGACGTCTCATGGCTTCTATTGAATCAGGATAAAATTTTGTATTCGGGTTCATTATTTCATCAGATTTTTTTACATAATCACGTCTGTACAGTTCAAGAGTATCAGCATCAGTTATTCCTGTCATGCTTGTGAATGCGTCCTGCAGAGTCATGCCTATTGTGCGCCTGATCACTTCATCAGATATGCCTGTGTGGTTATACTTTTCGAATATATGTCTGAAGCAGTCTACGATCCCCTTTTCAGAATTAACCAGTGTATAATCGAAATCAAACAGATATGTACTGAATTTCATTTGTATATCCCTTCTTATAAAAAAGATAATAGTATTCCAATAACATTATAACATATATAGCCAGATAAATCAAACTTATTATATCAAAATATATATAATATAGAAATTACTTTAATTAAATCGTTTACATTTTACATCAATATTTTGACATTCTTATGTTTTTTTTATTAGATTCATATAAAATTATATGATATAATATTTTTATAAAATATGTAAAATACATTCAATATGTAAAATGCAGTAATAAAGATGATGTTATACACATGTGAATTACATAATATTTTACATATTAAGAAATGGAGGTATTTAAGTGAAACTTAAAAGAATACTTGGATCAATAGCAGCATTATCTGTTTGCTCAGCTTTACTGGCATCTGACTGCAGGGGCTTTCAATTTGTACTGGAGACTTCTGCTGCAGCGGATGACATTATTTCATATTGTTATTTTGAAGACGGTACAGGCGGCTGGGAGGCAAGATCTGCAGATTCCGCAGTTATCAGTTCAGATAATTATATTCAAGGTTCAAAATCACTTTTTGTAAGCGGCAGATCAGACTCATGGAATGGTGCACAGGTAGCCCTTGATGCGGATACTTTCAAAGCCGGTTCAACATATGCTTTCAGTGCAGCAGCAGCAACATGTTCAAATAAACAGACACTGATGATGCTTTCACTGCAGTATACATCCGGTGAAGAAACATACTATGATCATATAGCATCAGCATACTCCAAGGATAAAAAGTGGGCTGTTCTTGCAAATTCAGAATATACGATACCTGCAGGGGCAACAGATCCTGTACTGTATGTCGAGACAGAATCAGGAACTTCTGACTTCTATGTTGATGATTTTAAAATCGGTGTTAAAGGCAGCATTAAGTCTACAAGTCCTGTCAGCGAAGTAACAGGTGATCTTAACGGTGACGAAAAGATCAGTATAATTGATCTGATAATGCTGAAGAACTGTCTTCTGAACCCGAAAACTGCACCTCCGAAAACAGCTGATGCTGACTCAAATGGTGATGTAGATCTCACAGATGCAACACTGCTTATTCAATATATGCTCGGACAGATAACTGCTTTTCCTGATCCACCTGTTCCAACGCAACCGGAAACAACACCTTTCGATTATAATCCGAATGTTTCGTTCAGAGAGGCTCCGGGCAATTACTTCAATCCATGTGCACAGGCAGGAAAGATAGTCAAGGAAACATACAATGGAATAAACGGATCGAATACCCTTAATGTTTATCTTCCTAACGGATATGACAGCAGCAAACAGTACAACATATTCTACCTGATGCACGGCGGCGGAGAAAACGAAAATACAATCTTCAGCGATGACGTAAAACTTGGACAGATGCTTGACAATATGATAATGAACGGTGAACTTGAACCAATGATCGTTGTTACTCCTACATTTAACAAGTGTGCAGCTCAGACATTCTACAAGGAATGGCGTGCAAGTGTAATCCCATTCGTTGAAGGAAAATATTCTACATATGCAGATTCAACATCAGAAGCTGATCTGAAAGCTTCAAGAATGCACAGAGCATATGGCGGTTTCTCAATGGGTTCGGCTTCTACATGGGCAGGACTTGTCAATGGTTGCCTTGATATCTGTGCATACTGGATGCCGCTCAGCGGTGACAACTGGGAAGCAAGCGGAAGCGGCTACAACAAGGCCAAGTCAGTTGCAGATGCAATTGACAGATCCGGACTTGCAAAGAATGAGTACTTCATTATGTGCTCAACAGGTTCAGATGATATTGCATATCCAAATATGAATCCTCAGATGCAGGAGATGCAGAAGATGAGTCAGTTTGTCTTCACTTCAGATTTTTCAAAGGGTAACTTCTATTTCATGGTTGCTCCCGGCAAAACTCACTGGTGGGGATATGTAAAACATTATATTTATGATACTCTTCCTTACTTCTTCCATGAATCATAATATATTTTTATAAGTATATTTACATTTTAAATTAATAATTATATAAAAAGGACAGCCAAGCAGAAATATCTGACTGGTTGTCCTTTTATTAATATACAATTATTCCATAAAATATTCTTTAATTTTTTTATTCATTTTAGATATTTAATTCTCGGATATACTACAATAATAGTCATAATAGCACATAAAAAGCGAATCAAATCTGTTATTATGGCAACTTTAAAAAGAAAAACGAAGAAAAAAGTTATTTTTTTTCAAAAAGTGTTGACATAGCAATACAATTACTGTATAATATAGTTATGGTAAATTTTAATTTACTACCAATTACACTTAGGAGGAATATTACAATGAAATCTACCGGTATTGTAAGAAAAATTGATGAGTTAGGAAGAATAGTTCTCCCAATCGAATTGAGAAGAACATTAAACATCAGCGAAAAAGACAGCCTTGAGATCTACGTTGATCAGGATGCTGTAATTCTTAAGAAGTACAAGTCTTCCTGCATATTCTGCTCAAGCAATGAGAACCTTGTTGAGTTCAAAGGCAAGAGCGTTTGCCCAGCTTGTATGAACGAGCTTAAGAAGTAATTTAATTACATAACTTCATTTTATCTTAAGAGGTACTTTTTAGTACCTCTTTTTTATTTGTCATACAATAATAAGTGTTTGTCCTGTATAAATTAAATCAGGATCAGAGATATTATTTGCTTTAACCAGGGATGATACAGTTGTATTGTATCTGTCAGCAATACCACTCAGTGTGTCTCCCCGCTTCACAGTGATCACAAGTCTTTCAGTTGCGGCATTTTCAGTGCTGTTTATTGTGAGTTTCTGGCCGGGATAAATAAGGTTTGCATTGCGTATATTGTTTGCACTTGTAATTGAACTTATTGTCACATTAAATTTATTTGCTATATCCCATAGTGTATCTCCAGACTTGACAGTATAGACTGTATACTGGGATGCAGGAGGATTAACTGGTTGCGATGATGACGCTTTAAGTTTCAGTACCTGACCAGGATAAATCAGGTCAGGGTTCCTGATGCTGTTTATCTGTACCAGCGAACTTACTGTTGTATTGAATTGCTGTGCTATGGAATACAATGAGTCACCATATTTAACTGTATACAGGTTTTCTGTCTTGCTTTTATCGGGAATATCCGGTGCCGGAGGTGTTGGCTGCGGCGAATTAATCAGTACAGTATCAGTAAATTTATCAAGGTCTACATGGCCAGATATTCCCGGAACACGCCCGGTACTGCTGTATTGAAATCCGATCCAGCTGTTCCAGATGCCGGATGTAATTCGTGGCTCCTGCACACCGTAATGAGCAGCCCACAGATAATAATTTCCTACATCTTTGTTCCATATTGTGTTTGCAGAATAAGAGTTTGTATATATGATTGGTTTGACACCTGTTGACGCTTCAAGCTGCTGCAAAAAAGCAAGCCCTACGGTGTTGACCTGACTTTTTGTATATCCATTAAAATCTTCAAAGTCCATAACGGGGCGGCAGTTATAACCGGTATTTTCTATCAGCGTTGCAAAGAAGATTGCCTGTATTCTCGCCTCTATGGCATTTCTGGCTGTTACAAACAAATAGAATCCGTAGTTTAACCCGGCGTCCCGGGCATTTTTATAATTTCTTTCAAAGTATACATCCTTGCTGAGACCATATGCTGCTCTGATGTATACTGTTTTTATTCCTGATTTGTAAACGCTGGTATAATCAACATTTTGCTGATATCTGCTGACATCGATTCCATTCATCAGTTTGTCTGAATCTGGTTTCAGTGCACAAACATTTGTAATGAGCAGTGAAACTGTAACCAACGAAGCAACTATAAAGGATAGTATCTTAGATTTTTGCATAATTCACCACCTCTATATATAATATTCTATATAAATACTTTAGGTGACAAACTTGAAAAAATATAAGATTTGTAATATAATATAAAATAGATTACAGGAAATATTTCATTCTTATATATTTGTAATACTGAAATGTTATTGTAATCTGATAATTTTAGGAGGCACATTTATGAAGGAATTTGATGTACCGGGATTTACGTACTTTAAGGAAAAGAACATATTCTCAGGAAGCAAAAACACTGTTTTTAATTATAAGATATGGCCGGGAGAACGCTTTAAAGTTACAGTCTGGCAGGGTAAAAACTGCATAGATAAAACTCCCGAGCAGGATATAATCGATACTCAGGAGTTTGAATTCACGAAAGAAGGACTTGAAGAGCTGTTAATGTGGATCAAGGGCAAAAGTGATGAGTTCTTTACTGCTCACAAACAGTAATGTCGCGGCCGAACTTTTTCGGGAGAACAGCATGTTCAAAAGATTCATTAAAATAACTGTCTGTCATTCCGGAAATGTAATCAACTACAATACGTCCTTTGTCAGAGTCATCATATGATTCGATATACTCTTTTTCATAGCTGTCAATATAGTCACGGAAAATAGATGAAGTCTTGTCAGCACTGTTCATTTCTTCAGAATATTTATTATATAAAGTACTGAACATATTTCTGATCTTGTCATCTTCGTTTTTAATAACGGGATTTTTATAGATCTTATCGTAATTAAAATTCATCAGTGTCATCAGAGCACTGTATGTTTCATTAGATAACGACAAGTATGGCTTATCAAAGCTGTTAATTACTATATCGCTTATCAGTGCATTTATAATAGAACTGTTATTGCTGCCAAGAACTTCTGTAACTTCATCAGGAAGATCAGTTCTGTTTATCAGCTTAAGCTTTATTGCATCTTCAAAATCCCTGCCTATATAAGCTATGACATCACTTATTCGGACAACGCATCCCTCAAGTGTCATAGGAATCAGCTCGCGGCTGAAATTATTCTTTTTAAAGCAATTTTCATATTCGGTGAAGAACTTTTTCCAGTCCTTTGATTTGTCGGGTTCGTACTTTGCCTGTATTATTTCACCATTGTGGGACAGTACCCCGTCAAGTACCTGCAGACTCAGGTTGAGACCTTTTCCCCTGTTTTCAAGTTCCATTAAAAATTTTACGCTCTGAGCGTTGTGACAGAAATATCCCAGACTATTTTCAATGCATATTTCATTCAGGTATCGTTCTCCCTCATGTCCGTAAGGAACGTGTCCGAGATCATGTGCGAGTGAGATTGCTTCTATAAGATCTTCGTTCAGGCGAAGACAGCGTCCTATCATTCGTGCAATTTTTGATACAAGCTGAACATGAAGTACACGATGGGTTATATGATCATTGTCAAACAATGAAAATACCTGTGTCTTGTCAATATATCTTGTATATGCTTTAGAATGAATTATTCTGTCTGTGTCATGAAAGAAAGATGGTCTTATATTGATCCGGTCAGGAATGTCTTCTTTGTTGTATCGTTTGCTTTCAGTACTTCTGCATGCAAATCTGCTCAGCGTACGAATTTCGCGTTTATGCTCATTTTTAATTATTTCAGAAAAAATTCTCTTTTGTTCTTCGTTAATATTCAAGTGGCTCACCTCAGATCACTGAAGATTTGCCGGCAAACCATTTACCAGAATATTAGGGTCATCCAGATCAATTATAAGACATTTGCGTCCCTGGATCATACTTGTTCTAAGTTTGTCGGCAGCATCTTTCTTTATATTGATTGTTACATCGGGGGTTGCTACTACGATACGGTTTTCTGCCAGATTTGAAGCTGTAAGTCCGTTTTCGCCAACAAGAGTTTTATATGTAGGTTCAAGTGCCTCAAGCTTCTGAGTGCTGACTCCTGCTTCTGAAAGTATGTGTTTGAGCTGTTTATCATTTATAGTAACTGGTTCTGTTTCGCTCTTGCTAAGGTCAACAACTTCTTTAATCTTTTCGTTGACTCTGGTTATAACATGATAATTGAGCTCGTCAGACACTACGGCGTTGAGTACTTGCTGGAAGCGTGCTTTTTCCTTCTGCGCAGACATGACAAACGTGCAGTCAAGAACATTTTCTACAATTGAAATATTAGGCTTGTCAGGTTTTTTCGCAAAATACATCACATGGTTTACATCAGGACTTCTGTCACTGAATACCGGATACATAAACCCATCTGAAGGTATACGGCTGATGATCATCTCATTATTGGTTTTCTTTGATATGATCATATGTTCTTCGTCAAAAAACAGTCCGACATCTGCAGTATTAACAGGACAAATTCCAGTTACAATAAAATTAAATTCTTCTGAGATATTGTCAATATCGTCTTCATCGTTTTTATCTTTTCTCTTTATGCTGTATGTACAGTGAGCAGTTATTATTGAAAATGATGCGGCGTATTCAATATTTTTGATTATTTTATCTATGTATTTTTCAAGTATTGCTTCATCTTTCATCTTTGAGGAAACTACATCATACAGGATTTTCTGTGCAGCATCCTCTTCGTAAGCTTCATTTGGAAATGCATATTCAAGCAGGTGTTTTCCGATTGTGCCGGTCAGTACTTTTTTCAGTGTTTCTGTTACGACTTCACGTTCATCTTCAGGAATAATACTGTATGGTTTAAGCATTTTGCATTTTACGTTCTTTTCCGGATCAACATATGTTGTAAGTATTGAATTAACGGTAAAAAACCCGTTGGCATCGGAAAAATTTTTCTTGATTTCGTTTACTTCTTTTTTATTCATAAATATCTCCTAACCTATCCTTTTTTTAACAGACGTGAGACAATGTAAGATAATTTGTAGTGCATTTATGTCGTACGAACTGTATTAAACTTTTTTTAATTATACAATACTATTTTTTGAATGTCAAATATAATAGATTGGCATTTAAATATGTGTTATTTCATTAAAGCAGAAAATAAATAAGAAATCTGGTGATCTTTAATAACAAATATATATGTATTTGATAATATATTGTCAGATAATAACATTTATGTTGCGTCACTAAAAGAAAAGTACCATATTATATCTGATAATAAAAAGGACATCATTTCTCAGGCCAGGTTAAAGTATTCGCTGTGTGATTATTTCAAGATAAAAACGCAGGATATACAAATAATGCGTGATGAATACAGGAAGCCTTATTTGTTCGGGCATGAAGATATGTACTTTAATATATCACATTCGGGGCGTTACTGGATATGTGCATGTTCCGATGCAGTAACAGGTGTGGATATAGAATGTGCTTCTAAAAAAAAATACGCATCAGTAATCGATAGTCTTCATTCATCAGAGAGCAGGTATATCAGAAGCTGTACATCAGCTGAAGACGCTTTTTATAATGTCTGGGTAAGAAAAGAAGCTGTATTTAAAGCAGCAGGTACAGGCATACTGGATGAACTGAGCAGTTTTTCTGTTATATCTAAGACAGGGCAATTCTCTGAATCGGTACACTATAAAGACCTGGCATACTATATTACCGGACTTAATATAAGCATAGACAGTTATTCATGTTTATGTACGTCCAGACCAAATGAAAAAATAAAAATTCTTTATGAACAGACACTATGATATATGACAAGAAGGGATTTAGTTAATATGAAAACAATTACAATCAGAACGAGCAAAAGGATAATAAAAAATTGCGTTTATATGTGCATTAATGAAGAGACCAATGAATCATTTTTAGTTGATCCGTCGTGGAACCTTGATAAAATACTTGATGAATCCAGACAGAATAACTGCACAATAAATGCCTTATTGATAACGCATTCACATTTTGACCATATTAATCTTATTGAAGAAATTACGAATTTGTATGATATACCGGTATACGTCAGCGCAACAGAGGCAGCGGATTTTAATTTCTCATGCCCTAATATGGTTCTGTTTGATGATAACGATATACTTGATATATGTTCAATGAAAGTAAGGACTCTACTGACGCCAGGACATACTACAGGCTCATCATGTTTTTTATGTGGTGATAGTTTATTCTGCGGAGATACAATTCTGATCGAAGGCTGTACTTTTGTGGATGAGGAAGGCGGAGATGTAAGCGCATTATACAAAAGTGTTACACGGCTTCGGGAAATTATACCTGATACATGCAGAATATATCCGGGACATGCAAATCATTCTGAACCTGGAGTTACAATGCGGGACATGAAATCAAGCAACAAATACATACAGGCTGATGAATTATTGGTTTTTGAAGGCTTGATGGATGTAAAAAATATACTGGCTCTTGTTGAAAGAAGATAAAAAAACAAAAATGGCTGATCTTTGATATGTACCCCCTTTACTGGACAACACCAGTAAAGGGGGTATTTTTATGCG